>NZ_BAAGYN010000003.1:0-477665 GCF_054779295.1 Phycicoccus ginsengisoli
AAGGCCCCAGCCGAAACACCGCCCTGCGGTACCCAACCCGCGAATATCAGACTGACCGCGCGTCGACCTGACACGCCGCCCCGGACACCCAACCCGCGTGAACGCAGAGGCGCCGCCGACAACCCAGCCGGCGGCGCCTCACCCTGCCCACTTGACAGGATGCGACTACATATCAGTCGAACCAGGGGTCGAGGCCGTGCAGCGGGAAGACCGCCTCGCGCGTGGCCATGATCGCGCGGTCCACGTCGCTGTGCGGGTTGTAGCCCATGTCCCAGGGCTGGTGCCAGATCGGCCCCTCTGCCGGGTCCAGGTCGCCCATCCGCCGGGGCCCCTCGCGCCCGTAGGCCGTCCGCACGTGGTCGAGCCAGTCGGCCGGCACCTCGGCGGTGAGGGGCACCGGCCGGTGCGCCGCGATGGCGGTCAGGTGCGTCCACGTGCGGGGCACGACGTGGACGAGCTCGTAGCCCCCACCCCCCAGCGCCACCCAGCGCCCGCCGCAGACCTCGTGCGCGAGCCGGTGCAGGGCGTCCGCGGCGGCACGCTGGGCGTCGACCGAGAGGGCCAGGTGGGCCAGCGGGTCCTGGACGTGGGTGTCGCAGCCGTGCTGCGTCACCAGCACGTCGGGACGGAAGGCGCGGACGAGGGGCAGCGCGGTCGAGTGCAGGGCCCGCAGCCAGGGCGAGTCCCCCGTCCCGGGGGGCAGGGCCACGTTGGCGGCCGACCCCTCGGCCCCGGGCCCGCCGGTCTCCGACGGCCAGCCGGTGCCGGGGAACAGCGCCCGCCCCGACTCGTGCACCGAGATCGTGAGCACCCGCGGGTCGTCCCAGAAGATGCTCTGCACCCCGTCGCCGTGGTGGACGTCGACGTCGACGTACGCCACCCGCTGCGCGCCGTGGTCGAGCAGCCAGCGGATGCCGACCGCGATGTCGTTGTAGATGCAGAACCCCGAGGCGTTGCCCGCCATGGCGTGGTGCAGGCCGCCGCAGAAGTTGACCCCGTGCTCGGCGCGGCCCTCCCAGACGTCGGCACAGACCTGCCGGGTGCCCTCCACGACCCGCGCGCTCGCCTCGTGCATGCCGCGGAACGCGGGGTCGTCGTCGGTCCCGAGCCCGCGCGAGGTGTCGGCCGCACCGGGGTCCACGGAGGCCTCCCGGACCGCCTCGACGTAGGCCGGCTCGTGCACGCTGGTGAGCAGCGCGTCCTCGGGTGGCTGCGGCGAGAAGACGTCGACGCCCTCGGCGTCGAACACCCCGAGGGCGTCGCACAGGCGTGCGGTGAGGTCGAGCCTCGCGGGGTTCATGGGGTGCCCGGGCCCGAAGTCGTACGCGGTGAAGCCGGGGTCCCAGACCACCCGCACCTGTGAGGGCATGCCGGCACGCTACCCGCCGGAGCAGGCCCGGGCATCCTCCGGTCCCCGGTGCGCCGACGGTGCGGCATACGGCGGGAGAACACGCGGTAGCGTTCCCCCGTGGCGAAGAAGCTGTACGAGGACGACGTCCTGGTGATCGGCCTCGGCCGGTTCGGCGGGGCGGTGGCCGTCGAGCTGCAGCGCCTGGGGCACACGGTCGTGGCCGTCGAGGTCGACCCGGTGCTGGCGGAGTCGTTCCTCGGCAAGGTCTCCAAGATCGTCCAGGCCGACGCCACCCAGCCGGCTGCCATGGCCCACCTCAAGGCGCGCAGCTTCAAGCTGGCCGTGGTCGGCATCGGCTCCTCGGTCGAGGCCAGCGTGCTGTGCGCGATGAACCTCGTCGACGCCGGCATCCCCACGATCTGGGCCAAGGCCCTCACCCCCGAGCACACCCGCATCCTGGAGCGGATCGGCGTGCACCACGTCATCACCCCCGAGGCCGAGAGCGGCCGCCGGGTCGCGCACCTGCTCAACGGCAAGCTGATGGACTACATCGAGTTCGACGACGGCTTCGCCATCGTCAAGATGCGCCCGCCGCAGGAGGCCATCGGCTTCACGCTGGCGCAGAGCGCCATCCGCTCGAAGTACGGCGTCACCGTGGTCGGCGTGAAGTCCCCCGGCGCCGACTTCACGTATGCCGTGCCGGAGACCAAGGTGAGCGGGCACGACACCCTCATCGTGAGCGGCCCGACGTCCCTGATCGAGCGGCTCGCGTCCCGCCCCTGACCCCGGCCTCGAGGGGGTCGAGGCAGGGGGGAACCGACGCGGGGTCGGGTCGGGTGGTGCTCAGCGCAGGGTCGGCACGCCGCGGTCGTCCCCGAGCGGCAGGACCATCGCGATCTCGTCCTCGTCACCGTCGCTGACCCGCATCGGCCGGCGGGTGTCCGTGGGGCGGAACCCGAACCCGCTGGCGAAGGCGACCGCCCGGCCGTTGTCCGTCCCGACCCAGTACGCGAGGTGGCTGCGGCCCTGGGCGCGGGCCGTGTCGGCGCCGGCCTGCACGAGCTGGGTCGCCACCCCGGTGCCCCGTGCAGCCGGGCGCACCCACAGGCCGAACAGCTCGGCCACCCGTTCGGGGGCGTCCTCGGCGTGCCCCACGCTCGCCACCCCCACGGCCTGCCCGTCGGCGTCCTGCGCCAGGAGGCGCTGCGAGCGGCGCATCCGCAGCCGCCAGAGCTCCTCGTCGTACCCCTGCTCCTGCGCGAGGGTCGCCGCGAAGGCCTCGGGCGACTCCTCCAGGGCGGCCAGCCGGACGGAGCGGTAGGTCTCCCACTCGTCCTCGGTCAACCCCCGCACGGTGATCTCGCTCATGCGCCCCACTCTCGCATGCACCGGGTCCGCGAAGTCAGATGGGTTCGCCCAGAGTTCACCAAGATCGAGCCCCGTCGCCACCGAGCACGAGCTCCATCTCCAGCTCGGTGATGGTGGGGTCGTGCGGCATCACGCTGGTCCGACCGGTGGGTACGAAGCCGATCCGCTGGTACAGCGCGCGGGCGGGGGCGTTCTCGTGGGCCACCTCGAGCAGCACCCGGGACAGGCCCTCGGCCACCGCCGAGTCGAGCACGGTGCGCACGAGCCGCTCCCCCACGCCCCGGCCGCGGGCCGCGGGGTCGACCCACATCCCGACCAGGACGCACTCGTCCCCGGGCTGGTCGGGCAGGCGGAAACGCGCCACGGACCCGAGCGGGCGGTCGCCGTCCAGCGCGAGCCAGGTGTGCGACTGGGCCACCATCCGACGCCACTCCTCGTCGCTGCGGGCGGCCGCCTCGGCATACGTCGTCCCGAAGGCGCGCGGCGCGTCCTGGAGCATGGCGAGCCGGACGTCCCGGTAGTTGCGCCAGGTCGACCCGTCGACGCGGACGACCCGCACCTCCTGCGTGGTGGTCTCAGTCATGGCCGGACGCCAGCTCGTGCGAGCGACGGGCCGCAGCCTCCATCGCCGAGATGAAGGCGGCCCGGACCTTGTGGTCGTCGAGCGTGCGCAGCGCGGCCGCGGTCGTGCCGCCCGGGGAGGTGACCTGCTCGCGCAGGACGGTGGGGTGCTGGCCGGTCTCCCGGATCATGGTGGCCGCGCCGAAGAGGGTCTGGACGACCAGCTCGGTGGCGGTGGGGCGTGGCAGCCCCAGGACGACGCCGGCCTCGATCATCGCCTCGACGACGTAGAAGATGTATGCCGGTCCCGAGCCGCTGATGGCGGTGACGGCGTCCTGGTGCTTCTCGGCGACCTCGACGACCCGGCCGCACGAGCGCAGCAGCTCGGCCGCCTCGGCCAGGTGCGGGGCGTCGGCGCTGCGGCCGCCGCTGATCGCGGCCATCCCCTGGTCGACGAGCGCGGGCGTGTTGGGCATGACGCGCACCACCGCGACGCCTTCCGGCAGCCGGCTCTCGAGGAACGACGTCGGTATGCCGGCGGCGAGGCTCACGACGAGGTTGCCCGGCTCGACGTGGTCGCGGATCTCCTCGACCAGGCCGGCCATGTCCTGCGGCTTCACGACCAGGACGAGCGTGTCGGCGGCCTCGGCCGCCTCGAGGTTGGACATCGCGCGCACGCCGTAGCGCTCGACGAGCTCGTCGGCGCGTTCGGGGCGCCGCGTGGTGACCACGAGGTCGGACACGCTGCGCCCGGACCGGACCAGTCCCGACAGCAGGGTCTCGCCCATGACGCCGGCGCCGAGGATCGCGACAGTAGACATGACGCCAGTCTCGCAGCCGGGCGGCGGCCGGCGCCCCTCAGTTCCTGGTGACGAGACCGCGCAGGAAGAAGGCGGTGTTGGCGGGGCGCTCGGCCATCCGGCGCATGAGGTAGCCGTACCACTGCTCGCCGTACGGCAGGTAGACCCGCATCTGGTCGCCGCGGTCCGCGATCCGCTTCTGCTCCTCGGGCCGGATGCCGTAGAGCATCTGGTACTCGAAGGTCGTGGCCTCGCGCTCGTGGTGCGCGGCGAGCGCGCCGGCGATCTCGATGAGGCGCGGGTCGTGGCTGGCGACCATGGGGTAGCCCCCGCCGCCCATGAGCACCTTGAGGCACCGCACGTAGCTCTGGTCGACCTCGGAGCGGGACTGGAAGGCGACCGACTCGGGCTCCTTGTAGGCCCCCTTGCACAGCCGCACGCGGCTGCCCTCGTGCGCCAGGTCGCGGCAGTCCGCCTCGCTGCGGCGAAGGTAGGACTGGATCACGGCACCGACCCATGGGAAGTCCTGGCGCAGCTCGCGCAGCGTCTCCAGCGTGGCGTCGGTGGTGGTGTGGTCCTCCATGTCGAGCGTCACCGTCGTGCCGGCGGCAGCCGCGGCCTCGCAGATCTCGCGGGCGTGCTCGAGGGCGATCTTGTCGCCGTCGCCGGGCAGGTACTGGCCGAGCGCGGAGAGCTTGAGGCTCACCTCGCCCATGCCGTGCTGCGACAGGTCGGCGTCGGCGAGGGCCCGCAGCAGCGCGAGGTAGGCGTCGCGGGTGCGGATCGCCTGGGTCAGGTCGGTGGTGTCCTCGCCCAGGTAGTCGATCGTCGCCAGCCGGTTGGTGGTGCGCAGCTCGGCCGTCGCACGGACGACGTCCGCCGTGCTCTCGCCGGGGATGAACCGGTGCACGACCTGGCGGCTGACCGGCGCCTTCTCGACGGTGCGCCGGACGGCGTCGCTCTTGGAGAGCTGGAGCAGGCTGTTGCGCAGCAGGTCACTGGCGTCCACGGGGTTCCTTTCGGGCGGGCCGCCGTCAAGGTTAGTGGTGGGCGGCCTCCTCCACGACCGCGGGCCTCAGGCCGTGCGCCGGCGCAGGGTGAGGCTGCCGAGGACCAGGGCGAGGACGACCCACAGCGCGATGACCGCCGCGTCGGACGCCACGTCCCCGCCGGGGGCGGCACTGGTGGTCACCGACTTCATGGCGTCCACGGCATACGACAGGGGCAGCACGTCCGAGACCCACCGCAGCACGTCGGGCATGCTGTCGCGGGCCACGAGCAGGCCGCAGAGCAGGAACTGCGGCAGCACGAAGGCCGGCATGAACTGCACCGCCTGGAACTCCGTGCGCGCGAACCCGCTCGCGAGCAGGCCGAGCGCGGTCCCCAGGACGGCGTCGAGGACGGCCACGACGACGAGCAGCCACAGCGACCCCGCGACGTCGAGCCCGCAGACCCACACGGCGAACGCGGTGGTGACCAGCGCCTGGGCGACGGCCATGACGCCGAAGGCGATCGCGTAGCCGAGCATGAAGTCGCCCTTGCCCATCGGCGTCGTGAGCAGCCGCTCGAGCGTGCCGGAGGTGCGCTCGCGGAGGGTGGCGACGCTGGTCACGACGAACATCACGATGAACGGGAAGACGCCCAGCAGGGCGGCCCCGATGGAGTCGAAGACCGGCGTGCCGCTGAAGACCCAGGCGAGCAGCCCCATGAGGACGAGCGGCACCACGAGCATCAGGGCGATCGTGCGGTGGTCGGCGCGCAGCTGGGCCAGGACCCGCCCGGCGGTGACGGCGGTGCGGCGCAGGTTCATCGGGCGGCCTCCTCGGCTCGGTCGATGAGGGCGAGGAACGCGCCCTCGGCGTCGTCGGCGCCGGTGCGGTGGCGGAGCTCCTCGAGGGTCGCGTCGGCCAGCACCTCGCCCTCGCGCAGCAGCAGGAGCCGGTCGCACCGGGAGGCCTCGTCCATGACGTGGCTCGACACGAGCAGCGAACGGCCCTGTGCCGCAAGGCGTCCGAACAGGTTCCAGAGGTCCCGGCGCAGCACCGGGTCGAGCCCCACGGTCGGCTCGTCGAGGACGAGCAGCTCGGGGTCGTCGACCAGTGCCGCGGCCAGCGACACCCGCGAGCGCTGGCCTCCGCTCAGCCGCCCCACGAGGACGTCGGCGTGGCTCGTCAGGTCGACGGCCTCGATGGCCGAGTCGACGGTGGCCCGGTCGGCGCCCAGGACGTCGGCGAAGTAGCGGACGTTGGCCCGCACGGTGAGGTCGTCGTAGACGCTCGGCGACTGGGTGACGTAGGCGACGCGCCGGCGCAGCGACGGCGAGCCGGCCGGTTCGCCCAGCACGCGCACGTCCCCGGCAGCCACGACCTGCACCCCCACGATCGCGCGGATCAGCGTGGACTTGCCGCTGCCGCTGGGCCCGAGCAGCCCCACCACCTGGCCGGCGGGGATCCGCACGGAGAGGTCCGGCAGGACGGTCCGTCCGCCGCGCACCACCCGGAGGTGGTCGATCTCGATGGCGTTTTTCATCATGCGTTGAATATAACTCCGTGCCCCGCCGGCGACAAGGGCCCCACGCCCGGCGATCCGCAGACGGACCGGGGCCCCGGCGGCACTCGAGGTCAGGGCACGAGGTAGCGCTGCAGGCCGGGGCCGACCCACGCCACGAGCTCGTCGTGGCTCGCGGCGACGACGGCCGGGAACTCCACGACGTAGCGCATCATGGCCACTCCGATCATCTGCGAGGCGGCCAGCCCGGCCCTCAGCTCGAGGTCCTCGGCGCAGACGCCGTCGGCAGCCAGCGCCTGGGTCACCCGGCCGAAGATCTCCCGGGTGAGGAACTCGCGCAGCATGCGGGTGGCCTCCTCGTGGCTCACCGCCGACCGGATCAGCGCCTGGAACCGCGGCCTGCCCTCGGGCGAGTCCCAGACCCCGAGGAAGGTGCGCACGAGCGCGGCGCCGACCTCCTCGCGCGGCCCGGCGAGAACCCGGTCGACCAGCGCGACGGGGTCCACCGGGACGTCCATGACCGCCGCGAACAGCTCCGGCTTGCCGTCGAAGTAGTGGTGCACCAGCGCCGGGTCCACCCCCGCCCGGCGGGCGATGGCCCGCAGCGAGGTCGCGTCGTAGCCGGCCTCGGCGAACTCGACCCGCGCCGCGGTGACGATCCCCGCCTTGGTGTCCGCGCCGCCCGGACGGCGCCCGCGCGGGCTCACCGGTCCCCCACCGTGGGCCTCACCGGGAGCCGCATGGGGCTCTCACCGGCGGCCGTCATCGCGTTCTCACCGGCAGCCCTCATCGGGACCTCACCGAGCCCTCACCGGGCGTCGCCGGGGAGGGCGCGGCGAGGTGCAGGCGGGCGAAGGCAAGCGCCTCGGCGAGGTCCACCTCGCGCTGCTCGGGCGCGACGCGGCGCGTCCCCACCTCGACGACGACGGCTCCGGCGAAACCGCGGGTGGCCAGCAGCTCGAGGAACTCGGCGCAGGGCTGGGCGCCGCGGCCAGGCACCAGGTGCTCGTCCTTGAGCGACCCCAGGCCGTCGGCGAGGTGCACGTGCCGCAACCGGGCCCCGAGCGCCCCGGCCATGGCCATCGCGTCGGAGCCCGCGGTGGCCGTGTGGGAGAGGTCGAGGGTGACGTTGTCGTACGCCTGTGGCACCGGGTCCCAGTGCGGCAGGTAGGCCTCGAACTCCCGCTGCCGCGCGCGCCACGGGAACATGTTCTCCACCGCCAGCGCCACCCCGCTCTCGTGCTCGCGCACGGCGATGCCCTCCACGAAGTCGCGGGCATACTCCTTCTGCCAGCGGAACGGCGGGTGCAGCACGACGGTCGAGGCGCCGAGCTCCCGGGCCAGCTCGATCGAGCGGTCCACCTTGGTCCACGGGTCGGTGCTCCACACCCGCTGGGTGAGCAGCAGCGTGGGGGCGTGCACCGACACGACCGGTATGCCGTGCAGCTCGGACAGCGCCGCGATGGCGCCGGCCTCCTGGGAGACGGGGTCGGTCCAGACCATCACCTCGACGCCGTCGTAGCCGAGCCGCGCGGCGGTCGCGAACGCCGAGGCGCACGACTCGGGGTAGACCGATGCGGTCGACAGGGCCACCGTGGCACCTGGGATCGACACCGCTGCGGCCATGTCCCGAGCGTACCGAGCGGTCCCCGCACGGGCCCGGGCCGCCGCCCACGGAGCGTGCCCGGACGCGGGGAGAGCGGGCCCCGGCGCGGGGAGGACGCCCCGGCGCAGGGACTGCGGGCGAGCCCCGTCCCGCGGCTCAGCGCATGGCGTCGAGGCGGTCGAGCAGCAGTCCCTCCCGCAGCGCCCACGGGCAGATGTCGAGGCGCTCGAGGCCGAGCAGGTCCATGGCCGCCTCGGCGACGAGCGCGCCCGCGAGAAGCTGCCGCGAGCGCTCGCGCGAGACGCCAGGGAGCTGGGCCCGCTGCGCGGCCGTCAGGGGCTCCACCCGGGCCACGATGGCGGTGACGTCGTCGCGCCCGAGCGAGCGCGGCGCGTACGGCCCCTCGCTGCTGGGCGCGGCCCCCGCGATCCGCGCCAGCGAGCGCATCGTCTTGGAGGTGCCGACCGCGCGGTCCACCGGCCCCACCTTGCTGATCGGGCGCACGGCCGACGCCATCCGCTGGCGCACCTGTCGACGCACCTCGCGGACGACCTCGGGCGGGGGCGGGTCCTCGTACAGCAGGTCGCGGGTGAGCCGGCCCGCCCCCAGCGGCAGGCTGACGGCGGCGTCGGGGTCCTCGTCCATGCCGGCGGCCAGCTCGAGCGAGCCGCCACCGATGTCGACCACCGCGAGCGTCCCGCTGGACCAGCCGAACCAGCGCCGGGCGGCCAGGAAGGTCAGCCGCGCCTCGTCCTCCCCGGAGAGCACCCTGAGGTCGATCCCCGTGTCGGCGCGCACGCGCTCGAGCACCTGCTCGCCGTTCGGCGCCTCGCGGATCGCGCTGGTGGCGAACGCCATCACCTCCTCGACCCCCTGGTCCTCGGCGACCGTGAGGCACTCGCGCACGAAGCCCGCCAGCGCCTCCTCCCCCGAGTCGGCGATCCGGCCGTCGTCGAGGACGTGCTCGGAGAGCCGCAGCTCGATCTTGTGCGACGTCGCCGGCAGCGGCTGCGCGCCGCGGTGGGCGTCGACCACGAGCAGGTGCACGGTGTTGGACCCGACGTCGACCACTCCGAGGCGCATGGGCCGACGGTAGACCCGGGTAGGCGCGCTCACGCGCCGACGACCGCCCGGTGGTCATGATGGGGGATGCCCTCCGCACCCGGCCCCCGGACCGACGAGCGCGCGCAACGGTCCCCGGTGGCCGACCGCGTGTGGCCGCGGACCGCGGCCCTGGTCCTCCTCGGCTGGGTGCTGCTCGCGTGGGACGTGTTCGCGGCCGGGATCAACACGGCACCGTTCTTCGGCGACATCCCGTCGCGGGACCGCTACGCCGAGTCAGGCGCCACCCTGCTGACCGCGCTGGTGCCGGTGCTGCTGCTCTGCACCATCGGCCTGTTGTCGCGCTGCCGGTCCGGGCTGCTGGCCCTGCTGGTCCCGGCGCTCCTCGTGGCGGTGGCTGGCGCCGACATGGCGGGCAGCCCGGGCGACCCCGCCGACCCGGACCCCGACCGGCCCTTCGCCGCCGCCGACCTCGTCTCGGACCTGACGAGGCTGAACTGGACCGCGACCGGCATCCTCGTCGTGGTGCTCGCGGTCGTGGTCGTCCACCACGTGCGCCGGTCCGCAACGCGGCCCGATCCGCAGTCAGGACAACGGCGCGACGTAGGGTGACCGCGTGGCAGAGACCCCGCTCGACACCGCCCGGATCTGGGTGGAGTTCACCGACCCCGACGACAGCGACCAGCGGTTCCGCTGCGACCTGACCTGGCTCACCTCGAGCTGGACGTGCATCTTCGGCAGCGGCTGCCGCGGCATCTACGCCGACCGGCCCGACGACGGCTGCTGCACCCTCGGGGCGCACTTCACCGACGACGACGACGTCAAGCGGGTCAAGCGGGTCGTCAAGGAGCTCGGCGCGGACGAGTGGCAGCACCACCCGGGCTCGACCAAGCAGGCCGCCTGGACGGAGGTCGAGGACGACGCGCTCAAGACCAAGGTCGTCGACGGCGCCTGCATCTTCCTCAACCGGCCCGGGTTCCCCGCCGGCGCGGGCTGCGCCCTGCACCAGCACGCCGTGCTCACCGGCAAGGCGCCGCACACGGTCAAGCCCGACGTGTGCTGGCAGCTGCCCATCCGCCGCACCTACCGCAAGGTCGAGCTGCCCGACGGGTCCTCCTGGCAGGAGGTCACGATCACCGAGTACGACCGTCGCGGGTGGGGTCCGGGGGGCCACGACCTCGACTGGTACTGCTCGGCCAACCCCGAGGCACACGTGGGCCGGGAGCCCGTCTTCCGCAGCAACAGGGGCGAGCTCGTCGAGCTCATGGGCGAGGGGGCGTATGCCGAGCTCGAGCTGCGCTGCGAGGCCCACCTCGCGAGCGTGAAGGCGGCGCAGAACGCCTACTCGCGCAAGATGCTGCCGCTCCTGGTCCACCCGGCGACGCTCGCCGCCCAGGACGCCGCGCGCAACCGCCGGTGAGCGACCTGCCCGGGCCCACGCGCAGCCCGAACATCTGGGACAGCCCGGACGTCTACGAGCTCGAGAACCTCGGCGCCGACCGGGCGGGCCTGGTCGAGGCCGCGATGGCCGAGCACCACCCCTTCGAGGGCGCCGACCTGCTCGACGTCGGGTGCGGCAGCGGCTTCCACCTGCCCCGCTTCCTCGCCCTCGGGTGCGCCTCGGTGCTCGGCGTGGAGCCGCATCCTCCCCTGGTCTCCCTTGCGCGCCAACGGGTTTCCGGTACGCCGCGGGTGCGCGTCGAGGAGGGCGTGGCCCAGGCCCTGCCGCTGCCGGACGACTCCGTGGACATCGTCCACGCGCGCTGGGCGTACTTCTTCGGGGCCGGCTGCGAGCCCGGCCTCGCCGAGGTGGAGCGGGTCCTGCGACCCGGCGGCACGGCATACGTCATCGACAACGACGCCACGCGCTCGACGTTCGGGCGCTGGTTCGCCCGCGCCTACCCCGGCTACGACGCCCTTGCGGTGCAGCGGTTCTGGACCCGGCAGGGCTGGCAGCGCCACCCGCTCACGATCACGTGGGAGCACGACAGCCGCGAGGACCTCGAGGCCGTGGTGCGGATCGAGTTCCCGGAGACCGCCGCGGAGGGCATCCTCGCCGAGCACGAGGGCACGTCCGTCGACTACGCGGTCAACCTGTGGTGGCGCCGCTTCTGAGACCGGCGCAGGATGTGGGGCACCGCAACCAAGGGAGGTTCCCCATGACCGGTTCCATCGCCAGGGCTCAGACCGAGGTCGCTGCCACCGCGCAGCGGGTGTGGGAGGCGCTGACCGACCCCGACCAGGTCGCGCAGTACATGATGGGCAGCCGGGTCGAGACGGACTGGCAGGTCGGCAGCCCGATCACGTGGTCGGGCGAGATGGACGGCAAGCCCTACCAGGACAAGGGCGAGGTGCTCAGGGCCGACCCGGGCTGGCTGCTCGAGGTGACGCACTACAGCCCGCTCATGGGCGGCGAGGACCGGCCGGAGAACTACCACACCGTCCGCTACGAGCTCGCGCAGTCCGACTCCGGCACGGTCGTCACGCTCACCCAGGACGGCTGCACCGACGAGGAGCAGGCCGAGCAGTTCTCCCAGAGCTGGCAGGGCATGCTCGACGGCATGAAGCGGGTCGTGGAGGGCGGCTGAGCCGGGTCGATGGTCCCTGCCCCGGTCCGCGCCGGGCTCCTAGCGTGGGAGGGGACGAAAGGGGCCCGCCGTGTACGACATCACCCTCACCCACGAGAGCGGTCGCCGGGTTGCCGTGACCTCCTACCAGGCGCGACCCGAGGAGATCGGCCCCAAGGCGCAGCAGACCTTCGCCGCAGTGGCGGCACACCTCGCGCGCGTGGGGGTGCCCGTGGGCGGGCCGGCCGTCTCCTGCTACACGATGGGGCCACAGGTGTTCGAGGTCGCGTCCGGGTTCGTCGTCGGCGAGGACTTCGAGCCCGGCGAGGGCGTGGAGGAGTGCAACCTGCCGCCGTGCGAGGTCGCGACCACCACCCACGTCGGGCGGTACGAGGACCTGGGCCAGGCGTACGAGGCGCTGCGCTCGGGCGTGGCCGCCCAGGGCCGGCGGCTGGCCGAGGACGGCATCATGTGGGAGGAGTACTGGAGCCCGCCCGGGACGCCGCCCGACCAGGTCAAGACCGTCATCAGCTGGCCCGTCGCTCCCCGCGAGGGCTGAGCCTCACGAGGGCTGAGCCCGCGAGGGCTGAGCCCATGAGGGCTGAGCCCTGCGCGGCGCGGGCGGGGCGCCTGCGGACCGCTGTCGGCCCCGCCCCGTAGGTTCGGGGCCATGGCGGTGAAGACGAAGAGCTCCGGCGGGTACCGCTGTTCGGAGTGCGGCTGGGGCACGGTCAAGTGGGTCGGCCGCTGCGGGGAGTGTCAGGCGTGGGGCACCGTGGGCGAGGTCGGCGCGGTGAGCGTGCGCACCACGGCGGCGACGCGGGTCGACCGGCCCGCGCTGCCCATCGGCCAGGTGGACGTGCGGCGTGCCGAGGCGAGGCCGACCGGGGTCGGCGAGTTCGACCGGGTCCTCGGTGGCGGCCTCGTCCCCGGCGCCGTCGTCCTCGTCGCCGGGGAGCCGGGCATCGGCAAGTCCACGCTGCTGCTCGACGTCGCGGCCCGGGCGGCCCGCCAGGAGACCGGCCGCACCGTCCTCTACGTCACGGGCGAGGAGTCGGCCGCCCAGGTCCGGATGCGGGCCGAGCGGATCGAGGCGATGGCCTCGACGCTCTTCCTCGCCTCCGAGACCGACCTGGCCACCGTGCTGGGCCAGGTCGAGGCGATCCAGCCCGACCTGCTCGTCGTCGACTCGGTGCAGACCATCGCCAGCGGCGAGGTCGAGGGAGCCGCCGGCAACGTCAGCCAGGTGCGCGAGGTCGCGGCGTCGCTCATCGCCGTGGCCAAGGCCCGGGGCATCGCCACCCTGCTCGTCGGCCACGTGACCAAGGACGGGTCGATCGCCGGGCCGCGCGTGCTCGAGCACCTCGTCGACGTCGTCGTGCAGTTCGAGGGCGACCGGCACTCGCGGCTGCGGCTCGTGCGCGCGGTCAAGAACCGCTACGGCCCCACCGACGAGGTCGGGTGCTTCGACCTGTCCGACGTCGGCATCGTCGGGCTCGCGGACCCCAGCGGCCTGTTCCTGTCGCGCAACACCCTCTCCGTGCCCGGCACCTGCGTCACCGTCACGCTCGAGGGCCGCCGTCCGTTGATGACCGAGGTCCAGGCCCTCGTCGCGAAGTCCGAGATCCCCACGCCCCGGCGCGCGACGAGCGGCCTGGACTCGGCCCGGGTCGCGATGATCGTCGCGGTCCTGGCCAAGCGGGCTGGCGCCCCCATCGGTGGCAGCGACGTCTACCTCTCCACCGTGGGCGGGGTGCGGCTCACCGAGCCGGCCTCCGACCTCGCCGTGGCGCTGGCGATGGCCAGCGCGGTCAAGGACGCGCCGCTGCCGACCGACGCGGTCGCGTTCGGCGAGCTCGGCCTGGCCGGCGAGCTGCGCCCGGTCACCGGCATCCCCCGCCGGTTGGCGGAGGCGGCCCGCCTCGGCTTCGGCACGGCCTACGTGCCGGCGGGCACGGCCGGCAACGGCCCGGCGCCCGAGGGCATGACCGTCGTGGAGTGCCCGGACATCCGCTCCGCGGTGCGCGCCGCGCTGCAGTCCCCGCCCGGATAGACTCCCGCCAGACCGACCGGCAGAAACAAGGGGCCCTGAGTGGAACTTCGCGAGGACGATGCGCTGCGCGCCACCCTCGCCGCCGTGGCACCCGGCACCGAGCTGCGGGACGGCCTCGAGCGGATCCTGCGCGGGCGCACCGGCGCCCTCATCGTGCTGGGCCACGACCGGGTGGTCGAGAGCCTGTCGACCGGCGGCTTCCCGCTGGACGTCGAGTTCTCGGCGACGCGGCTGCGCGAGCTGGCCAAGATGGACGGCGGCATCGTCCTGGACCAGGAGGCCTCGCGGATCCTGCGCGCGGCGACCCAGCTGGTCCCGGACCCCTCGATCGAGACGAGCGAGTCGGGCACGCGCCACCGCACGGCCGAGCGCGTGGCCAAGCAGACCGGGTACCCGGTCATCTCCGTGAGCCAGTCGATGCGGATCGTCGCGCTCTACGTCGACGGGCGCCGGCACGTGCTCGAGGACTCCAGCGCGATCCTGTCGCGCGCCAACCAGGCCCTGCAGACCTTGGAGCGGTACAAGGCTCGCCTCGACGAGGTGACCGGGACGCTGTCGGCCCTGGAGATCGAGGACCTCGTGACCGTCCGCGACGTCGCGAGCGTGCTGCAGCGCCTGGAGATGGTGCGCCGGATCCGCGACGAGATCTCCGGCTACGTCGTCGAGCTCGGCGTCGACGGCCGGCTGCTGACCCTCCAGCTCGAGGAGCTCACCGGGGGCCTGGGCAACGACCGCGAGCTCGTCATCCGCGACTACCTCCCCGAGGCGCGAGCCGAGCTCACCCTCGAGGAGGCGATGGAGGCCCTCGAGGCGCTCACGTCCACCGAGCTGCTCGACCTGTCCGCCGGGGCCAAGGCCGTCGGCTTCACCATCGGCGGCGACGCGCTCGACTCGGCCGTGAGCCCGTGCGGGTACCGCCTGCTGAGCAAGGTGCCGCGCCTGCCGGGGGCGATCGTCGACCGGCTCGTCGACCACTTCGGGAGCCTGCAGAAGCTGCTGGCCGCCAACCTCGAGGAGCTCATGGACGTCGAGGGCGTGGGCGAGGGCCGCGCCCGGGCGGTCCGCGAGGGCCTGTCGCGCCTCGCCGAGTCGAGCATCCTCGAACGCTACGTGTGACCCGCTCGGCAGCCCCCGAGCTGCTGCACGCCCGCGTGCTCCCCTGGTATGCCGCGAGCTCCCGTGACCTGCCGTGGCGCCGGGACGACGCGACCGCCTGGGGTGTGTTCGTCTCGGAGGTGATGCTGCAGCAGACCCCGGTCGTCCGGGTCCTGCCCGTGTGGCAGGAGTGGCTGGCGCGCTGGCCCGCCCCGGCCGACCTGGCCGCCGAGGCGCCCGGAGAGGCGGTGCGCGCCTGGGGGCGGCTCGGGTACCCCCGGCGGGCCCTGCGGCTGCACGCGGCGGCGACCGACATGGTGGCGCGGTTCGGCGGCGCCGTCCCGGGCACCGAGGCGGAGCTGCTGACCCTGCCCGGCGTCGGCACCTACACGGCGGCCGCCGTCGCCACCTTCGCCTTCGGCGAGCGCACGACCGTGGTCGACACCAACGTCCGCCGGGTGATCGCCCGGGTCGTCGAGGGGGTGGAGTACCCCGCACCGTCCCCGACCCGGGCCGAGCTCGTCCGCGCAGGAGATCTCGTCCCCACCGCGCCCGAGCAGGCGCGCACCTGGAGCGTCGCGGTGATGGAGCTCGGCGCCCTCGTCTGCACCGCACGCACCGCGCGCTGCGACCAGTGCCCGTTGGCCGACCTGTGCGCGTGGCGGCTCGCGGGCCACCCTGCCCACACCGGACCGGCACGTCGTGGGCAGTCGTGGCACGGCACCGACCGGCAGCTGCGCGGCCTGCTCCTCGCAGCCCTGCGGCGCAGCCCCGACCCCGTGCCGCGATCGGTCCTGGAGTCGGTGTCGGACGACGTGGTCCAGCGTGAGCGCTGCCTGGACTCGCTGGTGGCCGACGGACTGGTCGAGCCCCTCGACCACGACCTCTTCGCGCTGCCGGGCCGGCGTCCGTCCGCATGAGCACCGGTCCCCGGCCCGCGGGGGGCGACCGCCCGGACGCGAGGCACCGCAACACCGAGGGGCTGCGGCGCGGAGCCGCACGAGCGGGCCGGGCGATCGGCCGCGGCACCGTGGCAGGAGCCCGCCGGGCGCGCGCGTACACCGCCTCCGCCGGCGCGGGCGAGACCGGGCTGGCACGGCTCATCGAGCTGCACTTCGTCAACCTCATGGGCGACGCCGCCCTCACGGTCTCGCTCGCCGGCACGATCTTCGCGATCCCCACGGACGAGGCCCGTGGCCAGGTGGCGCAGTTCCTCGCCCTCACCATGGCGCCCTTCGCCCTGCTGGCGCCGTTCATCGGGCCGCTGCTCGACCGGTTCAGGCACGGACGCCGGTGGGCCATCGGGACCACGCTGGCCCTGCGCGCGTTCCTCTGCTGGGTGCTCGCGGGGGCCGTCGCCGAGCACTCGGCATGGCTGTTCCCCGCCGCGCTCGGCTGCCTCGTCGCCTCCAAGGCCTACGGCGTGACCCGGTCGTCCGCGGTGCCCCGCCTCCTGCCGGCCGGGTTCAGCCTCGTCAACGCGAACTCGCGCAGTGCGCTCGCAGGCGTGGCCGGGATGGCCATCGGCGGCGGCCTGGCCGGCGCGGCCGCGCAGGTCGGCCCGGAGTGGTCGCTGCGGCTGGCGTTCCTCATCTACGTCGTCGCGACGATCCAGGCGATCCGGCTCCCGGCGCGCGTCGACTCCAGCGTGGGCGAGCGCGACATCGCCGACACGGTGCCGCTGCACCTGCCGCCTGCCGCCGGGCACGAGTCCAGGGGCGGCCCCTTCCGGCGAGCGCGGGCCCGGGTCGCCGCCCTTCCGGCGACGGTCCTGGCGGCTCTGTGCAGCGCCATCGGCTCCCGGCTGCTCGCGGGCTTCCTCACCCTCTTCATGGCCTTCCTCATGCGGGAGAACCCGATCCCCGGCCACAGCGGCACCGTCGTGCTCGCGCTGGTCGTGGGCGCCGCCGGTGCGGGCAACGCCCTGGGCACGGTCGCCGGCAACGCGTTGCGACGCCGGCGGCCGGACGTCATCGCGGCCGTGGCGCTCATCGCCGACGTCCTGGCCTCCCTGGCGGCGGCCGTCTTCTACTCGCTCGGCACCCTGCTCGCCCTCGGCCTCGTCGCCGGGCTCACCACCCAGCTCATCAAGCTCAGCAGTGACGCGGTGGTGCAGCGGGACATCGACGAGTCGGTGCGGACCAGGGTCTTCGCCTGGTCGGAGACCGTGCTCCAGATCGCCTGGGTGGTCGGCGGAGGCCTCGGGATCGCCCTGCCCCTCGTGCCGCAGCTGGGGTTCGGTGTCGTCACCGCCGTCCTGGTCCTCGTGCTCGCGGCTTCGGTCCGCATCCGGATGCGGGCGCACCCTCGCGCGAGCGGGTGGACGCCCGCCTGACGCGCGACTGTCAGCCGGTCCTGCCACGGTGGGGGTCCCGACGTCCGCGAGGAGGAGTGCCGTGACCGACGACCTCACACCCGAACCACGCCCGCACCTGACCGGGTGGCTCGGCACCGTGCTGAACACCCCGGACCCCCGGAAGCTGGCTCGCTTCTACCGCGACCTGCTCGGGTGGCCGATCGGCACCGACGACCCCGAGTGGTGCACGATCCGCGTCCCGGGCGCCCGGGCCAACCTCGCCTTCCAGCGCGAGCGGGCCTACCAGCACCCCACCTGGCCGGCTCGCCCGGGCGACCAGCAGATGATGCTGCACCTCGACGTGGGCGTGCACGACCTCGCGACCGCCGTTGGGCACGCGGAGGCGGCCGGGGCGACGGTGGCCGACTTCCAGCCGCAGGAGGACGTCCGGGTGATGCTGGACCCCGACGGCCACCCGTTCTGCCTGTACCTCGACCGGGACTGAGGGATCGTCGACCGGCCGGCTCAAAGCGTGCGGAGCATGCGGGTGTTGCCCAGGGTGTTGGGCTTGACCCGTTCGAGGTCGAGGAACTCGGCCACGCCCTCGTCGTAGGAGCGCACCAGCTCGGCATAGACCTCGGGGTCCACCGCCTGGCCCTCGATGACCTCGAAGCCGTGCCGGGCGAAGAAGTCCACCTCGAAGGTGAGGCAGAACAGCCGGCTGAGCCCGAGGGCACGCGCGTCGTCCACCAGCACGTCGAGGAGCCGGCCGCCGACGCCCGTGCCCTTGGCCTCCGGGCGGACAGCAAGGGTGCGGACCTCGGCGAGGTCCTCCCACATGACGTGCAGGGCGCCGCAGCCGACCACGACGCCGTCGAGCTCGGCCACCCGGAACTCCTGCAGCGCCTCGTAGTACGTCACGGCGTCCTTGGACACCAGCACCCGCGACTCGGCCAGGGGCCGGACGATCTCCCGGATCGTGCGGATGTCACCCGCCCGGGCCGGGCGGACGACCAGGTCAGGCACTGAGGTGACCGTCCTTCATGTCCGCGAAGACCGACCTGGCCCCGCCGCCGAGGAGCACCACCGACTGCCCGTCGCGGGTGCCGACGTCCCCCGGCACGACCTTGTTGGGGATCCTCTCGGCAGGAGAGAGGTACAGGCTTGCCGACAGGTTGAGCACCTCCTCGACCGACAGGTCGGTCTGCAGGTGCGGCGCCATCCGGGAGAGCATCCTTGCGAGCTGCGCGGCCCCGGCCTTCTGGGCCATGGCGACGCCGGCCTTGATCAGGACGCCCTGGTTGGCCGAGCGGCCGAAGTCGCCGTTGGGCAGGTGCTTGCGCTCGCGCGCGAAGGCGAGGGCGTGCTTGGCATCGAGCCGGTTGGTGCCCGGCTTGACGATCTGGAACCCGTCGACGCTGGTGAGCGACTTGCTGGCGACCATGACGATGCCACCCAGGCCGGACACCATCGCCCGGAACCCCTTGAAGCCGGTGATGACGTAGCCGTCGATGGGCAGGCCGGAGACCCTGGACACGGCGTGCACGATGCCCGACACACCCCCGAAGACGAGCGCCGCGTTGATCTTGGCGTTGCCGCCGCTCGCGAGCGGCACCCACGAGTCACGCGGGATGCCGACGATGCCGCCCACGCCCTTGGCGGGGTCGACGCCGATGATGTGCAGGGCGTCGCCACGGCACTTGGTCACCGGCTGGGGGTCGCGGGCGTCCGAGCCGATGGCAAGGACGCGCATCGTCCTCAGCGCCGGGCGGCCGACCGACAGCGACGGCCACCAGCCCCCGACGACCGTCCAGCCCTTTGCGCCCTTGACCAGCAGCGTGAGGTCCTTGCCCGTCGTCACGGTGGCGATGGACGTCCCCTTCCACGTCCCGGTCGTGCCCACCACCTGCGGGGGCTGGGCGACCGGCTTGCGCTTGCCGAGGGCCGCGGCCACCGCACCCGAGGAGGCGACGCCCCCACCGAGGTACAGGGCAGTCAGCACGCCCAGCAGGTCGGCGGGCAGTCCGGCGCCGGTCACCCGGGGCTTGGGCGGGGCGGTCGTGGTCGTCGTCGACGACGAGCTCGGGGCCGCGGCCTTGGGCTTGGCCTTGGAGCAGGCCGCCAGCACGAGGGAGGCCGCGACACCGCCGAGGACCACGGAACGACGGGGGAGGTTCTCGAAACGCACGGTCTCCAGAGTAGGGGGGCGCAGGCTCCGTCCCGACCACGGGACACGCGAACGGCCTGGCTGACCGCGCCCGGACAGGCGAAGGGGCGGCACGGCGCAGGGGCGGCACGGCGAAGGGGCGGCACCCCGTTCGGGTGCCGCCCCTTCGTGGCCTTCCGGTATGCCGCGTGGTCGCCCACGCGGCATACCGGCTGGTGCGTCCGGCTCAGCTCTCGCTGGCGTCGCCCACGGTCTGCACGATCGGCAGGTCGAGGCTGCCGGGGTGCGGGGTGCCGGTGAAGGTGAACGTCTCCGCCTTGCCCTCGCCCTCCGTCGCGACCAGGACCAGCTCGCCGGCCTTGAGCTCGCCGTAGAGGATCTTCTCGGACAGCACGTCCTCGATCTCGCGCTGGATCGTGCGCCGCAGCGGACGGGCGCCGAGGACCGGGTCGTAGCCCTTCTTCGCCAGGAGGCTCTTGGCGTCGATGGTGAGCTCGATCCCCATGTCCTTGTCCTTGAGCCGCTTGTCGAGCTTGGCGATCTCGAGGTCGACGATGGCGACGATCTCCTGCTGCGTGAGCTGGGGGAAGACGATCGTGTCGTCGACGCGGTTGAGGAACTCGGGGCGGAAGTGCTGCTTGAGCTCGTCCTGGACCTTGTTCTTCATCCGCTCGTAGTCGCTGCGGGAGTCGGGCCCGGCGGAGAAGCCGAGCGAGACGCCCTTGGCGATGTCACGGGTGCCGAGGTTCGTGGTCATGATGATCACGGTGTTCTTGAAGTCGACCATCCGACCCTGGGAGTCGGTGAGCCGGCCGTCCTCGAGCACCTGCAGCAGGCTGTTGAAGATGTCCGGGTGGGCCTTCTCCACCTCGTCGAACAGCACCACCGAGAACGGCTTGCGCCGCACCTTCTCGGTGAGCTGGCCGCCCTCCTCGTACCCGACGTAGCCGGGAGGCGAGCCGAACAGCCGCGAGACGGTGTGCTTCTCGGAGTACTCGCTCATGTCGAGCTGGATCAGGCTGTCCTCGTCACCGAAGAGGAACTCGGCGAGCGTCTTGGCCAGCTCGGTCTTACCGACACCGGTCGGGCCGGCGAAGATGAACGAGCCACCGGGACGACGCGGGTCCTTCAGGCCGGCACGGGTGCGGCGGATCGCCTGGGACAGCGCCCTGATGGCGTCGTCCATGCCGACGATGCGCTTGTGCAGCTCGTCCTCCATGTGGAGCAGCCGCGAGGACTCCTCCTCGGTGAGCTTGAAGACCGGGATGCCCGTGGAGGCAGCCAGGACCTCGGCGATGAGCTCCTCGTCGACCTCGGCCACGACGTCCATGTCGCCGGACTTCCACTGCGACTCGCGCTCGGCCTTCTGGGCGAGCAGCTTCTTCTCGTCGTCGCGCAGGCGCGCAGCCTTCTCGAAGTCCTGCCCGTCGATGGCCGACTCCTTCTCGAGCCGCACCGAGGCGATCTTCTCGTCGAACTCGCGCAGGTCCGGCGGAGCCGTCATCCGGCGGATGCGCAGCCGCGCGCCCGCCTCGTCGATCAGGTCGATCGCCTTGTCCGGCAGGAACCGGTCGTTGATGTACCGGTCCGCGAGGTTGGCCGCCGAGACCAGCGCGGCGTCCGTGATGGACACGCGGTGGTGCGCCTCGTAGCGGTCGCGCAGGCCCTTGAGGATCTCGATGGCGTGCGACAGCGTCGGCTCGGCCACCTGGATCGGCTGGAACCGGCGCTCGAGCGCCGAGTCCTTCTCGATGTGCTTGCGGTACTCGTCCAGGGTCGTCGCGCCGATGGTCTGCAGCTCGCCGCGGGCCAGCATCGGCTTGAGGATGCTGGCGGCGTCGATCGCGCCCTCGGCGGCACCCGCACCCACGAGGGTGTGGATCTCGTCGATGAACAGGATGATGTCGCCGCGCGTGCGGATCTCCTTGAGGACCTTCTTCAGCCGCTCCTCGAAGTCACCGCGGTAGCGGCTGCCGGCGACGAGCGCGCCGAGGTCGAGGGTGTAGAGCTGCTTGTCCTTGAGTGTCTCCGGGACCTCGCCCTTGACGATGTCCTGGGCCAGGCCCTCGACGACCGCCGTCTTGCCCACACCGGGCTCGCCGATGAGGACGGGGTTGTTCTTGGTGCGGCGGGACAGCACCTGCATGACCCGCTCGATCTCCTTCTCGCGCCCGATGACCGGGTCGAGTTTGCCCTCGCGGGCGGCCATGGTGAGGTTGCGGCCGAACTGGTCGAGCACCAGCGAGCCGGCAGGAGTGCCCTCCTGCTGGACGCCCGCGCCGACACCGGCGGTCGCGCCACCCTCCTTGCCCTGGTAGCCGGAGATGAGCTGGATGACCTGCTGGCGCACCCGGTTGAGGTCCGCGCCCAGCTTGACGAGGACCTGGGCCGCGACGCCCTCGCCCTCGCGGATGAGGCCGAGCAGGATGTGCTCGGTCCCGATGTAGTTGTGGCCGAGCTGGAGAGCCTCGCGCAGGCTCAGCTCGAGGACCTTCTTCGCACGGGGCGTGAAGGGGATGTGGCCGCTCGGGGCCTGCTGGCCCTGGCCGATGATCTCCTGGACCTGCTCGCGGACCGACTCCAGCGAGATGCCGAGGCTCTCGAGAGCCTTGGAGGCGACGCCTTCACCCTCGTGGATGAGGCCGAGCAGGATGTGCTCGGTCCCGATGTAGTTGTGGTTGAGCATGCGCGCCTCTTCCTGCGCGAGCACGACCACCCTCCGGGCCCGATCGGTGAACCGTTCAAACATCTCTTCTGCTCCTGCCTATCGAGATCATCTCGATGCTATCCGTGCTGCCTGACCGTGGCGCGGTCCATTCGGCGACCGATACGGGATCGGGACGAACGGACCAGTCCTCCCGCGTCCGAACTGCGGGCCGGCCACGTGGCTCACCGTGCGCAACGCGGCGGTTCTCCGGCCTGTTCCCGGGGCTGAGTCGGGTCCGCTCCATTCCGCCGTGGGCGGACACGCCTGCCGTCGGCAGCGTCACGCGGCGGGCCCCTTCCTGCGGACCTCCTCGACCTGCTCCATCGCCGTGCGGAGCTCGCCGAGCCAGGCGTCCGACCGCTCGCCGACGAGCTTGACGCACCAGGCGAGCGCGTCGGCCCGCGAGCGCGCGACCCCGGCCTCGACGAGGGTGTCGAGCACCCGGCGCTCCGGCTGGCGCAGCCGCGTCATCACCGGCGCGGCGAGGTGCGTGAAGAGCGACTCGTGGCCGCCGACCCGCACCCCCCAGCTGACCTTGCGGCCGGAGAGGTGCTCGAGCTCGCGGGCGATCTCGACGCGGCGCTCGCGGGTCTCCTCGCGGAAGGTCTTCGCCCGACCCCGGGCCGCCACCTCGCGGTCGGCGTCGTCGGTGTCGTCGGGCAGCTCCGGGGCGGCGAGGTCGCCCCAGATGATGAGCTCGTCGCGGTCGCGGGCGACCTCGACGGGGCCGGTGAACCATTCCTGCGGCAGCCGGCCGGCGAGCCAGGCCTCGGCTGTTGTTCGTGTTGTCATGTAATCATGATTACCCAGCAACGCCATTCGGGGAAGGCGTGCGGCGTCCGCCCACGGCGAACGGGGCGCAGAGGGACAAACTTGTTCATCACGACGTCTCCGTGAAGAAGTTCCAATCCGTTCTCCACCGGGGTGCGAACGACGGGCACCAGGCACCCGCCGGGGGTTGCCTCGTCGAAAGGAACTGTCATGAGCGCTACCAGGAGCACGACCCTCCGCGCGGTCCTGGCCGCCGGAGCCGTCGCCGCCGGGACCGCCGGCCTCGCCGCGCTGCCCGCCCAGGCCGCCTCCACGGCCACGGTCACGGTGGTCCACGGCATCCCGAAGACCCCCGTCGACGTGTACGTCGACGGGAAGAAGGCCCTGTCGGACTTCACCTTCAAGACCGTCACCGACCCCATCAGCCTGCCGGCCGGCTCGCACCAGATCGCCGTCCGCCCCGCCGGCGCGGCCAGCGGCTCGAAGCCGATCCTCACCCTCGCCCCGAACCTGCCGGCCGGCGCCAACGCCACGGTGGTGGCCTACCTGACCGCGGACGGCAAGCCCGCCCTCAAGCCGTTCGTCAACCCGACGACGGCCGTCCCTGCCGGGATGGGTCGGGTCATCGTGCGGCACACCGCCGCCGCCCCCGCGGTCGACGTGCTCGCCGGCGGCAAGCCGATCATCACGAAGCTGACCAACCCCAACGAGTCCATGCTCATGGTGCCCGCCGGCACGGTCTCCGCCTCGGTCGCAGCGGCCGGGACCACCAAGCCCGTCATCGGCCCGGTCGACCTGCCGGTGACCGCAGGCAAGACCCTCGTGGTCTACGCCATCGGCAGCCTCCAGGACGGCAGCCTCACCGCCGTGACCCAGAGCTACGCGAGCGGCGGCAGCTCCGCCCCCGGCTCGGTCAACGCGGGCACCGGCGGCCAGGCGGGCGACCGTGGGCCGGCGACCGCGCTGCTGGTCCTCTCCGGCCTCGCGGGCGCCGCCCTCGTGGTCGGCGGCTCGCGCCATCGGGCGACCGCGACCGTCCGGCGCTGACGCAGCGAGCCCAGACAGCACGGACAGCGCAGACAGCACCGTGAGCGACACCGGGCGCCGGTCAGGGCGGGGCATCCTCCCCGTCGTGGCCGGCGTCCTGGTGCTCGCGGCCACCGCGGTCGGGGTCGCCGTCAAGCTGTCCGACCGGCCCCTGCCGGACGCCGGGTCCCTCCCCGTCGCCGCGCGGACCTCGTCCTCGACCCCGTCGTCCTCGACCCCCTCGTCCACCACCGAGACCTCGGCGCCCGGGCCCAGCACCCCCGTGGGTGACCCCACGCCAGCACCGACCGCCCCCTCGAACGGCCTGACCATCGCGCCCGACCGCTCGTTCGAGCCCACGACCCTGCGCGTTCCCGCCATCGGCGTGGTCGCGCCGGTGGTGCCGACGGCGGTCGACGGTCGGGGGGCACTCGGCATCCCCGACGACCCGCGCCAGGTCGGCTGGTGGTCCGGCGGCGCCGCACCGGGGTCCCCCTACGGCACCACGCTGCTCGCAGGTCACGTCGACTCCGCGAGCAAGGGCCTCGGCAGCCTCGTCGACCTCAGCCGCACCCCCATCGGCGCGCGGGTCACGGTCAGCGGGCCCGGCGGCGCCAGCCAGGCCTACCGGGTCGTGGCCCGCCGCTCCTACCCGAAGGCGACCCTCCCCGTCCGCGAGCTCTTCCGCCAGGACGTGCCCGCCCGGCTGCTGCTCATCACGTGCGGCGGCCAGTTCGACCGCAGCACGGGCCACTACGAGCGCAACGTCGTCGTCTTCGCCGTCCCGGCCTGACGAAGGGAACGACCGGCGGCTTCCCTCCTGCCCGTGACGGTGACATGCCGAACGGGGCTCGCTCGGAACCGTTTCGCCTCCAGCCCTCGGGCGCGCACCGCAATCGGGCCCGCGCGGAACCGCTTCCGCCCGAGGAGGCGCCGTGCGCCGGGAATCGGACCCGTGCGGAACCGTTTCGCACAGGGGGAAGGCGGGCGGGGCGCCGAGGGGACGACCGCGCGCTCGACCTGGGGGGCAGGGGCGCCAGGCTCAGCGCAGGTGGCGCTGGTCGCTGATCCGCCTGGCCTTGCCGAGCGACCGCTCGAGGCCGTGCGGGTCGAGCACCTCGACCCGCACGGTCACGCCGATCCGGTGCTTGATGCGGCTGGCGAGCTCGCGCGCCATACCGGCCCGCCCGTCCGCGCTCGACGACGCGGACGCGGCCTCGACCTGGACGGTCAGCTCGTCCATCCGCCCCGGCCGGGTGAGCACGCACAGGTAGTGCGGCGTGAGGCCCTCGACCGTCAGGATCTGCTCCTCGACCTGCGAGGGGAACACGTTGACCCCGCGGACGATCATCATGTCGTCGGTGCGCCCGGTGATCTTGGCCATCCGGCGGAACTGCGGGTGCGCGGTCCCCGGCATGAGCGTCGTGAGGTCGCGGGTGCGGTAGCGGACCACGGGCATGGCCTGCTTGGTGAGCGACGTGAAGACCAGCTCGCCCTCCTCGCCGTCCGGGAGCACGTCGCCGGTGATCGGGTCGACCACCTCCGGGTAGAAGTGGTCCTCCCAGACGTGCAGGCCGTCCTGGGTCTCGCCGGACTCCTGCGAGACGCCGGGGCCCATGACCTCGGACAGCCCGTAGATGTCGACGGCGCGGATGTTGGAGCGGCGCTGCACCTCCTCGCGCATCGCCTCGGTCCACGGTTCGGCGCCGAAGATGCCGATCTCGAGCGAGGTGTCCTTCGGGTCGACCCCCTGCGCCTCCATCTCGTCGAGGATCGCCAGGAAGTACGACGGCGTCACCATGATCACCCGCGGGCGGAAGTCGACGATCAGCTGGACCTGCCGCTCGGTCATCCCGCCGCTGACCGGCACCACCGTGCAGCCGAGCCGCTCGGCCCCGTAGTGCGCGCCGAGCCCGCCGGTGAACAGGCCGTAGCCGTAGACGACGTGCAGGACGTCACCCGGCCGCCCGCCCGCCGACTCGATCGAGCGCGCCATGACGTCCGCCCAGGTGTCGATGTCGTCCCGGGTGTAGCCGACGACCGTGGGCCGGCCCGTCGTCCCGCTCGAGGCGTGGATGCGCACCACCTGCTCGCGCGGGACCGCGAACATCCCGAACGGGTAGTTGTCGCGCAGGTCCGCCTTGGCCGTGAACGGGAACCGCGCCAGGTCCGACAGCTCCCGCAGGTCGTCGGGGTGCACGCCCGTGTCGTCGAAGGCCTTGCGGTAGTGCGGGACGTTCTCGTAGGCGTGGCCCAGGCTCCAGCGGAGCCGCTCGAGCTGCAGGGCACGGAGCTCTTCGACGGTGGAGACGACGCTGTCCATGCCCGTCATCCTCGCACCGGCCGGTCCGCGCCGGTATGCCGTGTGCCCCGGGCGGTGCGCCCCGCCCGCGCCCCGCCCGCGCCCCGTCCGCGCCCCGTCCGCGCCCCGCGAGGGTCCCGCTCCGGGCGGCTCCCCACCTGGGAACTTCCGGTGAAACCGCTGCACCCGTGTCGCGCCGCGACGTTCGGACGTACGCTCGCAAGGGTGGACCGGCTGGGGCTCCCTTCGGTCGACCGCGAGCCCAGGGGGGAGACGGTCGACCCCTCGCCACGCCGCCCGTGGCACGACCGGCTGCCCCGTCCGCGCGGCCGGGCCCTCCTCGCCACCCTCGTCCTCCTCGTAGGGCTGCTGGCGCTGGGGACCTGGGCCATCACCCGCGGGCCCGACACCCCTGCGCTCACGAGGGCGGACGTCGACAGCGCGGTGCGCAAGGGCGTCGCCGACGCCCAGCAGAAGGCGCGCCAGGCACCACCCGACGCGGCCACGGCATACGACACCGCGCGGCCCTCGCTCGTCACGGTCGAGGGCAGGCTGCCGGACGGCACGTCCACCGGCGCAGGCACGGTCATCGCGCAGGACGGCTCGGTGCTGACCGCGCTGCACGTCGTCGCCGGGGCCACCGGCGTGCAGGTCACCTTCGCCGACGGCACCACGTCGCCCGCGACCGTCGCGAAGCAGGACGCGTCCGCGGACATCGCCGTCCTCACGCCGAGCGGGCTGCCGCAGGTGCTCGTCCCCGCCGTCCTCGGTGGCGGGGTGGAGGTGGGGGACGCGGTGTTCGCGCTGGGCAACCCGCTGGGCCTCACGCACTCCCTGTCGGCAGGGGTCGTCTCTGCGACCGGCCGCACCGTGGAGGTCGACAAGGGCCGGACCCTCAAGGACCTCATCCAGTTCGACGCCGCCGTGAACCCGGGGAACTCCGGCGGCCCGCTGCTCGACCGGGACGGGCAGGTGGTCGGCGTCGTCACCGGCCTGGCCAACCCCTCGCGACAGGGCTTCTTCGTCGGCATCGGCTTCGCCGTGCCCATCGCCACCGCGGGCGGCGCCGCCGGAGCCCCGCCCCAGTGACCGCACCGCCCCGTCCGCACGACGGCGACCACCCCACGACCCCCGAGGAGCACGGCATGGACCCGCACCGACCCGAGGCCGGCGGCCAGCACCCGCTCGAGCAGGCGCTCTACGAGGTGAAGAAGACCATCGTGGGGCAGGACCAGCTGCTCGAGCGCATGCTCGTCGCCCTCCTCGCCCGCGGCCACCTGCTCGTGGAGGGCGTGCCGGGCCTGGCGAAGACGATGGCGATCAAGACGCTGGCCCAGGCGATGGGCGGGCAGTTCCAGCGGATCCAGTTCACGCCCGACCTCGTGCCGGCCGACGTGGTCGGTACCCGGATCTGGAACCAGAAGGAGGGCGACTTCCAGGTCTCGCTGGGGCCGGTCTTCGCCAACCTCGTCCTGGCCGACGAGATCAACCGGGCCCCCGCCAAGGTGCAGAGCGCCCTGCTCGAGGTCATGCAGGAGCGCCAGGTCACCATCGGCCGGCAGACCTTCGGGGCACCCGACCCGTTCCTCGTCATGGCGACCCAGAACCCGATCGAGTCCGAGGGGACCTACGCGCTGCCGGAGGCGCAGGTCGACCGGTTCATGCTCAAGGTGCTCATCGGGTACCCCTCTGCCGCAGAGGAGTTCGTCGTCGTCCAGCGGATGACCACGACCTTCGAGAAGGCCCAGCAGGTGCTCACGACGGAGCAGCTGCTGGAGTACCAGCAGCGCACCGACCGGGTCTACGTCGACCCCGCCGTGGTGGAGTACGCCGTGCGGCTCGCGACGGCGACCCGCTCCCCCGGCGACGTCGGGCTCGGTGAGCTCGCGCGCTACATCTCCTTCGGCGCCAGCCCGCGCGCCTCGATCAACCTGGTCCTCGCGGCCAAGGCGCTGTCGTTCCTGCGCGGCCGCGACTTCGCCCGTCCCCAGGACGTGCGCGACCTCGCCCGCGACGTGATGCGGCACCGGCTGGTCCTGTCGTACGAGGCGCTCGCGGAGGGCATCTCCGCGGACGACCTGCTCGGGCCGGTCCTCGACGCGGTCGGTATGCCGGACGTCCCGCTGCGCGACCGCCGCCACCACTCCAGCGAGGCACCGTGGACGCCGCAGCCACGCTGAGCCCCGAGAGCCTCCTGCGCCGGCTGCAGTGGCGCGTCGTGCGCCGGCTCGACGGCCGGCTGCAGGGCGACCTCCGCACGCTGTTCCGCGGCAGCGGCCTGGACTTCACCGACCTGCGCGAGTACGAGGCGGGCGACGACCTGCGGCACATCGACTGGAACGTCACGGCGCGGATGGACACGCCCTACGTCCGGGAGTACGTCGAGGACCGCGAGGTCACGGCCTGGCTGCTGCTCGACCGGTCCGCCTCGATGGCGTTCGGGCCGGTGGACCGGCAGAAGTCGCTGGTGACGACGGAGGTGGCGATCACGCTGGCCTACCTGCTCGCCCGGAGCGGCAACCGGATCGGCGCACTGCTGCTGGACTCGGGCGTGCGCACGATCCCTCCCGGCTCGGGGCGCAACCAGGTGCTGCGCATCTCGCGAGCCCTGCTCGAACCCCCTCATGAGCCGGCGGACAGGGCCACCACCGACCTCGGGGTGCTGCTCCACGCGGGTCTGGGCGTCGCCCGCCGCCGCTCCCTCGTCGTGGTCGTCTCCGACTTCATCAGCCAGCCCGGATGGGAGCGGCCGTTGTCGCTGCTCACCCGTCGCCATGACGTGGTGGCCCTGCAGGTGGCCGACCCGCGCGAGACCGACCTGCCCTCGGTGGGGATGGTCTACGTCGAGGACGCCGAGACCGGGGAGCAGATCTTCGTCGACACGAGCGACCCCGTCTTCCGCGAACGGATGGCGACGACTGCCCGGGAGCGGCAGGAGAAGCTGGTCGCGGCGGCCCGTAGGGCCGGCACCGACCTGCACCGGGTTGGCACCGACGACGACCTCGTGCGCTCCCTCGCCCGGATCTCCGAGCTGCGCCGCAGGAGGCGCGGATGACCTTCGAGTGGCCCCTCGCCCTGCTGGCCCTCCTGGCGGTGCCGGTGCTCGTCGTCGCCTACCGCGCCCAGCAGCGCCGCCGGGCGGCGGGCCGCGAGCGGCTCGCGGCGCAGGGCTTCGTGGTGCCCGACCACGCAGGGGTCGACCGCGGCCGGCACCTGCCCGCCGTGCTGCTGCTGGGCGCCCTGACGCTCCTGCTGGTCTCGCTGGCGCGGCCCGCCGCCACCGTCGCCGAGCCGCACCGGGAGGGGACGGTCGTCCTCGCCTTCGACGTCTCGACCAGCATGGGAGCCACGGACGTGACCCCCACGCGCCTCGATGCCGCCAAGGCCGCGGCGAGGACGTTCGTGCGCAGGCAGCCCTCGGCCGTCCGCCTCGGGGTCGTGGCGTTCGGCGACAGCGCGGTGGTGGCCCAGCAGCCCACCGACGACCGGACGCAGGTGCTGGCCGCCATCGACCGGCTCAGCCCGCAGGGCGGGACCTCCCTCGGGCAGGGCATCGTCGCGGGCCTGGGGGCCATCGCCGGCAAGCCGCTCACGCTGCCCTCCAAGGAGGACGGCGCCCTCGACGGGGTGGACATCGGCTACTACCGCTCGGCCGCCATGGTGCTGCTCTCCGACGGCGAGAACACCACGCCCCCCGACCCGCTGGCGGCGGCCGACCTCGCCTCCACGGCCGGGGTCCGCATCTACCCCGTCGGGCTCGGCAGCCCGAGGGGGACGGTGCTCAAGGTGGACGGCTTCTCGATCTCGACCGCCCTCGACGAGGCCACCCTGCAGCAGATCGCCCAGCGGACGGACGGCACGTACCGGTCGGCGTCGGACGCGGCCGCCCTCGCCAGGGTCTACGACTCCATCGACCTCGCGTGGACCACGCGCAGCGAGAAGCGCGAGGTGACGTCGTGGTTCGCGGCCGGCGCCGCGCTGCTGCTGCTCGCCGGCGCCGCCCTGTCGATCCTGCGCTCGGGGCGGGTGGTCTGACGTGCGCATCGGCCTCCCCTACGCCCTGCTGGCCCTGCTCACCGTGCCGGCTCTGGCGGCGGCGTACGTCTGGCAGCAGCGCCGTCGCCGACGCCAGGCGATCCGGTTCTCCAGCGTCTCCCTCCTGCGCGCGGCGCTGCCGCGGCAGCGCCGGTGGCGCAGGCACGTCCCCGTGGCCCTGGTACTGGCCGCGCTGGCTCTGCTGGCCGTGGCCGGCTCCCGGCCGCAGGTGCGGGCGCAGGTGCCGGTGTCGAGCTCGGCGGTCATCCTGGCGATCGACGTCTCGGGCTCGATGTGCTCCACCGACGTCCAGCCCAACCGGCTCACGGCCGCCCAGCAGGCGGTGCGGCAGTTCATCGAGCGGCAGGACGGCGACCTGCGCATCGGGCTCGTCGTCTTCTCCGGGTTCTCCGAGCTGGCGGTGGCGCCCACGACCGACCACGACCAGCTGCGACGCGCCGTCGACGGGCTGACGACGGGCCGGGGCACCGCCATCGGGTCGGCCATCCTGAAGTCGATCGACGCCATCGCCGAGATCAACCCCGAGGTCGCCCCGTCCGACAGCACGGCGGCACTGCCCCAGACCGACCCCAACCAGCCGGCCCCCTCCCCGACGGTGCCGGGTACGCCGACGCCCGGGGCCCCCGCGCCCGGCGCCCCTCCGAGCGGGGTCCGGACGGCGCCGGAGATCGTGGTGCTGCTCACCGACGGCGCCAACACCAGGGGCGTCACGCCTGCGGCGGCCGCCCAGCAGGCGGCCCAGCGCGGGGTGCGCGTCTTCCCGATCGGCTTCGGGACGACCCAGCCCACCCAGATGGTGTGCACCCGCCAGCAGCTCGGCGGCGGGGCGCTCGACGGTCCGCCCGGAGGCTTCGGCGGCGGTTTCGGCGGGGCCATCGGCCCGGGGGGGCGCAACTTCCTCGTGGTCGACGAGCCCGCGCTCGAGAACGTCGCCCGCACCACCGGCGGCCGGTACTTCAAGGCGGAGGACTCCGGCCAGCTGCAGGACGTGCTCAGGGACCTGCCGGCCCAGGTGGACCGGCAGGAGCGCACCGTGGACGTCAGCGTGGGCTTCGCGGCGCTGGCCGCGCTGGTGCTCGTCCTCGGCCTCGCCCTGTCGTGGCGGTGGGCGGTCCACCCGCAGTGACCCTGGAACCGCAGTGAGGCTGGAACGGCAGTGAGGCTCGAACGGCGCTGACGGTGGAACGCCTCGGGGTCAGCGGCGACGCTGGCAGCGGCCGCACCAGAACAGGTTCCGGCCCGCGACGACCTGGGTGCGCACCCGGGAGCCGCAGACCCGGCACGGCTCGCCCTGGCGCCGGTAGACGTAGGAGGTCCGCTCGGCCAGCGGCGTGGCCGACCCGCCGGCGAGCTCGGCCCGGACCTGCTCCACCTGCTCCTCGACCGTGACGATGCGACCGGTGGCCACGCCCAGCGGGAGCAGCTGGACCAGGTCGCGCCAGATGGCGTCCCAGGTCGTGCGCCGGATCTCGCGGCCGGGACGGAACGGGTCGACCCGCTGGCGGAACAGGACCTCGCACCGGTAGACGTTGCCCACGCCGGCGAGCACCGACTGGTCCATGAGCAGCTCGGCGACGGTCTTGCCGCTGCGGCTGATCCGCCGCCACGCGACCTCGGGATCGGGTTCGGGCCGCAGGGGATCCGGTCCGAGCCGCGCCGTGACGGCCTCGACCTGCTCGGGCGTGATGACGGCACAGAGGTTCGGGCCGCGCAGGTCGGCGACGTGCCCGTCGGTCTGCAGCCGCAGCCGCACCTGCCCGGTGACCGGCGTGGCCCCGGCATACTCGTGCCCGTCGACCGAGAACTTGCCGATGAGGCCCAGGTGCACGTGCAGCCACGCGTCGCCCTCGAACTCGACGAACAGGTGCTTGCCCCACGACGTGGCGTGCACGAGCTCGCGCCCGCTCAGCAGCGCCGCCCCGGCGGCGAATCGCCCCTGGGGGCTGGTGGCCTCGGGGCGGGTCCCCGCGAAGGCCCGGTCGAGGTCCCGCGCGAGGGCGTGGAGCGTGTGGCCTTCGGGCATGTCTCCCATTCTCGGGCAGACCTACACTGCTCGGCATGGCGGCCACCGAGACCCGACTGCTGCTCCTCGGCACCGTCATGCTGTTCGAGCCGGTCAACGGCTACCAGCTGCGGCGCGAGCTGTTGTCGTGGCAGGTCGAGGACTGGGCCCACGTCAACCCCGGCTCGATCTACTCGGGGCTGGCCACCTTGGCCAAGCAGGGCAACCTCGAGCGCCACGACCTCGTCGACGGCAGCCGCGAGGTCGCCGTCTACACCAGCACCCCGGCGGGGCGCGGTGAGTTCGAGCGCCTGTGGACCGAGGCCGTCGAGGAGGTGGACCTCCTCTCGCCGCTGCCGTTCCACACCGGCCTGGCCCTCATGCCGCTGATGCCCCGCGACCGGGTCCTGCAGGCCCTGCGCACCCGGCTCGCACACCTCGACGCCAAGGTGCGCGAGCAGATGGACCAGAAGCGCGACCTCGGCGCGATGCCCCCGCACGTGCGGGCGATGGCGGACCTGTGGATGGGGCTGGCCCAGACCGAGCGGGAGTGGCTCGTCGACCTCACCCGGCGGATCGGTGCCGGCGAGCTGTCCCTGCGGGGCGAGCCCGCCGACTGGGAGGCCCCCGCGAACGACCCGGGCTGGCAGATGGCCGGCGACCGCCGGCGCTACCTGGAGCTGCTCGCCCGGAGGCGATGAGTTCGACGCCCCGGCCCGGTCCTAGGGATGTAGGCCGCTTGACGCCGAGTGTTCAATGTTGAACACTGTTCAAGCTTGAACACTATCCGGGGACAGGAGCGGGGATGATCCACGCACGAGGTCTGGTGCAGACGTTCCAGACGCGCGAGGGAAAGAAGAAGACACAGGTGCGGGCGGTCGACGGGGTCGACCTCGACGTGGCCGAGGGCGAGGTGGTCGGCTTCCTCGGCCCCAACGGCGCGGGCAAGACGACGACGCTGCGCATGCTCACGACGCTGCTCAAGCCGACCGCGGGCACGGCGACGGTGGCCGGGTACGACGTGGTCACCGAGAGCGAGAAGGTCCGGCGCAACATCGGCTACGTCTCGCAGAGCGGCTCCACGGGCACGTTCGCCCGCGCGGGCGACGAGGTCGTCGACCACGGGATGCTCTACGGCATGCGGTCCGCCGACGCCGAGCGCCGGGGCAGGGAGCTGTTCGCCCAGCTCGACCTCGAGGGCCTGTGGACCCGGCAGCCCAAGACCATGTCCGGGGGCCAGCGCCGCCGGCTCGACATCGTCATGGGCCTGATCCACGAACCGACCCTGGTCTTCCTCGACGAACCCACGACCGGGCTGGACCCGCAGGCCCGGGCCAACCTCTGGACCCACATCCGCGACCTGCGCACCCGCCGGGGGGCGACCGTCTTCCTCACCACGCACTACCTCGACGAGGCCGACGCCCTCAGCGACCGGATCATCATCATCGACCACGGGACGATCGTGGCCGCCGACACCAGCGACAACCTCAAGGCCCAGGTCTCGGGCGACCTGGTCGACCTCCAGGTCGTCGACCCGGACCTGGTCACCGAGGCGGCCAAGCGGCTCGACGCCATCGCCGAGGAGGGCCGTGACGGAGCCGACGCGGTCGAGGTCGACGGCAACCACGTGCGGGCCCGGGTGCAGCGGGCGGGCAAGGCCGTCCCCGGTCTGCTCACCGACCTGCGCGAGGCCGACGTCGACCTCGAGTCGATCGAGGTGATCCGCCCGACCCTCGACGACGTGTTCCTCACCCTCACCGGCCGGTCCCTGCGCGATGCCGAGGACACCAACCCGGCCGGCACGACCTCGAAGGAGAAGTGACGTGCAGTTCCTGCGTGAGTCCTTCATCATCTTCCGCCGCCAGCTGCGGATGAACCTGCGCAACCCCGCTTGGGTGCTCATCGGCCTGATGCAGCCGGTGCTCTACCTGTTCCTCTTCGGGCCGCTCCTGGAGCCGCTGGCGAAGCAGTTCGGCTACGCCAACAGCTGGACCTTCTTCGTGCCCGGCATGCTCGTCCAGCTCGGGGTCTTCGGCGCGTTCTTCGCCGGCTTCGGCCTCATCTCCGAGTGGCGCGACGGCGTCATCGAGGCGGAGCGGGTGACGCCCGCGAACCGCACCGCCCTGCTCATGGGACGGCTGTGGCGCGACCTGCTCCAGCTGCTCGTCCAGGCCGTCGTGCTCATCGGGCTCGGGTACGTGCTGGGGATGGACGCCTCCTTCGGCGGCGCGGTGCTCGGCGTCGTGCTGACCCTGCTCATGGGCGGCGCCTGCGCGGCCGCCTCGAACGCCCTCGCCCTCACGACCAAGAGCGAGGACGTCATGGCGCCGGTCATCAACGTCGTGATGATGCCGGTCCTGCTGCTGTCGGGGATCCTGCTGCCGATGACGCTCGGCAAGGAGTGGCTGCAGCGGGCGAGCGACTTCATGCCGGTCCGGTGGATCACCGACGCGGTCCGCACCTCCTTCGTCGGCGACTTCGGCAACGACAAGATGCTCTGGGGGACGGTCTGGGCGCTCGTCCTCTTCGTCCTCGCGATGTGGTGGGGCACGGCGACCTTCCGGCGGGAGAACGCCTGACGCCTCCGGCGCCGGTCCCGGTCAGCCGGCCGGGACCGGCGTGCCCTGGTGGTGCCGCAGCTGCCAGCGTCCGTCGCGGCGCACCCACACCGACGAGCGGTGCGCCCGCCCCCGCGCCGTGACCGAGTCGTAGGTCAGCAGGACCACGTCCGGCGCCAGGGCGGTGGGGACCAGCTCCTCGGCGCGGACGTCGACCCGCCCCTCGTGCGCCTCGGCCTCCATCAGGTCCAGGACCGAGTCGCGGTCCCAGACGGTGCCGGACGCACCGACCTCGCGGAAGTCGGGGTGCAGCAGCAGCCCGGCGCTGAGCCGGTCACCGCGCACCGAGCCGGTCAGCAGCGCGCGTTCGCAGTCCTCGACGACGGACAGGTCGTCGGCGGTGGGCATCGCGCTCACTCAGCTGGCCTTCTTCGCCGTCTTCTTGGCGGCTGTCCCGGACGCCGACTTCGAGGCGGACTTCGAGGCCGCCTTCTTCGCCGGCGCCTTCTTCGCCGGCGCCTTCGTCGCGCCCGCCCGGCCGGTGGAGGCCTTCGTCGCGGGAGCCTTGCCGGCCGCCGACTTCCGCGGGGCGGGCGCCTCGCCGCGGGAGGCCTTGGCCTTGTCGACCGACCGCTTGAGCGCGGCGAGCAGGTCGACCACCTCGCCGGACTCGTCCTTGGACTCGGGCGTGAACTGCACCTCGCCGCCCTCGACCTTCGCCTTGACCAGGGCCTGCAGTGCCGCGGCGTAGTCGTCCTCGTACTCGTCCGGCTCGTAGTCGCCGGCGAGCTGCTCGATGAGCAGGTCGGCCATCGCGAGCTCCTGCTTGGTCGCCTTGGCGTCGTCGTCGAGCGTCGCGAAGTCGGGCTTGCGGATCTCGTCCGGCCACAGCATCGTCTGCATGACGATGACGCCCTCGTGCACGCGCAGCACCGCCATCGTCATGCGGGTGCGGATCGACACGGTGACGACCGCCATGCGGTTCTCGCGCTCGAGCGCGTCGCGCAGCAGGATGTACGGCTTGGTCGAGGCCTTGTCGGGCTCGAGGTAGTACGACTTGTCGAACAGCATGGGGTCGATCTGCTCGGCCGGGACGAACTTCTCGACCGAGATCTCCTTGCTGCTGGTCGCCGGCAGGTCCTTGAAGTCCTCGTCGGTGAGGACGACCATCTCGCCGTCCTCGGTCTCGTACCCCTTGGCGATGTCGTCGTAGGACACGACCTCGCCGTCGATCGAGCAGATCCGCTGGTACTTGATCCGGCCGCCGTCCTCGCGGTGCACCTGGCGGAACTGCACGTCGTGGTTCTCGGTGGCGGAGTACAGCCGGATCGGCACGTTGACCAGCCCGAACGACACCGCACCCTTCCAGATGGCTCGCATGGGTTCGATCTTCGCGTATGCCGCGCGGCGGCGCCACGTCCCTTTTCCGCAGGCCACGCGCCCGGCCGGCTGCCGCCACGCTCACGGCGGACCCGTCGCCGGCGCGCCGGCGCTGACAGAATGCCCGACATGCGCCCGATGCTGGCCACCCCGGCCACCGCCGTCCCCACGGGGCCGGCCTGGCTGCACGAGGTCAAGTGGGACGGCATGCGAGTGCTGGCCGACGTCCGCGACGGACGGCTGACCCTGACCTCGCGGGCGGGGAACGACGCCACGGCCAGCTTCCCCGAGCTCGCCGGGCTCGCCGACCTCTACGACGACATGCTCCTCGACGGGGAGGTCGTCGCCCTCGACGGCGGGCGGCCCTCGTTCGGCGCCCTCGCCGAGCGGATGCACGTGCAGGACCGGCGCAAGGCCGAGCGACTCGCCACCGTGCGACCGGTGACCTTCATGGTGTTCGACCTGCTGCGGCTCTACGGGTCGGACCTCACCGGCCAGCCGCTGTCGGCCCGGCGCGAGCTGCTCGAGCGCCTCGACCTCGACGGCCGGCACTGGCAGGTGCCGCCGGTCTACGACGACGGGCAGGAGCTCTTCGCCGCCACGCTCGAGCAGGGGCTCGAGGGCGTCGTGAGCAAGCGACGCTCGTCGACCTACCTCCCGGGGCGGCGGTCCACCGACTGGGTGAAGTCACCGCACCGCACGACCCAGTCGGTCGTCGTCGGGGGCTGGCGTCCCGAGAAGACCAACGACTCCGGCCGGCTCGGCGCGATCCTGGTCGGCGTCCCGGACGGCTCGGGCGGCTGGGCCTTCGCCGGCAAGGTGGGCAGCGGGATCGCCGGGCGCGCCGCCACCCTCCTCGCGGAGGACATCGGCACCGAGACGATCGCCCGGTCGCCGTTCTCCACCCCCGTGCCGCGGCCGGACTCGGCCGGCACCACCTGGGTGGAGCCCCGGCTCGTCGTCGAGGTGCGCGCGCTCGAGGTGACGAAGGACGGCCGGCTGCGCCAGCCGGCATACCTCGGGGTGCGCACCGACCTCACCCCGGCGGACCTGCAGGAGGTGGACGGTGCCTGAGGGGGAGGTGACCCGCGTCGAGGTGGCGGGGCGGCGTCTCAAGCTGACCAGCCTGGACAAGCTGCTCTACCCGCACACCGAGACGACCAAGGGCGAGGTGCTCAACTACTACGCCCAGGTGGCGGACGTGATCCTGCCGCACCTGGCCGGGCGCCCCGTGACCCGCGTGCGCTGGCCGCACGGGACGTCGGACCAGAGCTTCTTCGAGAAGAACCTCCCGTCCGGGGCGCCGTCGTGGCTGCCGCGCGTCCAGGTCGACGACGTGACCTACCCGATGGTGCAGGACCTGTCGCACCTCACCTACCTGGTCAACCTCAACTCGATCGAGCTGCACGTGCCGCAGTGGCGCGTCGACGACGACGGGCGCCGGCTCCACCCCGACCGGCTCGTGGTCGACCTCGACCCGGGCGCCCCCGCCGGGCTGGCGGAGTGCGCGCAGGTGGCGCTCATGGTGCGCGAGCGGCTCGGCGAGCTGGGACTGGACCTCTACCCCGTCACCAGTGGCAGCAAGGGGATGCAGCTCTACGCGACGATGCCCGGCGACCTGTCGTCGGACCAGACGCGGGACCTCGCCCAGCAGCTCGCGCAGGAGCTCACCAAGAAGCACCCCGACCTCATCGTGTGGAAGATGACCAAGTCGCTGCGGCCGGGGAAGGTGTTCCTCGACTGGTCGCAGAACGTCGCCGCCAAGACGACGATCTGCCCGTACTCACTGCGCGGCAAGGACTCCCCCACCGTCGCAGCGCCGCGCACCTGGGAGGAGGTCGAGCAGGGCGCCGAGGGCGGACGGTTCGAGCAGCTCGACCTCGAGGAGGTGCTCGAGCGGCTCGACTCCGGCGGCGACCTGCTGGAGGACCTGCTGGACTAGCCCGGCGGCGTCACGTCTGGTGGCTGCCCCACGGCCGGGTGTCCCACGGCCGGATGTCCCACGGGAGGCACCGCGCCGGTGGCGCCCGTGGCGAGGGAGGGAGTACGACGCCGCAGCCGGGGGCACCCGGTGCATTCGTGCGTCCCCGGCAGGACGTAGAGGTAGCAGCAGGAGCCGCGCTCCGGTGCGGGCAGGCCCCGGGCCCGGGACAGGGCGATCGACCAGACGTCGCGGACCATCTCCAGCCGCTGGTGCGGCCCGAGGTGGACCCCCGGCCGGTACGTGAGCGCCAGCTCCGTCGCCGGCCCGAGGTATGCCGTGTGCGCGGCCTCGACCCGGCGCTCGAGCGGCGCCGCAGTCGCCGTCGCGGCGCGCAGCTGGACGGCGACTGGGTAGAGCTGGTGCGGCTCGAGCGCGAAGCTCAGGCCCGCGCCGAGCGGGTCGACGACGTGCCCGGTGTGCACGGCGGCGAAGGCGGCCGGGACGGCCGCGACCTCGAGCAGCCACTGGAGCACGAACGCCGCGGGCATCGCCGGTGGGGGCGGCACGGTCCGCTGCCGGGCCGTGCCCTGCGACAACGCTGCGCGCCACGGCGCGGTCGGGTCGTCCCCGGCGCGCTGGCCGGCGAGGACGTCCGCCCAGCGCCACGGCAGGTCCGGGTCGTCCGGACCCGCCGCGCACAGGGTCGGGTAGGGCAGGACCGGCCGGAGCCGGTCGACGAGGGAACGGGCGGAGATGGCGGTCAGTGCGCCTTGTCGTACGCCGCCTGGATCTCGGCGGAGATGCGGCCGCGGTCGCTGACCTGGTGGCCGTTGGCCCGCGCCCACTCGCGGACGTCGGCGAGGTCGCGCTTGGCGCCGCCACCCGACCGGCTCGAGGTGGAGCGGGCGGGGGCCCGGCGTCCCGACGCGCGGCGGGCGTGCCCGACGTACGGCGCCAGGGCGTCGCGGAGCTTGGCGGCGTTCGCGGCGCTGAGGTCGATCTCGTACGTCGTGCCGTCGAGGGCGAACGACACCGTCTCGTCGGCCTCGCTGCCGTCGAGGTCGTCCTCGAGGACGATGTTCACACGCTGGGCCATCTGGGTTCCTCTCAGGGAAAAGGAAATCCTTACGAGAGGAAGATAGCCGGGAAAAGCGGCGCCGCAAAAGCGGGAGGTTGATTTCCCCGGCCTTTCTCAGTCCTTTTCCGGGGGTGCCGGGGAAATGTCCGCCGCCTTTTCCCGGGATTGTTCCTTTTCGTGCTCGCGTTCGTGCTCGCGGTCCCACTGGGAATGCGCGAGGCGTTCCTTGCGGTCCCCCTCGATCATGTTCTTGACGACGATCCAGAACAGGAACCCGACACCGGCCGAGGGGATGATGGCGGCGATGTAGGGCCAGACACCGCTCATCGGGAGACCTCCGGCTTGAGGTGCGGGAAGAGGATCGTCTCGCGGATGTTGGCCCCGGTGAACAGCATGATCATCCGGTCGATGCCCAGGCCGAGGCCACCCATCGGCGGCGCGCCGTACTCGAGCGCCCGCAGGAAGTCCTCGTCGAGCTGCATCGCCTCGTGGTCGCCGCCGGCGGCCTTGACCGACTGGGCGGTGAGGACCTCGCGCTGCACGACCGGGTCGACGAGCTCGGAGAAGCCGGTGCCGCGCTCGACCCCCGCGATGATGAGGTCCCACGCCTCGATGTGGCCCGGCTTGGAGCGGTGCGGCCGGGCGAGCGGCTGCGCCACCGCCGGGTAGTCGCACAGGAAGGTCGGCTGCAGCAGGGTCGGCTCGACCAGCTCGCCGAGCAGCTCCAGGAAGACCTTGTCCTTGTCCCAGCCGGGGTCGACGTCGACGTCGTGCTTCGCGGCATACGCCAGCAGGGTCTCGAGGTCGGTGTCGATGGTGACGGTCTCGCCGAGGACCTCGCTCACCGCGTCGTAGACCGGGAGCCAGCGCCACTCGGCGTCGAGGTCGACGGTGCCGCGCTCGGTCTGCACCGTGCGGGAGCCGAGCGCGTCCGCGACGCCGAGGTAGAGGTCGCGCATGAGGGCGCCGATGGTGGTCTGGTCGCCGTAGGCCTGGTAGGCCTCGAGCATGGTGAACTCGGGGCTGTGGGTGGCGTCGACACCCTCGTTGCGGAAGATCCGGCCCATCTCGTAGACGCGGTCGACGCCGCCCACGACGGCCTTCTTGAGGTTGAGCTCGAGCGCGATGCGCAGGGTCATGTCCTGGTCGAAGGCGTTCATGTGGGTGCGGAACGGCCGCGCCGCCGCGCCGCCGTGGACCAGCTGGATGATGGGGGTCTCGACCTCGAGGTAGCCCTGGCCGTCGAGGACGCCGCGGATGGCGGACAGCGCGCGGGCCTTGGTGCGCACCATGTCGCGGGACTCCTGGCGCACGATGAGGTCGGCGTACCGCTGGCGGACCCGGGCCTCCTCGGACAGGTCGTGGTGCAGCACCGGCAGGGGGCGCAGCGCCTTGGACGCCATCTGCCAGGTCTTCGCCATGACCGACAGCTCGCCGCGCTTGGAGGAGATGACCCGGCCCTCGACGAAGACGTGGTCGCCGAGGTCGACGTCGGCCTTCCAGGCCGCGAGCGACTCCTCGCCGACCTCGGCCAGGCTGAGCATCACCTGCAGGCGGGTCCCGGCGCCCTCCTGCAGCGTGGCGAACGCGAGCTTGCCGGTGTTGCGGATGAAGATGACCCGGCCGGCGACCCCGACGAGCTCGTCGGTCTCCTCACCGGCCTCGAGGTGGCCCCACTGCTCGCGGACCTCGCCGAGCGTGTGGGTGCGGTCGACCCAGACGGGGTAGGCATCCCGGCCCTCGGCGAGCAGGCGGTCGCGCTTGTCCCGCCGGACCTTCATCTGCTCGGGCAGGTCGGTCTCGGGCGTGGCGACGGTCGTCTGGCCGGGGCTCTGGGTCACCCGCAAAGGGTACCCAGCGCGCCTGCGCCACCCTCAGCCGCGGTCGAGGAGGCAGGACATGCCGACGTCCGGCGCCGCGCGTCGGCATGTCCTGCCTCCTCGACGGGTTCAGGCGGGGTCGGCGTCGTCGACCAGGTCGAGGGCGAGGTCGAGGATCGGGCTGGAGTGGGTGAGGCCGCCGACGGACAGGTAGTCCACGCCGGTCTGGGCGTACTCGCGCGCCACCCCCAGGGTCAGGCCGCCTGTCGCCTCGAGCTCGACCTGCTCGCCCGTGGCCCGGACCGCCTCGACCGTCTCGCGCAGCAGTGCCGGCGACATGTTGTCGCAGAGCAGGAAGCGGGCGCCCACGCCGACCGCCTCGACGGCCTCCGCCACGGTGGTGACCTCCACCTGCACCGGCACCTCGGGGTGGGTGGCGCGCACCGCGGCATACGCCCTGGAGAGCGAGCCCGCGGCCAGCTTGTGGTTGTCCTTGATCATCGCCACGTCGTACAGGCCCATGCGCTTGTTGGTGCCGCCACCGGCCCGGACCGCGTACTTCTCCAGCGCCCGCAGGCCCGGCGTCGTCTTGCGGGTGTCGAGCACGGTCGCGCCCGTGCCCTCGAGCCGGCGGGCCCAGTCCCACGTGTGGCTCGCGACACCGGAGAGGCGGCAGACGAGGTTGAGCATCGTGCGCTCGCCCTCGAGCAGCACCCGGGTCGAGCCGCGCAGGACGGCCAGGACGTCGCCGGCGCCGACGAGGTCGCCGTCCTCGTGCGGGCAGTCGATGACGAGCGGCTCGGCCCCGAGCCGCCGGGCCACCTCGTCGAAGACCAGCCCGATGACCGGCGTGCCGGCGAGGACGCCGTCGGCCCGCGCGACGAGGTGGGCCGTGCTCACCTGGTCGCCCGGGATGGTGGCGTCGGTCGTGACGTCGACGCCCTGCGGGCCGAGGTCCTCCTCGAGGGCGGTGCGGACCACCGCGAGCGCGGCCTCCTGGGGGAACTGCAGGTCGGTCACGCGGGTGCCTCCGTCTGGACGGGTTCGTAGGTGGTGGTCACGACGCCGTCCCGTCCGCGCGAGGCCACGGTGTGGCCCCGCCAGCGGGCGTCGTCGAGGTCGGGGAAGTCGTCGCGCACGTGACCGCCGCGGGTCTCCTCGCGCAGGGCCGCGACCACCGCGAGGAGCTGGCCGACGTGCAGCAGGTTGGTCGTCTCCCACGACTGCGGCCCGGGCTCGGCGGTGTCGGCGTCCAGGGGCTCGGCCGCCAGCAGGGCGAGCTCGCCGGTCGTGCCGGCGAGCGACTCCGCCGTCCTCACCGCACCCGCCCCGGCCGTCATCGCCGTCTGCAGCCGGACCCGCTCGGCCTCACCGAGCAGGGCGGCGGCCCCGGGTGGGCGCCCGGCCTGCCCGGGCGGCACCGGCGGCAGCTCGCCGGCCGCCAGCCGGGTGGTGAGGTCGTCGGCGATCCGCGAGGCGAAGACCAGGCCCTCGAGCAGGGAGTTGGACGCGAGCCGGTTGGCGCCGTGGACACCGGTGCACGAGACCTCGCCGCAGGCGTAGAGGCCCTCGACCGAGGTCCGGCCGTGCAGGTCGGTGCGCACGCCCCCGGAGGCGTAGTGCTGGGCCGGCGCGACGGGCAGCAGGTCGGTGGCCGGGTCGAAGCCGAGCTCCCGGCACCGGGCGACGATGGAGGGGAACCGCCGCTCGAGGAACTCGCGGCCGAGGTGCCGAGCGTCGAGGTAGACGTGGTCGCTGCCGGTCTCGCGCATCCGCTGCGCGATGGCGCGCGACACGACGTCGCGTGGGGCGAGGTCGGCGAGCGGGTGGCGGCCCTGCATGAAGCGGACCCCGTCGCCGTCGACGAGGAACGCCCCCTCGCCACGCACCGCCTCGGAGATGAGCGGCTGCTGGCCGCTGGCTCCCGGGCCCAGCCACAGCACCGTCGGGTGGAACTGCACGAACTCGACGTCGGCCACGTCGGCACCGGCCCGGACCGCGGCGGCGAGCCCGTCGCCGGTGGCCACGGAGGGGTTGGTCGTCGCCGCATACACCTGGCCCAGGCCACCGGTCGCCAGGACGACGGCCCGCGCGCGGGCGGCACCCACGCCGTCGCGCTGGCCCTCCCCGATGACGTGCAGGGTGACGCCGCACGCGCGCCCGGTCGCGTCGAGCAGCAGGTCGAGGACGAGCGCGTGCTCGATGACCTCGATGCCCGGGTCGTCCAGGACCTGGTGCAGGGCCGCGATGAGCGCCCGCGAGATCTCCTTGCCGGTGGCGTCGCCGCCGGCGTGCGCGATGCGGTCGCGGTGGTGGCCGCCCTCGCGGGTCAGCTTGAGCTCGCCCGCCTCGTCGAGGTCGAACTCGGCGCCGAGCGCCACCAGCTCGCGCACCCGCTGCGGGCCCTCGGTGACCAGCGCCCGCACGGCGTCGACGTCGCAGATCCCGACGCCGGCGACGAGGGTGTCGTGCAGGTGCTCCTCCGGGGAGTCGGCCGGGTCGAGGGCGGCCGCGATGCCGCCCTGGGCCCACTGGGTCGAACCCTCCGAGAGCACCGTCTTGGTGACCAGCAGGACGTGGTCGACCCGCTGGCGCAGCCGCAGCGCGGCCGTGAGGCCGGCGATGCCGGAGCCCACGACGATGACGTCGGCCTGCGCGGTCCACCCGGGCTGCGGGGCGCGCAGCCGGCCGGGCAGGCGGAGTATGCCGGTGTGCTCGGTGCCGTCCAAAGTGCCGACGGGCGTGCCGGCCTCAGGCGTCATGGCCGCGGTGGGTGACGGCGGAGGTGTGCAGCCCGAACCCGTCAGGCACGTCGCCGGCGTCGTGGCCGACCTCGACGATCCGGTTCTGCCGGTCGACGAAGACGACCTGGGGCTCGAACGTCCGCGCCTCGGCGTCGTCCATCGCCGCGTACGCGATGATGATGACGGTGTCGCCGGGCGAGATCAGCCGGGCCGCCGCGCCGTTGATGCAGACGGTCCCCGAGCCCCGCTCCCCCTCGATGGCGTAGGTCGTGAGCCGGTTGCCGTTGTCGACGTCGACCACGTCCACCTGCTCCCCGGGGAGCAGGCCCGCGGCGTCCATGAGGTCGCGGTCGAGGGTGAGCGACCCGACGTAGTGCAGGTCGGCCTGCGTGACGGTCGCGCGGTGGATCTTCGCGTAGAGCATGAAGCGCTGCATGACGGGTTCCTGGGGGCGCTGCGGCTGGGACGGTCGGCTGCCGGTCGCGGTCAGGCGGTGGTGGCCGAGTCGACGTCGGAGAAGACGTCGAGAGCGCCTCCGCCGGGGCCGACGGAGATGGGCAGGTTGTCGATCAGCCGGGTGGTGCCGACGCGGCCGGCGACCGCCAGCAGCGCCTCGCCCCGGTACCACTCGGGGACGTCCTCCAAGGTCGCCGGGTGGACCAGGACGAGGTAGTCGATCAGTGCCAGTGGCTCCCGGACGAGCACGGCCCGCGCCGCGCGGCGCACCGCCGACGGCCCCTCGGCGGCCGCGGCCGCCCCGGCGTCCAGCGCGCGCGACAGGCACAGGGCGACCTCGCGGTCGGTCTCGGTGAGGTAGGCGTTGCGGCTGCTCATGGCGAGACCGTCCGGCTCACGTACCGTCGGCACGGAGACGACCCGCACTGGGAAGTCGAGGTCGCGCACCATCCGGCGGATGAGCAGCAGCTGCTGGGCGTCCTTCTGGCCGAAGTAGGCGCTGTCGGCGGCGGTGAGGTGGAACAGCTTGGCGACGACGGTCAGCATCCCGTCGAAGTGGCCGGGGCGCGCCTGGCCCTCGAGCACGGTGCCGAGCGGGCCGGCCGAGATGCGCACGCCCGGGTCGCCGTCCTGGTAGACGACGTCCGGCGTCGGGGCGAAGACGAGGTCGACGCCCGCGCTGCGGCAGATCTCCATGTCGGTGTCGAAGGTCCGCGGGTAGCGGGACAGGTCCTCCTTCGGCCCGAACTGCAGCGGGTTGAGGAAGATCGTGACGATGACGTGGGCGGCCTCCTGCCGGGCCAACCGGATGAGCGTCGCGTGACCGTCGTGCAGGGCCCCCATCGTCATCACGACGGCGACGTCGCCGTCGCCCAGCGCCCGCCGGGCCGCCCGCAGCTCGTCCCGGGTCCGGGCCACGGGGGGCACGGGCAGCCCCTCCGGGGCCCGGGGGGCGGTGTCCTGGTCGGTCATGGGCGCTCCTCGTCGTGCGCGAGGACCTCCAGGAGGGGCTCCGCGGCGTGGGGTCGAAGGCGGCCGGCGGCCAGGGCGCGCTCGGTGGTGGCCCGCGCGAGCGCGACGTAGGTGGGCCGGACGTCGGGGGTCAGGGTTCGGAGTTGGCGCAGGTGCTCGGCCACGGTACCGGCGTCCCCCCGCGCCACGGGGCCTGTGAGAGCGGCGTCACCCCGACGCAGGGTGTTGTCGAGCGCCGCCTCGACGAGCGGTCCGAGCATGCGGTCGGGAGCCTCCACCCCGGCGGCGCGCAGGGCCTGGAGCGACTGCGAGACGAGGGTGACGAGGTGGTTGGCGCCGTGCGCGAGGGCTGCGTGGTAGAGCGGCCGGGCCGCCTCCTCGATCCACACCGGCTCGGCCCCGACCTCGACGACGAGCGCCTCCGCGACGGCCCGCAGCGGCTCGGGGGCGGTGACGCCGAAGCAGCACTCGACGAGCCGGTCGAGGTCGAGCGCCGTGCCGGCGAACGTCATCGCCGGGTGCAGCGCCATGCCGAGCACCTGGTGGCCGGCCGGCCCGAACACCTCGAGCCCGTGCCGCCCGGACGTGTGCACGACGAGCTGGCCGGGCTGCCACGCACCGGTGGCGGCGAGCCCGGCGACCAGCCCCTCGAGTGCGTCGTCGGGGACGGCCAGGACGACGAGCTCGGCGCGGCGCACGACCTCGTCCGGGGGCAGCACCGGCACCCCCGGCAGGAGGTCGGCGGCGCGGACGAGGGAGGCCTCGCTCACCGCGGAGACGGCCACGACGTGGTGGCCCACCCTTGCCAGCGCGGCGCCCAGGACCGAACCGACCCGTCCGGCGCCGACGACGCCGACCGTGAGGCGCGCCGGGCGCTCGTCGCTGCTGGTCACGGGCCCAAACCTATCGCCGCCCGCACGCCCCGCCGCGAGCGCCCGGCTGCGGGGCCGCCCGACCGGCCGCGGCCGCCGGGACCCCGGGGCACCGACGGCCGTAGGTTGGGCCCGTGGCGCAGACCTGGTCGACGGTGTGGCAGGACGCGCTCTACGGCCCGCGCGGCTTCTACCGCGCCCGCGGTGGGCCCGCCGCCCACTTCATCACCGCCACCCACGGCCCCACGGGCCGCGTCCTCGCCCGGGCCCTGCTGCGGCTCGCCGACGAGCACGGGCTCACCGGCGTCGTGGACGTGGGCTGCGGCGGCGGTGAGCTGCTCGCGCAGCTGTATGCCGTGCGGCAGGGCGAGCAGCCCACGGCACCGTCGGTGCGGCTCACCGGCGTGGACGTGGGTCCGCGCCCCGGCCAGCTCCCGAACGAGGTCGCGTGGCTCGTCTCGCCCGGCGGCCCGGCACTGCCCGACGAGCTCGACGACCTGCGCGACGTCCTCGTCGTGGCGCACGAGTGGCTCGACGTCGTGCCGTGCACCGTCGCGGAGGTCGACGACCGAGGCATCCTGCGCGAGCGGCTCGTCGACCCGGTCACGGGGGTCGAGTCGTGGGGCGGGCCCCTCACCGGTGAGGAGCTGGCCTGGGCCGAGCAGTACTGGCCGACGGCCGGCCCGGGCGAGCGGGTGGAGGTCGGGCTCGCCCGCGACCGGGCCTGGTCGGCCCTGCTCGACAAGGTCACCGGCGGCCTGGTGCTCGCGGTCGACTACGGCCACACCGCGGCGACGCGGCCCGTGCACGGCACGCTCACGGCATACCGGCTCGGGCACCGGGTGGACCCCGTGCCGGACGGGACCTGTGACCTCACCGCGCACGTGGCCATGGACACCCTGGAGCACGACGAGGTCGTCGACCAGCGCACGGCGCTCGCGCGGCTCGGCGTCCAGGGCCGGACGCCGCCGGTGGAGCTGGCCCGCGCCGACCCCGCCGGCTACCTGCAGGCGCTGCAGGAGTCGAGCGCGGCGGCGCACCTGCGCGCCCCCGGCGGCTTCGGCGACTTCCTCTGGGCGTTCAGGCGACGGGGCTGACGACGAGCCGCTCGAACCCGCGCAGCACGAACGTCGGCCGCTGCACCGCCTCGACCAGCTCCAGCCCGGGATGGCGCCCCAGCAGCGTGCGCACCGAGATCGCCAGCTCGAGCCGGGCCAGCGGCGCCCCGATGCAGAAGTGGATGCCGGCGCCGAACGCCAGGTGCGGGTTCGGGTCGCGGGTCGGGTCGAACCGGTCGGGGTCGGCGAAGACCTTCGGGTCGCGGTTGGCGGCGCCGAGCAGCGCGGCGACCTTGTCGCCCGGCTCGAGCTCGATGCCGGCGACGGACGCGGGCTCCTTGGCGGTCCGCTCGAAGAGGTGCAGCGGGCTGTCGTGCCGCAGGAGCTCCTCGACCAGCTGCTCGAGCGCTGCCTCGTCGCGGACGTCGACCTGCGGCTGGTCGGGCGCGGTGAGCCACGAGTGCAACCCGTTGCCGAAGCCGTTGACGCTCGCCTCGTGGCCCGCGTTGAGCAGCAGGACGGCGGTCGCCACGAGCTCGTGGGCGGACAGCCGGTCCGAGCCGTCGCGGGCCTGGACGAGGTCGCTCAGCAGGTCCTCGCCCGGCGCCTTCGCCCGGTCCGTCGCCAGCTCCTCGACGTAGGCCGCGAAGGCCGCGGCAGCCTCGCGGGCCGCCTGCTCCTCGGCAGGCGTGCGGTCGACCTCGTACATCCGCACGATCGCCTGCGACCACGGCCTCAGGTGGTGCCGGTCGGCCTCGGGCACGCCGAGCAGCTCGGCGATCACGAGCACCGGCAACGGTTCGGCATACTGCTCGATCACGTCGAACGGCCCACTGTCGGGCAGCTGCGCGAGCAGGCCGGCGGCGAGCTCCTCGATCCGTGGCGCGAGCCGCTGGACGTGGCCACGGCCGAACGCGCCGGCCACGAGGCGGCGCAGCCGGGTGTGCTTGGGCGGCTCGCTGTCGAGGATCGAGTCGGCGTGCAGCCAGTTGAAGGTGTCCCAGTCGTCCTCGGGCGTGCGCGGGCCGAAGACGCGGCCGAGGCGGCGGTCGCGCAGGACCGCCCCGGCCTCGGCGTGGCCGGTCGCCAGCCACGTGCCCATCCGGCTGTGCCAGGCGATCGGTGCCTGCTCGCGCAGGGCCGCCATGGCGGGGTAGGGGTCGGCGACGACCGCCGGGTCGCCGAGGTCGAGCAGGTCGGCGGCGTCGAGCGAGGACTTCGTGGGCACGGGAACAGCCTGCCGCAGGCCTCCGCCCGCTGTCAGGCAGGGTCCACCACCTGCACGTTTTGGGCCGATACCGGTGTCCACGGCACACTGGATCGCTGCTGAACCTCGAAAGGACCCCTGTCCCCATGACCTTCCAGCACCGTGCCCGCGTGGTCGCCGGCCTCGCCGCCGTCGCCTCGCTCGCCCTCGCCGGCTGCGGTGGCAGCCCGACGGGCGCCGACGTCACCGTGACCGTCACGCCCACGGTGACCGCCAAGGCGGCCCCCGCGAAGAAGACCCCGGCCGCCACCGCGACCAGCGACGTCAAGGGTCGTGCCTTCGACTACGGCACGGTGACCAAGGTCGGCACGGTGGCCGGCACGACCGTCATCGAGCTCGACCGCTGGACCTGGAAGGGCCTCGACGACGCCAAGCTCGCCCAGCAGGGGGTGCCGACGGCGCCGTTCAAGGGCGCGGTCCCCTACGAGAACCAGAACGCGAAGCTCACGTACTCGATCCCCGTCGCCGACGGCGCGAGGATCCTCGTCCACCACTGCGTCGCCGCGGACCAGCCACTGCAGACCAAGTCCGCCGACGCGGCGGCGCTCGCGAAGCTGCCCGACCGCGAGAACACCGTCCTGGTCAAGCTCGACGACCAGGGCCGCATGGTCGCCGCGGACAACATCCCCGGCTGCCCCGGCTAGACCCCGACGCACCCGGCTAGCCTGCAGGCATGGGCACCACCGGCGACCAGCGCGAGCTCACCGTCGGCATGGGGGCGAGCGGCCTCGCGACCGCCGACATGGTGCTCAACATCGGCCCCCAGCACCCGGCCACCCACGGGGTGCTGCGGCTGCGGATCGTGGTCGACGGCGAGCGCATCGTCAGTGCCGACCCCATCGTCGGGTACATGCACCGCGGCGCCGAGAAGCTGTTCGAGGTGCGCGACTACCGGCAGATCGTGGTGCTGGCCAACCGGCACGACTGGCTCTCGGCGTTCGCCAACGAGCTGGGGGTCGTGCTCGGCGTCGAGCGGATGCTCGGCATGGAGGTCCCGGAGCGCGCGGTCTGGGCCCGCACCCTGCTGGCCGAGCTCAACCGGGTGCTCAACCACCTGATGTTCCTCGGCTCCTACCCGCTCGAGCTGGGCGCCATCACCCCGATCTTCTACGCGTTCCGCGAGCGCGAGGAGCTCCAGGCGGTCATGGAGGAGGCGTCCGGCGGCCGGATGCACTACATGTTCAACCGCGTCGGGGGCCTCAAGGAGGACCTCCCGGCCGGCTGGCTCGACCGGGTCGCCCACGCCGTCTCCTCGGTCCGCCGCCGGCTCCCCGACCTCGAGTCGATGCTGGTCGGCAACGAGATCCTCGAGGCCCGCACCAGCGGGGTGGGGGTGCTCACGCCGGAGACGATCGCGGCATACGGCGTCTCGGGGCCCATCGCCCGCGCGTCCGGCGTCGACGTGGACCTGCGGCGCGACGAGCCCTACCTCGCGTATGCCGAGCTGTTCGCCGAGGGTGGGCCGGGCCGGGTCGTCACGCGCACCGACGGCGACTGCCTGTCCCGGCTGGAGGTGCTGCTCGAGCAGGTGCACGTCAGCCTCGACCTCGCCGAGGCCTGCCTCGACCGGCTGCGGTCGCTGCCGCGCGGCCCGGTCAACGTCCGGCTGCCCAAGGTGCTCAAGGTGCCCGAGGGCGACCTCTACACCGCCACCGAGAACCCCCTCGGCTTCAACGGCTACTACCTGGTCTCCCGCGGCGAGAAGACCCCGTGGCGGCTCAAGCTGCGCTCGGCGTCGTTCAACAACGTGTCGGTGCTCGGCGAGGTGCTGCCGGGCAACCTCGTGTCGGACATGGTCGCGATCCTCGGCTCGATGTTCTTCGTCGTCGGCGACGTCGACAAGTAGCGCCGCCCTCTCGCCGCACGTCGGGCCACCAAGCCCTCGACCGACCCCACCGGAGCGCGACTCAGTGGCCCTAAGTCGGGATGGGGCCGGGGTCAGGCGTCGTCGCGGCCGTCGTCGCGCCGGTCCTCGCCACCGCCGTCGATGCGGCACATGCGCTGGGTCAGCATCCCTGCGACCGCGAGCAGGGCGGCGGCCACGCTGACGGCCAGCAGCCGGAACAGTGCGTCCCGGTAGCCCGGCAGGTCGAGGTCGGCCACCGCGTGCGGCACGAGCCCGGCGTACCAGCCGAGGACGGCCGACCCGGTGAGCCCGGCGGCCTGCGCCAGCACCAGGGTGCGGGCCGCCCGGATCGGGCTGAGCGTCTTGGTCGCCCGGCCCCGGATGAAGCGGCGCACGGGAAGGCCCGCCGCGAGCACGAGGACCGCCATGAGGACGAGCAGCACCGCGGAGACCCAGGATGGCGCCGAGAGCAGGTGGCCGCGCCCGAGGTAGACGCGCCACCCCACGAACGACACCAGCCCCACGACGAGCGCGATCGCCACGAGCTGCGACCAGCGCAGCCCCGTGCCGGAGTTCACCACGGGCCCTCCAGGAGGTCGATGTCCGGCCCGGGGCGCACGCCCGAGGTGTCGAGCCCGGCGACGATGTCACCGACCCGCCGCACCTGCCCGGCCACCCGCAGCACGGCCTCCGGGTCCGCCTGCAGCCACGGCACCAGCACGAACGCGCGCTCGTGGGCCCGCGGGTGCGGCAAGGTCAGGGTCGTGGTCTGCATGACGACGTCGGTGTCGAACACCGGGTCGCCGTACTGCACCAGGTCGAGGTCGAGGGTCCGCGGGCCCCAGCGCACCTCGCGGGTGCGCCCGTGCTCGCTCTCGATGTCGTGCAGCCCGGCCAGCAGCGACGACGGTGCCAGGTGCGTGGTGCCCGTGACGACCGCGTTGAGGTATGCCGGCTGCTCCGGGCCGCCGACCGGGTCGGTCTCGACGACGCGGGAGACGGCGGTGACGTCGAGCAGCCCGTGCAGGGCCAGTGTCGCGTCGTGCAGCGTCTCGGCGGAGTCGCCGACGTTGGACCCGAGCGCGACGACGACGGGAGTGCGCCGCTCGCGGGCCACCACGACCTGTACGTCGGTGAAGGGGACCCCCACGGGCGCCTCCGGCTTGTGCACCGTGACCTCGACCGCCTCGACGAGGGGGCGGGCCAGGACCCGGTCGGCGATCCGTGCCGCGAGCGCCTCGATGAGGTCCAGCGGCTCTCCCTCGACGAGCGCGACGACGTCGGCGGCCACATCCGCGTAGTTGACCGTGTCGGCCAGGTCGTCGCTGGACCCGGCCGGCGCCAGGTCGACGTCCATGGTCACGTCGACGACGAAGGTCTGCCCGTCGCGCTTCTCGAAGTCGAGGACGCCGTGGTGCCCCCGGGCCGAGATGCCCTTGAGGACGATCTGGTCGGTCATGGCGCCTCCTGCAGGGCCCTGGCCACTCGCATCGCGTCGAGGGTGGACGGCACGTGGTGCACGCGTACCCCCCACGCGCCGAGCCTGGCGGCGTGCATCGACGTGGCGGCGGTCGCCACGTCACGGTCCAACGGCTCGCGCGGCGGCCCGCCCTCGGGCACCCCCAGCCGGCCGAGGAAGGTCTTGCGCGAGGTGCCCACGAGGACCGGGTGCCCCAGCGCGAGGAGCTCACCCAGGCGGGCCAGGAGGGTCCAGTTGTGGGGGGTCAGCTTGGCGAACCCGAAGCCGGGGTCGAGGACCAGCCGGTCCTCGCGCACCCCCTGCGCCGTCAGCGCGTCGACCCGGCCGAGCAGCTCGTCGCGGACCTCCCGCACGACGTCGTCGTAGACCGCGCGCGACTGCATGCCGGCGCTGTGGCCCCGCCAGTGCATGACGACGAACGGCACGCCGGCGTCGGCGACGACCGCCCCCATCGCGTCGTCGGCCAGCCCCCCGCTGACGTCGTTGACGAGAGCCGCGCCCGCTGCGAGCGCCGCCTCGGCGACCTCGGCCCGCATGGTGTCGACCGACACGACCGCGCCGTCCTGGGCCAGGGCCCGCACGACGGGCAGCACCCGGCGCAGCTCCTCCTCCACCGAGGGGCGCTCCGCCCCGGGCCGGGTGGACTCCCCGCCCACGTCGAGGACGTCGGCGCCCTGGGCCAGCAGCTCGTGCCCGTGGGCGACTGCCGCGTCGGGCTCGAACCACTGCCCACCGTCGCTGAAGGAGTCGGGGGTCACGTTGACCACGCCCATGACCACCGGCAGGCCGTCGGCGCGGCGCAGCGGCCAGTCGGCGGTCATGCGGCCCCCACGGCCTCGCGGGCGCCGCCGAGCCGGCCGAGCTTTGGCCAGACCAGGAACGCCTCGGCCTCCAGCGCCGCCAGTGCGACCCGCGGCAGGTCGGACGCCGCCGGGTAGACGAGGAACCTCGGCTGCCACTGCGGCTGGAACTTGGCGTTGAACCGGTACAGGCTCTCGATCTGCAGCCAGCGGGAGGCGAAGAGCAGGACCCGGCGCCACAGCCGCAGCACCGGTCCGGCTCCGAGGCGCTCGCCGCGCTCGAGCGCGGAGCGGAAGGCCGCGAAGTTGAGCGAGACCCGGCGCACCCCCAGCTCGGGCGCGCGCTGCAGGGCGGTGGCGATCATGAGCTCGTTGACGCCGGCCTCGGCCGTGGAGTCGCGGCGCATCACGTCGAGCGACATGCCGTCCTCGCCCCACGGCACGAACTGCAGGAACGCGCGCACGACGCCGTCCTGGCGAGCGGTGACGAAGACGCAGTCGGGGTCCGCGGCCGGGTCGACGAGCCGGCCGAGCGCCATCGAGAAGCCGCGCTCGGTGTCGGACGACCGCCAGGCGGACGCGTCCTTCATCGCCTCGTCGCGCATGGCGGGGTCGACGTCGCGCACGCGGGTGACCTCGACGGCATACCCGGCACGCTCGATCCGGCCCACCATCTGGCGCACGTTGCGCATCGGCCGTCCCTGGAGGGTGAACGTCGTCGTGTCGACGACCGCCTCGTCGCCGAGCTCGAGGGCGGTGAAGCCCGTCTCCCGGACCCACACGGTGCCCGCGTGCTCGGAGCAGCCGAGGACGGCCGGGGTCCAGGCGTGGTTGCGCGCCTCCTCGAGGAACGCCTCGATGGCCCCCGGCCACGCCTCGGGGTCGCCGAGCGGGTCTCCGCTGGCGAGCATGACGCCGCTGACGACGCGGTAGGCGACGGCGGCCTTGCCGGTGGGCGACCAGACGACGGACTTGTCGTGGCGGGTGTTGAAGTACGCGAGGGAGTCGGCGTGCCGCTGCATGAGCAGGCGCAGCCGGGACTCGTCGTCGTCGGTGAGCTCGGGGCGGGGCTCGGCCGGTCGCAGGGCCAGGTAGACGGTGGTGAAGGCGGTCATGAGACCGAGCCCGAGCAGGAGGGACCCGACGATGTCGTCCGCGCGGGTGTGGGTGAACTGCAGCGGCCCGCTCACCCCGACCGCGCCGTAGAGCAGCTCCCGCACGAGGTCGGGGAAGGAGGGGAAGCCGCCGACGATGTGGCGGCGGTTCATCCAGATCGCAGCGGTCCCGGCGAGGAACGACACGGTCCCCAGCACCAGGAAGGCGCGGACCGCACGCCACCGGGTGCTCGGGTCGCCGAGGGCGAAGAACTCGCGCCGGTAGCGCACGAGGAGGGCCAGCGCCCCCAGCGAGACCAGCGTCGAGATCGGCTCGACCTTGGCCGCGTGCAGCACCACCGAGATCCCGAGGAGCGTGACCGCCGCGCGCCAGGCGCGCCGCTTGCGCCGCTTGAGCGAGTGCCCGAGGACGAACAGCAGGACGCCCGACACGACGGTCGCGGCAGCCGCGGCGTCGGACAGGGCGCCGGGCAGCACCTCGGTCACCTCGACCAGCCGGTGCCGCCAGCTGTGCAGCAGCCCGGTGAGCAGGTCCAGCAGCCCGATGAGGTAGGTGAGGTTGCCCAGGAGGGCCGGCGCCCTGCTGGCGGCCAGGAACCCGGGGAGGCGGGGGGTGGGGGTGCGCGTGCTCTCCCGACCGCTCACCGCTTGCCCCCGAGCAGGAGGGACATCGCCTCCGCCCGCGTCGCGGGGTCGCGCAGCTGGCCGCGCACGGCCGAGGTGATGGTCCGCGACCCGGGCTTTCGGATCCCGCGCATCGACATGCACAGGTGCTCGCACTCGACGACCACGATGACGCCCTGCGCGCCGAGGTGGGTCACGAGCGCGTCCGCGACCTGGGTCGTGAGCCGCTCCTGCACCTGGGGCCGCCGGGCGTACATCTCGACCAGCCGGGCCAGCTTGGACAGGCCGGTGACCCGGCCGTCCCGGGCGGGGATGTACCCGACGTGGGCGACGCCGTGGAACGGCACGAGGTGGTGCTCGCACATGGAGTACACCTCGATGTCGCGCACGAGGATCATCTCCTCGTGCTCGATCTCGAACGTCTTGCTCAGGACGTCGGCCGGGTCGAGGGCGAGGCCGGCGAAGAACTCGCCGTACGCGCGCGCGACCCGTGCCGGCGTCTCGACGAGGCCCTCGCGGTCGGGGTCCTCACCGATGGCGATGAGCAGCTCACGGACGGCTGCCTCGGCACGCGCCTGGTCGACCACGTGCCGTGGCGTCTCGGATGGCATCGAGGTGACGCCTCAGTGCTGCCCGGCGCCGGGGTCGACCGGGTCGCTCCCGGGCGTCTCGATGATCTGCGTGGGCGGGTGCTCCTCGGCCGACTTCACCGCACCGGCCTGCGCGGCCCGGTCGATCGCCGCCGCGGTGTGGCGGTCGGTCCCGGCGGACTGCAGCCCGCTGCCGTTCTGCGCGGCCCGCTCCGCCGGCGTGAGCACCGGCGGCTGGTCGGACAGGAACCGGGTCTCACTCGAGAGCCAGGTCGGTCGCAGCGGGCGCTTGCGCACCGGCTGGAACAGCTCGGCGAGCTCCTTGGCGTTGAGCGTCTCGTGCTCGAGCAGCTCGAGCACGAGGTGGTCGAGGATGTCGCGGTTGTCGTTGATGACGTGCCACGCCTCGTCGTGCGCGTTCTCGATGAGCTTGCGCACCTCCCCGTCGACGACGCTGGCGATCTCCTCGGAGTAGTCGCGCTCGTGGCCCATGTCGCGGCCGAGGAAGACCTCGCCCTGGCTCTGGCCCAGCTTGATCGCGCCGATGCGCTCGCTCATGCCGTACTCGGTGACCATCTTGCGGGCCATGCCGGTGGCCTTCTCGATGTCGTTCGCCGCACCCGTGGTCGGGTCGTGGAAGACGACCTCCTCGGCGACGCGGCCGCCGAGGGCGTACGCGAGCTGGTCGAGGATCTCGTTGCGGGTGGTCGAGTACTTGTCGTCGGTCGGCATGACCATCGTGTACCCGAGCGCGCGGCCGCGGGGCAGGATCGTCACCTTGGTGACCGGGTCGAGGTGGTTCATCGCCGCGGCGACCAGGGCGTGCCCACCCTCGTGGTACGCCGTGATCTTGCGCTCCTTGGCGGACATGATCCGGGTGCGCTTCTGCGGGCCGGCGATGACCCGGTCGATGGCCTCGTCGAGGGCGTGGTCGTCGATGAGCTTCTTGTCGCTGCGCGCGGTGAGCAGCGCCGCCTCGTTGAGCACGTTGGCCAGGTCGGCACCGGTGAAGCCGGGCGTGCGCCGGGCCACGGCGAGCAGGTCGACACCGGTGGCCATGGGCTTGCCCTGGGAGTGCACCTCGAGGATGCGGTGGCGGCCGATCATGTCGGGGGCCTCGACCGCGATCTGGCGGTCGAACCGGCCCGGGCGCAGCAGCGCCGGGTCGAGGATGTCGGGGCGGTTGGTCGCCGCGATCAGGATGACGTTGGTCTTGACGTCGAAGCCGTCCATCTCGACGAGCAGCTGGTTCAGCGTCTGCTCGCGCTCGTCGTGGCCACCGCCGAGGCCGGCGCCACGGTGTCGCCCCACGGCGTCGATCTCGTCGACGAAGACGATGGCGGGCGCGTTGGCCTTGGCCTGCTCGAACAGGTCGCGGACGCGGGAGGCGCCGACACCGACGAACATCTCGACGAAGTCCGAGCCGGAGATCGAGTAGAACGGCACCCCGGCCTCACCGGCGACCGCGCGGGCGAGCAGGGTCTTGCCGGTGCCGGGCGGGCCGTAGAGCAGCACGCCCTTGGGGATCTTGGCGCCGACCGCGAGGAACTTCGCCGGCTCGGACAGGAACTCCTTGATCTCGTGGAGCTCCTCGACCGCCTCGTCCACGCCCGCGACGTCGGCGAACGTCACCTTGGGGGTGTCCTTGGTCGCGAGCTTGGCGCGCGACTTGCCGAACTGCATGACACGCGAGCCGCCGCCCTGCATCTGGTTCATGAGGAACCAGAAGATCGCCAGCAGGATGATGATGGGCAGCAGCGAGCCGAGCAGCGCCAGGATCGGGTTGGTGTCCTTGATCTGCTGGTCCACCCCGCCGGGCGGCGGGTTGTCCTTGAGCAGCTGGATGATGCCGGGGCCGGCGGCGTCGACGTACTGCGTCTGGACCTTGGTGGCGTCCTTGACGTTCTTGCCGTCGGAGTACGTCTGCCCCTTCTTGAGGTCGATGTTGATGACCTCGTTGTTGGTGACGACGACGCGCTCGACCTTCTTCTCGGAGATGAGCTGCTGCGCGGCCGAGGTGTCGATCCGGGTGTAGCCACCCGCATCACTGAAGCTGAACACCGTCAGGGTGATCGCGACGACGGCCACGACCCAGAACAACGGGGCTCGAAGGATGCGCTTGAAGTCCATGTGTGTAGCGGGGCTGGGGACCCCGTGCCTCCTGCTCGGTCACGCTTCGTGCCGTCACCCTGCTGGGCGCGGCGTCACCACGACGGTACTACGCGGTACCCCCGTGGTTCGTGCTGGTCAACGAGCCGGATGGCGCGGGTGTTCCGGACGGGCGGCACCGGCCCGCGGCGTCCCCCTCGGGCGTTCGCCTCAGGCGTAGACGTGCGGGGCGAGCGTGCCGACCACCCGCAGGTTGCGGTACTGCTCGGCGTAGTCGAGCCCGTAGCCGACGACGAACTCGTTCGGGATGTCGAACCCGACCCACTTGACGTCGATCTCGACCTTGGCGGCCTCCGGCTTGCGCAGCAGCGTGCAGATCTCCACCGAGGCCGGCGAGCGGGACTCGAGGTTGGACCGGATCCACGACAGGGTCAGGCCCGAGTCGACGATGTCCTCGACGATGAGGACGTGCTTGCCCGAGATGTCGGTGTCGAGGTCCTTGAGGATCCGCACCACGCCCGAGGACTTGGTGCCCGAGCCGTACGACGAGACCGCCATCCAGTCGACCGGCGCCGTGCCCGGCAGCGCCCGCGACAGGTCGGCCATCACCATGACGGCGCCCTTGAGCACGCCGACGAGGAGCAGGTCCTTGCCCTGGTACTCGGCCCAGATCTCCTCGGCCAGCTCCGCGAGCCGGGCCTGGATCTCCTCCTCGGTGATGAGGACCTTCTCCAGGTCTGCTCCCATGTGGGCAGCGTCCACGGCTCTTCTCCTGGGGTGTCGGCGGCGCGGGGTGGTGCGGCGATGGCGTGCGAGGATGCCGGGCCTATTCAACCGGAGCCGGCGCGGCGATGGATACCCGGCCGCCGGATCGGGCGACGGCCAGCGGTCCGGGCACGTTCAGCGGCCCCTGGCCGTGCCAGTGGGTGAGCAGCGCATCGCAGGCATCGGTGTGCCGGCTGCCGAGCTGCCCGGGCGGCGCACCGGCGGCCAGCAGCAGCCGCCGCCACACGCGGGTGCGGACCGGGCGGGCGAGGGAGGCCAGCGCCGCCACCTCCCAGGGGCCGGCACCGAGGTCGGCCACCGCGGCGTCGGCGAGGGCGTCGAGCAGGTCGGCGTCCTCCCGGAGCTGGTCGGCGGAGCGCGCGAGCGCGGCGGCCAGCCCGGGGCCCAGGTCGCGCTCGAGGTCGCCGAGGGCGCGCCGCGCGCGGACCCGCGTGTATGCCGGGTCGGCGTTCATCGGGTCGTCCCACCACGACAGGCCCTCCGCCCGGCAGGCCGCCCTGGTCTGCTCCCGGGTGACCCCCAGGAGCGGGCGGCGCAGCAGGCCCCGCGCCCGCGGCATACCGGCCAGGGACCGCGCACCGGCCCCCCGGGCGAGGCCGAGCAGCACCTGCTCGGCCTGGTCGTCGAGGGTGTGGCCGAGCAGCACCGCCACGGCGCCCGTCTCGGCCGCCACCGCGGCGAGGGCCCCGTGGCGCGCGGTGCGGGCAGCGGCCTCGGGCCCGCCCCCGGCCCCGACCGACACCCGGCGCACGACGACCGGGTCCAGGCCCAGCCGGCGGCACTGGTCGGCGGCCACCGCGGCCACCTCGGCCGAGCCCTCCTGCAGCCCGTGGTCCACGACGACGGCGCCGGCCGGCCGGCCGGAGCGCCGGGCCGCGAAGGCCAGGGCCTCGGCGAGGGCGAGCGAGTCGGCGCCACCGCTCACGGCGGCGAGCACCAGGCCGCCCGGCGGGAGCTCGGCGAGGGCGTCGCGGACGGCCACCCGCACGGCGGCCGTGGCTGGGTGCGGTCCGCTCACGACGGGGTCAGGCGTGCACGCGGGCGACCCAGGAGGCCGGTTGGTCGACCTCCTCCGGTCGCGGCAGGGTCTCGGGCGACTCCCAGACGCGGTTGAAGCCCTCGATCCCCACGGTGTCGGTGACGGCCCGGACGAAGGCGGCGCCGTCGCGGTACTGCCGCATCTTCGCCTCGAGCCCGAGCAGCCGGCGCAGCAGCCTGTCGACCGCACCCGCGCCCCTGCGCCGGGCGTCGAACCGGCTGCGGATGTGCGAGACGGAGGGGATGACCTGCGGTCCGACCTCGTCCATGACCACGTCGGCGTGGCCCTCGAGCAGGGACATCACCGCCGTGACCTCCGCGAGGGCCCGGCGCTGCTCGGGCGTGGCGACGAGGTCGATGAGCCCGGTGCCACCGGCCCGCAGCGCGTCGGGCAGGGAGGTCGCCAGCCGCGACAGCGTCTCCTGGAGCGACTCGGGGTCGGGCACGAGGTCGACGGCCAGGGCCCGCACCCGCTGGACCATGTGGTCGCGCAGCCAGGGCACCGCCGTGAACTGCACGCGGTGGGTCTCCTCGTGCATGCACACCCAGAGCCGGAAGTCGTGCGGATCGAGGCCGAGCTCGCGTTCGGCCTGGACGATGTTGGGGGCCACGAGCATGAGGGCCGGGGTGCCGTCGGGGGCGAGGTCGTACTGGCCGAGGACCTTGCCCGCCATGAAGGCCAGCAGGGCGCCCGCCTCTCCCCCGCTCACCTTGCCCGTGACGGCCCGGGCGGCCTCGCCCGGCGTCCGGCGCTGCGACGCGGCGATCTTGACCATCACGGGGTCCATCAGCGCCGCCATCGAGTCGGCGTTGAGGCTGATCCAGGTGGACCGGTCCACCACGACGGCTGCGGGGGCGTCGCCGGGGGCGTGCAGGCGGGAGGTCTCGGCCACGGGGCCCTGCGCGCGAGCGGCGCTGGTGCGCACCGAGGCGACGACGTCGGCGGCCTCGGCGGCGCTGACGCGCGGGCCGGGCGCCACGAGCCGGCGGCCGGTCGCCTTGGCGAACTCCCAGTCGACGTACCGCGTCGTCGGTGTCTGCACGCTCATCTCCTCACCGTAGTCGTGGCGGTCGGCCAGGACCTGCAGGATCAGCGACAGCCGCAGGTGGCGAGCCGTGCCACGAAGCGGTCCAACGCGGCCCGGGCCTCCAGCGTTCCGACCCCGCCGGGCAGGCCGTCGGCGAGGACGACGAAGGACAGCACCCTGCCGTCGGCGTCGATGACGGTGCCCGCGATGGCGCTGGCGCCGGTGAGGGTGCCGGTCTTCGCGCGGGCGAGCCCGGCCACCGCGCGGGTGGTCTTCGCGTGGAACCGGTCGTGCAGCGTGCCCGTGAGCCCGGCGACGGGGAGCTGGGCGACGACGTCCTGCATGCCCCGCACGGAGCCGTCGGCGCCGCGTTGCAGCACGTCGGAGATGACCTGCGGAGGGATCTTCTGGCCCGAGGTGAGGCCGCTGGTGTCCTTGAGCGTCACGCCGGTGAGGTCGACGCCGAGGTCCGACACGGTCTTGCGCACGAAGGCGACCGCGGCCGGGAAGGTGGCCGGGTCACCCGCCTTGACCGCCGCCTGGCGGGCCAGCCCCTCGGTGAGGGCGTTGTCGCTGTCCGCGAGCGCCAGGGCCAGGACGTCGCCGATGGGGGCCGACTCGACCCGCGCCAGCTCGACGGCTCCCTGCGGGGCGGGCGTGGTCCACGTCGACTCCGGGGCGAGCGTGGCCGTGACCCCCACCTTCGCCAGGGCGGCCACGAAGGCCGCGGCCGTCGCCGCCTCCGGGTCGCGGGGGGCCGGCTTGTACGGGACGGCGCGCTGCCCGGCGAGGCCGATCATGCTCACGCCACCGGTGAACCCGGCCCGGACGTCCGCCTGGCTCCAGCCGGGGGCCCAGCGCGCGCCGTGGGCGTACGACGTGTCGAGCCGCAGCGTGACGCCGGTGGTGCCGCCGGGCTGGAGGGCCGCAGCCACCTGCTCGGCCAGGTCGGCCAGCCCGGCCCGCCCCTCGACGGCGCCCGGGTTGCCCTTGCCCCTGGCGAGCATGGTGTCGCCCCCGGCGACGAGGACGAGGTCGTGGGGGGTGGCGCCCTGCACGACCCGGGTGGGCAGCGTCGCCTCGGTGTCGAGCGTCGTCGAGACGGCCAGCGCCGTGAGCAGCTTGGCGGTGGACGCGGGGACACGGGGGCGGTCGGCGTCCTTGGCGTACAGGGCCTGGCCGGTGAACGCGTCGCGCACCACGATGCCGGCGTGCGGGCCGAAGCCCGGGTCGGCGACGGCGGGGGCCAGCTTCGCGGCGACACCGGTGGCCGCGGGGATCGGCGCGTCGGCGGAAGCGGGCGGCAGGGGCCGTGCCGCGGCGTCGACGGTGGGGATGTCGACGGTGGGCCCCGGGCTCGTGGTCGGGCTGGTCGTGGGCGGTGGCGCCGGCTGGGCCCGCGTCAGCACGCCCGGGACCACGTCGAGGACGTCGAGGGCCGCGTAGCCGACGAGCAGGACGAGCGCCGCCACCGAGGCTGCGATGAGCCGCCGCACTCGACCCCCTTGGCTCTCGACTTGCACCATGCGGAACACTTGGCCGCGAGCCTAGGTCATCACCCTGGCGGGCAAGAGGAAAGGGGCCAGCGTCGTGGAGTTCGACGTCACCATCGAGATCCCTCAGGGAGCTCGCAACAAGTACGAGGTCGACCACGAGACCGGCCGCATCCGGCTGGACCGTCTGCTGTTCACGTCCACCCGCTACCCCGCCGACTACGGCTACGTCGAGGACTCCCTCGGCGAGGACAGCGACCCGCTCGACGCGCTGGTGCTGCTCGAGGAGCCGACCTGGCCGGGCTGCCTGGTGCGGGCGCGCCCGATCGGCATGTTCCACATGCGCGACGAGGCGGGCGGCGACGACAAGATCCTGTGCGTCCCGGCCGGCGACCCCCGCCAGGCCCACATCACCGAGCTCGAGCACATCAGCAAGTTCGACCGCCTCGAGATCCAGCACTTCTTCGAGACCTACAAGGACCTCGAGCCCGGCAAGTCCGTCGAGGGGGCCCACTGGGCCGGCCGGGAGGCGGCCGAGCAGTGCGTGCGCGAGGCGATGACCAGGGCCACGGACGCCGGCTTCACGACCGCCCGCTGGACCCTGCCGGGACACACCGCGCAGAGCGAGGCCCGCCCCGTCACCGACTGACCGGCCCCAGGGGTCGTCCCTCAGGGGCGCCCGCCGTAGGGCAGCAGGTCGCTGCGGTAGATCGAGGCGTAGCGGACCACGGCGCCGGTGTGCGGGGCCTCGATCATCTGGCCGTTGCCGACGTACAGGCCCATGTGGTGGCTGCTGGGGCCGTCCGAGCCGAAGAACACCAGGTCGCCCGGGCGCAGGTCGCTGATCGCCACGCGGCTGGTCTCGGCCCACTGGGCGCCGGTGTAGTGCGAGAGGTACACCCCCGCCTGCCGCCAGGCCATGAGCGTCAGCCCGGAGCAGTCGAAGGAGTTGGGACCGGCGTCGCCCCAGCCGTACGGCTTGCCGAGCTGGGCCCGGGCGTAGGCGATGACGGCGGACACTCCACCGCTGGTCGGCGGCGGGGGCGGCGGGTCGGCCGGAGCCGGCGCGGACGGCGTCGGGCGGCTGGGGGTCGGGCGGCTCGGGGTCGGCCGGCTCGGCTGGGCGGCCAGCTGCTCGGCGGCCTTCTGGGCAGCCTCGGCGGCCGCCTTCTGGCGGGCCGCCTCGCGCGCCGCGGCCTGGGCAGCGGCCTGGGCCGCCCTGCGCGCCGCGGCGTCCTTGGCCTGCTGGGCGCGCTGGGCCGCGAGCCGGGCCTGCTCGGCAGCGGCTGCGGCAGCGGCCCGGGCAGCGGCCGCGGCGGCGAGGCCGTCCTGGCGCTGCTGCTCGAGGGCCACCGAGGTCTTGCGCAGCGTCGCCAGCTGCACGGTGAGCGCCTGCTGCTCGTGCTGGATCCTCACGGCCTCGGCCGTGGCCTGGTCGGCTCGCGCCTTCGCGGCGTCCCGGGCCTGCTGTGCCGCGGTGGCCGCCCTGGCCTGCTGGTCGCGAGCCGCGGCGGCCTGCGCGCGCATGGTCTGGGCGACCACCGACGAGGCCGAGGCCTTCTGCAGCGCGCGGCTGCGGGCGTCGCCGACGGCCTCGATGGCCGTGGCCCGGTCGACGAGGTCCTGGGGCCCGGTGCTCGAGAGGTACGCGTCGAGCTCGCCGAGGTTCCCACCGGACTGGTAGACGGAGGAGGCGTAGCGGCGGACCTCCAGGCCGGCCGCGTCCGCCACCTCCTGGGCCGCGGCGGCGCGCTTGGCGGCCGCGTCCGCCTGGGCGGTCGCCTGGTCGAGCTCGACCCGGGCGCCGTTGAACGCCTCGGCCGCCGCGCTCGCGTCGTCCTGGACCTGGCTGAGCCGGGCGCTCGCCGCGGCATACCTGGCGTCGAGGCCGGCCACCTCTCCGGCGGTGCTCGAGGCCTTGGCCTTGGCCTTGTCCACCTGCGACTGGGAGGGGTAGACGGGGCCCGGGTCGGCGACGGCCGTCCAGGCGGTGCCGAGGCCGAGCGCGCCGACCAGGGCCATCGCAGCGCCCCCGCGCAGTGCGCGGCGGGTGGAGGGGGTGCCTGGCACGGGGGATGCCTCTCTCGTCACGGTCCGGTGCTGGGGTCCAGCCGGACGAGACTACGACCGCCTTTTCACTCCGAACACTCTCGTCACACCAATCCCACGGCACACAGGCGTTCCGGCGGAATGACATCGCTGTGGTTCGGCGAATGACACGGATGTCTTTCAGCAGGTGGCCGCGCGGCTTCGCACAGGTGTGCGAGATGCATCACGAATTGGTCACGAAATCGGCGTTTACGCAGGTGGGAGCCGTGGATCGGCCGGCTGGACCGACTCGCCGGCCCGCAGCGCGGCATACGCGTCGGGGTCGCTGTCACGCAGCAGGCGTCGTGCACGGCGCCGGTAGCGCAGGATCTGGGTCACGCCCAGCCCCCACACGAGGTACTGCACCGCCATCGCGGCCCGGAAGGTGTCGACGGTGTAGGTCTCCGGCCCGCCAGGGGCGACCCGGTCCAGGACGATGCCGATGAGGGTCACCGTGGACAGCGAGGCGAGGAAGCCGCCGACGTTGACGATGCCGGTGGCGCTGCCGAGGCGGGTCGGCGGGTTGAACGTGCGGGCCAGGTCGAAGCCGACGAGCGACCCCGGCCCCCCGACCGCCGTCACGACGACCAGCAGCACGAGCAGCGGCAGCGGTGCGCGGCCCGGCCACAGCAGCACCACCGCCCACACCGCCATGATGAGCAGGACGATGCCGAGGATGAGGGTCGAGCGGGAGAACGGGTACCTCGTGACGAACCCCCCGATGAGCGGGCTCGTGACGACCGTCGTCACCGTCATGAGCATGAGCAGCGTCCCGGCCGTCTCGGGCGAGAGGCCCTGGCCGGCCACCAGGAAGGGGTACCCCCAGAGGAGGGCGAAGACGGTCGCACCGAACTGCGCCGAGAAGTGCGACCACAGCCCCAGCCGCGTGCCGGGCGCACGCCAGGCCGCGCGCAGGCTGCGGGCGATCGCGCGCACCTTGATCCGGTCGAGCTCGTGGTCGGGGTTCGGGGAGTCGCGCACCACGACGAGGGCGACCGCGCTCAGCAGCACCCCGACCGCGGCCGCCGTCAGGTAGGAGGGCGTCCAGCCCCACTGGTGCAGGGCGTAGACGAGCGGCGAGGCGGCGACCAGGGCGCCCAGCTGCCCCAGCAGCCCGGTGAGCTGGGAGACCATGGGGATGCGCATCGGCGGGAACCACAGGGCCACGATCCGCAGCAGCGGCACGAACACCATGGAGTCGCCGATGCCGACGAGCACCCGGGCCCCGATCCCCGCCGCGAACGTGTCGGCGAAGGCGAACGCGAGCTGGGCCACCGTCATCAGCCCCACGCCGGTGAGCAGCAGCCGCTTGGGCCCGAACCGGTCGAGCAGCGCGCCGACGGGGATCTGCATGGCGGCGTAGACGAACAGCTGCACCATCGTGAAGACCGAGAGCTGCGTCGCGGCGATGTGGAAGCGGTCGGTGGCGAGCAGCCCCGCCACCCCGAGGGAGCTGCGGTGGAACACCGCGAGGACGTAGAGGGAGACCGCCGACGCGTACACGAACCAGGCCTTGCGACCGCCGATCGGGTACTGCACGTCGCGGCTGGTCACGGCCGCCATTGTCCCGCAGGCGCGCGACGATCGGCGGCCGGGGTTAGGTTGCGGACATGCGCGAGCTTCGCCGGGACGGGCTGGTCTTCGACGTCAGCGACGACGGCCCCGACGACGGCCGGCCGGACCCGCCGGTCGCGCTGCTGCTGCACGGCTGGCCGCAGGACCGGCACGCCTGGTCACGGGTCACCCCGCTGCTCACCGCCGGCGGCCTGCGCGTGGTGGCCCCCGACCAGCGCGGGTACTCCCCCCGCGCCCGCCCCTCCGGCCGCGCGGCGTACAGGATGCCCGAGCTCGTCGCGGACGTCGTCGCCGCCGTCGACGCCTGCGGCGTTCAGCGCGTGCACCTCGTGGGGCACGACTGGGGCGGTGCCGTCGCCTGGGCGGCGGCAGAGCGCCACCCCGAGCGGTTCGCGTCGCTCACGGTCCTGTCGACGCCGCACCACCGCGCGTTCGCCGCGGCCCTGCGCCACCCGGACCAGGCGGCGCGCAGCTGGTACATGGCCGCCTTCCAGCTCCCGCTCCTGCCCGAGCTCGTGCTGCGGGGCCGGCTCGAGGCGGTGCTGAGGGGCAGCGGCCTGCCGGCACAGGACGCCAAGAGGTATGCCGCGCGCTTCCGGGAGCCGGGCGCGGCCGGTGGCGGCCTCGCCTGGTACCGCGGCCTTCCCCTGGGGGCGTCGACGCTGTCCGGCATCCCGAACCCGTTGCGCCGGAGGGGATCTCGTGATGCCGACGAGCGCCCGCCCAGCCACCGGATCACCGTCCCGACGACGTACCTGTGGGGTGCCGGGGACCCGGCGCTCGGTCGCCGGGCGGCGGAGACGAGCGAGGGCTGGGTCGCGTCGGACTACCGGTTCGTCGAGCTCGACGCCGGGCACTGGCTCCCGGAGACCCGCCCGCACGAGGTGGCCGAGGCTGTGCTCTCGCGGGCCGGAGGTGCGGGCTGAGCGGGCCGGCGGGCCTTCCCGACCCGGCGCTGGTCGTCCTCGTCGGCCCCAGCGGCTCGGGGAAGACGACCTGGGCGGCCGCGCACTACCGGCGCGCCGAGGTCGTCAGCTCCGACGCGCTGCGGGCGGTCGTGGGCAGCGGCGAGTACGACCTCGAGGCGTCCGCCGACGCCTTCGCGGTGCTGGACCAGGTGGTGGCGGCACGCGCGCGACGGGGGCTGACCGTCGTCGTCGACACCCTCGGGCTCGACCCCGACAGCCGCGACCGCTACCGCGAGCTCGGGCGTGCCGCCGGCCTGCCCTGTGTCGCCGTCCTGTTCCTGACCCCCGGGCGGTGGTGCCGGGAACGCAACACGCGCCGGGACCGGCCGGTGCCGGCGCGGGTGCTGGGGCAGCAGCTGTCGCGGATGCCCCAGGTCGGCGCGGAGCTCGCTGAGGAGGGCTGGGACCTCGTGCTCGAGGTCGACGGGTCCGGCGGGGACCTCGGCGGCGGCGCGGATCGCACGCGCGGCGGGGACCTCGCGGACGGCGCGGACGTCCGGCACGGCTCGGAGGGGACCGGGTCGGCCGGAATGCCCGCGGCAGCACGCGAGGCGGGTGGGTTCCCCGAGGTGGTCCTGCAGGTCTCGCGCTTCCCGTGGGGGCAGGACCCGGCCGGGTGGCTGCGCTCGGTCGCTCTCGCCGCGAGCGAGGCGGGCTTCGCCGGCCTCGCGCTGATGGACCACCTCATCCAGGTCCCGCAGGTCGACCGGGCCTGGGAGCCGATCCCCGAGCCGTGGGTCACCCTCGGGCTGCTCGCGGGGCTGGACACCGGCCTGCGCCTCGGCACCCTGGTCTCCCCCGTCACCTTCCGTCCCGCCGGCGTGCTCGCCAAGGCCGTGGCCACGCTCGACGTGCTCAGCGGCGGACGCGCGTTCGTGGGGGTCGGCGCGGGGTGGTGGGAGCGCGAGCACCTCGCCTTCGGGCTGCCGTTCCCACCCGCCGCCGAGCGGCTCGACCTCCTGGAGCAGGGGATCGAGACGATGCGAGCACTGTGGTCCACCGGCACGAAGGCGTATGCGGGGCAACGGGTCTCGCTGCCCGAGACCACGGCATACCCGCGCCCGGTGGGGCCCACGCCGGTCATCGTCGGCGGCGCAGGCGAGCGGCGCACGCTGCAGATCGCCGCCCGGCTGGCGGACGGGTGCAACCTGCCCAGCGACCTGCCCACCCTGCGCCGCAAGGTCGAGGTGCTCCACGCCCACTGCCGGGAGGTGGGTCGCGACCCCGCCGACGTCGCCCTCACCGTCCTCGACCTCCCGGTGGTGGGCCGGGACCGGGAGGACACCTGGCGGCGGGTGGAGCGGCTGCGCGGGCGCACCCCCGCACCGGCGTACGCGCGCCGGCACCACGCGGGTGAGGTCACGAGCCACGCCGCGCGCTACCGCGAGCTGGGCCGACAGGGCGTCAGCACGGTGTTCGTCTCGTTGCCGGACCTGGCCTCGGCTGCCGACCTCGAGCGGTTCGTGCCCGTCCTGCACGCGGGCTGACCGCGGTCGTCCCGGGGACGACGAAGGGCCGGGACACCCCCGGCGGGGCGTCCCGGCCCTGTCGGCCGGGTGCGGTCACGCCGTGCCCGGTCAGGCGGTGGCGACGACCCCCGTGAGCTGGGTCAGGGCGAACTCGGTGATCCGGACGAGTGCCTGCTTGGCGGACTCGCGGTCGCGGGCGTCGACCGTGATGACCGGGATGTGCGAGGGGATCGCGAGGGCCTCGCGGATCTCCTCCGGGCCGAACTCTCCGGAACCGTCGAACTGGTTGAGCGCGACGATGAACGGCAGGCCCTTGGCCTCGAAGTAGTCGACGGCGGCGAAGCTGTCGTCCAGGCGGCGGGTGTCGACGAGCACCACGGCGCCGATCGCGCCCTTGACCAGGTCGTCCCACATGAACCAGAAACGGCGCTGGCCCGGGGTGCCGAAAAGGTAGAGGACGAGGTTCTCGGCGAGCGTGATGCGTCCGAAGTCCATGGCCACCGTGGTGGTGTGCTTGGACTGGACCTTGGAGATGTCGTCCTGGCCCTCGGACTCCTGGGTGACCAGGGCCTCGGTGCGCAGCGGGTCGATCTCGGAGACGGCACCAACGAAGGTGGTCTTGCCGACGCCGAAGCCGCCCGCCACGACGATCTTCGTCGAGGCGCTGTTGCGGTTAGAGGGCGCGTAGTCCACTGAGAGTCCTTTCGATGAGGGCACGTCGTTCGTCGGTGGTCGTGTTCTCGGAGATGGTGGCGCGGGTCTTCATGTGCCCGGCGGTGATCAGGTCTCCCAGGAGGACCCGCGCAACGCCGAGCGGGATGTGGAGCTTGGCCGAGACCTCGGCCACGGACGGGTTCGTCGCGCACAGCTCGACGATGCGGCCGGACAGGTCACCCTCCGGCCAGGTCGCGGTCCTGGCGGACGGCAGCACCTCGAGGGTCGCCTCGATCGGCAGGTCGACCTTGGCCTCGGTGCGGCCGTGCGTCAGCGCGTAGGGCCGGACCAGCCGGGGTCCGGTGGTCTCCTCACGCTCCTCGGGCCTCATCGCCTACCCCGACATCGGGGTCCGGGCAGCCGCGTCGATCATCTGTCCGACGCGGTCGACCAGGACCGCCATCTCGTAGCCGACCTGACCGATGTCGGAGTCCGTACCGGTCAGCGCGGCGAGGTGGGACCCGTCGCCGACACTCATGAGCAGCAGGTAGCCGAGCTCCATCTCGATGACGGACTGCAGCACGGTGCCGCCCTGGAAGAGCCGGGCCGCGCCCGAGGCGAGGCTGGCCATGCCGGAGGCCACCGCCGCCATCTGCTCGGCGCGCTCGGGGGGGAGCTGCTCGCTCGAGGCCATGGGGAGCCCGTCGGCCGAGACCAGGATGGCGTGCGACACGCCCGGGGTCTCGGTCGCGAACTTGGCCACGAGCCAGTCGTACTCGCCCTTGGGCTGGGCCATGGCGTCAGTGGTGAACATCGGCGTCCTCTCGGTGTGTTCCGTCTTGTGCCTCGGTGCGCGCGGCGCTCACACCGTTCTTGTGGCGGTTCAGGTTGCGGCGGATGGTCTCCGGGTCGCGTCGCGACCCGGCGGGGGCGGTCGTGGCCACGACCGGCGCTGCCGGCGCCGCGTCCATGGCCCCGGGGATGAGGTTGCTTCCGGGGCGCCGCATGGGCAGGCCGGCCGCGCTCTCCTGCGCGTGCTGCTGCTCCTCGACGCGGGCGGCGGCGGACCAGGCCGCGTCCGCCTCGGTCGGCGACCAGTTGTCCGCACTCGGCTGGCTGGTGGGGTCGGTGAGCCAGTTGGACATCATCGCCCGGAAGATCGGGGTGTCGTTGAGGCCCGACCCGGCGGGAGCCTCCTGCGGCGCCGTGGCGGACTGCTCGGCGACCGCCTGCTCCTGCTGCGCGACCTCGGCGTCCGCGACGGGCTCCGCGTACGCGACAGGCTCGGCGTCTGCGACGGGCTCGGCGTACGCGACGGGCTCGGCGTACGCGACGGGCTCGACGTCCGCGTACTGCTCGGCCTGGGCCTCGACGACCTCGTGCCGGGGCTCGACGACCTCGGGCTCGGTCTCGGCGAGCGGGGCTGCGGGCTCGGGAGCCGACACCTGCGCGACCTCGGGTGCCGCGCCCTCGACCGCGCCACGGCGACGGGCGCCGAAGAACGAGGAGGAGTGCGCCCGCACCGCCGGCCGGACGGTCCGGGCACCGGAGGTCTCGTCCGCGGAGGGCTGGGTGGGGTCGGCATCGGCCGAGCCGGTCGCACCCGGGACGCGGGTCGGCAGGCCGTCGCCCGCGAGGTCCTCCCGGGTGGTGGTGACGTCCGTGGCGCGCGCCTCCAGCACCTGGGTCTCGTCCTCGGCCGGGCACGGCTCGGTGGCCTCCGCAGCCGGCTCCTCGACCGGGGCGACGGGCTCGACGACCGGGGTCTCGGCGACGGGCTCGACGACCGGGGTCTGGACGTCCGTGGTCTCGGCGACCGGCTCGTCGGCGAGGGCCTCGGCGACCCACTCCTCCGGGACGTGCATGTCGGTGGTCTCGGGTCCGGCCTGGGCGGCCAGCATGGTCTCCGGCGCCTCGTCGGACCCGGCAGCCTCGACCGTCGTGACCTGGTCCTGGGCGGTCTCGTCCTGGGCCTCCTCGGAGGCTCCTGCGGCGCGGGACTGGGCGGCCTCGACGAGCTTGGCGCGGTGGTCGAGCCACGCGGACAGGTTGGAGGGCATCTGGCGCGGCTCGTTGGCCTCGGCCTCGAGCCGGGCCGCCTCCGCCTGGGCCTTGGCCCGTCCGGGCAGCCAGCTCATGCGGCGCGAGGGCTTGGCGCTCGGAGCGGTCGGGGTGGCCGGGGTGGCCGACGCGTCCTGGTCGCCCTCCGGTGCGACGCTCGGGGCGTCCTCGAACTCGCGGAAGGCCGTGATCCCCGTGGCGCCGGACCGGCGCACGGGCAGGCCCGACGGCGACAGCTTCGGGGCCTCGTCCTGCCTCGGCTCGGCTCCGGCCTCGACCTGCTCGGGCGAGGTCGCCGCGGCCGTCACCGGAGCCGTTGGCGCGGTCGCGCCGTCCGACTGGGCGTCGGTCGCCTCGGCACCCGTCGGCTCGGAGCCGTTGACCGCGGAGTCCTTGACCTCGGTGACATCGGCGGAAGCGTCCCCGGCAGGCGCGGAGTGGCCGTTGACCGTGGCCGGGCTGCCGTTCGGCTGCGCACCGTTGGTGTCGCCGGACTTCGCGGCCGAGCCGTTCGTCGCGGAGCCGTTCGCCGGGCCCTTGTCGGCCGCCGGCTCGGCACCCTCGATGACCGGCTTGACCGGAGCCGGCAGGGCGGTGGAGGAGTTGGGTCCGTGGGCACCCGGGGTCCGCGTGGGGAGGACCTTCGCGGCGCCGGGGACGGGGCTGGGAAGGCTGGGGGCGCCGCTGGCGCCGCGCACGCGGGTCGGCAGGCCCGACCTGGTCGTGCCGCCGACGGCGGGCTGGACGGGCACGGACGGCGACGCCTCGGTGGGCGCGGGGGCCGAGGCCGCCTTCGCGACCGGGCGCGGCTGCCGCTCGAGGGTGGCGCTGTCGGCCAGCAGGCCGGCGGGGAGGTGGACCGAGACGGTGATGCCCATCTTGTCCTCGCCGTTGCGGCGCAGCCGGACGGCGATGCCGTGGCGCTTGGCCAGGCTGCCGACCACGAACAGGCCCATCCGGCGGGCGGTGTCGGCGGTGATGTCGCCACCGTTGGCGAGGCGGTCGTTGAGCGCCGCGAGCTCCTTCGGCGGCATACCCAGGCCGTGGTCGCTCACCTCGATGAGCAGGCCGCCCTCCGGCGTGCGGGCACCACGGATCGCCACGCGGGTGGTGGGCGGCGAGTAGGCCAGCGCGTTGTCCACGACCTCGGCCACGAGGTGGATGAGGTCGGAGCCGACGGCGCCGAGCACCTTGTCGTTCGAGGTGTCGCCGATGTCGATGCGCTCGTAGTTCTCGACCTCGGACACCGCCGCGCGGACGGCGTCGGACACGGCGATGGCGCCCGAGACGCCGCGACGGGTCGACGTGCCGGCCAGCACGAGCAGGGAGTCGGAGTTGCGGCGCATGCGGGCCGCGAGGTGGTCGAGGCGGAACAGGCTCTGGAGGCGCTTGGGGTCCTCCTCGTCGCTCTCCAGGCGCTCGATGAGGGTGAGCTGCTGGTCGATGAGCGAGGTGCTGCGGCGCGAGAGCGTCTCGAACATGTGCCCGACCTGCACGCGAAGGCGGGCCTGCTCACCGGCGAGGGCGAGGGCCTGGCTGTGCAGGTCGTCCACGGCGCGGGCGAGCTGGCCCATCTCCTCGTGGGTGGTGACCGGGATGGGCTCGAAGGCCGGCGGCTCCTCGCCGTCGCGCATGGCGACGACCGCGGCCGGCAGGCGCCGGTTGGCGATGTCGAGGGCGCCGGAGCGCACCGCGCGGATGGGCGTCAGCAGCGAGCGGAGCAGGCCGATGACGATCAGCAGGGCGGCCAGCAGGGCGATGCCGATGAGGGCGGCGTTGACGAGGGCGTCCCGCTGGTGGCTCGCGGCCCGGTCACGCAGCGTGGTCTCGAGGTCGGTGAGCTGGGAGTCGACGAGGTCGGAGTACCCGGTGTTGCTCCGCTCGATGACCGAGCCGAGCTGGGCGACCCCCTCCTTGTCGAGGGAGTCCTGCTGCAGGGCGTAGTAGCGCCGGCCGTTCTCGTTGAGCAGCTGGCGGACCGCCGAGCCCTCGCTCTCGGGCGCGCTGGCGACCAGCCGGCTCAGGGCGGCCGTCTCGGCGCCGACCGAGCCGAGCGCGCGCAGCTTGGAGCTGGCGTCGTCGGAGTTGGCCAGGTTGAGCTGCTGGCCGGTCATGGCCCGCTGCGCGGCGATGGCGTCCTGGAGGTTGGCGACGATCTTCGCCGAGCCGGAGTCGTCGGCGAGCCCGAGGTCGCTCACGGCGCTGGAGAGCAGCGTCGCGGTGCTGCCCGACTTGTCGATGATGACGCCGGAGAAGCTCTGCTGGGTCTTGGCCGACCGCACCGACTGGCCGAGGGCGAGCGCCGACTCGGCCTGCTTCTTCACCGACTCGGGCACACTCGGGGACTTGATGGCGATGCGCAGGTTGGCCGCAGCCGACTCGTACCTGGTGATGGCGGCGATCTCGCCGCCACCGCCGATCGCGTCGGCAGCGGCCAGGTGCTGCACGGCGAGGTTGTAGTCAACGATGGGACGGATGACCAGGACCGTGTCGGCAGCACGCGTCAGCGATCGCGCGGCGTCGAAGTCGGTCTTGACCCGCAGGCCTCCGAAGACGAAGGCGAGGAGGACGGGCAGTGCCAGAGCGGCGGCGAGCTTGCGTCGCAGCGGCCAGTGACCGAACGACCAGCCGGGGGAGACACGGCCGGCCGCCGACTGCAGTCTGGACACAGACTCACCTTCCTCATCAGGACAAAACTCGTGCTCAGTGCAACCTAGGGCGCTCACCCGGTGGCCCGGGTAGGCGTGCGAAGGCACTTGGCACCTTCGGACTCCGCACAACTGGCCGAACGGACTAGGGCACCTCGGTGCGTCGCCGCGCCGCCTGCGGGCAGCGTTCAGTATGGGGCTCGCGCGCCGTCCGGAACAGGGTCCGGGCCCCATCGACCGGCGGCCCCCAGCCGTCGTGGCGGCCGAACCGCTCACGCCCGGTTGGGGCCCGACGAGCCGGGTATCGTCCCGGCATGGGTGACCTGGACGACGCGGATGCCGGGGACGGGCGGCACGAGACGCCCACCGAGCGGCTCGACCGCAACTGGGACGAGCTCCTGCAGGAGCTGCGCGTGGCGCAGACCGGGGTGCAGATCCTGGCCGGCTTCCTGCTCACGCTGCCGTTCCAGCAGCGGTTCTCCGAGGTGGACCGCGCCAACCGGGTGGTCTACCTGGTGGCGTTCTCGCTCGCCATCGCCGCGACCGCCTTCCTCGTCGCCCCCGTGAGCGCCCACCGGCTGCTGTTCCGCCGGCGCGCCAAGGCTTCGCTGGTCGGCTTCGGCGACCGGTGTGCCCGGGCCGGGCTGGCGTGCCTGGGCCTGAGCGTCAGCAGCGTGACGTTCCTGATCTTCGACGTCGTGGTGGGCACCGGGGCAGCGGTGGGCGCCGCCGTCGTCACCTTCGGCCTCTTCGTCACCAACTGGGTCGCCCTGCCCCTGGGCTTCCGGCGCGGGCACCCGGTCCACGGTCCGCGCAGCTGAGCGGGGCGGCCGAGGCGGCGGTCTGGCAGGGCGTCGCCCGCGGCTAGGGTGGGCGTATGCCGCGCCTGGACCGTCCGGAGTCCGGCGCCGAGAGCCGCAGCGCGCGGTTGGACCGGCGCCTGGGACGGCGCCGGCGGCACCAGCACCTCGCCCTCGCCCTCACCACCCTGGTCGGGTTCGGAGCCGTGCTGGCGGACCGCCACGACGGCCCCGCCCGGGGGACCCCGGTGTCCGCACCCGGCGACCGCCCCGCCTCCGCCCCTCTCTCGCGCACGGCCGACGCGGGCGCGGGCGCGCGGCAGGAGGTCGAGTCGAGGGCGGCGTCGGCCATCCCCGGACCCACCACGTCCGCGTCGACGACGGAGTCCCCGCCGTCGCCCGGCCGCCTGCCGATCTCCGTGGCGATGGCGCGCCAGGTCCCGGCCAGCACCAGGCAGGTCGTGCTCGTGTCGGGCACCGGTGCCGACAGCAGCAGGGCCGACGTGACCTTCTACGAGGCGGGCGGCGCCGGCTGGGCTGCGGTGGCCTCGTGGCCGGGGCACGTGGGCCGGTCCGGCTGGTCCGAGCGGCACGTCGAGGGTGACCTGCGGACCCCCGTCGGGGTGTACCGCCTCAGCGATGCCGGTGGCCGGCTCCCTGCCCCGGCCGCCGGCCTGCCCTACCACCGCTCCGGCCTGTTCCGGGCGCCCGAGTCCGGCCCCGGTTTCGGCGACTCCGCCGCGGACGCCTTCGACCACGTGATCGCGATCGACTACAACCGCGTCGCGGGCAGGTCCCCGCTGGACCCGGAGCGGCCGCTGGGCGCACGCCGCGGGGGCGGCATCTGGCTGCACCTGGACCACAGCGGACCGACGCACGGCTGCGTGTCGGTGCCGAAGGCCGGGCTGCAGCTGCTGCTGCGCCGGCTCGACCCCGCCCTGCACCCCGTCGTGGTGATGGGCCCCAGGGAGACGGTCAGCGGCTAGCGCCCCGGTCCCCTGCGCGACGGGGGCTGTCCCGCCCGCTCACCAGCGGGCGAGCACCAGCTCGGTCACGGCGGCCTCCACCTCACGGTTGAGCTCGAGCCCCCGCAGCCGCGCTGCGGCCTCCGGGCCGCCGTCGGCCGACTGCACGAGCTCGAAGGCGGCGAGCTTGGTGTTGTACTCGATCCGCGCCCGGTCGAGCACCGCGCGGACCCGCTCCACCGTGCGGTCCCAGCCGAGCGGCCGGACGTCGTCCAGACGCACGGTGAGGCCCTCACCCCTCGTCGTCCGGCCCAGCCAGAACCGGGTCCCGGCGTCGGTCCGCTCACCGGCGAGAGCTTCGTCCTCCACGGAGGCGCCGCCCTCGCACCCCAGCAGCAGCAGGCTCCAGCTGCGGGCGGGCGGCAGCACCTCGGTGCTCCCCGTCGGGGCCGACACGGCGAGGGTGCCGGTGCCGTCGTCCCAGGTGATGGTGGTGACGGCAGTGCGCGGCCGGGTGCCGCCGTCGTCCTCCACGAGGTCGAAGCGGCCGCCGGCACCGGGGGCGAGCACCAGCTCGACGTGGTCGGGCACCTCGGTGCCGACGACGGCGTCCCCGGCACCCCCCAGCGGCACCAGGCCGCCGGCGGGCAGCAGCACGGGCAGGGTCTCGAGGGGCCGGTGCAGCCGCACCTGGCGCCCACCCCGGTACCGCATCCCGGTGAACAGGTCCGTCCACTCCCCCGGCGGCAGCCACGCCAGCGTGCTGCCCAGCCCGAGGACGTCCTGCTGCGGGGTCGTCACGGGGGCCACGACCAGCTCGGTGCCGAACCGGAACTGGGTCGGCACGGCATACGCCTCGGGGGCGTGGGAGTCGTCCCAGTACATCGGCTCGACGAGCGGTGCCCCCTCCCTGGCGGCCCGGACGTTCATCGAGTGCAGGTAGGGCACGAGCCGGTGCCGCAGCCGCAGGAACGCGTCGATGGTGGCGCGCGCCTGGGCCGGGAAGGTCCAGGGCTCCTTGCGGATGAACGGGTGCAGCGTCGAGTGCAGCCGCATCACCGGGGAGAAGACGCCGAGCTGGACCCACCGCACCGTCAGGGCGTCGTCGCGGCTCCCGTACCAGTGGCCGCCGATGTCGTGGCTCCACCAGCCGTAGCCGATGTTCGAGGCGGTGCTGGTGAAGTACGGCTGGAAGGCGAGGGAGTCCCAGGTGATGTGGGTGTCGCCGGAGAAGCCGACCGGGTAGCGGTGGCTGCCGGGACCGGCGTAGCGGGAGAACGTGATCGGCAGCCGGCCCCGCCGGGCCGAGTCGTGGAAGTGCTCGATGTTGAGCAGCCACAACGGGTCCACCCCTGCGGCCCTGCTGTGGGCACCCTGCTGCCAGTCCAGCCACCAGAAGTCGACGCCCTCGTCCTCGAGCGGGTGGTGCAGCACCTCGAAGTAGGCGTCCATGAAGCGGGGGTCGGTCGGGTCGAAGGCGACGGTCTGCTCCGTGTCGGGGTCGATCCCCATCGCCCGCGCCATCCGCGGGTAGGCGTCCTCGAAGGCCCGCACGCCGTCGGCCGGGTGCACGTTCAGGGTCACCGCCAGGCCGCGGCGGTGCAGCTCGGCGAGGAAGGCCGGCGGGTCCGGGAAGAGCTCACGGTTCCACGTGTAGCCGGTCCAGCCGGTGCCGAACCGCGGGTCGACGTCGACGAGGTGCCAGTCCATGTCGAGCACCGCCACCGAGAGCGGGACCTGCTCGGCGTCGAAGGTGTCGAGCAGGTCGAGGTACTCCTGCGCCGAGTAGGGGTGGTAGCGCGACCACCAGTTGCCCAGCGCCCAGCGCGGCAGCACCGGGACCGGGCCGGACACGGCATACAGGTCCCGCACGGCGGCCCGGTAGTCGTGGCCACGGACGAAGACGTACAGGTCGAGGGAGCCCTCCGGCCGGGGTACGGGCCGTCCGTCCTCGACGAGGAAGGACGTCGAGTCGTCGAGCACCGCGATCCCGGTGCGGGACACCACGCCCGGGCCGAGCGGCACCGCACCGTCGGCGCCGTCGAGGGTGCGGGCCGTGCCGCCGAGGTCGTGCACGGGCTCACCGAAGCGCCACTGCTGGGTGTGCGGGTGGTCGACCGGGCTGACGACCGTCACGACCAGGCCGTTGGGGCTGAACGGCTGCCCGTCGTACTCGAGGTGGAGGCACTCGGTGGTCACCTCGAGACGGTCGTGGTGCCGCCGCACGTCGGCGGCCGGCACGGGGAGCCGCCGGTTGACCGCGAAGACGCTCGCGCGGTCCTCGAAGTGCCCCGACTCCGACCACTCGAGCCGGAGCAGGCCCGCGGTGAGGACGGTGACCCGCCAGCGGTCACCGCTGACGACGGCGGCCGGGTCGGCCACCGGGTTGCCGGGCATCGCCAGACGCGTCGTCACGGGCACCGTCCTTCGCCTCGGGGGTCGAACAGCGCCGGGGGGCCGGCGCCCGCCCCACGCTAGCGGCCCCTCCCACGTCGAGCCCTTCGGTGCGCACCGCCTCGAGCGGGACGTCGTCCGGGCTCGTGCGACGACGGGATCCAGCGGACCTGGTGGTCGCGAGCATGAATACTGCCCGGGGGTGAGGGGGTATGGGGGACAGCGTCGGCCCCTGGTCGGCGGGCCGGGGTGGTTGAACCAACAGCTGCCCCGGTCCTGGCCGCCCGCCGCAGCGACGACCCCCGCCCCGAGGACCACCGCCCCGACGTCAGAGCAGCCCGGTGTAGACGACGTCGTCGGCGATGTCGGCGAGCTTGCGGTTGGTGTCCTGGCTGCGCCGGCGCAGCATCTCGAACGCCGTCTGCTCGTCGACCCGGTGGCTGGCCATGAGGATGCCGATGGCGGTGCCGATCCGGCGGCTGCTGCGCAGGGCGATCTCGAGGTTGTCCGCCCGCTGCTGGTCCTCCGCGGCCTGGACCGCGATGGCGGCGTGGGCGGCGAAGACCTCGGACACGATGAGGTCACCCGAGGCGAACGCGTCCGGGCGAGCGGCATACACGTTCAGGGCGCCCAGCGACCCCTCGCGCGCGAAGAGCCGGTGCGACAGCATGCTGCGAAGGCCAGTCTCCTCGGCGACCCGGGCCGCGAAGCGGGGCCAACGCCCGTCCCGGCAGAGGTCGCCAGTGGCGTACGAGTCGTGCTCGAGCAGGCCGTCGACGCACGGCCCCTCCCCCGTCTCGTCCTGGATGCGGTCCACGGTCTCGGGAAGGTCGCCGGTGGTGGCCAGGGTGCTGATCACGTCACCACGGCGGACCGAGATGGAGGCGTGGTCCGCACGGATGATCTTCACCGCCAGCTCGCACACGGTCAGCAGCGTCCCGTGGCGGCCGCCGTCCGCCTGGACGGCGTGCACCAGCTCTGCGAAGTACCGGGCCAGGTCGTGCTCTGGCGCCGGGACGAATCGGCTCATCGAAAACGTTCTCCGAGGACGCGACGGTTCGCCCGACCGGCACCCTGTTTGGCCGCTGACGCTCCCGCGGGCAGGACTCTACTGAACCCGGAGCAGCGCGCGTCGCAGAAGGTCGTCAACGCGACGTCCGCGAGGACGCCGTGACCACGCCCGCGGTGGTCAGGGGCGTCACCGCGTCGGTTGGGTCAGGCGCCCGGGGCCGGCTCCCCCGACCCCTCGGGGACCGGCTGCTCGTCGCGGGCCGTCTCCCCAGGGAGGGCACCGGTGAGCTCGACGTCGGCGGCGATGTCGCGCAGCTTGCGGTTGAAGTCCTGGCTCGACCGCCGAAGCCGTTCGAACGCCTCGTCCGCGGACACGAGGTCCCGCGCCATGATGATGCCGATCGCGGTGCCGATCTGACGGCTGCTGCTCAGCGCGGCCTCCAGGTTGGTGACGTCCTGCTGGTGGATCGAGCTCTGCACCGCCAGGGCGGCGAAGGGCGCGAACATCGAGGCGGTCGAGAGGTCGGCCGTGGTGAAGGCGCCAGCCTGGCTGGCGTACAGGTTGAGGGCGGCCTCGTCGTCGCCGCCGATGGGCAGCCGCAGGGCGAGCATGCTCCGCACGCCGGTCTCGGACACGCAGCGCGGCGCGAAGGCCGGCCACCGGGTGTCCTGCCGGAGGTCCTCGACGACGGTCGCCGCGTTGCCCGTGGCCGCGTCCAGGCAGGGGCCCTCGCCCTCCTCGTACTGGATGCGGTCCACCTCGGTGGGTAGCTCGCTCGACGCTGCGACCGTCGTGGGACGCCGCGACGGCCGGAGGAAGGTCACCGAGCAGGCCTCGCTGTGCGGGACGGCCTTGGCGACGAACCGCACGACCCGGTCGGGGTCGGGCGGCACTCCGGGTCCGCTGCCCAGGGCCGCCGCGAGCTCCAGGAATTCCTCACCCAGCACCACCGAACGGTGCCCTCGGTCCTCTGTCTCTCCAGCCACTGGGCCCAGCCTCCTCGCGTCCCCGGGGCATGCGTGTCGCTCTCGGCAGGCACCCGGCGGCACCCAGCGTAGTGCGGCGGGGCGCTGCGGCGATGTCCGTCTTGCGGTTGCCTGATCCCGCGTGGGGTGTTTGGCTGGAATCCGGCAGATTGGTCCAACAGTGGCGCCAGCCTTCCCTGCCGGAAGGACGCCCGTCATGACCACCGTCCCTGCCCCCTCCCGCCGTGCCGAGCAGCACGGGTCCCCCCACGACCGCGCCGAGGACCTGCTTCTCGTGCTGGCCCGGACCACCTCCTCGGACCACCGTCGCGACCTCGAGCGGGAGGTGGTCGACCTCACGCTGGACCTCGCCGACCGCGCCGCCCGCCGCTACCGCGGCCGGGGACTGGAGTACGAGGACCTGCGGCAGGTGGCCGCCCTCGCGCTGCTCAAGGCGGTGCGCGGCTTCCGGCCGGGACGGGGCCCGGGGTTCGCCGCGTATGCCGTGCCGACCATCGCCGGCGAGCTCAAGCGGTTCTTCCGCGACACCGGCTGGGCGGTACGGCCCCCTCGCCGGCTGCAGGAGAGCCGCGCACGGATGATCCGGTCGGAGGAGGCACTGCGACAGGACCTCCAGCGGGAGCCGACCCGCGATGAGCTCGCGAGTGCGGCCGGCGTCGACCGAGCCGGGCTGGCCGAGACCGTCGAGGCAGCGTCCTGGTTCACCACCAACTCCCTCGACGGACCGGCTGGCGAGCCGGCGCTCGACGTGCCCGACGGCTCCGACGCGTACGCCGACCTCGACCGCAGCGACGCCCTGGGCCGGGCCCTGGACACCCTCGGCGAGCGCGAGCTCGCCATCGTGCGGATGCGCTACGTGGAGGAGCGGACGCAGTCCGACATCGGCGCCGAGATCGGGGTGAGCCAGATGCAGGTGTCCCGGCTGCTGTCGGCCACCCTCGAGCGCCTGCGCACGACGATGGTCGACGCGGATGCCGTCGCCTGAGGCGACGGCGGAGAGGCAGCAAGTGGCCGTGCACGCCGACGTGGACCCCGAGGTGCTCGTCTTCGCGCGCGAGGTGGCGCGCCAGCACCGGCGCATCCAGCGCCTGATGCGCGACGTCCTCGACTCCGCGAACGGGCATCGGGAGCCCGCCTGGCAGGAGCTGCGGCGGTACCTCGCGGTGCACGAGGCGGCGGAACGGCTCGCCATGCACCCGCTGTTCCGGGCGCGTGACCGGGACGACCTGTCCGTGCTCGACCGGGTCGCCGAGGAGGACGACATCGCCCTCGCGATGGCCGCGCTCGACAGTGCCGTGCTGGAGATCGCGGCGCTGGACGCCGCGACGCTGGACGCCGCGACGCTGGACGCGGCGACGCTGGAGGGCGCGACGCGCGCGACGCCGGGCGGCGCGGAGGCCATGGCCGACGGCTGGTTCGCCGGAGCCGTCGCGGCTCTGTGCGAGCTCGTCACGGAGCACCTCGAGCGCGAGGAACGGGACGAGCTCGCGGGGTTCCTGCACCGCATCACGGACGACGACGCCGTCGAGCTGGTCGAGGTCCTCACGCTGGTCGAGGTGGCCAGGGAGGCCCTGCCCGGCTCAGGGGCCACCTTCGCCGAGCTGCTCGAGCTGGCGGACTCCGAGCTCGACCGGTTGCTCGGCGAGCCGCGGGGTCCGGACCCCGCGGCTCGCTGAGCCCGGGAGCAAAGAGCTCCTCACTGCCGCCAGGGGCAGCCGCTCACACCCTGGCAGCCGCTCACTGCTCCCAGGGTGGTGTGTCGCCCATGTCGCGGTAGTAGTGCGCCACGTGGCTGCGCACGCGGTCCGCGTCGTCCTTCGGGAGGTCCACGCCGCCGCGGGCCCCCTGCAGCACGCCTGCGGCGGCGCGGATCGCGCGCGGGACGGCGTGCAGCCGTCCGTCGACGACGTCCGCGATGAGCAGCTTGTACGACGTGAAGTTGTCCGGCTTGTCGCCGTCGTACCACAGGTGCGCGTCGCGGTACTTCGCGTTGGGGCCGTCCTGCGCCCCGGCCCACCTGCGGACCCGCGACTCGGCCTCGTCGCTGTCCCACTCCCGGTCCTCGGGCGCGAGCGGCAGGTCCTGGTATCGGGTGGTCGTCATGGTCTCTCCTTCCGGTCGGGTCCGGTCAGTCGTCCTGCGACTCCTCGGGCACTCCACCACTGGCCGTGTCGTTCTCCGTGCCGCCGGAACCGCCCTGGCTGTGCGACCCCGGCCCACCGTCGGGCTGGGTGGACGCCGGAGCAGGGGCACCGGCCTGCGGGGTGGTCTCCTGGGAGTCGGCGTTCTGGTCGTGGGCACCGGTCGATGCGGGCATCGTCGGCCTCCTTCGGGAGGGGGTGGTCCGCGACGGGCGCGTCGCTGACCACATCACCTACCCCGGGTGCCGGCCGTCAAACCTCGCCGGCGCTCACCCGTTCGCCGCCACCAGAGCCCCCCAGTCCAGCGCCAGCAGGTCCTCGAGCCCGTCCGCCACGCGGGCTCCGCCGGCTCCCTGCAGCTCGTCGGCGCCGAAGCCCCCGGTCCGGACCGCGACGCAGGGCGCGCCCAGGGCGGAGGCTGCCTCGACGTCGTACGGGGTGTCGCCGACCACGACCGCGCGTGAGCCGCCGGCGGCCTGCAGGGCGGCGCGCAGGATGTCGGCGGCGGGCTTGGACTCCGGCGCGTCCTCGGACGTCGTGACGGCCGCGAAGAGGTCTCGGACCCCGAGGGAGTCGAGGGCGGCATCCGTGTGCCTGGGCTTGCCCGACGACCCCACCGCGACCGTGAAGCCCCGATCGTGCAGGCGCCGCACCAGGTCGACCGCACCGGGCAGGGGGTCGACCTCGGGGAGCAGGTCGTCGTAGGCGGCCTCCCACAGCGCCCGCAACCGGTCTCCGTGCCGGCGCTCCACGCTGTCGTCGGAGACCGCGGCGACCAGCCGGTCGGCACCCATGCCGACGGCGCGGTGCACGCGCCACAACGGCACGTCGACCGAGCACTCCTTGAAGGCGCGGTGCCAGGCCAGCGCGTGGTGGTACGTCGAGTCCACGAGGGTGCCGTCGACGTCGAAGATGACGGTGTCGCCGGGTGCGGGCGCAGGCGTGGACGGGGTGCTCATCGGGGGGTCCTCACCCGAGCCACGCTAGACCGACCGGACGGGTGGCGCGCGGCCGCGGACGGCGCTCGAGGGGCCTTCGGGGAGGGCCCGTTTGGACGCCGCCGGACCGGGGTAGGCCCGGACATCGGTCGCCACCACCGAGACGACGACACCACACCCCCACCACACCCCCACCACGACGCCACCATCGAGGAGCCCCCGTGTCCAGGCCGCCTGTGTCCAAGGACGCCATCGTCATCCTGCGTGAGGACCACAAGGAGGTCCGTGGACTCTTCCGGGAGTTCCAGGGCAAGGACGTGACACCGGCCCGCAAGGGCCGGATCGTCGAGAAGGTCATCGAGCTGCTGACCGTGCACACCTACATCGAGAACGAGGTGATGTACCCGGAGGTGCGCCGGCTGCTCCCCGACCTCGAGGACGACGTGCTCGAGTCGTACGAGGAGCACCACGTCGCCGACGTGCTGGTCATGGAGCTGGCCACGATGCAGCCGTCCGACGAGCGGTTCGACGCCAAGACCACCGTGCTCATCGAGTCGGTCACGCACCACATGGACGAGGAGGAGTCCGACTGGTTCCCGAAGGTCCGCGAAGGCCTGGGCCGCAACCAGCTGCAGGACCTCGGCGAGCAGCTGCTGGCCGCCAAGGAGCGTGCGCCGCGGTCCCCCGCCCAGCCCAGCGCGCTCAAGAAGGCGGTCGACGCCGTCGTCTCCTGAGCAGGCGCACCCGGGGTGCAGGCAGGCCGCTGACCCACGAGGGCCGACCGGCACGACGGGTTGCCTGCTGGGAGGCGGGGCGGCGCCGGCCCCGGTTCGTGCTCTCCGTCCACCCTCTGTCGGACCCCGAGGTACTCACCACGCAGTCGCCGGCCCGGGCAGAGCTCGGGCGACCGGCCCCCGAATGCCGCCCCGGACGTCCGCGGCACCGAGCCGGGCCGCGTCCGCCGTGAGGTCGTCCGGTTGGGCGTTGGACTGCCTCTCCGCCTCCACCCGCGTGGTGTAGTGCCGCACCTCACGCTCCACGTCCTCGGCGTCCCACCCCAGGACGGGGGCGACGACCCGGGCCACGTCGGTCGCCGCGGTGACGCCACGATCCTGCGTGCGGATGGAGATGCGCGTGCGCCGGGTCAGGATGTCGTCGAGGTGCAGGGCTCCTTCGGCGGCCGCGGCGTACCAGGCCTCCACGCGCAGGTACGCCGGGGCGCCATCCACGGGTTCGACGAGCTCGGGGTGGTCGCGGAGCGCGGCAACGACCTCCGTGAGCAGGGTGCCGTAGCGGTGCAGCAGGTGCTCCACCTGCGACACCTCGAGCCCCAGCTCCCGGGCCGTGACCTCACGCCGGTTCCACTCCGCCTCGAACCCGTCCGCGCCGACGACCGGGACGTTCTCCGTGCACGACGCGGGGACCCGCTCGGCGAGCCCGCGGACGGCGGCGTCCACGGCGTCCCGCGCCATAACGCGGTAGGTCGTGTACTTGCCGCCGGCCACCATGACCAGTCCGGGCACCGGGCACACAACGGCGTGCTCGCGAGACAGCTTGCTCGTCTCGTCGGACTCGCCGGAGAGCAGTGGCCGCAGGCCCGCGTAGACGCCCACGACGTCCTCGGGCCCCAGGGGGGAGGCGAGCACACGGTTGGCCTGGTCCAGGAGGTACTCGATGTCCGAGCGGCTGGCGGCCGGGTGCGCCCGGTCGAGGGCCCAGTCGGTGTCCGTGGTCCCGATCACCCAGTGCTCGTCCCACGGGATGATGAACAGGACGGAGCTCGGGGTGCGGGTGATGATGCCGCTCTCGGCCCGGATCCGGTCCCCCGGGACGACGAGGTGCACCCCCTTGGAGGCCCGGACCGTCAGGCCCGACGTGGCGCCTGCCAGGTCCTGGAGCTCAGAGCTCCAGACACCGGCTGCGTTGATGGTGCGCCGTGCCCGGACCTCGAGCTCCTCGCCGGTCTCCAGGTCGGTGACCAGGGCGCCCACGACGCGGCCACCCTCGCGGAGGAACCCGGTGACCCGGGCGCTCGTGGCCAGCAGGGCCCCGTGCTCGGCCGCCGTGCGGGCCAGCATCATCGTGTGACGGGCGTCGTCGACCTGGCCGTCGTGGTACTCCACCGCACCCACGAGGGAGTCCCGCCGCAGCCCGGGGAAGCGCTCCAGCGCCGCCCGGCGCGTCAGGTGCCGGTGGGCCGGTACGCCGCGCCGGCCGCCGAGGGTGTCGTACAGGGCGACGCCGAGTCCGACGTAGAGCCGCTCCCAGATGCGGTGCCGCAACGGGTAGAGGAACGGCACAGGCCTCGTCAGGTGGGGGGCGAGGTGGTGCAGGATCAACGAACGCTCCCTGAGGGCCTCGCGCACCAGCCGGAAGTCGAGCTGCTCGAGGTAGCGCAGCCCGCCGTGGACGAGCTTGCTCGACCGGCTGGAGGTACCGGCGGCGTAGTCCCGCGCCTCGACGAGCCCCACCCGCAGGCCTCGCGTCGTCGCGTCGAGGGCAGCACCGGCCCCGACGACGCCACCGCCGATGACGAGGATGTCGAGCTCCTCGGCGGCCATCGCCTCCAGGTCGCGGGCCCTGCGGGCCGGTGACAGCGGTGCGGCCGTGGTCATCTCACACCTCCACCCAGTCGAACGTCCGGGTGACCGCCTTGCGCCAGCCGGCGTACCCCTGCTCGCGCTGCTCCTCCGACCACTCGGGCGTCCAGCGGCGGCTCTCGTTCCAGTTGCTCCGCAGCTCCTCGGGGTCCTTCCAGAAGCCCACGGCCAGACCTGCACCGTACGCCGCGCCGAGGGCAGTGGTCTCCGCCACGACGGGCCGGCTGACCGGCACCCCGAGGACGTCGGCCTGGATCTGCATGCACAGGTTGTTGGCCGTCACACCACCGTCGACCTTGAGGACCTCGAGCTTGACTCCCGAGTCCTTCTCCATGGCGTCGGCGACGTCACGGCTCTGGTAGCAGATCGACTCGAGCGTGGCCCGGGCCAGGTGCGCGTTGGTGTTGTAGCGCGAGAGGCCGACGATCGCGCCGCGGGCGTCGCTGCGCCAGTACGGCGCGAACAGCCCCGAGAACGCGGGCACGAAGTACATGCCACCGTTGTCCTCGACCTCCCGGGCCAGCATCTCGCTCTGCGCCGCACCGGAGATGATGCCGAGCTGGTCACGCAGCCACTGCACCGCCGAGCCGGTGACCGCGATCGAGCCCTCGAGCGCATAGACCGGACGCTCCTTGCCGAACTGGTAGCAGACGGTGGTCAGCAGCCCGTTCTGCGACCGCACGAGCTCGTGGCCGGTGTTGAGGAGCAGGAAGTTGCCGGTGCCGTAGGTGTTCTTCGCCTCGCCGGCCCGCAGGCAGACCTGGCCCACCATCGCGGCCTGCTGGTCGCCCAGGATGGCCGACAGGGCCACGGCCCCACCGACCGGTCCGGAGTCGACCGACCGTCCGTAGAGGTCGGGGTCCGAGGACGGCCGGATCTCCGGCAGCATCTGTCGCGGGATGGAGAACATGGCGAGCAGCTCGTCGTCCCAGTCCAGCGTCTCGAGGTCCATGAGCATGGTCCGGCTGGCGTTGGTCACGTCGGTGACGTGGACACCCCCGCGGGTGCCCCCCGTCAGGTTCCACATGAGCCAGGAGTCGGTGGTGCCGAAGAGCGCGTCCCCCCGTTCGGCGTCCTCGCGGACACCGGGCACGTTCTCGAGGATCCACTGGATCTTGCCCCCCGAGAAGTAGGTGGCCGGGGGCAGGCCGGCCTTGCGCCGGATGACATCGCCGCGGCCGTCCCGGTCCAGCGCGGCGGCGATGTGGTCGGTGCGGGTGTCCTGCCACACGATGGCGTTGTAGTAGGGCCGGCCGGTGCGCCGGTTCCACACCACCGTGGTCTCCCGCTGGTTGGTGATGCCGAGGGCGGCAAGGTCGCCGGCACCCAGTCCGTGACGGCCCAGGGCCGTCTGGATCACCGACGCGGTGCGGTCCCAGATCTCGACGGGGTTGTGCTCGACCCAGCCGGGCCTGGGCATGATCTGCTCGTGCTCGAGCTGGTGGCGGCCCACCTCGTTGCCCGCGTGGTCGAAGATCATGAAGCGCGTGCTGGTGGTGCCCTGGTCGACGGCTCCGACGAAGTCAGCCATGGTGTTCTCCTTTGAACGGTGGGGTGGGGTTCAGTCCGACGGCGGACATCAGGACAGGCTCTGCGAGCGCGCGGCCGCGACCGGTTCGGGCGAGCTCGCCGCGGCGGCGGGGACCTCGCCCGGCTCCTGCGGGGCGTCGGTGGGCAGGAAGCGGCCGACGAGCGCGCGGTACGCGCCTGCGCCCAGCAGGCCGCCGACGAGCGGGCCGACGATGGGGACCCAGAAGTAGAGCTCACCACGCTGGTCCTCGAAAGCCGTGCCGTAACCGGTCAGGAAGGACGCGAGGCGGGGCCCGAGGTCGCGAGCCGGGTTGATGGCGTAGCCGGCGTTGGTGCCCCAGGCCATGCCGATGGCCACGACGACCAGGCCCACGACCACGGGCGCGATCCACGGGACGGGTGCGTTGTTGCGGGCGTCGGTGACGGCCATGATGAGGAAGAGCAGGATCGCCGTGCCGACGACCTGGTCGACCAGCGCGGTCTGCAGGCTCACGTCGAGCGCGCCGTTGCCGGGAAGCGTCGAGAAGATCCCCTGGGTCTTGAGGGTGTGGCCGGGGTCCACGGCCGAGATGGCGTCGGCATACACGAACCGCACCACCAGGGCGGCGACGAAGGCGCCGGCGAGCTGGGCCAGTGAGTACGGCAGCACCTTGCGCCAGCTGAACCCGGCGAAGGCCGCCAGTGCCACGCTGACCGCGGGGTTGAGGTGGGCGCCACTGATCCGGGCGGCGGTGTACACGCCGAACGTCACCCCGAGTCCCCAGGCCCACGCGATCGAGTCGTGGCCGCCGAGGGCGCCACCACCGGTGACGACCTGGGCCACGACGCCCACGCCGAAGAGTATGAGGATGCAGGTGCCAGCGAACTCCGCGAAGAGCTCGCCGGTGATCGAAGCCTCGTCCTTGAGGTCCATGTCCACTCCTTGATCGGGTCCATCCCGGTTCGGATGGGCCGCGACGTTACGAGCGTGGGGAGGAGACGGACAATTGCGGACGTTCGGCATCGTCGAACGCCAGGTCGTTCGAAATGGCCGAATGCCGTCGTGTGTCGGACTTGTCGGTGCAGACGTAGCCTTCCGCTTGTGTCGGGCACCATCCAGTCGGTGGAACGAGCCGCCGCCATCCTGCGAGCACTGGCCATGGAGACCGAGCCGGTGGCGCTGGCGGACGTGGCTCTTGCCGTGGACCTGCCCAAGCCCACCGCACACGGGCTGCTTCGGACGTTGTGCACCGCGGCGCTGGTCGAACAGGACCCCGCCACAGGCGGCTACGCGCTCGGGCCCGAGGTGGTGCTCGTGGGGTCGCAGCGGATCGACCCCAACGAGCTGCGTTCTCGAGCGCTCAACTGGACCGACGCACTGGCAGCACGCACCGGTGAAGCGGTCCGCGTCGGGGCACTGTCCCGCGGTTCGGTCCTGGTGGCCCACCACGTGTTCCGGGCCGACACCCCCGGACAGGTCATCGAGACGGGGACGCGGCTGCCCCTGCACGCCACGGCCCTGGGGAAGGTGCTGCTCGCCTTCGACCCCAGCGCCGTCCGGGCCCTGCCGGGCCGCGAGCTCGAGGCGTTCACCTACCGCACGAGCACGGACCGCTCAGCCCTGCTGCGCCAGCTCGCCGACGTGCGGGACTCCGGCTGGTCGGCCGCCGTCGACGAGCACGTGCCGGGTCTGGCGGAGGTGGCCGCGGTGGTGCGCGACCGTGGAGGCTACGCCGTGGCCGCCGTCGGCGTCGTGGGCCGGGTGGACACCATCTGCGACCACCTGCTGCGACCGCAGCAGGACGTGGTGCGCGAGGTGCTGGCGGCGGGGCGCTCCATCTCCCGCGAGCTCGGTCACGGGCGCGAGCCGTGAGTCCCAGCTACGTCGCCGCCATCGACCAGGGCACGACCTCGACCCGGTGCATCCTCTACGACCACCAGGGCCGCCTCGTTGCCGTGGCCCAGCGACCACACCGGCAGTACTACCCGCGGCCGGGCTGGGTGGAGCACGACGCCGAGGAGATCTGGGACATCACCCGCGACGTGGTGCCCGAGGCCCTGCTCCAGGCCGGTGCCGACCCGAAGGACGTCGTGGCCCTCGGCGTGACGAACCAGCGGGAGACCGTGGTCGTGTGGGACAAGGACACCGGCCAACCGGTGCACCGCGCGATCGTGTGGCAGGACACCCGGACCGCCGGACTGTTGGAGAAGATCCGGGCAGGGCTGCCCGAGCCCGAGATCGTGGCCCGGTCGGGCCTGCCGCTGGTCACGTACTTCTCCGGCTCGAAGCTGCGCTGGCTGGCGGAGGAGGTACCCGGCCTGCGTGAGCGAATGGAGGCAGGGCAGGTCCTGGTCGGGACCATGGACACGTGGATCCTGTGGAACCTGACGGGCGGGACGTCCGGCGGGGTGCACGCGACGGACGTCACGAACGCCAGCCGCACCATGCTGATGAACCTGTCCACCCTCGACTGGGACGACGAGCTCCTCTCGGTCATGGGCATCCCCCGCGCGGTGCTGCCGCGGATCGTCCCGTCCCTGGGGGTGCTGGGCACGACCGTCGACCCCGTCGCCGGCATCCCGGTCGCCGCAGTGATCGGCGACCAGCAGGCCTCGCTCTTCGGGCAGACCGCGTTCGAACCCGGCGAGGCCAAGTGCACCTTCGGGACCGGCAGCTTCCTGCTGCTCAACACCGGCACCGAGCTGGTCCGGTCGCACCACGGGCTCATCAGCACCGTGGCGCACAAGATCGATGGGGAACCAGTGGTCTACGCCCTCGAGGGCGCGGTCGCCGTGGCCGGGGCGCTGGTCCAGTGGTGCCGCGACAACCTGGGCCTCATCCGCTCGCCGGCAGAGATCGAGACCCTCGCCCTGTCCGTTCCCGACAACGGGGGGTGCTACCTCGTTCCCGCGTTCTCTGGCCTGTTCGCCCCGCACTGGGAGGCCCGGGCCCGTGGCCTGGTCGTGGGCCTGACGTCGTACGCGAACAAGGGCCACCTCGCGCGCGCCGTGCTCGAGGCGACGGCCTGGCAGACCCGGGAAGTCGTCGACGCCATGAACAGCGACGCCAAGGTGCCGCTTGCGTCGCTCGCCGTCGATGGCGGGATGACCGCCAACAACCTGCTCATGCAGTGCGTCAGCGACGTGCTCGACGTCCCGGTCGTGCGGCCCATGATGGCCGAGACGGTGGCCCTGGGAGCTGCGTATGCCGCCGGGCTGGCGGTGGGCTTCTGGCCCGACAAACGGGTGCTCCTGTCGAACTGGCACCAAGCCGCGGAGTGGCGGCCCGAGATCGACCGAAGGACGGTCGACCGGGAGTACGGCCGGTGGCGCGACGCCGTCCAGCTGGCACTCCAGTGGGGCCGCTCGCGGGCCGACGACGTCGACTGACTCCTGGCGGGCGCGGGGCTCGGCACCGGGACGGCCCTCCTCGGCGGGTGGTTGCGGCAGCTGCCGACCCCGCCTGTCCCGGTGCGACGGGATCAGCGCTGGTGGCAGCACATCGCATTGCGTCCGCTCCCACAGGGGCAGGGGTCGTGGCGAGCACCTCGGGTGAGGAGCTGCATGACCTCGTCGCCGAAGGTCACCTGCCTCGGGGAGCTCACCAGGTCCAGCAGCCGCGTCCTGGCGATGTTGCCGAGCAGGTAGCCGGGCTCGACGTAGTGGTCGCACGAGTACACGTCGCCGTTGTGCTCCCGGGCCTGCGCCTGTCCGCACGTCTCGCGGAAGATGCACGTGCTGGGCTCGGCGCCGAGCCAGGCCGCCAGGGCCACTCGTCGGTGATCAGCGTGCCGTTGGTCTGGATGGTGTGCTGGAGCCGCTGGCCGGGTCGGCGCAGGCGCTCCGCCAGCCCGACGGCCCGACGGCCCGGCGCCCCGACGGCCCGGCGGGCCGTAGTCCGGGCACACGGGGGCACCCGGTGCCCATCCCACACGGACTCCGCCGCACAGGCCGAACGTCATCGGCGTGGTGACAGGGACCTCGGCCTGGCCGACGAGCCGGCCGTCGAAGTAGGGCTGGGCGACGCCGGGCGCCCCGTGGCCACGCGCGAAGGCCGGCTCCCCCGTGGCCTCGAACTCAAAGCGCAGCTGGTGGCGACCCTCCGGCACGGCCTCGGTCGAGACCACGGTCGGGTAGTCCTTGGCGACGTAGTTGTGCACCCACCGCAGCCGTCCGTCCTTGACGAACAGTGCGTAGCCGGCGTCGCTGCCACCGTGGGACACGAGCATCCCGTCCGCCCCGCCCGGTGGGATCTCGACGTCCGCGGTGATGGCGTGGGACCGGTTCAGGACGTTGACGGCCGAGTTCGACGGGATCGCCTGGGTGTGCGGGTAGTAGACGTAGTGGTCGCGGGGCGGGGCGATGGTCGGCCGTAGCTCCAGGAGTCGCTGGTGGGCGCGCGCGTCGACGGGGAGCACGTTGAACCGGCCGGCCTCGACGTACCAGGTGGCGATCATGGCGACGAGGCGGTCACGGTGCGCGTCGGCGACATCGTGGTTCTCCGCGAAGTCCTCAGCCACGTGGTAGAGCTGCCAGCCGTGGGCATCGAGGTCGGTCAGGACGTCGGCGCTGATCGGCGCACCGAAGGCCTTCCCGGCCTCCGTGAACGACGGGCCCGGGCACGGGCAGACCGCACGCCACCCGTCGTGGTAGAGCGCCGCCCCAGCGGCCACCGGTCATAGGGGCCGGCGGCCGAGATCTGGTCGGCGGGGGTCAGGTGCCACTTGCCGATCGCGTAGGTGCTGTAGCCCTCGTGCTGGAGCATCTCGGACAGGAAACCGTTCTCGAACGGGATGTTCCCGTTCGAGCCGGGGAAGCCGGTCGAACCCTCCGTGATGCACGCCATCGCGGTGCTGTGGTGGTTGCGACCGGTGAGCAGGGAGGCGCGGGTCGGCGAGCACAACGCCGTCGTGTGGAAGCTGTTGTAGCGGATCCCGTGGGCCGCGAGCCGGTCGATGTTCGGTGTGTCGATCGGTCCGCCGTAGCGGCCCAGCTGGGCGAAGCCGACGTCGTCGAGGACCATCATCAGCACGTTCGGCGCACCCTCGCGGGCACGGACCGGCTTCGGCTACGCGGGCGACGACACCTCGGGTGTCCGGCCGATCACGCCAGGAAAGGCCGACCCGGGCTCGTACTCGTTCAACTGTGACATGGTGCCTCCTGTGCCTGCGGACGTCCCGCGACAGCCACTCCAGCGGCTGGCGGAGGCGTGGGCCTCATCCACCACGGATGAGCCGGGCAGCCCGAGGGCGGAATGGGCCTTCGTCCTTGAGGGGCGGCTCCTCAGGCCTCCGCCAGGACGTTCACAGGGTGGACCGCCGCTCCAGGAATGGCCGCATTCACCCGCTCCCAGCTGCTCACAAGCCTGCAGAGACCGTACTCGGGAGGATTCATTGCCGCGGAAAAGAAGCAGCGTGCCGCTGACTCGGAGACCTACAGTCCCCCACTGAGGGGGTGCCTCCGGGTCGGACGCGAGGCCGAGCATCGATCGGGGGAACTGACGTTGACTGAGATGGCAATCCAGGCGTGGTCCGCCCTTCTGGCCACCCCCGTGAGGCGCGGCGGCCTGATGAGGGGCACCCGACGGCTGTGCTGGGTCGAGAGTGGTTCGGGTTCGCCGGCGCTCATCCTCGTCTCGGGCTGTGGTGACACGGCTCTGGAATGGATGGGCGTCATGGGTTCGCTGGCCCAGTGCTCGAGGGTGATCGCCTTCGACCGTGCTGGCCTCGGTGCGAGTGACCCGGCGACCACCCTCACGATCGAGACGGAGATCGACGACCTCACGGCTGTCCTCACCGAGGTCGGCACGGCGGTACTGGTCGGACACAGCTGGGGCGGACTACTGGCGCAGCTCGTGGCCTTCGCCCATCCCGAGATGGTTGCCGGGCTGGTGCTCATAGATCCGCCTCACGAGGACCTCGCGGCGGTGTGGCGGTGGCCGGACCTCGCGTTGTCTTCGGTGGGCGTGGCCTTGGACCGCGTACGGCTGCTCGAGCGAGCCACCAAGGGCGCGGCTCGGAAGTTGGCTCTGCGGTGCACGGATGACGAACAGGTCAAAGCGTTGATAGAGGATGCCTACGTCGCGTCCTGCTCCAGCCCCGGCCAGATCCGCATGGTGCGCCAGGAAGCGTGGCTCACAGAGAGAAGCCGGGCCTTCATCCGGCGCAGCCGCGCGACTTCCTCCCTGCCCGATGGGCCCTTGGTGGTGCTCAGCGCCACCAAGGGCAAGCCGCGACGCTTGGCGGAGTCCTCCACGGCCTTGCACGTGCAGGTGGTGGCAGCGGCCCCTCAGGGCCGGCACGTGATCGCCGATGATGCAGGTCACTACATCCACCATGACCGGCCCGACCTGGTCACGCGAACGGTCGCCGAGGTTGTGGCCGCTGTGCGCGCCCAGCGGGGCTAGCGCGTCGACTCGACGGTCTCGAAGGTCATCCACGTCGGCCGTGACCAGCAGAAACGCCCCCCGGCGGACCGGGGGGCGTCTGGTGGAGCCGCCTAAGGGAATCGAACCCTTGACCTATTCATTACGAGTGAATCGCTCTGGCCGACTGAGCTAAGGCGGCAGGTGCCCATCGGGCACGGAGGTCGAGTATACGGATGGTCCCGGCATTTTCCGAACCGGCTCGGGTCCGGGCCCCGACGGCCCTCCCGAGCACCCCCACCGGGCGTCGAGCACGCCGTCGAGCAGGCCGGCTCGCAGGCAGCCGGACGGTCAGCACTTCGTGTTGTCGGCCGGTGCCTTGCCCTGGGTGTAGTAGTCGTTGACCGCGTTGTCCACGCAGCTGTTCGAGCGGCCGTAGGCCGTGTGACCGTCGCCGTCGAAGGTGATGAGGCGGCCGTTGGCCAGCTGGTCACGCAGGCGCACCGAGCCCTCGTACGGCGTCGCCGGGTCGCGGGTCGTGCCGATGACCACGATCGGCCCGCTGCCCTCCGCCGAGATCGTGTGCGGCTTGGCGTCGGACTTGACCGGCCACACGCCGCACGGCGCGCTCCCCCACGCCATGAACGGGCCCCAGGTCGGCGCCTTCTGCACGAACGACTTCGCCCGCGCCTCGTAGGTCGCCGGGTCGGGCGAGTCGGGGTCGTCGAGGCAGGTGACGGCGTAGTACGCCTCGAGCAGGTTGGAGGTGTACCGCCCGGTCTTGTCGCGGGTCGCGTAGGCGTCGGCGAGGTCCATCAGCGCCGTCCCGTCCCCGGCCTTGGCCCGACCCAGCGCGTCGGTCAGCGTCGTCCACTGCCCCTGGTCGTACATCGCCTGCGCCACGCCGGTGGCCGCCCAGCCCTCAGTGAGCTGGGTGACCCTGACGTCGCCACGCACCGGGATCGGCTGGGTGTCGAGCTGCTTCAGCAGATCACGGAGCGACGCCATGACGGCATCGACCGAAGAACCGAGCGGGCAGCCGCCCTCCTCGACGCACGAGCCGGCCCACGCCCGGGTCGCCCGCTCGAAGCCCTCGGCCTGCCCGAGCGCGAGCTCCTCGGGGGTCGCGTCCGGAGGAACCACGCCGTCGAGGACGAACCGGCCGACCAGCTTCGGGAACAGGCCGGCATACGTGGCGCCGAGGAAGGTGCCGTAGGACTTGCCGAGGTAGTTGAGCTTGGCGTCCCCGAGCGCCGACCGGAGGATGTCCATGTCCTTGGCCGCCTCGACGGTCGAGACGTGCGCAGCGAGCGGTCCGGTGTTGGCGACGCAGGCCTTGCCGAACTGGGCGCCCGAGTCCATGAACGCGCGCTCCTCCGACGCGTTGTCCGGGGTGGGGTCCTGGCCCAGGAAGGTGTCCATCTGGGGGTCCGGCAGGCACTGCACCGGCTCGGAGCGCTCCACACCCCGGGGGTCGAAGCCCACCACGTCGAAGCGCTGCCGCACCGGCTTGCCGACGATGAAGTCCGCCGCCCGCGCGTAGTCCACGCCGGACCCGCCGGGGCCCCCGGGGTTGACCACCAGCGACCCGAGCCGGTCCTTCGGCCGGGTCGCCCGCATGCGCAGCACGCTGAGCCTGATCGTGTCGCCGTCGGGCTTGGCGTAGTCGAGGGGCACGGTGAGCTCGGCGCACTGCCCGGTGCCGCAGCCCTGCCACGACAGGGTCTGCGCGTAGAACTTCGCGAGCGCCTCCGACCCCTGCGGCGGCGTGCGCGAGATCGTGACGCTGGGCTCGGGGGCGGAGTTCGGGTCCCCCTCGAGCAGGGAGCATCCTGAGAGGCCGGTCGCCAGCGCCACGAGGCCGGCGACGAGTGGGAGCCGCCGCACCGTCATGGCCTCGACGCTACACAGCCGGAGGCGTCAGCGCGGAACCCGGAGCGAGATCGCCATCGCCTCGAGGGCCAGCAGGGGCGCGACGTTGAGCCCGATCCGCTCGCGTGCGGTGCCGATGGCGTCCATGGCCGAGAGCAGCTGCTCCGAGGTCATCGAGCGCGCCAGCGCCTGCACGGCGGGCAGGTTGTCCTGGTTGACCAGGCCGATGCCGGCGCCGGAGTGCAGCACCATCGCGTCGCGGTAGACCGACAGCAGGTCGACCAGCGAGCGGTCGAGGACGTCGCGCGAGTGACGGGTGGCGCGGGCCTTCTGCTCGCGCTCGAGCCCGGCCAGCTGGCTGCGGATGTGCGGGGGCTGGGTGCGCGCGGTCGGGTCGGCGCCGAGCACCTCCATGAGCCGTTGCCGCTCGGCGGCGTCCCGCTCGGTCGTCGCGGCGGCCGTCTCCTCGTCGGCGATCGACTTGAGGTCCTCGGCGGCGCCCACCGCGTCGCCGACCCCGTGGATCCTCCCGGCCAGCGCGACCACGTCCCGGCGACGGATCCGCGCCCCCTCGTCGCGCGCCAGCCGCCGCGCGAGGCCGACGTGGCACTGGGCCGCGCGGGCGGCATACAGGGCCATCGGCATCTCGACGCCGTCGCGACGGTGGAGCAGCTCGGCGACGGCCTCGACCGGCGGGGTGCGCAGCCGGACGTGCCGCGACCGGGAGCGGATGGTGATGATGACGTCCTCGACCGAGGGCGCGCACAGGAGCCAGACGGTGCGGGGCGTGGGCTCCTCCAGCGCTTTGAGCAGCGCGTTGGCCGGGGCGTCGGTGAAGGCCGTGAGGCGGTCGGCGTCCTCGATGATGATGATCCGCCAGGCGCCGACGGACGGACGGAGCTGGGCGAGCTGGACCAGCTCGCGGACGTGGGAGACCTTGATCGAGAGCCCCTCCGTCGCCACGACGTCGACGTCGGCGTGGGTGCCGTCGAGCGCGGTGCGGCACTCGCGGCACTCCCCGCACCCGCCCTGGCGGCACTGCAGGGCCGCGGCGAACGCCCGTGCGGCGTTGGAGCGCCCGGAGCCGGGCGGCCCGGTGAACAGCCACGCGTGCGTCATCGCCGAGGGGTCGTCCACCGCGCGCTGCAGGGTCGCGATGGCGGCCTCCTGGCCGATGATGTCCTTCCAGACGCTCACGGCAGGCCCCCCATCGCGCGCAGGCGCTGCACGACCGCGGCGTGGACGTCCTCGGGCGGCAGCGAGCCGTCGACGACGAGGTAGCGCTGCGGGTTGCCCTGCGCCATCGCGAGGTAGTGGGCCCGGATCGCCTCGTGGAAGTCGTCCTGCTCGGACTCGAGCCGGTCGTGCACCTCGCCGCGGCGGCGACGGCCCTCCTGCGCGGAGACGTCGACGACGACGGTGAGGTCGGGCACCAGGCCGTCGACCGCCCACATGTTGAGGTCGTGGATCTCCTGGGCGCCCAGGTCGCGCCCGGCGCCCTGGTACGCCACGGAGGAGTCGGTGTAGCGGTCGGTGAGGACCACGTCGCCCGCCGCGAGCGCCGGGGCGATGACCTGCTCGACGTGGTGGGCCTTGTCGGCCGCGAACAGCAGTGCCTCGGCGCGGGGGGACACGTGGTCGCCGTGCAGGACGAGGGCGCGGATCTCGCGGCCGAGCGGGGTGCCCCCGGGCTGCCGGGTCACGAGCACGGTGCGACCGGCGGCCTCGAAGACGTCACGCAGCAGGGCCACCTGGGTGGACTTCCCCGCCCCGTCGCCCCCCTCGAAGGCGATGAAGAGTCCGTCGGTCACGTGCCGAGCCTAGGCCAGGGGTGGGACAGCACCCCGACGCCGGTATGCCGCGTGGCCGCCACCGCGGGTCAGCCCTGACCGGCGCCGGTCCGGGCCGCCCACTCGGCGGCGGTCACGGCGTGCACGAGGTCGTCCAGCCGCGGCTCCCCGGCGCCCTTGCTCCCGGCAGGCACCTCGGCGACCACCTGGAAGCCGGCCTTCTCCAGCACGCGCTGCGAGGCGCGGTGCGGCGCGAACACGTCGGCGGTCACCAGGGCCAGGTGCAGGTCGGCGAAGGCCAGCCGCAGCACGGCGCGGACCAGCTCGGTCGCCAGGCCGCGCCCCGCGACATCGGGGTGGACCGCGTAGCCGAGGACGCCCAGCCACATGCCGTTGTCGTCGGGCTCGAGCCGCAGGGACAGGTCGGCCACGAGCCGGCCCTCGAGCTCGGCCACCAGTCCCAGTCCCGGCTCCGGGTGCCCCGGTCGTCCACGCTCGGCGAACCGCACGACCCGGTCGTGGACGTCCTCGCGGCTCAGCGCGCTGCGGGTCAGGTAGGTCGCGACGTCGTCGCGGGACCGGTACGCCAGGACGGCGTCGACGTCCTCGAGAGTGATGGGCCGCAACGACATCCGCTCGGTGCGAAGCGGCCAGGCCAGCGACGCCAGGCTCGGTCCGGTGGTGCTCACCGGACCGAGCCTAGGCCCGTGGCGACGCGCTCACCCGGCGTGCCGGGTCAGGGTGGCCAGGTCGGGGGCCGGGTCACCTGGCGGCGACCGGCCGACTCAGCCGGCGTGCCGGTCGGCGTTCGCGTGGATGGCGTCGCGGACGTACTGGGCCAGCCCCGGCTCGAGCTCGTCGTACGTCTTCGTGAACCGGGGGTCGCTGACGTACAGCTCACCCAGCCCGCGATGGGACTCGTGCGACAGCTCGTAGAAGCGGTCGTGGATGTGGCGTCGGTGCGCCTCGGCCGCCTCCATCGCCTCGGGCGAGTCGGGCGCCGCCCCTGCCCGCTTGGCCGCGACGAACGCCGCGTTGACCGCGTCCACCTCGGCCTTGACCCGCTGCCAGTCCTCCTTGGAGTACCCGCTGGTGCGGGCCTGCGACTGCCTCCACGCGTCGGTGTCGCCCCACCGCTCCTCGGCCTCAGCGGCGTACTCGTCCGAGTACCCCTCGCCGAACAGCTCCTTCTGCTCCGCCTTGGTCAGTGCCATGCCTGACTCCTCCTTCTCCAGTGCCTTGTCGATGGCCGCCACCAGCTCGCGCATCTCCTCGAGCCGCTGGGCGACCGCTGCCCGCTGCCGCCGCAGGTGCTGCTGCACGCCCTCGGGGTGGTCGAGCAGCAACCGGACCTCCTCCAGCGCGAAGCCCAGTCGGCGGTAGACCACCACGTGCTGCAGCCGGGTCAGGTCGTCGGCGGTGTAGAGCCGGTAACCGGCCCGCGACCGCTCGGTGGGCTGGACCAGCCCGATCTCGTCGTAGTGGTGCAGCGTGCGCACTGTGACGCCGAGCTCGTCGGCCACCTGGCCCACCGTGAGCAGCTGCTCCGTCCCCGTGGTCATGGCACCCACTGTGGCGCCTCACGCCGCGTGAGGGTCAAGCCCGTTGCAGGAGCCGCCGGGTGAGCAGGGCCATGGCGAGCATCGTCACCGCCGCGACGACCTCGGTCACCTGCATCCCCGACAGGTATGCCGCCCGGCCGGCCTCGACGACGGGACGCCCCGCCTGCTCGGGCAGGTGGGAGGCCGCGACGAGTGCCCCGGCGAGGCTGTCGTGACCGCTCGCGCGCGTGGTTGCGTCGAGGCCCTCGGGAAGCAGGTCGTCGACTCGCGCCCGGTAGCCCGCGGCCAGGACGCTGCCCAGCAGGGCGATGCCCAGCGCCCCGCCGAGCTCGCTGGTGGTCTCGAAGAGCCCCGACACCGCTCCGGCCCGCTCGGGCGGTGCGACCCCGAGGACGTAGTCGGTCACGAGGGTCAGGATGGCCACCGTCCCGCTGGCCACGACGCCCGCGCCCACGAGGACCACGGCCAACGGGCTCCCCGGCCCGACGGTGGCCAGGACCCCGAAGCCCGCTGCGGCGACGGCGAACCCGAGCGCCATGACGCGCGCTCGACCGACTCGGCCCGCGAGCGCGGCAGCCGTGGGCGCCGCCGCCGCGACGGCCACGGAGGGCACGAGGCCCCACAGGGCAGCCCGCAGGGGACTCATGCCGAGGACGCTCTGGAGGTACTGCGTCATGACGATCGCGTTGCCCATGACACCGAACATGCCGGCCACGTTGACGGCCACCGCTCCCCCGACCCGACGGTCCCGGAACAGACCCGGGTCGACGAGGGGGTGGGCGGCCCGCCGCTGGCGCAGGACGAAGACGACACCGAGGACCAGCCCCACCACACCCGACAGGGACGCCCGAGCCGACCAGCCGTCCGCCGCCGTCGACTTCACGGCGTAGATGCACGGCAGCAAGGCCCCCAGCGACAGCACGACACTGGCGAGGTCGAGGGGGCGCTGCTCCACGGACCGCGACTCGGGCAGCAGGAGGGGCCCCAGGACGAGCAGCAGGGCCATGACCGGGAGGTTCACGAGGAAGACCGATCCCCACCAGAAGTGCTCGAGCAGCACGCCGCCGAGGACGGGGCCGAGCCCCACACCCCCCGACATCACCGCGCTCCAGACCGCGACCGCCCTGGCCCGGTCGGCCTCGCGGTCGAAGAGGTTGCGGACGAGCGCGAGGGTCGAGGGCATCAGGGTCGCGCCACCGACCCCCAGCAGCGCCCGGGCACCGATGAGCATCGCCGCCGAGGACGCGTAGGCGGCGACGAGCGAGGCGGCGCAGAACGTGGCCGCGCCGAGCAGCAGGAGCCGTCGGCGCCCGATCCGGTCGCCGACGGCTCCCATGGTGAGCAGCAGGCCGGCGAGGACGAAGCCGTAGACGTCGAAGACCCAGAGCATCTGCGTCGCGCTCGGCTGCAGGTCCCGCGCGATGAAGGGCACAGCGAAGAAGAGGACCGACACGTCCATCGACGCGACGAGCAAGGGCAGGCACAGGACGGCGAGCGCGACCCACTCACGGCGGCCGGCCGGGGCACCGGAGGGGTCTGCGACGGTCGCTGCGCCCGGGGAGTCGGCGGCGACCGCGCGGTCGGGAGGGGAGGAGCTGGTCATGGGAACCTCACTGTGTATATCGCATACTGTTGACGTGGTACACGGAAAGGTAGAGTCAATATGTGTATCTGGCAAGCAGTTACCTTCTAGGCTGGTGCCGTGCACCCCGAGCCGACGCCCGTCCCCCGGTACCTCCGCCTCCTGTGGGGGGTCGACGAGGGCGGGCGGCGCGGACCCAAGCCGGGCCGATCGATCGAGGAGATCGGCAGCGCGGCCGTCGCCATCGCCGACCGTCACGGCCTGGCCGGCGTCTCCATGAAGGCGGTCGCGGCGTCACTCGGGCTCACCACGATGTCGCTGTACCGGTACGTCGACTCCAAGGACGAGCTGTACGCGGTCATGCTGGACACGGCCTACGGCCGGCCGGACCTGGCGACCACGGCGCGAGGCGCCTGGCGGGGCCGGCTCGAGCGGTGGGCGCGCGCGATCGCGGCCCGTCGGCTGGAGCACCCCTGGAGCGTGACCGTGCCGCTGGCGGAGCCCCCCGCCACGCCCAACACGGCACAGTGGACCGAGTGCGGACTTCAGGCGTTCACACCGACGAACCTGACCGCCCAGCAACGCTTCTCGTCGCTGCTGCTCATCGACGGCTTTGTCCAGCAGCACATCCGCCAGTCGCTGCAGCTCGGCTTCCTGACCGAGGGCGGCGAGCCGCGGCCGGGCCACGACTCCTACCCGCAGAACCTCCAGGCGCTCGCCGACCCGGCGCGGTTCCCACTGCTGCTCTCAGGGGCCGCAGAAGCGATGGACCCGGGCGAGCCGGACGACTTCTTCGCGAGCGAGCTCGACTTCGGGCTGCGGACGATCCTCGACGGCATCGCCGCCCAGGTCGGCTGAGGCACGGCGCTCAGAGGTCGCGGGCGTGACGGCGCCTGCGCTGCCACGCCACCAGGCCGTTGCGGGCGGTGCCCCAGATCCCGTGCCGGAAGGCGAGCACGATCACCACAAAGATCGCGCCGGTGATGATCCCGGTGCCCTCGAACCCGGACGACGCCAGCTGGTCCTCCAGGACGACCACGAGGGCCGCCCCCACGGCCGGGCCCCAGATCGTGCCGATGCCGCCGAGGACGGTGATGAGCACGACCTTGCCCGATGTGGTCCAGACGAGCTCCTGCAGCGAGGCGAACCCGTGGCTGATGGAGAACACCCCGCCGGCGAGGCCCGCGAGCCCGGCCGACAGCACGAACGCCATGATCTTGTAGCGCTCGACGTCGTAGCCGAGCGCCCTGGCGCGCGCGGGGTTGTCGCGGATCGCGACCAGCACGCGCCCGAACGGGCTGTTGACGGCCCGCCACGCGATGAAGACGCCGAGCAGGATCAACGGGAGGGCGGCGTAGTAGAAGTAGAACGCGTCGGAGTTGACGAGGTCGGTGAGCCCACCGAGGTTCTTCGGGATCCCCTGCAGGCCGTTCTCACCGCCGGTGACGTCGCGCCACTGGTTGGCGATGAAGTACACCATCTGGGCGAACGCCAGGGTGACCATGGCGAAGTAGATGCCGGTCCGGCGCACCGAGAGGTACCCGATCGGCACGGCGAGCACCATCGCGACGACGGCGCCACCGAGGACGGCGACCGGGAAGGGCAGGCCGAGGTTCGTCGCGATGAGGCCGGTCGTGTAGGCCGACGTACCCCAGAAGGCCGCGTGGCCGAACGACAGCAGCCCGGTGTACCCCAGCAGCAGGTCGACCGAGATCGCGAACAGCGCCCAGGCGGCGATGTCCATGGCCACCGGCGGGTAGATGAACCACGGCAGGGCCAGGGTGACGACGAGCCCGACGACCAGCACCACCCAGCGCACGACGGGGCGCCGGTCGCCGAGCACCGGGGTGCCCGGCAGCTCGACGTCGACGCGCTGCTCCAGCTGCGAGCTCATGCGGACTCCTCCCGGCCGAACAGGCCGCTGGGCCGGACCAGGACCACCAGCGCCATGAGCACGAAGATGAGGACCTGGGAGATCGGTCCGTAGTACCCCTGCCCGTACGCCTCGACCAGCCCGACGAGGAACCCGGCGACGACCGCCCCGAGGATCGAGCCGAGGCCGCCGATGACGACGATCGCGAACAGGATGATGACGAAGTTGGACCCCATGTCCGCGTTGATGGCGCGGTAGGGGGCGGCGAGCACGCCCGACAGCCCGGCCAGGGCGATCCCGAAGCCGAACACCGGCGTCACCCAGCGGGCCACGTTGATGCCCAGGGCTCGTGACCGCTCGGCATCCTCCGTCGAGGCGCGGACGATCATGCCCACCCGGGTCCTGGTGAGGACCAGCCACACGACGGCGCAGACGAGCAGGGAGAACCCCGCCGCGAACAGCTGGTAGCTCGACAGGTCGACGCTGCCCAGGCTGATCCGGCCGCGCAGCCCCGCGGGGACCTCGTAGGGCTGGGAGGAGACGCCGTAGAGCCGCTTCATGAGGTCGACGGTGAACAGGGTCAGCCCGAACGTGAGCAGGAAGTTGTAGAGGGGGTCGAGCCTGAGCAGCCACTGCACGAAGAGCCGCTCCATGGCCACCCCGACCACGAACATGAGCAGCGGCACGATTGCCAGGGCCGGCCAGAAGCCCAGGCCCAGGTTCTTCAGCATCAGCGCGGAGATCATCGCGCCGAGCATGTAGCAGGCGCCGTGGCTGAAGTTGACGACCCCGAGGACGCCGAAGATGACGGCCAGCCCCAGCGCGGCGAGGGCGTAGAACCCGCCGGCCGCGAGGCCTTGGAGGGTGTACTGCAGGAAGTCGCTCACGCGAGGTCCTCTCCGGGAGGGTGGTCGACGGTCGGCGGGGTGGACCGGAGGGGCGCCGCCCGCCCACGGGGCGGGCGGCATACCTCAGGACGTCGAAGGGCGTTGCGCCGAAAGGGGAACGGTCACATCGTGCAGTCGGGCGACGGCGGCGCGTAGGCCTCGTTGGCGGGGATGGTCTTGATGACCTGCTCGAGGTCCCACTCCTCCTTGACCTGGTCCTTGCTCTTGACCTTGACCTGGTAGACGTCGTGGACGACGTTGTGGTCGGCGGCACGCACCTCGCCGTTGCGCAGGAACATGTCGTTGATCTTCTTGCCCTCGAGCTGCTTGACGACGGCGTCGCTGTTGTCGGTGCCGGCTGCCTGCACGGCCTCGAGGTAGTTCAGGGCGGCGGAGTAGTTGCCGGCGTGGGCGAACGACGGGCGCACCTTGGTCTTGGCCATGAACTTGTCGGCCCAGGCGCGGTTCTGGTCGTCGAAGTTCCAGTACCACGCGTCGGTGAAGGTGGTGCCGTTGAACTGGTCGACGCCCAGGTTGTGGATGTCCGTGATGAACATGAGGCCGACGGCGAGCTTGGTGGTGCTGGCGATGCCGGACTGGTTGTACTGCTTGATGAAGTTCACCAGGTCGCCACCGGCGGCCATGATGCCGATGACGTCCGGCTTGGACGAGGCGGCCTTGGTGATGAACGTGGCGTAGTTGTCGTTCGGGAACGGCGTCGCGATCTTCTGCTGGACGGTGCCCCCGGCGCGCTCGACCGCCGCGCTGTAGGACTTGGTCATGTCCTGGCCGAACGCGTAGTCGGGGTAGACGATCGACCACTTCTTGCCGCCGGACTGGACCGTGGCGGCACCGTTGCCGGACGCCAGCATGTACGTGTCGTAGGCCCAGTGGAACGTGTACTTGTTGCACGACTTGCCGGTGAGGGCTGTCGTGCCGGCGCCGATGTCGATGAACAGCTTCTTCTTCGCCTTCGCCTGGGTGGCCACCGCGAGCGCAGCCGAGGACGTCGGCACGTCGAGGATGATGTCGGCCTTGTCGCGGTCGTACATCTCCTGCGCCTTGGTGTTGGCGATGTCGGGCTTGTTCTGGTGGTCGGCCGAGACGATCTCGATGTCCTTGGCCACCGCCTTGTCGCCGTACTTCGCCTTGTAGTCGTCGACCGCCATCTGGATCGCGACCTTGGAGTTGGGGCCGGACAGGTCCTTGTAGACGCCGGACTGGTCGTTGAGCAGGCCGAGGACGACCTTGCCGTCGCTGATCTTGCCGCCGGCCGAGGCCGGGCCGCCCCCGCCGCAGGCGGCGAGCACGAGGCTGCCGGTGACGGCGGTGGCCGTGACAGCCAGGGACTTCCGGGCGAAGCGGGAGTTCCCGTTCTTGGAGCGCTTCATGTTCCCCTCCGGGGGTGTCGAGGTGGTGCGTCGGTATGCCGGGTGGCGGGTGCTACATGCCGAGGTACTCGAGGAGCTCGGACGTGCGGGACTGGAAGGAGTCGTTGTCGAGCGACTCCACGACCCGGCCCTGGGCGAGCAGGTAGTGCCGGTCGGCGACGGTGGAGGCGAACGCCACGTTCTGCTCCACGAGCAGGACCGAGACGCCCTGCTCCTTGATCTGGCGGATGATCTCGCCGATCCGCTGGACGATGACGGGCGCGAGGCCCTCGCTCGGCTCGTCGAGCAGCAGCAGCCGCGAGCCCATCCGCAGCACCCGGGCCATGGCGAGCATCTGCTGCTCGCCGCCGGAGAGCTTGGTGCCGGGGAAGTCGCGACGCTCGTGCAGCACGGGGAACTGCTCGTAGACCTGGTCCAGGCTCCACGCGGCGTCGGACACGACCGGGGGGAGCCGGAGGTTCTCGGCCACCGACAGGGTCGCGTAGATGCCGCGGTCGTCCGGCACCCAGCCGATCCCGGCCCTGGCGCGCCGGTCCGGGCTGGTGCGGCCGAGGTCGCGGCCGGCCCAGGACACCGTGCCCCTTGCCTGCTTGTGCAGCCCCATGACGGAGCGGAGCAGGGTGGTCTTGCCGGCACCGTTGCGACCGACCAGGGTGACGACCTCCCCCGGCCGCACCTGCAGGTCGACGTCGGTGAGGACGCGCGCCTCGCCGTACCAGGCCGAGAGGCCGGACAGCTCGAGGGTGGCGGTGTCGGTCATGGGGTCACCCGGCCTGTCCGAGGTAGGCGGTGACCACGCGCTCGTCGCCCCGAACCTGGTCGTAGGTCCCCTGGGCGAGGACCTGCCCCGACTGGAGCACGGTGACGGTGTCGGCCAGCGAGCCGACGACGTGCATGTTGTGGTCGACGAACACGACGGTGCGGCCGGCCGCGACCTTCTTGACCAGCGCGATGGTGCGGTCGACGTCCTCCAGGCCCATCCCGGCCGTCGGCTCGTCGAGCAGGAGCAGCCGGGGGTCGAGGGCGAGCGCGAGGGCGAGCTCGAGGGCGCGCTTCTGGCCGTAGGCCAGCGAGCCGGCCGCCACGCCGGACCGGTCGGCGAGGCCCACCTCGTCGAGCAGCTCCATGGCCCGGTCGCGGAACTGCCGCATCTGGCGCGAGGAACGCCAGAACCGGTAGCCCAGCCCGGTGGGCGAGGCGAGGGCGAGCTCGACGTGGTCGACCGCGCTCATCTGGTCGAAGAGGCTGGTGATCTGGAACGACCGGGCGATGCCGAGGTGGGCGACCTGCTCGGGCTGTAGGCCGGTGATGTCCCGGCCGCCGAAGCTGATCACCCCCGACGTCGGCGCGAGGAAGCCGGTCAGCAGGTTGAACAGCGTGGTCTTGCCGGCGCCGTTGGGACCGACGAGCGCGTGGACGGTGCCCTCGGCGACCTCGAGGCTGACGTCGCAGACGGCCCGGAAGCCGCGGAACTCCTTGGTGAGCCCGCGGGTCTCCAGCAGCGTCTGCGCGGAGCCGTGGCTGGCCTCGGTCGGCACCGGCACCTCCTCGTGCGGGCTGGCGACGGGCGGGGGTACCCGTCGCGGTTCCCGAAACCCTAGGGCCGCCCCCCCAGGTCGGACATGGCCGGGTCATCCACACAAAGGGGACATGACATGTTTGCACACCACATCGGGCGGGGTGCTGGTTCGCGCCCGTTCCCGCGCTGCCGGTGCGGGGTGCGGCCGCCGGACCGGGGCAGGGTGCTCAGTGCCAGCGGTCGGGGTGCACGTCCCCCGGCACGTCGGCCGCGGGGTCGTAGGGCGTGCGGGTGAACCGGAACGAGCCGAGGTCGAGGTGGCCGACCCGGCCGTCCGCGTCACGCACGGCGACGAGCGGCTCACCCTCGTGGTACCCGTCGAGCCCCACCCATCCTCCGCCGGTGGGCCGGAACCGTGACCCGCGGTGGACGCCGGGCTCGCCCAGGACGAGGTGCCCGTCCGTGGCCAGCCGCAGCGTGTACGCCGTGGTGCCCCAGTACCAGTCGCCGACGAGCTCGAGGCCGTCGGCCTGGGCCGCATCGGCCGACCACGGCGCCGGCGGCAGCGGCTCCCGCTCGCCGAGCAGGGTGAGCAGGTCCTGCGAGAGCGTGGCCGACATCCCCGAGGTCGCGTTGGCGAAGAGCACGCAACCGTCACCGCTCTCGCGGTCGACGCGCAGCGACGCCAGGAAGCCGGGCATCGAGCCGCCGTGCCCGGCATACCGGCGTCCCTCGAGGTTCCACACCTGCCACCCGAGGCCGTGGGCCGCCGTCCAGGGCTGGCCCGGCGCGTCGTTGACCACGATCGGCAGGCACATCTCCTCGAGGGTCGCCGGGGCGAGCAGCCCCTCGGTGCGGCCGGCGAGGAAGGCGGCCCAGCGCGACAGGTCCTCGGTGGTAGACCAGAGCTGCCCGGCGGGCGCCATGGCGCCCGCGTCGTGCTCGGGCTCGACGTGGAGCAGGTCCGCGAGCGGGTGCACGCCCCAGCCCGCAGCGGCAGGCGGCTCGGGCCGGGTCGTGGTGCGGGTCATGCCGAGCGGCTCGAGCAGCAACGCGCGGACGGCCTCGTCCCACGGCACCCCGCGGAGCCGGGCCACGACCTCGCCGAGGACGGCATACCCGACGTTGGAGTAGTGGAAGCGGGCACCGGGGCGGAACCGCAGCGCCGGCCGGCTGGCGACCAGCGCCGCCCAGTCGTCGCCAGCGGTGCGCTCCCACCACGGGCCGCTCGTCTCGGCCTGCAGGCCCGAGCTGTGCGAGAGGAGCTGGGCCACCGTGACGCCGGAGAGGTCCGAACCCGCCACCTCGGGCAGCAGCGCGACGACGGTGTCGGACAGGTCGAGCCGGCCCTCGTCACGCAGCCGCATCACCTCGACCGCCACGAAGGTCTTGGTGATCGAGCCGATCCGGTACTGCGTGCCGGTGGTGGCCGGCTCGCCCCCGCTGCGGCCGTCGAGCGTGCCGACCGCATCGGACCAGACGACCTCACCGCCCCGCACGAGTGCTGCCGCGACCGACGGAAGGCGTTGCCGCGACTGCTCGCTCGCCAGGCGGAGCGACAGCTGCCGGCTGGTGGCCGGGTCGAGCACGGTCACGTCAGGACTTCTTCGCCACGGACTTCTTGGCCGCAGCCTTCGTGGCGGTGGCCTTCTTCGCCGCCGTCTTCTTCGTGGTCGTCTTCTTGGCCGCCCGCTTGCGCGTGGTCGGCCCCTTGGCTCGCTTCTCGGCGAGCAGCTCGGCGCCGCGCTCGGCGGTGATCGACTCGGGGTCGTCGGCCTTGCGCAGGGTCGCGTTGGTCTCGCCGTCGGTGACGTACGGGCCGAAGCGGCCGTCCTTGACCAGCATCGGCTTGCCCGACACCGGGTCAGGGCCGAGCTCCTTGAGCGCCGCCGCGGCCGCGCGCCCACGCTGCTTGGGCTGGGCGTAGATCGCGAGCGCCTCCTCGAGGGTGATGTCGAAGAGCTGCTGCTCCGTCGCCAGCGAACGGGAGTCGGTGCCCTTCTTGAGGTAGGGACCGTAGCGGCCGTTCTGCGCGGTGATCTCGACCGCGGTGCCGTCCTCCTCCGTCGTCGTGCCGACGACGCGGGGCAGGCTGAGGAGCTTGAGGGCGGTGTCGAGGTCGATCGTGGCCAGGTCCATGTCCTTGAACAGGCTGGCGGTGCGCGGCTTGGCCTTCGCCTTGCCCTTGCCCTTGGTGGCCGTCTCCTCCTCGGGCAGCACCTCGGTCACGTACGGGCCGTACCGGCCGGCCTTGGCGACGATGTCGCGGCCCGTGGCCGGTTCCTGTCCCAGGACGCGGCCGTCGTCGGCGGACTGCTCCAGCAGCTCGCGCGCCTTCTCGGGCGTCATCTCGTCCGGGGCGATGTCGTCGGTGATGGTGGCGCGACGCGGGGTGTCGCCGGCGCCGTCGGTCATCTCACCGGTCGCGGCGTCGACGCCCTTCGGCACGGTCTCCTCGACGTACGGGCCGTAGCGGCCCACCCGCACGACGATCCCGTCGCCGATCGGGATGGTCGAGATCTCGCGGGCGTCGATCTCGCCGAGGTCCTCGACGAGCTGCTTGAGCCCGAGGTGGGCCGAGCCGGCGTCGGGCAGACCGGGCTTGCCGGCCACCAGCGCGCCGTCGCCCTCGCCGAAGTAGAAGCGCTGGAGCCACGCTGCCCGCTGCTCGTCGCCTCCGGCGATGCGGTCGAGGTCCTCCTCCATCGAGGCGGTGAAGTCGTAGTCGACGAGCTCGCTGAAGTGCTCCTCGAGCAGCCGGGTCACGGCGAACGCCAGCCAGGTCGGCACCAGGGCGGACCCGCGGGTGTTGACGTAGCCGCGGTCCTGGATCGTGCCGACCGTCGAGGCGTAGGTCGACGGGCGACCGATCCCCTTCTCCTCCATGGCCTTCACGAGCGTCGCCTCGGTGTAGCGCGGCGGCGGCGTGGTCTCGTGTCCGTCGGCCTCGGCGCGCACCACGGTCAGCGGGACGCCCTCGCTCAGCTTGGGCAGGCGGCGCTCCTCCTCCGCCTCCGCGGCCTTGGAGGCGCGCTCCTCGTCGCGGCCCTCCTCGTACGCCGCGAGGAACCCGCGGAACGTGATGACGGTGCCGGACGCGCTGAACTCGACCACGCGGCCGTCGTCGAGCGTGCCGCCGAGCCTGACGGTGGCGGTCGAGCCGCGCGCGTCGGCCATCTGCGAGGCGACGGTGCGCTTCCAGATCAGCTCGTAGAGGGCGAACTCGTCACCGCGCAGCTCGCCGGCCACCTGGGCCGGTGTGCGGAAGCGGTCCCCCGCGGGGCGGATGGCCTCGTGGGCCTCCTGCGCGTTCTTGACCTTCTTCTCGTACAGGCGCGGCGACTGCGGCACGTACTCGGCGCCGTACAGGTCGCGGGCCTGCTGGCGCGCCGCGGTGAGGGCGGCCTCCGACAGCGTGGTGCTGTCGGTACGCATGTAGGTGATGTAGCCGTTCTCGTACAGGCGCTGCGCGACGCGCATGGCGTTCTTGCTCGACAGCCGCAGCTTGCGCGACGCCTCCTGCTGCAGCGTCGAGGTCGTGAACGGCGCGGACGGGCGGCGGGTGTACGGCTTCTCCTGGACGCTCGTCACGCCCACCGGGCAGGTCAGCACCTGCGTGGCGATGGACGTCGCCGTGGCCTCGTCGAGGTGGACGACGCTGGAGCCCTTGAGGGAGCCGTCGTCGTGGAAGTCGCGGCCCATCGCGACCCGGCTGCCGTCGACCGAGGTCAGCCGCGCCGTGAACTGGTTGGACGCCCCGTCGGGGGTGAAGTCGCCCTCGACGTCCCAGTAGGACGCACGCACGAAGGCCATCCGCTCGCGCTCCCGCTCGACGACGATGCGGGTGGCGACCGACTGCACGCGCCCGGCGGACAGGCCCGCCTTGACCTTGCGCCACAGGACCGGGCTGACCTCGTAGCCGTAGAGCCGGTCGAGGATGCGGCGGGTCTCCTGCGCGTCGACGAGCGCGGTGTCGAGGTCGCGGGTGTCACTGGCGGCCCGCTGGATGGCCTCCTTGGTGATCTCGTGGAACACCATCCGCTTGACCGGCACCTTGGGCTTGAGCACCTCGAGCAGGTGCCAGGCGATGGCCTCGCCCTCGCGGTCCTCATCCGTGGCGAGGTAGAGCTCGTCGGCGCCCTTGAGCAGCCGCTTGAGCTCGGCGACCTTCTTCTTCTTGTCGCTGTCGACGACGTAGTACGCCTCGAACCCGTTGTCGACGTCGACCCCGAACCGGCCGAACGGGCCCTTCTTGATCTCGGCGGGCATCTCCGAGGGGGTCGGGATGTCGCGGATGTGGCCCACCGACGCCTCGACGTCCCAGTCCTTGCCCAGGTAGCCGCCGATGGTCTTGGCCTTCGCCGGCGACTCGACGATGACGAGCTTGCGCCCCGTGCTCACAGATCAACCTGCCGTCCTGCTCCCATGTGCAGCGGATTCGTCGCTGCGTGGACATGGCAACGCAAGAGACGGTAGCCGAGCCCGTCAAGTTCGCCGCCGCGGGTCCCGGTCGCCACCGGTCCCGATCGCCACGGGTCCGGATCGCCACGGCTCCGGTCACCACGGGTCCGGTCACCACGGGTCCGGTCACCGGGGGTCCCGACGAGGCCCGCTGGGATTTAGTTGAATGTTCAACCGATAGCGGGTATGCTCGGGTCATGAGCAGCAGCACGGACGCGCGCCAGCCGGTCCTCTACCTGAGCCACGGGGCGCCGCCGCTCGCGGACGACCCGGTGTGGACCCGGCAGCTCGCCGACTGGACGACCCGGTTCGGCAAGCCCGCCAACATCCTCATGGTCTCCGCCCACTGGGAGGAGGCGCCGCTCTCGCTGTCCGCCACCACCGGCGACGTCCCGCTCGTGTACGACTTCTGGGGCTTCCCCCAGCACTACTACGAGGTGACGTATGCCGCGCCCGGTGCGCCCGAGCTGGCGGCGTCGGTGGAGCGGCTGGTCCACACCGCGGAGAACCCGGTGCACCGGGACGAGACCCGGGGCCTGGACCACGGTGCCTACGTGCCGCTCGTCGAGATGTACCCCGAGGCCGACGTCCCGGTGCTGCAGATGTCGATGCCGACCCTCGACCCGCGCACGCTGTTCGAGCTCGGGCGCAAGCTCGCCCCCCTGCGCGACGAGGGCACCCTCATCGTCGGGTCGGGCTTCACCACGCACAACCTGCGCTGGTTCAACCCGGCCGCGGGGCCCGACGGGACGCCGCCGACCGCCTCGAGCGAGTTCGACCACTGGGCGGCCGAGGCGCTCGAGCGCCAGGACGTCGACGCGGTGCTCGACTTCGTGCACCAGGCCCCCGCTGCCCGGGAGGCGCACCCCCGGACGGAGCACTGGGCGCCGCTGTACGTCAGCCTCGGCGCTGCGTACGAGTCGGGTTCGCTGGAGAACGAGAGCGTGATCGACGGCTTCTGGTTCGGCCTGAGCAAGCGCTCCTGGCAGTTCGCCTGAGCGACGACGGGCCCGTCAGGGGATGACCAGCGACTTGCCCCGGGCGTGGAACTCACCCTGGACCCGGAGCGCCTCGGCGGCGTCCGCGAGCGGGTAGCGGCGGTCCAGCACCGGGTCGACGACGCCCGCTGACACCGAGCCCGCCAGCAGCTCGAGGTCGCTCCTGCTCCGCTGGGCGACCTTGAAGGCGGGCGCACGCTGGCTGACGAGCGCGAAGTACAGGGGCAGGCGCAGCATCCTGGGCAGCGGGTGCACCCACCGCGACTTCGGCGACGTGACCATGACGTAGGCGCCCTGCTCCCCCAGCAGGCGCCGGCAGTCGCGCAGGGACAGCGTGCCCGCGTTGTCGAGGACGAGGTCGAACCTCTCCCCGAGCTCGCGCACGTCCCCCCGGGTGTAGTCGAGGACCCGGTCGGCCCCGATGCGACGAGCCGTCCCGACGTTGCGCGTGCTGCACACGGCCGTCACGTGGGCGGCCCCGAGGGCCTTGGCGACCTGGACGGCGAAGCTGCCGACACCGCCCGAGGCGCCGATGACCAGCACCCGCTGGCCGGGACGCAGACCACCCCAGTCGCGCAGGGCCTGCAGGGCAGTCGTTGCCGCGACCCCGATGGTGGCCGCCCGCTCGAGGCCCACTCCCTCGGGCACGCGGACCAGCCGCTCCGCGGGTGCGACGACCAGCTCGGCGAAGGCACCGCCGTCGACCTCCCCGAAGACCTCGTCCCCCGCGGCGAGGCCCGCGACGCCCGCGCCCACCGCGTCGACCACCCCGGACACGTCGGCGCCCGGGACGTGCCGCTTCGGGCGGCGCAGGCCCAGGGTCGGGCGGGCGAACATGGGCAGCCCGGTGACGAAGTGCCAGTCGAGCGCGTTGACCGACGCCGCCGCGACCCGGACGCGCACCTCGCCCGGACCGGGCTCGGGCACCGGCACGGCGCGCACCTGCACGACCTCCTCTGGACGGCCGTAGCGCTCGTACACGGCCGCCCGCATCGTCACCGGGGCGCTCGAGGACGCCGTGTGCCCACGGTCCGCCACCCCTGCCGGGGTGTCGTCGGGAGGGGTGTCCCCGGCATACAGGTCGGTGTCGGTCATGGCGCGCTCCTCGGTGACTTACGATGTAAACGTACGCCGTAAGTTAGACCTACGCCGTAAGTCTGTCAACGGTCCGGGGCTACCATCGCTGCGGACCACCACCGGGAGGGAGACCGTGAGCGAGCCCGTACGCCGCGCCACGCCGCGCCGCCCGCTGAGCCGGCAGCGCGTGATGCGGGCCGCCGTCGACCTCGCCGACCGCGAGGGGCTGGCTGCCGTGTCGATGCGGCGCGTGGGGCAGGAGCTCGGCGTCGAGGCCATGTCGCTGTACAACCACGTGCGCGGCAAGGAGGCGCTGCTCGACGCGATGGTCGAGCTCGTCGGGGCCGAGCTCAACACGGCCGTCACCGCGCTCGAGGCGCCGGATCCCGCCACCGACTGGGGGGCCGCCCTGCGCGCCCGGTCCCTCGCCGCACGCGAGGTCATGCTGCGGCACCGCTGGGTCCCGGCCGTGCTGGAGACGCGCACCACGATGAGCCTGGAGGTGGTGCGCTTCTACGACGGTGTCGTCGCGATCCTGTCCGCCGGCGGCTTCGACCACGACCTGACCCACCACTCGCTGCACGCGCTGGGCAGCCGGGTGCTGGGGTTCACCCAGGAGCTGTTCGACCCCGGGGACGCGGGCGAGGGCGCCTCGGAGGAGGTGCTCGCGGCCATGGCCGAGCAGGTCCCGCACCTCATGGGGATGCTCGGCGCCATCGCCCACTCCGACGGGCCCGAGGCGACGCTGGGGTGGTGCGACGACCAGACCGAGTTCGAGTTCGGGCTCGACGTCCTGCTCGACGGCCTGGAGCGGCGTCGGGTGGCCGCCACGGCCGCTGCCCGGGGCCGATGAGGGAGCTGCCCGGCTGGGTCCGCTGGCTGCTGGTGGGGCGGTTCGTCAACGCCCTCGGGTCGATGGCCTGGGTCTTCGTCCCGCTCTACCTCGTCTCCGACCGCCACCTCGACGAGGCCACGGCCGGCTCCGTCGCGGCGGTCTGGGGTGCTGGGATGATCGCCGGCAACCTGGTCGGGGGCTCTGTCGGCGACCGGTTCGGCCTGCCCCGCACGCTGGCGGGCGCCTCGCTGGCCTCGGCGGTCGGCTGCCTGCTGGTGCCGGTCACGCCGACCACGGGGCTGCCGGTGGTCCTTTTCCTCATGGGGGCGCTCGGCGGCGTCGGCCGTCCCGTGTCGTTCGCGCTCGTGACGAGCGCGCTGCCGACCGAGCACCGCCGCCAGGCCACGGCGTGGATGCGGGCGGTGAACAACGCCGGCACCGTCCTCGGTCCGCCGCTCGGCGGGCTCCTCGCCGTCCACCACTTCGGCGTCGTGTTCGTCCTCGACGCCGCCGCGAGCCTGCTCATGCTCGGCGTCGTCCTCCTCGTCGTGCCAGCGGCCCCGGTGACCACCGTGGCCGCCGAGACGCCGACCCGGCTGGTCGCGGCGCTGCGGGCCGACCCGCGCTTCGTCCTGCTGCTGCTCACGGTCGTCGCCGCCGACACGGCCTACCGGTTCGCCTACTCGGCGGTGCCCTGGCAGCTCGAGTCGCTGGGGGCGGCGCCCTGGGTCTACGGGACGACGATCTCGCTCAACTGCGCGCTCATCGTCCTCTTCGAGCCGTGGCTGGCCCACCGGCTGCGCGAGCGGCCCCCGGAACGGCTCATCGCCGGCGGCTTCCTGCTCGTCGGCCTGGGGTGGCTGCTCGTCGCCCCGGCTCCCGGCCTCGCGCTCGTCCTCGTCGCGATCGCCGTGGTCACCGCCGGCGAGATGCTCTACAAGCCGACCGCCACCGCGCACGCGGCGGACCGCGCGCCCGAGGGGATGCACGGCCGCTACCAGAGCCTGTACGGCGCCGCCTCCATCGGCGGGACCGTCCTCGCGCCGCCGCTCGCCGGCGCCCTCTTCCAGGCCGATCCCCGGCTCATGTGGGCCGTCGGCGGGTTGCTCGGCCTGGGCGCGGCCGCGGCGCTCACCCTCACCGGCCGGTCCACCCTGCGGCGCCGGTCCGGGGCGTTCCCCGCCGCCTGAGCCGAGGGTCGCGGCCTTGCGCTCCCGAAGGGGTCAGGGGCTTGAGCTCCCCTCGGGCTCAGTGGGTTCCGGGGCGCCGGGTCGGGCCGGGACGCGTCGGGTCGGGCTCGGCGGGCTCGACGTGCTCCGGCACGACGATCGGCCGCCAGCGCGCCCAGCCCAGGAAGACGGCCGCCGCGACGGCCAGGCCCAGGCCGGTCCACAGGTTGGCGTTGACCCCGCCGGTCTTGTCCTTCGCCGGGTCGAGGAAGAACCCCGCGAGCAGGAGCACGACCCCGTAGATGCCCAGCAGCAGCCCGATGATGTTGCGGATGTCGAACGCGCCGGCCGTCTTGCGCTGGGTGCCGGCCGCGCGGGGCCTGTCGTTGTCGGTCATGGCTGCGCTCCTCTCAGAAGCTCACGTTGAGGATGATGACGAGGACGAGCGCGATCCCGGCGAGCGGCAGGGTCCGCTGGTACCACGGCTGGCTCGCCTCCTCCGGGTCGACGAGGTCCTCCCGGGGTGTCTCGGAGTAGACCAGGCCCTTGAGCTCGGCCACCGGTTTGGGCGCGGTCCCCAGCGACACGACGACGCTCAGGACGATGTCGACGACGAAGGCCGTCGACGCCGCGACGAAGCTGGCGCCCTGGCCGGAGAGCGGGATCACGCCCACGCTGGCGGACCCGAACGCGTCCTGGGACAGGAACGCCACCGCGACCGCGGACAGCGTGCCCGAGACCAGCCCGACCCAGCCGGCCGTCGCGGTCATCCGCTTCCAGAACATGCCCAGGATGAACGTCGCGAACAGGGGCGCGTTGAAGAAACCGAACAACGTCTGCAGGTAGTTCATGATGTTCGAGAAGCTGCTCGCGAACCCGGCCGTGAAGATCGCGATGAGGGTCGCGGCGACGGTGGCCAGGCGCCCGATCCGCAGGTAGTAGTCGTCGCTGTGGTCCTTGCGGATGTACCGCTGCCACAGGTCGTAGCTGAAGACGGTGTTGAAGGCCGAGATGTTGGCGGCCATGCCGGCCATGAAGGCCGCGAGCAGGCCCGCGATCGCGAGTCCCAGCAGGCCGTTCGGCAGCACGTCGCGCATGAGGAACAGCAGCGCGTCGTTGTATGCGACGCCCTCGCCCGAGGCGCCGCCCGGCACCTTCTCGCCGGCCTTGATCTTGCCGATCTCGCTGACGAGGACCGCCGAGATCATGCCGGGCAGGATGACGATGAAGGGGACGAACATCTTGGGGAAGGCGCCGATGATCGGCGTCTTGCGCGCCGCCGAGATCGACTTGCTCGCCATGGCGCGCTGGACCTCCACGAAGTTGGTCGTCCAGTAGCCGAAGGACAGCACGAACCCGAGGCCGAAGACGATGCCGACGACCGACCAGAAGCTCGAGTCGAACCCGGTCAGGGCGGTCCCCGGCCAGGAGTTGAGCTGGTCCGGGGCCGGGGGCACCTTGTCGGAGTGCTGCTGGGCGAAGGCGGTGAGCTTGCTCTCCACGCCGCTCCACCCACCCGCCTTGTGCAGGCCGATCAGGGTCAGCGGCACGAGGGAGGCGACGATCACGAAGAACTGCAGCACCTCGTTGTAGATCGCGGCCGAGAGCCCGCCGAGGGTGATGTAGGACAGCACGATCGCGGCGGCGACGATCAGCGCCACCCAGAGCGGCCAGCCGAGCAGCGCGCGCACGATCGAGCCGAGGAGGAACAGGTTGACGCCCGCGATGAGCAGCTGGGCCAGGGCGAAGCTGATCGCGTTGACCAGGTGGGCCCCGGTGCCGAACCGGCGCAGCATGAACTCGGGGACCGAGCGCACCTTGGAGCCGTAGTAGAACGGCATCATCACGACACCGAGGAACAGCATGGCCGGGATGGCACCGACCCAGAAGTAGTGGACCGTCGGGATGCCGAACTGGGCGCCGCTGGCGGACATCCCCATGATCTCGACCGCACCGAGGTTGGCGGAGATGAACGCCAGGCCGGTCACCCACGCCGGCAGCGACCGCCCCGACAGGAAGAAGTCGATGGAGTCCGACACCTGCCGCCGGGCCAGGACGCCGATCCCCAGCACGAACACGAAGTAGGTCGCCACCAGGAGGTAGTCGAGCCAGTTCGCGTCGATCAGGGTGGCGGCGGCCGGGGCGGCCAAGTGGACCAGGGAAGACATCGGCGGCTCCTCGCGCGGGCGGACCTCCCCAAACTAGGGGGTAGGTGACGCATCGGCACCCGGGAGCCGGCGGGCCGGGCGGCGCGTTGCGACGCCCGGCCGGCCCTGGTCCGTCAGCTGCCCGCGGTGGCCATCTCGGCGGCCGGCGCCTCGCCCGTGTCCACGTCGACAGCCGCGCCGCTGAACTGCGCTGCATACAGCTCGGCGTAGGCACCCTCGCGCGCGAGCAGCTCGTCGTGCGAGCCCTGCTCGACGATGCTGCCGTCACGCATCACGAGGATGACGTCGGCGTCGCGGATCGTCGAGAGCCGGTGGGCGATCACGAAGCTGGTGCGGTCGTGGCGCAGCGCGGCCATCGCCTGCTGCACCAACAGCTCGGTGCGCGTGTCCACGGAGGAGGTCGCCTCGTCGAGGATGAGCAGCGCCGGGTCGGAGAGGAACGCCCGGGCGATGGTGACGAGCTGCTTCTCGCCGGCGCTGATGTTGCCGCCCTCGGCGTCGAGCACGGTGTCGTAGCCGTCCGGCAGCGAGTGCACGAACCGGTCGACGTAGGTCGCCCGCGCGGCCGCGACGACCTGCTCGTCGGTCGCCCCGGGGTTGCCGTAGGCGATGTTGTCGCGGATCGTCCCGCCGAACAGCCAGGTGTCCTGCAGCACCATGCCGATCTGGCTGCGCAGCCCACGGCGGGTGAGCTGGGTGATGTCGACGCCGTCGAGGGTGATCCGGCCGGCGTCCAGCTCGTAGAACCGCATGATGAGGTTGACGAGGGTGGTCTTGCCGGCACCGGTCGGCCCGACGATGGCGACGGTCTGGCCCGGCTCGACGACCAGGTCGAGGTGCTGGATCAGGGGCGCGTCGGGGGTGTACGAGAACGAGACGTCCTCGAAGGCCACCCGCCCGTGCGTCCCCTCCAGGGTCGTGGGCCTCCCGCTCTCGGGCTGCTGCTCGGGGGCGTCCAGCACCTCGAAGACGCGCTCGGCGGAGGCCACCCCGGACTGGAGCAGGTTGGCCATCGAGGCGACCTGGGTCAGCGGCTGGGTGAACTGGCGGGAGTACTGGATGAACGCCTGCACGTCACCGAGGCTCATCGACCCGCTGGCGACCCGCAGGCCACCGACCACCGCGACGACGACGTAGTTGAGATTCCCGATGAACATCATCGTCGGCATGATGATGCCGCTGATGAACTGGGCGCTGAAGCCGGCGTCGAAGAGGTCGTCGTTCTTGGCGCGGAAGGTCGCCCGCACCTCGTCCTGCCGGCCGAAGACCTTGACCAGCTGGTGGCCGGTGAACGACTCCTCCACGATCCCGTTGAGCTCACCGGTGCTCTTCCACTGCTGGACGAAGTGCTTCTGCGAGCGCTTGCCGATGGCCGCGGTCACCCCCATCGTCACCGGGATCGTCACGAGCGCGATGACCGCGAGCAGCGGTGAGATGTAGAGCATCATCGCGACCATCGCCACGACGGTGAGCAGCGAGGTGAGCATCTGGCTCAGGGTCTGCTGCATGCTCTGCGCGACGTTGTCGATGTCGTTGGTGACGCGCGACAGCAGCTCACCGCGCGGCTGGGCGTCGAAGTACGGCAGCGGCAGCCGGTTGAGCTTGTCCTCGACGTCGCGGCGCAGGGTGAAGATCGTGCGGTTGACGGCACCGGTGAGGATCCAGCCCATCGCCCACGACAGCACGCTCGCCACCGCGTAGATGGCCAGCACGAGGAGCAGCACGCGGCCCACCGCACCGAAGTCGATGCCCTCGCCCGGGACGAGGTGGTCCATCCGCGCGATCATGTCGGCGAAGGTGCCCTTGCCCTGTGCCCGCAGCGCCTCGATGACCTGCGCCCGCGTGGCCGTGGCCGGCAGCCGCTGGCCGATCACGCCGGCGAAGATCAGGTCGGTGGCCCGGCCCAGGATCTTGGGGCCGATCGCGTTGAGGGTGACGCTCGCAACCGCGAGCCCCAGCACGGCATACAGGTTGTGGCGCTCGGGATGCAGCAGCGACAGCAGCCGCTTCGCCGACGGGACGAAGTTCTGCGACTTCTCCGCGGGCACGCCCATCCCCGCCATCGGGCCGTGCCGCTGGCCGGCCCGCCCGGCAGGGCCGCGGCGGGCCTCGGCGGCCCGCTCCTCCTCGGTCTTGACTCCCTCAGCCATCAGGCTGCCCCCGTTCCCCGGTCGGTCGTGGTGTGCTCGTGGGTGGGTCGCGCGGTCATGCGGCCGCCTCCTGCGCCGCTCGCTGCGACTCGACGATCTCGCCGTACGTCGGGCACGTCTCTAGCAGCTCGTCGTGCGTGCCGGTGCCGACGACGCGGCCGTCGTCGAGGACGACGATGTGGTCCGCGTCGACGATCGTCGAGACGCGCTGGGCCACCACGACGACCGCGGCGTCACGCGTCACCGGCCGCAACGCCGAGCGCAGGCGGGCGTCGGTCGACAGGTCGAGCGCCGAGAAGCTGTCGTCGAACAGGTAGAGGTCGGGCTTGGCCACGAGCGCCCGGGCGATGGCCAGGCGCTGCCGCTGCCCGCCCGAGACGTTGGTGCCACCCTGGGCGATCGGCGCCTCGAGGCCGCCGGGCATGGCGCGCACGAAGTCCTGGGCCTGGGCGATCCGCAGCGCCTCCCACAGGTCGTCGTCGGTGGCGTCCGCGTCGCCGTAGCGCAGGTTGGATGCGACGGTCCCGGTGAAGAGGTAGGGCTTCTGCGGCACCAGGCCGATCCGGGCCCAGACGTCCTCGAGCGCGGCGTCGCGCACGTCGACGCCCCCGATGAGGACAGCGCCACCGGTCACGTCGTAGAGCCGGGGCACGAGGGACACGAGGGTCGACTTCCCGGACCCGGTGCTGCCGATGATCGCGGTCGTCCGGCCTGGCTCGGCGGTGAGCGAGACCCCTTGCAGGACAGGGCTGTCCGCGCCGGGGTAGGTGAACGTCACGTCGCGCAGCTCCAGGCTCACCCTGGCCTTGGGCAGCGCCACCGGCGACTCGGGCTCGACCACCGTGGAGGCCGTCTGGAGCACCTCGCCGATGCGGCCCGCCGACACCGTCGCGCGCGGGATCATCATCGACATGAAGGTCGCCATCATGACGGACATGAGGATCTGCATGAGGTAGCTCATGAAGGCCGTGAGCTCCCCTATCTGCATCTGGCCGCTCTCGACGCGGTGCGAGCCGAACCACAGCACCGCGACGGTCGAGGTGTTGAAGATGAGCATGACGATGGGGAAGACCAGGGCCATGAGGCGGCCGACCGCCAGGGCCGTGCCGGTGTACTGGGTGTTGGCCTCGGCGAACCGGGCCTCCTCGTGGTCCTCGCGGACGAAGGCCCGCACGACCCGGATGCCGGTGATCTGCTCGCGCAGCACCCGGTTGACCCAGTCGACCGACTCCTGCATCAGCCGGAACTGCGGGATCATCTTCCGGATCACCAGCGACACCGACAGCGCCAGCAGCGGGACCGCCACGGCGACGAGCCAGGACAGCCCGACGTCCTCGCGCAGCGCCATGATGACGCCGCCCACCATCATGATCGGAGCCGACACCATCATCGCCGCGCCCATGAAGACGACCGTCTGCACCTGGGTGGCGTCGTTGGTGTTGCGGGAGATCAGGGTCGGCGCCCCGAACCGCGACACCTCCTGGGCCGAGAAGTCCCCGACGCGGGCGAAGACATCCGCGCGCAGGTCCCGGCCGAGGCCGGCGGCACAGCGGGCACCGAGGTACGTGGCCGCGACGGTCGCGACGATCTGGACGAGCGAGACGGCCAGCATCCAGCCGCCGGTGCGCAGGATGAACCCGGTGTCGCCACGGGCGACCCCGAGGTCGATGATGCGCCCGTTGAGGCTGGGCAGGTAGAGCGAGGCGATGGTGCCGACGAGCTGCAGCCCGATGAGCGCCACCACGAGGCCGCGGAACGGCCTGAGATAGGTGCGGATGATCGTGACGAGCACTACGAGTTCCCCCTGGTGGACGGTGGTGCGGTGGTGAGGGCGGGGACGCCGGTGAGCTCCCTCGCCGACTCGAGGAGGGCGCCGTCGAGCAGCACCCCGACGAGGTCCTCCGGCGCGGCGTTGCTGCCATCGAGCATCGGGTGCACGCTCGAGAGGGTGAGCATCCGCAGGTAGGCGAGGAAGTCGCGGGCCGGGATGCGCAGCGCGTCGGCGTCCGGGCCCACGAGGTCGACGAAGGCGGCGTCGAGCTCGGCGGTCGACTCGCGACGGCGGCGGGCCGCGTCGGCACCTGTGGGGTGGGCCAGCGGCTGCCCGCTCGCCTGGAGCACGCTCATCATCGTGAAGATGCCCGTGAGGTGCTCCTGCATGACCCCGACCGCGGTGGCCAGCCGCTCGCGCAGGTCCAGTGCCCGGTCGATCGCCGCGAGCTCGGCGAGCAGGCCCGCGTTGTCGAACGCCTCGTGGACGCAGGCGGTGATGATGTCGTCCTTGCTGCCGAAGGCCCGGAAGAGCGTGCCCTCGGCCACGCCGGCGGCCTTCGCGATCTCGCGCGTGCTCACCGACCGACCCTTCTCCCGCAGCAGGGGCAGGGTGGCGGTGACGATCGCGGCGCGACGCGCGTCGGGTGCCATCGGGCGGGCTCGGCTCACGGCATTCAGGCTAAGTGAGTGAGCACTCACTCACAATCGGCTTTTCCACCTGCGGCGATGGGCGCCGCCGTGACGGATGTCGGGCCCGGCGCTCACTCCTCACAGTCAGACGAGCAGGCCGTCGGCCACGAGGGCACGCAGCAGGGGCACGACCTCGGACCGCACCTGCGCCTCGTCCACCTCGAGCAGGGCTGCGATCGCCCCCACCGCGGCCCCGGCGTCCAGCGTGCCGTCGCACACGCTCACCAGTGCCGCCCCGGCGGTGCCCAGCCGGAGCACCCGGCCCAGGCCACCGCCCTGCCGGAGCAGGATGACCGTGGGGTCGGTGTCGCCGGGGCGGCCGTGCCGCTCCTCGGTCACGTCGTCGGCGCAGCGCCACGCCACCTCGAGCAGCTCCTCGTCGGTGTGCTCGGCCAGCCAGGTGCGTGCGGCCAGGCCTGCGAGGACGGCCGGGCCCATGGGGCTCGCGACCGGGCCGGTGGCCTCCGTGAGGTCGAGGAACGGCTCGCGGTCGCCAGCGGGCCGCTGCAGCGTGATGACGCCGAACCCGATCGCGCTCACCCCGCGGGACGCGAAGTCGTCGAGCCACGCGGCATACATCGTCGCGAACTCGCTCGTGGCGCTGTGGTGCCCGCCGTCGCGGGCCCACGTCTCGGCGTACTGCGCGGGGTCCTGCACCTCCCGCTGCACGACCCAGGCGTCGAGGCCGGACCCTGCGACCCAGCCCCGCACGCGCTCGCGCCAGTCGGCGTCGCCGACCACCTCCCAGTTGCCGAGGAACTGGGCGATCCCGCCGGGAGCGAGGTGGTCGCCGATCGAGCGCACGAGGTCGGCGACCAGCGAGTCCCCGGCCTGGCCGCCGTCGCGGTACTCGAACAGGGGCACGTCCGGGGTGCGCGGCGTGATGACGAACGGCGGGTTGCTCACGATGAGGTCGAACCGTTGCCCTGCAACGGGACCCAGCATCGACCCCTCGACCAGCGTCCAGTCGCAGCCGTTGAGCTCGGCGTTGAACGCGGCATACGCCAGGGCCCGCGCCGAGATGTCCGTGACGGTGATCGATGCGGCGTGTGCCCCGAGGTGCAGCGCCTGCACCCCGCAGCCGGTGCCGAGGTCGAGGGCGCGCGCCACCCGCGGGCGCGGCGTCCACGAGGCCAGCGTGGTCGACGCGCCCCCGATGCCGAGGACGTGGTCCTCCGAGAGCGGCGCGCGCGTGGCGAGCTCGGACAGGTCGGAGGCGACCCACCAGGCGTGCGCCTCGTCGGCGTAGGGGCGCAGGTCACAGGTGGCGACCACCCCCGAGCCCTGCTGGGTCACCAGGCGCAGCCGCTCGGCCCCCTCGACCCCGAGGGACGGGAGGGCCCGCGCGGCGTCGTCGCCGTCGACCGCGTCACCGAGGGTGAACAGGCGCACCAGCGTGGCGAGCGGGGTGCCGGCCGCGGCCGTGACCCGCTGCGCGGGCAGGACCTGCTCGCGGCCCAGCGCCGCGGAGGCGAGCGGCCCGAGCAGCTCCCCCACTGCGTCGACCGTGTATGCCGCCTGCTCCAGGTCGGCGCGCAGGCGGGCGACGAGGTCGCGGTCGGCGACTGGTGGTGGGGTGCTCATCCGTCGAGCAGGCCGCCGAGGTTGAACCCGCCGCCGCCCCCACCACCCTGGGACGGCGGCTGGGACCACTCGCTGGGCTGGACGATGACGAAACCCGGGCCGGAGAACGCGTACTGGAACGCCTCGCCGGAGCCGCCGCGGATCATCGACCGCACGTTCATGCTCGACACGACCCGGGGGACGAGGCTGGCCGACCACCCGACGCAGGCCTGCACGTCGACGTAGGTGGGCTGCTCGGAGCAGTCGAGCACGACCGGCTGGCCGACGGTGTGGATCGCCGCGGTGCCGGTGCCCTGCAGCATCGTGTTGAACAGCCCGCCGCTGAGCATGCCGGCACCCTGGACCCGCTTGATGTCCCACTCGATGCTGGAGTCGAAGGCCAGCAGGTTGCGCGCGTTGACCGACAACGCGTCGCCCGCGAGCTCGACGAGGAAGACGTACCCGGCCTCGGAGGCGAAGAAGACGTCACCCTCGCCGGAGACGCGCATCAGCGACACGTCCTCGCCGGTGACGACCTTCTTGAAGAGCTTGCCGACGCTGCCGGACCTCTCGTGGTCGAACCTGATGTTGCCCTGGTAGGACACCATCGCCCCCTTGACCGCGAGGACGTCACCGCCGAGGTGCACGCGCAGCATCTGCGGGTTCTGCAGGGCGAACCGCTGCTGCGCCTGGACCTCGAGGTTGGCCTGGTCGAAGAGGGGGCTGTGCATGCCGCCAGCCTAGGGGCGCGGCGAGGGGCGCCGCAGCCGCCTCCGGGACGACGACGCGGCCGGCACCACCCGTACCTCGGGGGTGCCGGCCGCGTCGGCCTCGGGGGTGCCGGCCGCGTCGGCCTCGGGGGTGCCGGCCGCGTCGGCGCGGTGGTGTCCTCAGCGGCGGGCCGGCTCCTCCACCGACTCGCTCCCGTCCACGGGTCGCTCCACGGCACCCCCGGCGCCGTCACCGACGGCGGGGGTGGTGCCTGCCCCCGGGGCGGCCGTCGCACCGGACGAGGGAACGGCTCCGGGGACCGTGGCACCGGTGCCGCTCGGGGCCGCCGCGTCCCTCGGGGTGACGGTGTCGTCGTCGCCGCCGATGGCCAGGTCACGCGACTTGGAGACGGCGACCGCCCCGATGACGATGACCAGCGCTGCGATGGCGATGCCGTAGCGGGCGACGTTGTTCTTCCCGTCGCCGATCGACAGGGTCACGATGGCGGGAGCGATGAGCACCGACACGAGGTTCATGACCTTGATGAGGGGGTTGATCGCCGGGCCGGCAGTGTCCTTGAACGGGTCCCCGACGGTGTCGCCGATGACGGTCGCAGCGTGGGCGTCGCTGCCCTTGCCGCCGAAGTGGCCGTCCTCGACGATCTTCTTGGCGTTGTCCCACGAGCCGCCGGAGTTCGCGAGGAACACGGCCATGAGCGCACCCGTACCGATCGCACCGGCGAGGAACCCGGCCAGCGAACCGATGCCCAGGCCGAAGCCGACGGCCACAGGCATGAGGGCGGCCAGCAGGCCCGGTGTCGCGAGCTCGCGCAGCGAGTCCTTCGTGCAGATGTCGACGACCTTGCCGTACTCGGGCCGGGCGGTGCCCTCCATGATCCCGGGGATGTCGCGGAACTGGCGGCGGACCTCGAAGACGATGGCGCCGGCGGCCCGGGTCACGGCGTTGATCGCGAGTCCGGAGAAGAGGAACACCACGGCGGCACCGATGAGCAGGCCGACGAGGACGTTCGGGCTGACGATCTCGAGGCCGAAGGAGGTGCTGAGCTGACGCTGGATCGCCCGGACCTCCTCCTGGCCGATGGCGCCGGTCTGCGCCTGCTGCTCGAGCTTGGCGAGGATCGGGTCGAACGTGCCCCGCCAGGCATCGGAGTACGAGCCGAACAGCGCCGTGGCCGCGAGGACCGCCGTGGCGATCGCGATGCCCTTGGTGATGGCCTTGGTGGTGTTGCCCACGGCGTCGAGGTCGGTGAGGATCTGCGCGCCCTCGCCGTCGACGTCCCCGGACATCTCGGCGATGCCCTGGGCGTTGTCGGAGACCGGACCGAACGTGTCCATGGCGACGATGACGCCGACCGTGGTCAGCAGGCCACAGCCCGCGAGCGCGATGAGGAACAGCGACAGGACGACCGAGCCGCCACCCAGCAGGAAGGCGAGGTAGACCGCGCCACCGATGATGACCGCGGTGTAGACGGCCGACTCCAGGCCGACGCCGATGCCGGACAGGACGACGGTGGCCGCCCCGGTGAGCGAGGTGCGGGCGACGTCGCGGGTGGGCCGCTTGTCGGTGCCGGTGAAGTAGCCGGTGAGCCACAGGATGATCGCGGCCAGGACGATGCCGATGACCACGGCGAGGATCGCGGTGACCCGCGGGTTGCCGGTCAGCTCCGTCACCGACTGGTCGGTCGAGCCCAGCGCCTTGAAGGTGCCGGGCAGGTAGACGAACGCGGCGACGGCGGACAGGACCGCAGCGATCGCGGCGGAGATGTAGAAGCCGCGGTTGATGGCCGACAGGGCGTTCTCGCCCGGCTTCACCCGGGTGATGAACACGCCGATGAGGGCGGTGACCGCACCGATCGCGGGCACGAGGAGCGGGAAGACCAGGCCGTAGGTGCCGAACGCGACCGAGCCGAGGATGAGCGCGGCCACGAGCATCACGGCATACGACTCGAAGAGGTCGGCGGCCATGCCGGCGCAGTCGCCCACGTTGTCGCCGACGTTGTCGGCGATCGTCGCGGCGTTGCGCGGGTCGTCCTCGGGGATGCCGGCCTCGACCTTGCCGACGAGGTCGGCGCCCACGTCGGCGGCCTTGGTGAAGATGCCGCCGCCGACCCGCATGAACATCGCGAGCAGGGCCGCGCCGAAGCCGAAGCCCTCGAGGACCTTGGGGGCGTCAGCCTTGTAGAGCAGGACGACTACCGAGGCGCCGAGCAGGCCCAGGCCCACCGTCGCCATGCCGACGGTGCCGCCGGTGCGGAAGGCGATCCGCATACCGCTGTCGCGGTCGCCCTCACGAGCTGCCGAGGCGACGCGGACGTTCGCCTTCACGGCCAGGCTCATGCCCAGGTAGCCGATCGAGGCGGAGAAGAGGGCGCCCACCACGAAGAAGGCCGAGCGGCCCCAACGGATGTTGGCGGTGTCGGCAGGCAGCAGGAGCAGGAGGCCGAAGACGAGCACGACGAAGATGCCGAGGGTCTTGAACTGCCGGGCGAGGTACGCCTGGGCGCCCTCCTCCACGGCAGCGCCGATCTCCTGCATCTTCTCGGTGCCGGCATCGTGCGACAGGACCTGCTGGCGGAAGAACACACCCATGCCGAGCGCGATGACGGCAACCACGGCCACCACGATCACCAGGGTGAGATTGGAGCCGTCCAGTGTGAGGGCACTGGCGGCAGGCGCGACGCGCAACATTCCATCCTCCTCGATGGGGAAACACTCCAAACCGCCCACGGGCACGCACGACTGCGCGCCGCACGAGGGGACGATGGTGGCGAGGGTAATGCACGTCACACCCCAAATGTCAGCGGGTGAGGAGGGTCACACGCAGATTTCGTGTGGCGTTTCCGCAGCGTGCGGACGTGCGAGAGAGGTTTTGCGTGGCGCCGCGGTCGTGCGCCACTGTCGTGTGGCGCGGGCTGCGGGCCTCAGACGGCCGAGGCCGCGGTGGCTTCCTCGACGGTGGGGTAGATGTGGAACACCTTGTCCAGCCCGGTGATCTTGAAGACCTTGAGGATCCGGTCCTGGGCGCTGACGATGCGCAGCGTGCCGTTCTGGCCGCGGACCAGCTTCAGCCGGCCGACGAGGACGCCCAACCCGGTGCTGTCCATGAAGGTGACACGCTCGAGGTCGACGACGAGCTCGGTGCGGCCGGCCGCGACCTGCTTGTCCAGCACCTCGCGCAGCAGTGGCGCCGTGTAGACGTCGATCTCCCCCGCGACGTGCACCACCGTCACGGCACCCTCTTCCGTGCTGGAGACCGACAGATCCACGCCTGTTGCCTTTCCGTGCGCTGACCGGGCGAGGAGCATCGTCCGCCCTCGGGCTTACGGTAGCGGCAATGTCCATCGCAGGCGCCACCGGATTCCCCAGGGTCGCCCCGGGCGGGGCCGACCGCCCGACCGGGTTCGACCCGCGGGCGGCCCTGTCCACGCTCGCCTCCGCGTCGCCCGAGCGCGTCCGGCACGTCCACGAGGTGCCGGCGCGGCAGGCGTCGTCCGAGCCGTGGCCCTCGTGGGTCGCCCCGACGGTGTATGCCGCGTGCGCCGGTGCCGGGATCACCTCCCTGTGGTCGCACCAGCGCGAGGCGGCCGACCTGGCCCGGGCCGGCCGGCACGTCGTCCTGTCGACGGGAACGGCCTCGGGCAAGAGCCTCGGTTACCTGCTGCCGGTCCTGTCCGCAGTCGTGGAGGGGGCTGAGGCGCCGACCGGGCGTGGCGCGACGGCGCTCTACCTCTCGCCGACCAAGGCGCTGGCCGCCGACCAGCTCGCCCGGGTCCAGGCCTGGGCGGTGCCGGGGGTGCGCGCGGCCACCTACGACGGCGACACCCCGACCGAGGAGCGGCGGTGGATCCGCGACCACGCCCAGCTCGTCCTGAGCAACCCCGACCTGGTGCACCACTCGCTGCTGCCCGGCCACGAGCGCTGGGCGCCGTTCCTGCGGGCGCTGCGCTACGTCGTGGTGGACGAGTGCCACGTCTACCGGGGCGTGTTCGGGTCGCACCTCGCGGCCCTGCTGCGGCGGCTGCGGCGGGTCTGCGCGCGGTACGGCTCGAGCCCGACGTTCGTGCTGGCCTCGGCGACCGTGCGCGACCCGGGCCTGCACGCCGAGCGGCTCACGGGGCTGCCGTTCGACGCGGTCACCCGGGACGGGTCGCCCCGGGAGGCGATGACCTTCGCGCTGTGGGAGCCCGGTGAGCTCGCCGACGGGTCGGGGCGGCGCAGCGCCACCTCGGAGGCCGCCGACCTGCTCGCCTCGCTCGTCGGTGGCGGGGTCCAGACGGTGGCCTTCGCCCGGTCGCGGGCAGGAGTCGAGGCCCTCGCGGCGAGCGCCCGCCGCACCCTCGACGACGCGGGCGACCCGCGCGCGGCCACCGGCGTCGCGGCCTACCGGGGCGGTTACCTCCCCGAGGAGCGGCGCGAGCTCGAGCGGGCGCTGCGCGCCGGGTCGCTCGTGGGCCTCGCGGCGACCAACGCGCTCGAGCTCGGCGTCGACGTCTCCGGGCTCGACGCGGTTCTCATGGCGGGGTGGCCCGGGACCCGCGCCTCCTTGTGGCAGCAGGCGGGGCGGGCCGGTCGGGCGGGGACCCGGTCGCTGGCGGTCTACGTCGCCGCCGACGACCCGCTCGACAGCTACGTCGTGGGCCACCCGGAGGTCGTGTTCGGCCAACCGGTCGAGGCTGCGGTGCTCGACCCGGTGAACCCCTACGTCCTGGGACCCCACCTCGCCGCCGCCGCGGCGGAGCTGCCCCTGCGCGAGGGCGACCTCGAGCTGTTCGGGGGCGAGGCGGTGGCCCGGCCGCTGCTGGACGCGCTCGTGGCCCGGGGCATCCTGCGCCGCCGTCCCAACGGAGGGTGGTACTGGGCCCGGTCGGACCGGCCGGGCGACCACCTCTCGCTTCGCGGCGCCGGCGAGGTGGTCGGGATCGTCGAGAGCCGGACCGGCCGGGTGCTCGGGACGATCGACGGGGCCAGCGCCCACACGCAGGTGCACGCGGGCGCGGTGCACGTCCACCAGGGCCAGACGTACGTCGTCACCGAGCTGGACCTCGAGGGGGGCACGGCCACGGTCGTGCAGGGCGACCCGGGCTGGAGCACGTTCGCGCAGTCGGTGAGCGCGTTCGACATCGAAGCGGCCGAGCGGTCCAGTCGGGTCGGACCGCTGGAGGTCTGCTTCGGCTCCGTGCGGGTGCACAGCCAGGTGACGTCCTTCCTGCGGCGCCTGCCGAGCGGGGAGGTCCTGGGCACCCACCCCCTCGACCTGCCGGCGCGCACGCTGCGCACGAAGGCCGTCTGGTGGACCATGCCGGTGCCGTGGCTCGCCGGCGCCGGGGTCGCCGAGGTGGACATCCCCGGCGCCGCCCACGCCGCCGAGCACGCGGCCATCGGCATGCTGCCCCTGGTGGCCACCTCCGACCGGTGGGACATCGGCGGGGTGTCGACGGCGGAGCACCCCGACACGGGTCTGCCGACGATCATGGTCTACGACGGGTACCCGGGCGGGGCGGGCTTCGCCGAGCGCGCGCACCAGGCGGTGAGCGCGTGGCTCGGCGCCACCCTGGCGACGATCGAGGGATGCCGGTGCGAGGCCGGGTGCCCGGCGTGCGTCCAGTCTCCGAAGTGCGGCAACGGCAACCAGCCGCTGGACAAGGCGGGGGCGGCGCGGCTCCTGCGGGCCACGCTGGCCGAGCTCGCCCGCGAACCGGCTCCGCGCCCCTGACCTGCGGTTTCGCACTCCTGCGTGCGGGACAAATCGGACGCTTCACAAACCGGCGGACCACGCAGGCAGCCACTATGGTCGAGGTGGACGGCGCACCACGCGCCGCTGATCTCTGGAGGTAGGCACGTGCTGGTCCTCGGACTCATCCTCGTCGTCGTGGCCGTCGCAGCAGGGGTCCTGCTGTTCCTCGCGACGCAGTCACTGACCAACCCCGTCACCCTCGATGCCGCCGGGTTCAGCGTGGGCATGACGCCCCTCGCCCTCATCATCGCGGGCGCCGTGGTGCTCCTGGTCCTGTGGCTGGGGCTGGCCCTGATCCGGGGCAGCGCGCGGCGCAGGGTCCGCCCCCGCCGGGAGGCCAAGGAGGCGCAGCGCCAGGCCGAGATCGAGGAGAACATCAGGGCCGACGAGCGCCGCCGGGCGGAGGAGACCCACCAGCAGGCCCTCGCCGAGCGCGACCGGGTCCGCGAGCAGGAGTTCGAGTCGCGGCTGGCCGAGCGCGACCGGCTGCGCGAGGACGAGTACGCCGGCCGCCGGGCGGAGGACGAGTCCCGGATCCGCGCCGACGAGCGGACCCGGATGGAGCGCGAGCTGGCCGGCTCCGGTGCCCAGGGCGCGGGCGCCCACGGGGCCACGGTCGCGGGAGGCGGTGGCGCCGTCGCCGGGGCCGCCGCCGCACACCACCATGACCACCGGGATGACGAGGTCCGTGGGAACGGCGGCCTCGACACCGGTGCGCAGGCGAGCGACGGCGGCTGGGACGACAGCGCCAACGAGCGCCGCGCTCTCGACACCGACCGGGACCCTGGTGGGGCGGGTGAGGCCGCAGCGAGCACGACGGCCGAGCCCACCACCGCCACCAACAGCGCCACCACTGCCACCAGCGCCGGCGGCACGGGCGCGGCCCGCGAGGGTGAGGGAGCCGACGTCCGCGACGGCGGGACCGCCGACACGCGCGCCGGTGAGGTCGGGACCCACGATGCGCCTCAGCCCGAGGCGGACGGCACGGAAGCCAGTGACTCGAGCCAGGAACCGGGGCGTCACCGCACGGTGGCGGACAAGATCATGGGCCGCGGCGCAGACGACAGCACCCGCTGACCAGCGCCTGTCGCCACCCCAGCCGTGACGAGGCCGCCGCCCGGGAGCCGCTCCCGGCGGCGGCCTCACGGTGCCGGGCCGGCACGGGACAGCGCCTGAGCCGACCGCGGCAGGCCGGGGAGGCCGAAGGCGACCCCTGACCGCGCCCGGACGAGGATCGAGCCGTCGGCACCCACGGAGCAGGCGGTGAGCACGGCGTGGTTGCGCGCGGCGATGGACGCAGCCGTGCCGCAGGCGCTCGTGCGTGCCTGCCCCCGTGCGAGGCTGGTCGCGCCGGCGAGCGCGGCGAGGTCGGCGGCGGCCCGGGCGCGGTGCGCCGCCACGACCGCGCTCCCGACCGCCAGACCCCCCAGCGTGGCCATCAGGATCGCCGCGACCACGGCCACCATGAGGACGGTGCCGCTCCCGCGGTCAGCGCCTGCGGCACCGACCCAGCCGACCCGAGGCGCTGTGATCGAGCGCTGGGCGCGTCGAGCGGAACGCGCAGCTCGGCGTCGAGCTGCTGGCACTCCGCCCCGGACGCGGCGCGCGGAACGGGCGCCGCGTCGGCGGGCGAAGCCCCTGCTCGACCCGTTCACCCGACGTCCTCCCGTGCGGCCACGGCCTGCGCCGAGGGCGACGCCACGTGACCCAGCCACCTCAGCGCCACGGCCGGACGACCCCGGACCGTCGCCTGCACCGTGGAGCCGGTGAGGTGGACCGCCACCGACGCGCCCCGAGGGGCGAGCCGCCGGCCGAGGGCCACCGCCTCGGCCGGCGGGTCACCGCGGGCTGCCGCCCGCGCCGCCGCCCGCGCGGCATCGGTGCAGCGGACCTGGTCGGTGGCGGCACCCACCGCGCCCAGACCCAGCAGGAGGCAGAGCACGACGGCGGGGATGGCGACCGCCAGCTCGACGGTCGCCATCCCGGACTCACGCCTGCGCCTCACCCGGCCGTTCCGAGGGCGGTCGTGATGATGCCGGCGAGCGCGGACTTCACCCCGCCGGAGCGCACCACCGCCAGCAGGACGGCGGCGAAGGCGCAGGCGGCCAAGGTGCCGACGGCGTACTCGGCGGTCGTCATCCCGGCCTCGGCACCGCGCCGCAGCCGCGCGAACCTGTGGGTCAGTGACCTCTTCATCGGAACTCCTCACGGGTCATGAGGGCTGTGGTGCCCTCCCTGTGTCCAGCGAAGCGGGGGTCGTCGGTGAGCGGCAGGGCCCAGCCCGCGCCCGGTGGACAACGGGCGAGACCGGTGCCGCCTGTGGACGGGACGGGCCCCGGGAGGCGGCACAGCTCGTCACCGACCCGGGGCCGCGTCGTCCGGACCGGCAGCACCGCGCGTGGCGGAGGCGCGCCCTGGACGGAGGCGACCGCCCACGACCTCGACGGCTCCTCACCACGGGTCAGGACGCGAGCACGCTGCCGGCGAGGGCGAGCACGACGGGGATGACTGCGGTGCACGCGAACGCGGGCAGGAAGCCCAGGCCGAGCGGCAGCACGAGGAGCACCCCCGCGCGGGCGGCCCGCCTCGCCTGGTCCTGCTCTCGCTCGTCACGGATCCTCGCTCCGGCATCGAGCAGCAGCCCGATCGGTGAGGCGCCGGTGCCCGCCGCCATCTGGAAGGCCAGCGCGGCCGGCCGCCAGGCGGGACCGGCATAGGCCCACGCCTCGGTGACGGGCACGCCCCACTGCAGCGCCGCGACGACCGCCGCGAGGTCGCGGCGGACGCGGCCGGACGAGGCGGCGGCCACGACGGCGACCGCCTGTGTCAGGGCGGCCCCAGAGCGCAGGGCGAGCACCACGAGCACGAGGGCGTCGGCGACGTCCTCGGGCGCGGGGGCATCGCGTGGCCGGACGCTACCGGGGCCCGTCCGGCCGGGAGCGCGCGGTCCCGTCGCCGGCGCGTTCGCACCCCGACCGCCCGAGTTCGCCTGGTGGGGCGAGCCCGGGCCGACGGGGCCTGGGCCGACGCGGCCTGAGCCCCCGGGACCGCCGGGGCCAGGGCGTCGCTCAGGCCAGAGCAGGACCGCCGCCGCTGCCAGCAGGGCCAGGACCACCGTCATGCGGCGCGGGCCAGGATGCGCGCGCTCCACCAGCGAGCGACGGCGGCCAGGACCAGCCCCGCCACGAGGCTGCCGCCGGCGGCCGGGCTGGAGAGGTACAGCGTGCGCGGGTCGATCCCGCAGGCGAGCCCGACGAACGGCCCGGAGAGGGGCAACAGCAGCAGCACCAGCATCGAGGCGCGCGGTCCTGCGGCCGCCGAGGCCACGCGGTCGGCTGCGCGGCGCCGGGCGCGCAGGACCTCGAGCGAGGTCGCCAGCGCCTCCGACAGCGGCGAGCCGGTCTGCTCACTGAGCCCCCACGCCCGCGCGACGAACCGGAGGTCGTCGCTGTCGAGGAGCTCCGCCCAGGACTGCCAGACGGGGGCGAGGACCTCGCCGTGGGTGCCCGCGGTGACGAGGTCGTCGACCAGCTCGACGAACGGCCCGCGGCCCTGTGCCGCCTGCGCCGCGGCGAGGGCCACGGCGGGTGGGGCCCCGGACTGCAGGGGACCGAGGACCAGGCCCAGCAGCTCGGCCAGGCCCTCCTCCCAGGCGCGGCTGCGGGCGCGACTCCTCCCGGCCGCCCCGGAGCGCGTCCCCCGTGCCGCGAACGGCCGGCGCCGGCTCCCCGCGCTGCTCGCCGGACCGACCAGGCCCGGACGCCCGCTGGCCGCCCGTCGCGCGGGACGTGCCACCCGAGGGGCGAGCGGCCAGAGCAGGACGGCCGCGACGGCGAGGCACAGGCACGCGCCCAAGCCGATCACGAACGAGCTCCCACCCCAGGCTCGGCACCGCAGCCCGGGACCGCAGGGCCCTCGCTGCCACGCCCCTTCAGCCCCAGCCCCTCCGGACCCAGCCCCTGCAGACCCAGCCCCTGCAGACCCAGCCCCTCCGGACCCGGCCCCTCCGAACCGCGCCCCTCCGTACGGCGCCCCTCACACCCTGGGACCGCAGGCCCCCGGTCGCGCGAGCCTCCGCAGTCCGCCCCCGCGTCGGCCGGCCCGTCCCGGCCGGAACCGAGTGCCAGCTCGGCCGCGAGCTCGGGCCAGGCGGGTCCCTCGACACCGGACAGGGCGTCCACCGCCAGGTCGCACCGCACCTCCCCCGAGCTGGCGCAGGTCCGCAGGACGCTGATGGACGCGACCCGCCTGCCCTGAGCCCGGCGCTGCACGTGGACCACCACGCGCAGCGCCGAGGCGAGCTGCGCCCGGACGGCGTCCCGCGGCATCCCGGCAAGGGCGCCGAGGGCCTCGAACCGGGCCGGGAGGTCGGCCGGCGCGTTGGCGTGCACGGTGCCGCACCCGCTGTCTGAAGCCGCCCAACGTGACACATGGACGCCGGCCTTTCGTGCTGCGAGTGTCAGGTAGAGACCCGGCGGCACGGTGACTTACGCGGCTCAACATGACACTTGGGCAGCCGGACACACCCAAGGCTCGGTCCGGAGCCCATAATGGTGCGCCAGCCCATCGGGACTCTCCCTTCGGCAGGAGCCAAATGGCCCATGGCGCGAACCGCTCGTGCGGGAACGCCAGATTGTCGGTGGCGGCTGGGACACTATGGGTATGGCCGATGAGAACCCGCAGCCCACGCCGGAGCCACCGGTTCCGCCGGCGCCGCGTGATTGGGTAAGTACCGAGTTTGTCCGTGAGTCGCCGCGACCACCGCAGCGGGAGCAGCGCCCTGAGACGAAGTCGTCGTGACGCCTTCGGGCGAGGCCGGGCAGGAAGGGGTGCAGACCGAGTCCGAACCTGCTCCGGAGCCGCCAGCTGGTCGGGAGTGGATCTCGACGGAGCGGGTGAAGGGCAGCGAGCCGCCCTCGGTGAACGACGGCGCGTTCTTTGAACGTGATGAGTGAGCAGGGCGCGGTCTACGCAGCGTTCATTGACCAGCAGCTGGCGTGGGAACGCGCTCGACAAAGTTCGTTGGACGAGCGCGGTTCGAAACTTCAACAGGCGGCGAGTTTGACGGCGGGCCTGTATGTTGCCGCCCTGAGCGTGCTGAACGGGAAGGATGCGCCCCTGACAGGCCCTGCCTTGGCTGTGTACGTCGGCACCATCGTCGTGCTGGCCGCCGCGTTCCTCTTCGGAGTCATCACCACGCGCCTGGTCGAGTACGAAGTCGCAGACAACTCAACGTTGACCGCGATGACCGAGGAGCGGTGGGGTGACAGCGCCGTCGATAGCCTCAGCATCACCGCCTACTTGAACACGAAGGCCATCGCGTCGCTGCGAGCAGGAAACAACTTCAAGGCCAACTGCCTCCATCGGGGCATTCTCTGCCAGGGAGTCGGAGTGGTGGCCGGGGCTGGGACGTTCGCGGTCGTTGCCGCCGGCGCTCTCACCTGACGTGTGCGCCGGCTCTGGCGTTGGCAGAAGGCAGTGCGGGTTCCCACATGTGAGGGCCGCGGATGCCGAACCGTTGAGCCACGGTCGTGACTGTTTGACTGGTGAGGTCGTCCACGTGCGGTAGCTGCTTGAGTAGCCTGTACTGATTTCGACGGGGTACGGGGGCGAGGACGTGCCCGGCGACGGTGAGGGCTGGTGCAACGCGAAAATCGCCGCCGGTGAGCGCGGCCCAAACGCGTGCGGCGATGAGGCATCGGCTGATTTCAGGCCCGACGGGCAGGTATTTCGCGTGGGGGGACCAGACTGTGGACCATTCCGATTCGGTGATTGTCGTCAGGGCTGCCAGGGCTGCTCGTCGACTGCTGTAGTCGACGGGCGGTGGGGTCGCCGCGAGTTGGTCGGCCAGCTGTGTCAACGTATTCACGACTTCGGCGCCGTTCCCGTGAACTCGCAGCTCATGGAGGGCGTAGGCGAAGTACTGCTTGCCGACCAGTGGCCCGGTTCCCAACAGGGCCGCTGTGTCCGGTGCGCTCATCAAACCGGGGCCCAGTAGGCGCACTATGAGCATTGAAAGGAGTCGTCGTGCGTGGTCTGGACGGGAGGTTGGCGGCAGGTGAGGTTGAAGTCGGGCGTACACGTTGGGCCAGACGAGGGCAGGGACGGCTGACGCCACGTCACCTTGTGCCGTGGCTGGTTTGGCTCGATGCACGCGGGTGAGGCTCGTGATGGGAGCCAGCCCCTGGTGACGGCTCTCAAGTGCGGCCACGACCGCTTCCTTCATCGGCGCTGGCGGTGTCCAGGTACGCATCACACGGTCCCAGCGTGTTCGACCACCAGGGAGCGTGTAGCTGGCCTCGATGAGTTGACGCGCGCGTTCTTGAATGGACTCGGGCGGCCCTGTCAACAGCGGGATCGCGATCCGAAGCGCTGCAGCCATGAGCAGTGAGCTTCGGGGTGCGTCCCGGTACGCAACGAACACCCCTGGCTCGCGTGTCTTCTGCGCCAAGCGTTCCTCGCGGTCACGCACGTGCTGTTCGAACGTGTTGATGACGGCTCGGTCTGCTCCAGCGAGTAGTTCGACGCTGCCCTGGTGCAAGACGAGCCGAGCGGCTGCGCGCAGGTTCGCCGTCATGACCAAGGGCTCGACCTGCCGGTCCGCTCGCCCTTCGTCGACGGCCTCTGCGTTGACGAGGCCGTTCGCCCAAGCCATTCGCTGAATGGCCGTGGCGTCTTTGACGGCCACCGCGCTTACAGAGACCATCTCGGTGGCGCATGCGCTCATGCGCGGCCGGCCTGAGGTCGGCGCGGCGCCGGCAGTGGCGGTCGGCACCGGGGTGGTACACATGGTTCGTTGGCGTTTGTCTTCCTTATTGGTCTGCAGCGCACGACCGCAGCCGGGACATGTGCTCACCAGGTAGCACTGGTGTTGTTCACACATGAACAGCCACGGGAGCTTCCACTTGAGCTGCCACACGCCGCCGGACTCCGCCAGGCACTTCGGGCACGCCATGGACGAGCGGGTGTAGACCCAGTGGACGCGGCCCCATGTGCTGACCAGGCCGGGCACGTCGGGTCGCAGGTCTTCAACGGTGAGGATTCGGTCGCGAAAGTGGCTAAGGAGGGCAGCCTCGATGGCGCTGACCGGTTCGCCGGTGCGGGCGGACACATGCGCGACCTGTTCAGGTGGGAGCATCACACCTAATGCCGCCGGGGCCTGCCGTCCGGGCGTAGTCAGGCCGAGGCTGAGCCACATGATCTGACGGCTGACGCAGTTGTGGTCGGCCATTCGGTCCAGCCAGGAGCACAGGCTTTCCCCGGACTCAATCGGCACGACGAGCGTCATCCGCGACAGACGCCCAGCGATTCGCTGGCAGCTGGCGACGCTCAGCGGCCGGCCCATCAGACCCTCCCAGTCGCTCGGGCCGCGAGACCCCTTCCGACTTCAGGCGGAGCCACGCGTTCGACTGTTCCTCACCGTTCATCGTTCACCCGGCGCGGCACCGGTCGCCGGAGACACGCCGCCCAGCATGACCCGAAGTCGGCTTGTGGCCCCATCGTTGGGCTAGGCCGTGAGCTGACGGCTCCTTTGCGCACCGCGACCAGGCTTAGTTGAGCGCGCTCTCTGGTCCCGAATCTGTTCAAGATGCTTTCGGAACTCGTACTCGCTGGCGTAGTCGATCGTGACCTCGCCCAAGTCGTCCAGGGTGATGCATTCCAGGTTGCTTCCTTGGACTCGGAACGCCGCCTCACGCAGCAGTTGGGATAGGGAACAGATCGATCCGCCGGTGCGACGGTGCAGGTACTCCCAGTGCTCCGTGATGCTGTTCGTTGGCTGGTCGATCAAGACCAGGTGGTCTTCAAACGTCTTCACTAGGTTCACCCAGGAGGTCGCAGCCGCCCTCGAGTTCACCTCGTAGCGTTTGGGGCTCAGCAGGCTGTACCTCCCACTGGTCTGCGTTTTGCGGCTGTTGCCGGGGCCTTCGGTGAACAGCTGCCCCGCTTCGAGCTCGACACCGACAGCAACGAACGTAGCGCCGGTGGTGTTCGCCAGCGCCTTGAGCATGTTATTGGCTTCTTGGCCGGCTTCCTTTCCAACGTCGAGGAAATGAAGATCGTCAATGACGAGAATGCTCGTCCCAGACAGGGACATGGCCTTCGTCACGACGTGCTGTAGCAGGGTCGTCGTGGCTCTGTCTGGCTGGTCCAGTTCGTAGTACACGGCCAGTGCCTGTAGCAGCGCCTTCACGGACGCCTTCTCCGGCATCTGCAGGTACCCGACCGGGACATACTCGTCGCCGCGCCGCGCGAAGTAGTCCGGGTGGCGGCTTCGCAGGCTGCGTTCGTAGTCGGCCAAGAGGACCTTGACCGCTGTTGACTTGCCGATGCGCGTGGGGCCTGACACCACAAGTCCAGATCGGGCTCCCGGCTGGGCGTACTGGTTGATGCTCAGCAGTGAGCCGAGCTTGGCAGACAGAACTTCGATGAGAGGCGTGTTGAAAACGGCCAGCGACGAGTGGTACCGGTCTCGGGCACGGTCGTACTCCGCTGCCCGGTCGAATGACATGTGGTCGTAGACGTCACGGGTGACCCTTGGTGGGCGCGGAGGTTCAGTCCGGTCCAGGTAGCGCCGCCACGCCGTCTTCGTCCACGGTTCAGCCAGCGGCGGCTCCGCTAATGGGTCCGCCCCGTCGGCGAGAGGGTCGGGCCAGTGAGCCACCAACGAGTTGCGCGTCACCATGCTGGAGCCGCCCTTCCGGTCAGTCGTTCCCTACGACGCGCAGGCTCCGCGCGGCGGTGATGTCGATGTCGAACGTTGAAGCACCGTCGTTGGTATCAGCATGTGCTGATGCTGCAGCCCGCTTGGTTCTTTGACGGCCAGGGGCAGCGCCGTCCAGCTCGTCCTGGTTGGCCAGGGGGACGCTGGTTGCTCGGTCCCGGGCAGCGGCACGAGCCCGTTCGGCCAGCACGGATAGCTCGCGACGGGTGGTGACTGTCCAGTTCTCTTCCGCGTCCATCTTGTGCTGCAGCTCGGATAGCGCTTGGGCGATGTCCGGTCCGGACTTGTGGTTCATGCCGTGGTCGCGCATGTACTTGCGCAGGTTGCGGTAGTACGTGTCGCTGAACGGTTGCAGGTCATCTGGGGCGTCGATCCATTTCAAGCCGTACCAAGCGTGGTGGTCCCATGCGTAGAAGTAGGCGTACGTGAGGTCGCGAGGGTCGTACCGCACCGGCAGCGTCTTGCCTCGGCCTTGTCTCTCACCGTGCTGGGTCCCACCACGACGACCCTTGGCTGTCAGTGGGCGCGCGTACGGGCTGGGCTTGTGCGCGTAGTAGCGCAGGATGTCGTCGTCGTGGACGCGGTAGTTGAGGTTCACCCCGTAGGGGTGGATCTTGACCCAGCGGATGGGGAGGAGCTGGTAGTACATGTCGTCGGCGATGGGCGCGGCGACCCACCCACATCTTGTGACGGATGCGGCGTACGCCTGGTTCGGGGTGAGTCGGCGCGACGGTTGCGCCGGCACGACCAGCGCACTGTGTGGGGTGCGTTGGTAGATGGCCACGATGTAGTAGGCGAGGAACTCTTCAAGCTCGGCGATCGTCCATCTGGCCTGTTCCTCGGCGAGGTCTCCGCGGCGGACCGGGTTCGGGCCGGTGTATCCGGCTACGTGCTGGGCGAACCGGGCGCCGAGGCTGCGGAAAGACGCCTCGACTGCGGCCTTGTCGGTCGGTGTCATGACGCGGGCGCTCTGGATGTTTATTCCGAACAGTTCACAGCCGCGTTCGAATGCATCGGATACGAACACTCGGTCGTTGTCGACGAGAACGGTTTCGGCATAGATGACAGGTTTGGCTGCAGCCCCTTGGAACCGTTCATCGTGGTCGATGAGGGTGCCCATGGGCAGCCCGAGAAGGCGTATGGAGAGTTCTTCCTGCCAGTGGGGGCGCATCGGTTCGGGGCGGAGCATGTCGGCAAGCAGGAGCGCTGCGTCTACGTTCTTGACTGCTTGGGGGCTCAGTCGCATCGCCCCGATTGTTCGGCTGTTCAGGTCGACCGCCCACGTCATCTGGACCTTGACGTCAATGTCGTTGACGGGGTCGTAGGCGGTGATGTCGAGCTTGGTCGAATCCATCAACACTGCCTGTCCGGGTCGGTCTGCCCGCGCGTGCATGTACGTCTTGGAGGGCTTGCGGTCGTGGGTGCGTCTGGTTGTGGCGTTGTCGAACGTGTACCTGCCATTGAGGAGAAACAGAATCTTGGGTCGCAGAGTCGAATCGGGTGGGAGTGTCAGGTCCGGGGCGGAGATGGCCAAGCGGGCCGCCAGGCGGCGCCGGAACCGGGAGTAGGTGCCGGTGGACTGGTGTCGTTCGGCATCGGCCTGGTCGAGGATGGCGTCGATGATGCGGCGGTCTAGTCCGGCAAGCGGGTCGACGACCCTTTTGGAGCGGTTGTCGACGAGTCCCCAGAGCCCATCTACGCGCCACGCAGCCAAGTGCCGATACATGGTTGTGCGGGATGTTCCAAGCTCGGCCATCTTGGCGAGAATACGGTCTTCCTGGTCGGTGCTGTCAGGGTCGTACTCGGGCCGCGGCTCTAGCTCCGCTGCTTGCCGGGTTGGGTAACCGGTCGCTACTTCGCGGATGTGTCGTTCGAGGGTTTGTGCGCGTTCGAGCGCTTGCTGAGTCAGCCCCTGAAGGGCGGCCGAGTAGTCAATGCGCCTTCGGCCGCCGCACACTGCTGCTTCCTCGCAGGAGGCGTCTGTTGCGCCGTCTGCCTCTTCAACCAGGTGCAGCGGTGCGGGCTCGGTGGCCGGGTCGAAAGGCAGACCGAGGTAACTGCCGGATGCGCCTTCCGCGCCCGGGCCAGCGTTCCCTTTTCGGGCCTTCTTGCTCAGCCGCTTGCGGGCTCGGTCGAGGCGGGTCGTGTCAGCGCTCGCTGAGCCGCCGGTGGCAGCCGCCACCATGTCGGCGTACACGGCCGCGGCAAGGACGAGCTTGTAGGCGCCGTAGGTGTCACGGAGCCGGAACGCGATGGATGACTGTTCGGTGACCAGTTCTTCGAAACCTACGACCACGTGTTCCTCGCCGTCGTAGGTGATGGTGTCTCCGACACCGATGCTGGGCAGTTTCGCTCCGGCAGCCTTGGTCATCAGACACCTCTAATCGTGCGGGAGAACGCCGGGTCTGTGTCGTCGTAGTGCGGGCTCCGGGGCACCGCTGACGCCCATACCCGGGTGCGTTCGCTCAGCGGTGAGTCGAAGTCCATGACCAGCTGCTGCCACCACAGCAGGTGATAGGTGGCGGGACGTACCTGCACGTCGTCTCCGAAGGGCGCCCAAAGGTCTCTCAGCCGGACCGGTTTGGCCGCGGCGATCAGGAGGGCGGGAAACAGGTCGTCCCTGGTCAGCCATCGTCTGAACCCGAACAGCCATCCGACGGTTTGCATCCTCGTCGCGGGTGGTTCGGCGAGCAGGTAGTACGTCCAGCCCAGATTCGCAGCGGCGACGGAGGCAAGTTGTGCCCGGCGAAGGACGTCTGGGTTGCGAATCATGGCCGGGTTCTTGACGTCGATCAGTCGGGCACCACCACCCCGGAGCCGGGCGAGAATGTCTGGGGTGTGGGTGAACTCGCCCTGCATGTCGGTCCCGGTGAGCCTCAGGGGTTGGGTGCGCATGGCGGTGACGTCCGGGTCGTGGTCAAGCAGTCGTAGCCAGCGTGCCTCGAGCCATGACTCGCACGCCAAGTTGGCGCGGTCGGTGCTCGAGCAGTAGTTGCTCGCGGTGTGGGTGGCCCCTCGATGCTGGGCAATGCTGCGGATTGCTCGCCCAGGCAGCAATCCACGAAGATCTTGGCTTGGGATGCCCTGATGCTCCGCACCGGTGTGGTCGACCCACGTGACCGTTGTGGCGCGGACCCTGTCGATGCTGGCTGGTGCGGATCCGACTACCGGGGGCATGACAGCCCTGGTGACGTCTCAGTCGGCGCATCCGTTTCCTTCGCGGCCGCCCAAGTGAGCAGAGCGTGGCGCAGGTCGGTCGGCGCCTGCCGGTCAAATCGGCGATACCCCTCGACACGAGAGTTTCGGTCGATGGCGCCCGGCCAGGGGGCGAGGGCAGCCGGCGACTCGGTCCACGGTCCACCGGTGTGCTCTGCCCATACCCAGGCCGCCGCGTGACGGGAGCGGGCTGTTGTGTAACGGAACACGGCACGGGCGGTCGTCAGCTGCGTCCAGGTCGACGCGGGGATGGATCGCAGACCGGCGAGGGAGGCGATTCTGGCCCGGTAGTCAACGGGTTCCATTCCAAGTTCGGCAAGGACAGCGGCCACTGAGCGCCAGTACTGGTCCGGGTCGCTGATGCGTCGTCCGATGACGTCGGCGACGTGGGTGCTTCCCGCGTCGCCGAGGCCTAGGGCGCGACCAGCATTCGCCCAGGTGTTCGCACCGGCGAGGCGGGCTACCGACAGAGCGGCGAACCGTCGCCCTGTCGTGGTTGCCGTGCCAGGCAGGTGCTCCACGATGTACCTGTTGTACTGCTGCACGGGCACCAACGTGGGGATCCACGCCGCAGGCAGCGCCCAGCTCGTGCTGAGCTCCGGCGCGGGTACGGGGGTGGCGCCCGGGTGAGGTGCGGCTTGCGGCTCTGGAGGGGGTCGATGACGCGTCATCGCTACCGGCGCGACTATGCGGCCGAAGTTCTTTCTGCGTAGGTCCAGGGCAAGGTCGGCCACGAGTCCCCGCACCCGCAGGCAGCGCAGCGAGTCGTGCCCGCGTCGGGTGTTTTCCTTCACGAACGCCTGGACAAGCGGGCTGGCAGCAGCGGCAAACGCCTGCTCGCTGTCGGCTGTCATGGCGGCTGCCAGCAGGTCGAAGAGAGCTAGGCAGGCGCGTGCTGTGGGCGGGCCGCTGCGGTAGCCGGTGGGCAAGATGATGCTGTCGCCGCTGGACCAGTGGGTCAGGAACTGTTCCAGCGGCCGGGTCCGGGCAGGGCTGGGTCGTTGGACCATGCGGGGGTCGGTTCCGGTCAAGGACAGCGTTATGGCGGACAGGTCACGCAATGTCATGAACCACTGAGCCCGGGTCAGGGTCCGGCCTCCTAAGAGGACTGAGCCCTCCAGTCGGACCCCGGGTCCGGGCGCACGGGCAGAGGCCGAGCTTGGGTGAGCGAAACTGAGCAGGAGATTCTGGAAGTCCGCCTGCTGGTTCGTCGCCTCATGGGCAGGCAAGTCCGCGAGTACCTGCTTGCAGGGCCCATGTGGGGTGTGGTTTCCGCATCTGGTCGGGTCCGGTATGCGGGCATCGGAAAGGGCTCGCGCGCGCCCTTCCAAAGCGTATCCACGGGTGAACGGAATGCCGCAAGCGGGACACACATCCAGCAACCTCAGACGGTGCGTTGGGCAGCAGCCGGCGCACTGCAGCCGCCACCACAGCGGCCAGACGGGCGCGTCGGTCAGACACGCAGGGCATGCCCGAGAGGAGAACGGCAGCATCCATTCGCGTCGGCTGACAATGCCCACGGTGCGTTCGTCGGTGATGTCGAGTCCGGTCAGGTCCAACGCTGTCCCGTCGAAGGCGCTCAGATGCATCTGCTGCATCTCGTCGGTCGACATGGCGGCGACGGTCGCGGCGCGATGAGCCAAGTGCTGGGGGAGGGTGATACCGAAACAAGTCACCCTGGCTCCACCCGCCCGCCATTGGGCACGCACCGGCAGCCCCAAACGCCGCGCAATGAGACCAGGAGGTGAAAGCGCATGCGCGCTCGTGCGCATCAGCCAGGACCACAGCGCCTCGCCAGGAAAGGGCTCCACCACCAACGTCATACGACCATGCCCGCGCACCCCTGCCACCCTTCCCCGGATCAGGTCCAACACGCGCGTCGCCCTGCCTCCATGCGACATAACCCACCGTGTGACTGACATCTACACGCGCGGAGTATAGAGGTCTATACCTCGTGAATCCTAGAGCTGCGGGTCGGGCAGAGTCCGACGGTCGGTCCTGCCTGCGCCCGACTAAGCGAGGTGCCCTGGATCTTGGAGTCCCGTGTTGTGGGCCCTGTTCCGTGAACACTCGAAGGTCGCGGGTAGGCGCCGGCCCGCCGGTGGGTCGCTGGCGCCGAAGCGGGTGCTGGTAACCAACTTCACGGCGGCGGCGCAGGTGGCGCAGGTGTGGTCGGTGTTGTCGTACGTGGTGGTGACGGTCATGGTGGTCTGACCTTAGTTCGGGTCCGCGGTTCTCGGAGCCGAACTAAGGTCGGGAGTGGGTTACTGGTCGGACTTGGTCCACTGGTCGTACAGGTGCCAGGCGAGGTACCCGGTGGCGAGCAGGAGCCACCATTCGGTCAGCGCCTTGAGCAGGTAGAGGTCAAAGATGGTCATCGCGGTGCCTTTCACTGGAGACGGGTGGTGCTCGGTTCCAGTGCTATCGGCGTGACGGATCGGTAACTGTTCACCTTTTGAGGTGCTTTTCCGAAATCTTTGTGACGCGGGCTCATTGCGCTCTGGCTGGTGCTCGGTCCTCACCGGCGGGGGAGGCGGGGCGGGGCCTTGGGGTGGGCTGCAGCGGTGTTATGGGTTGCAGGCGGCGGGGTCGGGTTTGCGTGGCCAGGTGGCTGCTGTTTGGGTGGCGCCGGGGTCGGTGGCGGTGTCGGTGGTGTCGGCGCCCGTGGCGGTGACGCCGTGGAGGTCGGCGCCGCGGAGGTTGGTTCGGTCGAGGCAGGTTCTGGTGAGGTCGGCTCCGCGGAAGTCGGCGCCGACGGCGTGGGCTTGGGCGAGGTTGGCTCGACTGAAGTTGGCGCCTCGGGCGTCGGCTCCGTCAAGGTCGGTTTTGGTCAGGTCTAACCCGGACAGGTCTGCTGCGCGTAGTGACGAGGCTCGGAGGGAGTGCGTGTCAACGAACTGTTGGGTGAGGCGCAGGCCGTCCAGGTGCGTGGGGCCCGATGTCGAGATGGGTGCCGTTTTGGTGGGGTGGCTGGTGAGGGTGAGGTCTGTCCGGGTGGCTGAGAGCGCGAGGCATCCGAGGCCGATGAGTGCGGCGACCGTGGTTGCAGCGGGCCAGGATTGGAGGTGGTGTCCGGCGACGCCGCGGTTGAGGACGATGCCGGCCGTGGCGGCAACCAGGGCGCTGATGGCCAAGGCTGCGGCACCTGCTCCGACGAACTGGCCGAGGACGGCAACGGTGACGACGAAGGAGGCTGGAAGGAGCCACAGCGCGGCCCCGACCGGGTCGTGTCCTTCGTTCGTTGCGGGCACGGAAGGTATGAGGCTGCTCGTGGGCGCGGCGCTCGTTGCGTCTTCCGAGGGTGCCGCCGGTTCCACGCTGGTCGACGTCTGCGGACTGGCCGGGCTATCCGCCGGCTCATTCGGCACGTCGTGGGTGCCGTCGTCCTGGGGCGCCGGCTCGATGGTGCTGTCGTGCTCGGGTGACGAGGTCACAGGGTCATGGTTGCCGCCCGGTGCGGTACACCGTGGTCAACGCGCCGTATCAGGCAGCGGCACCGTCGCCGCTTGACCTCGACGCCCATTCGGCCGAGCCCTACCATCGAAGGAGGGTGCGCGGGTTGCTGGTGCACCGGGAGCGAGGTCCGGACATGGTCGAGGGATCAGGATTTCAACCGCCGGGTGTTGGCTCGAGCCGGTCAGGGGGCAAGACGCTTCCAGCGGCCCGAGACGGCGACCGGTGGGTGTGCAGCAAGCATCGCGCGAGCGCGCTGTCGCGGTTGTCAGACCAGGAGCGGTGGTGCGTCGACTATGAGCACCGGGTCCGCATCCCGTCGTCGTAGAGGTTGCTTGTGCCGTCGTTGACCAGTGATGCGACCTTGGGTACCGGCCGAAGCATCGGCCGGTACTTCGGTCTGGTCAGCATGGTCCCGTCGTTGCTGCTCGCAGGATGGTTGTGGTCACTGTGGGCCACCGGCGCCGTGGATGGGGTGCCGGCGGTCGCGAACGTGACCGCGCATTTGGCTCACCCGAGCATTGCCGCGTCGGCCGCTGCATTCCTTGCCGTACTCGCGTTGGCGTTGGTCACGCACCCGCTTCAGTTCCCGCTGGTTCAACTGCTGGAAGGGTACTGGGGTGGCGGCGCGACCAGTCAGGCGTTGCGGGTGTGGCGCACGAGCGCTCACCTTCGACGGCGGAACGCTGCGTCCAGACGTGTAGGGGTGCTCGGCACCGCCCTTGAAGTCCTCGATGACGACGACGTGACTGACGTTCTCCGTGGCGACGACGACAACGCTCGCCGCGAGCTCCTGACCGCTGCTGTGGCGCACGAGACGGCGAAACGAGTCGTCGGCCGGTACCCCACGACGCCGCTCGACGTGATGCCGACAAGCCTGGGCAACGTCCTTCGGCGACACGAGCTCCTCGCTGGAGCGTCCAGCAATCTGCCTGTGCTGGTGTTCGCAACGCACATCGGCATGGTTGCCAAGAGCGAACACACTGCGTACGTGCAGGACCGGCGCAATGACCTGGACCTGGCCGTGCGTGTTTGCGCGTGCGCCGCCGTTGCCACTGTCGCCACGGTGCTGGTGATGTGGCCGCACGGCGCGTGGTTACTGTGGTCGCTGGTGCCGTACGTCGCGACGTGGATGGCATACCGGGGCGCTGTGGCCGTCGCCGCGGCATACGGCACTGCGCTGCGGGCGTGGGTAGACCTGACCCGACCACAGCTGTACGAGGCGCTGCGGATGTCGAACCCCGCCACAGCTCAGCAGGAACGGGAACAGAACCGGAACCTTGAGGACATGGTGAACGGATCGCCCGATTTCACCATGGTGTTCCGCAACGACCACCCACGGCGAGCCCTTCTGGGGGCTCGAAGCCCGAAGGTCCACGCCCTTTCGACCAAGGGTCCACACGTTCTCGCTTCGTCCGACCAGGGCACCGGCGAGGGACGCCCCGGCAGGTGATTCCGCGCGGCGGCCAGGGGCGGCGTCAGCAGCTTCAGTCGCCCAGGAGTTGGAGAACTCGGTCGGTGAGGGCGAGCTGGGCAGCGCGCCCGGCCTGCTCGTACGTGGGGTGGTCCTTGGTGCGCAGAACGACCTTGCCAGCGAACATGACCTCGCCATGCCACCGTTCCGGGGCCACCGAGTCGCACACAGCGACGAACGCGAACCGCAGCGTCTCCTCGTTGCTTGGCGCGGGAATGCGCGCGCCCGGCTCGAGCCGGACGCCGCGAATAGTCGTGGTCGATGTCAGCATGAGGCCACGGTAGGCGCCGCCACCGACGTCGGGCCTTGCCGCCGGACACGGGGTGGACCAGTCGCCGGTCAGATGGGCATAGTCCCGGTCAGGGACTGTGTGGTGGCCGTGCGGGCATGATCGTCGTGCCCCACCCATTCCACGCGCACCGTCCGACCGGACGGGCCCGCAGCGCTGACCTGGCAGCGGAGCACGCGCTGTGCACGTCCGGAGCCCACGAACGCCTCGGTAAACAGCAAGTCGAAGGCAGCGGTCCAGATGTCATGGGCAGTTCGTTGCGCGGGAAGGTCCGCAGTGAAGTCGCGGATGCGACCACCCAGAGACAGCACCTGGTCCTCGCCCCGCTCGCCGAACAGGACCGAGCGCAGCGCCATCCTTGTGACATCGTCCGAGGAGTACCTGCGTGAGTTCATGCCGATCGACATGCTCGCGAACGGTGACCTCGTGATGGAGCCTCGCTCGAGCATGACCTGGACCTTTGTGCTGCGCGAGGCTGTGGTGGTCGTGGCGACCCCGGTGACCCGCGCCGGCCAGGACCCGCCGCGATACGTAAGGACCGTTTCACGCGAACCGAAGGTGCCCGCGCGCATGCGCTCCAGGTCTTCCAGCACGTGCACAGACTTGATGACGGCGTCGATGGTGACGTTGGCACCGTCAACGTGGATTTGGGTGGCGCGGAACATCGTGTCCTCCAGCTTGACCCAAGGGGACAGGTCCGAGGCAGCCATCTCCCGAAGGCGTGTCCGGACACCTGCAGCGAGGTCGTCAGCGTTCGTGAACCGGCCCGTCGTGTGAAAGGTGCGCACTTCCTCGATAAACGTCAGCTGGTCGGCCTGCACGTCGTCCTGGTCGCGAACCCAGACGCTCAGCGGAAGGTTGTGCTCCTCTGCGCGGCGGTACTCGGCATGGGTCGCGGACAAGTGCGTCGACCGGTCAAGGCGCCCGTACGTGCGGGCGAGGAGGCCCAGGTAGATGGTGCTTGAGTCGACCTCGGCGAGGTAGGCGACCTCGGCGTCGTCGTCACGGCCGCCGAACCTCTCGAAGCACACCGGGTGCGCACCTAGGTCGGCTACCTCGTGGGCCACGCGTTCGCGCAGGCTGGTCATGTCGCCGCCCATCACGGAGGAGATAAACACCCGCTGGTCGGCGGCCCAATCGGCTACGTCACGGTCGCTGAGGTTCGCTGGGGTCCCGGTCAGGTCGATTCGCAAGGTCACCGGTCCAGTCTCGCGCACGGCACCGACGCGCCCCGTTCCGACTAAGACTATGGGCCGCCCCGCGAGAGTCGCGAGGTCAAGTCGGCGTGCCACTGGTTGTGGATCGCGACCCAGCGAGCCATGGCGGGAACAACGGTTCCGCACCGCTCGCAGCCGTAGCCCGACTGAACTCGAGTGAAGCCGTGTGGGGCGGATGCCCCAACGATGGGGTACTCCTCCCCCTGGCCGACTGGATCGAGGGGACCGTTGCTGTTCATGCGAGTCAGTATGAGCAGTACCAGCGACATCCCACCGCGTGCGCCGTCGAACGCGCAGGCGCGAAGGCTTGCTGCCCATCCGGCTACGCCCGCAGGGGCTTACGCGTGGGATACCTTTCGGGTTCCGCTGGTCTCTCACCGGCTGAGCAACTCGTCCCTTGGACAAGCCGGTGGCCTCGGCAATGCGGTCGCATGACCAACCGTCGCGGCGCAGCCGCCTGACGGCACGCAAGCGAAAAGCGGCTATCCCGTCCAGCTCATGGTCCAGAGCCGCGATCGAACTAGCGACCGCACGGATAGGTCGCACGGGGTCGTCTTCTTCGCCGAGGCTTTGCGCCTCGACGCGCAAGGCCGCCTTTCAACTCTGGGGACAGAGTTCCGCGACGCGCATGGGAACGTCGAAACGCGGGGAGGCATGAGCTCATGACACTTCCTACATACCTCTATACTCCCAGTCGCCACGCCGCGTGCACCGATACCGGGCCCCCAACGGGATGGGCGTAGCCGGCAGGGAACGAGCGGTGTGACATCGCGAATCCGGTGGAGGCGTCGGGTCCCAACAACAGGGCTCACGGCGCCCGTAAAGCAGGTTCCGGCGTTCTAGCCGCGTATAGAAGGGCCAGACATGGCCCGGTTTCGTGTGGACCCTTCCGGCTCGTCGGCCTTGATGCCGTTCAGCCTTTCCACCGTCCGCCCTTCGGGGCACGCTGAGGCCCATGACATCAACAGCGCGAGGCCCGGAGGACGACGCGTGTTGCCTGTTCCTCGCCTCGGAGGGTGCGGGGTCGGCGGGCGCGTACCTTCCGACCGGTTACTGGCTCAGCCTGCTCGGTGACGACGTCGCCGAGCACCACGTGGCCCACCTGCACGAGATCCACCACAAGGTCCTCAACGACGACACCAGCTGGGGAACGCTCGTGCACGTCGTCGCTCGCCACCCGGAATGGGCAGCCACCCTTCTGCGGCCGCTGGTCGATGCGTGCCGTCTCGTACACGAGTCCTTCGCGAGCTTCATGTCCGTGTCCCTCGCGCGGACCCGGCACCCTGACGTCGACCAAGTACTTGACCGTTACCCCGCGTACCAGCCATTGGCACGGCGCCTGGGTCGGATGCTCGCGCGTGTCCCAGAAGGGCACCGGGTCGACCTGGCCGCGACCGCGGTGGCTCGGTGGGCAATGTCCGCCCCGGTCATGGACCTGGCGCTCTCCGCGTTCCCCGAGACGCTCTCGCTTGCCGACCTGCCGGCCACCTGGCGACCTGACCATCGGCTCCGGCTGCTGCAACGGCACTGCTCCGACGACATCGTCCTTGCTGCCGTGGGCAGCGCCGACTCCGCGTTCAAATCCGAGCACGGTCTCGGAGTTGACGATCTCGGCATGGACGCGACCGACGCATCCCTGGACCGCGCCTGGGAGACCTGGGAGTACGCGTTTATCACCGCAGTCCTGGCCGCGGACCCGGTGCTCGCTGGCATCGCCACGGCAGGGCCCAACGACCACCTCGCCCCCGCGGACGCGCTCATCACCGCCCTGGCCGGTGCCGGCGTCGACGTGGCCCTGCCACACGCGGTCGAGGAGGCCGCTCTAACCGATGCCGAGTCGGTGCACCGGTTGACCGCGGCAAGCTCGGTGCGCCTACGTCACCCGTACGCGGGCGCGTTGGCGACGATGGTCGCCGACGTCAACCCCGATGACGTCCTCAACCTTTGCGCCGCCTCAGCGACCCCGTACGTCGTCGTCCACGCCCGGCGCCGCACCCAGGTGGCGCGACAGTTCACGTTCGGCTCCGCAGACACCCGGTTCCTGGCCGAACCCAACGACGACCCGATCTTCGCCATCCGCGTCCTGGTCGACGACGACGGAACCGACCTCATCCTGCACGCGGTCATCCCAGACCCAAGCGAGTACAGCTCAGTCATGCAGGCATGGGACCAGCGAGGCATCGCAGTGAACTGCATCGCCGCGAGCTGCTACCTGAGCACCGCGTGGCAGCAGCATTGGTTGCCCACGGTGCTGGCTACACCCACCATCGTCCTGGTCGACACCGGCCTGATGACCATGGTCGGGCCCGGTCGCCTGCTCGGCGACACCGAAGTCGTCCACGCCAACTACCTCGACCTGGCCCACCCTGCCCTCAAGGGTCTGGTCTGGCACGTCGACGAGCAACCCCATGTGATGCTCGCCGTAGGGGACGACCTGACCATCCAGCTCCTCGCGGGGCAACTCACCGACCTGCTCGCAGACCGCCTACTGATGTCTGCATCGGACTGGTCGCAGTGGTCGCAAGCCTTGTCAGCAGTGACCGCATCACTGACGCAGACCGACTCCTTCATCGGCTACGACGGCACCACCGCAGGCTGACGCGTGCCCGGTCCAAGCACTCGCCAACGTCTGCGCAGTGCCGCACACTGATGAGCCCGAGCCCGCGCCCCCGGCCGTGGCTCGCACGCCCACAGGAAGGAGACGGTGAGCAGATGTCGACACCGCCCACCCTTGAGGACGTGCTGACCGGCTTGGCCGTGCCCGACCCGATGGACAGGTCGTGGCTGATCGACGAAATGCTGCCGGCGTTTGGCATCGGCCACGACACCCTGATGGCGCAGACTCTCGAAGACGTCCTGCTGGCTGATGCCCGGACCCACTCATCTAAGCTGGAGGTGAGGCCAGGCGGGTGGACAGTGAACATCGCCGGATCCGTGGCCAAGGCCGTCCTGGCCACCGCCCTGGTCGCAGCCGGCCTTGCCGCCGCGGGCCGCGACGACGTCCCCGCTGAGCTCATCCCTGCCGTCCTTCCGTTGGTCGTCGACCTGGCCAAGGTTCGCCTGGACCGCAAGGAGCGTGCCCTGCTGCTGCCGTTGCGTCTTGCCACCTCCGGGCTCGCGGCAACCCCTGTGCACCCCCAGGTGGTGTACGACCGGCTCGAGCCGGCCGTGCGCGCCCAGTTGAACTACAACGACTTCCTCACGTTCTGCGAACGCCTCATCGCTGCCGGTGAACTCGACGACGGCGGTTACGGCGACATCCAGGCTCGACCCGGCGGCCCCGCCTGGGTGCGAATCACGTTCACCTGAGCGGTGAGCGGGCCCTTGCGCCAGCTCCTGGTCTGGGCGCATGAGTACGCTCGGGTCTCGTGACTGCCGCCTCCAGCGTGCCCCTCAGCCGCGATGTCGCGGGAGCGTTCGCCGTGTTCTGGCATGGCGGCGATGGGCCCAGTCACACCGTCATCTCCCGGGTGTTGACCAGCGCCGGCTACTTCGACGGGTACGAGTACAAGCCGGACGTGCCAGGTCCGAACAAGGCTGAGCGGGTCCTCAGGGCGTTCCGCGAGGCTGAGAAGCGACCTGCCCGCGGCCGCGACCTGCTCGAGGGGCTCCTGTCCGCCTTGCGCGTGGCTGGTCTGGTCGGCACCGGGGACCGGTCCGAGGCGGAGAACACGCTGCGGCGCGCCTTGGGCGGGTCCGGTTGGTATCTCACCGACGAAGGGCAACTACGCCCGTTCCTCGGCGTGGACCTGTCCACCGGCGGTCGAGAAGCCCTAGACGTTCAGGTCGACCGGCTCCGCCGGTCCACGGAGGACCCCGCCCTGCTCATCGGCACCGCGAAGGAAATGCTGGAATCGGTGGCGAAGTTCGTCCTCGAGGAGCTCGGCTACCCCACCCAGGCCAACATGGACTTCAGCCAGCTGTGGCACCTAGCCCGCGAACGCCTGTGGGTCCTGCCGCAGCAGGTTGACCCCGACTTGCCCGGAGCGGCATCCATCCAGGCCATCCACGAGTCCACGTGGAGGATCGCGCAGCACACGAACACCCTACGCAACCTGCAAGGGACCGGTCACGGGCGGACCTTGCCGTCCGGGGTCAGCGAGGAGTTGGCCCTGCTCGTGGTCCGCGAGGCGACATCCGTGGCCGAGTACATGCTCGTCATGCTCGACAAGGCCAAGGGTTGAGCCAACCCGGGCTCCAGAACCACAGGAACAACTGAAGCGAGCCCTCGGAGGCGTCCGTCAGTCGTTCGAGTCGTGGCGTCGCATCCCTGCCAAAAAAGACGCTGCCAGCTCCTGCCACTCCTGCGCAGAGGCGCCCTCCACGTGGATCTCCAGGTACTCCGAAGCGGTCATGCCCCGAGGGTGTCGATTCAGCGGGGCACGGTCATGGTCGTGGAACGGCGACGTGGACTTCAGCTGCCACAGCATGTCCCGCGCCTGGGAGGAGGCTCCCCCGCCGCCGCCGACCTTGAACGTAGGGAACAACTTCGGGTTCCGCGTGGCCGGAGCCCAGTTCCTCCACGCGGAGTAGAACGCGCCCTCCCACTGGTGGTGTGCCCAACGCCACGGGCCAGGGAAGCCTGCCTCAACGAGCCCACCCATGAAGCCTTCGGCACAGTTCCGCAGTCGTTGGGTCTTGGTCATCGGCACACCGTATGCCAGCACCGACTGCCTCGCGGCATACCCCACGGCTGCGGGGCTACTTGGTGGTTAGCGGTAGGAGCGGGTTCCGCGGTCGACGACGAACAGCGACGGTTCCGGCCCATCACCGGCCACCGCGACGAAGCGGGTCCGGCGTAGCGACGCGGCACCCGCATCATGGCCAAGAACGCCGAACACCACACGCTCGGCGAGCGGCTTGGGCGGGCTCACGACGCACGGCACGGCCGCCGCCACCAGGGCGTCGAACACCAACGGGCGCGCACCACGAGAACCGCCCCATGGTGAGCGGTCGCGTCCCACATGGCTGCGGCCGCACCCCAGCCGGCCGCCCGCAACGCCCTGCTCGTCTGGTCCTGGGCGGATATCGGCGGCCGGGTGCGTGCGGCACCCCCAGGTCGGCAACGGTCCCGCGGGGAAGCCGCCGAAGCGGCGAAACGTTACCGAGCCGGCCCACCGGGACGCTTCCTCAACGTCGAACCCAACCCCGTCAACGACCGTGGCCGGCACCATGACCGCATCCCTGGCTCAGGACGCATACCGCACCATCCACCGGGTGGCCCGAGCCAGCCGGAGGAAGGTCGGGTCCAACATCACCGCGTTCGCGGACGTCGCCGCACGCTCTCACTGCCCCATGGCCTCCTGCGGCACCGACCCACCCTCGCAGCAGACCCCACCACAACCAACCCGACATGCCCGCTACCGCCGCCGTCCCGGTCAACACCACGATGGCCAGGAAACCCACCGTCACCGTCGACCGTAGTCACGTAAGGTGAAGAACCGGTCAGACGGGTCGACGAAGGGCCAGTGTTAGCGGGCATCACAGGCGATGACGAGGAGGGTTGCGCGACATGGCGCTGGACCACTACACCGCCGGGCTGCGCTGCCAGGACGTAAACGCTGGCCTGCGCACGTTCGACGCCACCTCCCCGGTCCTGACCCCGATGAAGAAGACGCAGCTCGTCGGGATGGGCGCCGACCTCGCCGCCCTCGTGCGCGACCAGGACCTCATCAGCGACATGGACGCCCTGGAGGCCGTGGCCGCCGCCGAGCTCGACATCCCATCAACGTCCTTCGACGGCGTCCTGACCCTCCTCGAGGACGCCGGCCTGGTCGAGCTCACCCGCAACAAGGCCGGCGTCACCGGCCTGACCAGCCAGGTCCCGTTCTTCCACGACCTGTACGACACCCTCGGCTCCGCGTGGGACGACCGCGCCCCCAGCCAGCTCGAGCAGGAGGTCGTCGCCGTCGTCGACCGACTCGCCCGAAGCCCCCTCGCGGTCGAAGGTCTCACCGAGGTTGTCGGCATCGAGACCTCCGACGTCGACCGCGTCCTCGATCTCGGCACCCAGGCCCAGCTCATCAAGAGCGTCACCAGCGTCGACGGCACCATCCTGTACTCGCCGTACACCGCATTCGAGAACCCGGCCCTTCTCAACGACCTCGCCGCCAAGCACGGGTCCGACCGGCTCGCCGAGGAGTTCGCCCTCCTCAAGGACCGGCAAGGGCTCTCCGTCCGTCCGGACAAGCACCCGCTGCTGTACGACGCCATCGGGCGCGGCCTCATCATCGCCCCCTCGGTCGAGCTGCCCGGCGGTGCCGGCGACCAGCCGTTCGCCACCATGCCGTACACCCTGGACAAGACCCTGCTCATCGGGGAGAAGCCCATCCTCGACAAGGCCCTGGCCATCCTCGCGTGCGTGCGGTGCGGTGAGGAGTTCGGCGGCTTCAACAACCTGTCCAACCCGTGGTTCGCCGTCAACAAGCTCCTCACCGACGGCGCCCTCGAACCGCACTCGTCGTCCTCACGTCAGTACCGGCTCATGCGGAACAAGGGCATCATCGAGTTCGGCCCCGACAAGTACCAGTGGGGTTCCTGGGTCACACCCACCCTGATCGACACCCCAGACAACCGGCGCGCCCTGAAGATCGCCGCCGACCTCCTCGAGATGGGTGAGGCCATGTCCGGACGGCAGGCCGAAGACGCCCGCGACCTGCTGTCCACCGACGCCCGTTACCTCGGCCCGATGAAGACCGTCAAGGCCAACCGCCCCCGTCTGGAACACAAGGAAAGCGAGTACGCCCCCCTCATCGCCGCCGTCATGGGCTACGGAGTGACCACGTGAACGCCGCTCGGAACACCGGCAGCCAGCACCGCAGCCGCCCCGGCGCCCTGACCGGTCGCGGCACCGACCAGGACCTCGACCTCAAGCTCGGCATGCGACGCCTCCTGTGGCGGATGGGCTCCTCAGCCCGCCTCGACGTCCGCCTGCGGGCCTACCTGCCGCAAGCGACCCGAGAGCCAGCCGCCCACGACCTCACCGACCTCGACGTCCTCGGCATCGGGTTCACCCCCGCCGGCCAGATCCACACCACGTTCGCCGACTGTCGCTCCAGCGACAAGCGCGCCATCGAGCGCATGTTCTGGGTCCGTGGCGTCGCCGACTTCGTCGACGCCGACGATGCCTACCTGGTTCGCGGCCACGACGTTCCCGGCGGTGTCCGCACCATGTCCGCGCGCCTCGGCATCGGCATCCTGACCCCCGACGACCTCGCTGCCGCTGAACGGACCATGCCGTCCGCCGTCGACCTCACAGGCCCCCTCGCCATCCTGTTCGACCCCGCTGCCGTCGCCAACCACCTCAACATCGCTGACGGGCTCGACAAGAAGCTCAACAAGCTCACCCAGTACCTCGACTTCGACTACTGGGTGTACGACCCGCACCGCAACATGACCCACCTCGTCGGGCACCTCCAGGGGACCGTCGCCACCCTCGACCCGACCAACCCCGCGCACCGCGCCCTGTTCTACGACATCGCGTGGCACTACACGTACTCCATCGTCCAGACCGTCGCGTTCGTCCGCGCGACCCGCATCAGCGACGTCCCCACTGCCGTCCGCCTGTACGTCGGCGGCGGCGAACTCGCCCTGCGCGAAAAGACCGCCCTTGCCCGGATGCTGTCCAAGGCCGGCCTGCCCGCCGACGCGGACAACGTCGACCCGCCCTACCTCGAACAGCTCACCGAGCTCGTCACCCGGTTCCTCGTCCGACCCAACCGCCTCGCCGACACCCTCCGGTATGCCGAGTACCTCGCCGTATCCGAAGCGAACCGTGTCACCGACACCGTCGGCGCCGCGTTCGGTGACCAGGTCGACCCGGTCGCCGCCAAGCTCCTTGCCGACACGTGCGGCTTTCTGGTCACAGCTGCCTCGCTGCGCCCCGACTTCCGCACCCACGCTCGCGCCCGCCTCGTCCACGACCTCACCGGCGGCGACACCACGCCCCCCACGCCTGGAGCGCCCGAACGCGAACCGAAAGCCGGGTCCGACACCCTGCCGTTCGACCACGCAGACGCAGGGCCCACCCAGGACGCGAGGCTCAAGACGCGCAACTAGGCCGCCGCCATAAGCGGTGACTACCCTGGTCCTCGAGGCCATCCAGCGGGCGCCGCGCACCGCGACGATGGCCTTTCCGCGCCCGCCCGGATAGACCTCTGCACGGTCGACGAGTCGTCGCTCGCACGATGCGCTGGTCTCATGCCCGACCGCAGACACTGGAGGCAATGCCGAAGGGACGCGAGCAGGTCAGGCATGCCCACCTAGGGTGGCCGCCATGGCTACGGTGTCCGGTTCTGGGACTACTGGTCCACCCTGGCGAACGAGGCCACCAGGAATGCGTCGCCAGACCAGTGTCCGCCTCACCGACAGCGCCCTGTCCCGCATCAGCGACGTCTGCGCTCATGAAGGACTGTCCCGCGACGCCCTGCTCTACCGCCTCGTCACCGACCACGTCCACACCCAAGCAGCACTGGACGAGGAATCCCGCCTCGTCCACATCAGCACGGTCATCAGCTGGCCACCACCAGCACCAGGCGCGCGAGGTGGCCAACACGACGGACGCCGTCGTGTCGCCCTACGCCTCGACAAGAACACCATCGACCTCGCCAAAAACACCGGGTTCGTCCTGCCCGGCCAAGCACCGGCACGCGGCCCTAAACACTACAAAGCCCGCAGCCTGACCGACGCCGTCACCACCGCCCTCGCCGTCGCCCACCCCTACGATGAAGCCGGCCTCGAAGACCTCCCCGCAACCCTCACACACCGACAAGCGCTCGCCCTGTGGCGCCTGACCGTCGCCGCCACCAGCACCCGCGCCGAACAACACGCCCTGTACGGCGGCGGCACCATCGCCGACATCCTCCGCGAAGAAGATGTCAGCTGGCACCACCCCTGGCGATTCCAAATCGCCCTCCACCTCGCCCAGCACCTCCTCATCGGACCCAACGCCGCCACCAACCTGGCCATGCTGCACACCCAAGGCCCCGACTTCCACGCCCGCATCCACGACCTCGAGCTCACCGACGACTTCACCGACGACACCTGGCTCGCCGGCGCACCCAACCCGACCGAAGACCTCCAAGGCCGCGGCGGAGCAGCCGTCTGGCGCGCCGAACGCAAAGCTGCCCGCGAACATATTCCCACCTGGTTACGCAGCGCACCCCACCCAGCACCCCACACCGTCCACCAACCCGGGTGGGAACTCACCATCCCCAACGACTGGGTCGGCATCACCTTCCGCACCGGAGACCACGTCCCCGAACACCTCCTGCGCGACATCACCGCCGACCGCGTCCTACGTGTCGACGACGGCTCCCACTTCACCCTCTGGCCCTACCAGGCCGGCAGTCCCGTTCCAGGCTTCGACCACATCCTCAAACCGCTGCTCGGACACGTCCAACCCGCCGTCATCGTCGAGGTCGTCCTGGCCAACACCGAGCAGCTGTTGGCCCACCCCCGCCTACCCGCACCCGTCGCCCACGAGCTCGGGTTCATCACCACCACCGAGCGTGACAACCTCATCACCGCCGCCGCAGACGCAACCAGCCACTCGATCAACGACGCCGCCCTCGCCGACTACACCCTCACCGACTACGAGCGAGACGAACTAGACCGAGCCCGCCACGACCTGACCACGCTCATCGACGTAGCCCGCCAGGTCGGCCTTCGCTTCCGCGTCACCGAACCCAGCTGGACCTGGGAGGTCACGTCCATCGCCGATGAACTAGCAGCCGGTTCCCTCGACGGCAACCGCCTGGAGTACCTCGCAGGCGCCGTGCACAACATCCACGGGTATGCCCTCGAGATCAGCATGCGAGGCGCCTGGTCCACGGCCTTCCACGTCGGCCGGGCCTACCCCGACGACGACTCCTGACCCGGGACTCGACGCCCGCCACACCCGTGCCGTCGACCATCGCGCACGCCGTGTGACATCAACCGTTAGTCCAGGCCTTTATGCGGGCTCGAGGGTGGAACAAACACCACAGCGGCCTCAGGAGGACCGATGAGCTCCACGAACGACCCGTCCACGACCAGCACGCCGACCCCAGATCCCGCCGCCGCCCCCGCCGCCGACGTCGCCGACGTCGGCGCCGACGCCGACGCCGGAGAGCACCCGGGCACCCGCCGGCGCCGCCTCGCGCGCCGCGCCGCGACGACCGTCGCCAAGATCGCCGCGAGCCAGGTCGTCGCGCTCCTGGTCCGGCGCTGGCTCGAGCACCAGGGCTGACCCCCCGCGCCCGCGGCAACCCATGCGAAAACGCCCACATCCGGCAATGCCGGCTGCCACAATCCCGAACGACGCGAGGGGCGCGCCATCGTGACCAGGGGGAACCTGCCGTGACCGGCTACACCGTCGTCGACGTTGAGACCACCGGCCTGTCGCCGGAACATCATGACCGGATCGTCGAAATCGGCGTCGTGTACGTCTCCGACGACGGCGACATCCAGGACCGGTGGTCGACCCTGGTCGACCCACAACGCGATGTCGGCCCGACCCGGATCCACGGCATCAGCGCGACTGACGTCATCGGCGCACCCACTTTCGGTGACCTGGCCCCGTACGTGCTCCGGGCGGTGGCTGGACGCACCATCGTCGCGCACAACACCAGCTTCGACCTGCGGTTCCTCGCCCACGAGATGGTCCGGTCCGGGCTGCCCCTGAACCCGCTGCCGTTGACCGGCGTGTGCACCATGGCCTGGTCCAGCGTGTACCTCAACGCGCCCAGCCGGCGCCTGGTCGACTGCGCCCGCGCCGGCGGCATCACCCTGACCAGCGCACACTCCGCAGCCGCCGACGCCCACGCCACCGCGCAGCTGCTCTCGCACTACCTGAAGGCATCCGGACCGAACCCACCATGGGCGCACACCCTTCCCACCTCACGCGGGTACGTCTGGCCGACCTTCACCGGAACGTACCCGGAGCTGGAGATGGTTCACCGCTCCCAAGTGCACGCCCACGCACGGCACGACGAATGGCTGGACCGCATCGTGTCCAAGATGCCCAGGGCCGCCGACGCCCGCGTCGACGCCTACCTCGCCGTCCTGGAAATGGCCATGCTCGACGGCTTCCTCGCCGAACACGAGAAGGACGAGCTCGTCACCGTCGCTCTGCACCACGGCCTCACGAGAGGGCAGGTTCTCGACATCCACGGCGACTACCTGCGCGCCATGGCCGAGGTCGCCCTCGAAGACGGCGTCGTCACCGCGACCGAACGTGCCAGCCTCGAAGGCGCCGCCGACATCTTCGGCCTGCGCCCCACCGACGTCGTCGCCGCCCTCGACGCCGCCTCCGACACCGCGGGGGGCGGTCAGACCGCCCAAGGAACCCTGACCGCCACCACGCTCACCCTCGTTCCCGGCGACCGCGTCGTCTTCACCGGCGACATGGCCCGCGGGCGCGAGGAGTGGGAAGCCATCGCCCGCCAACACGGGCTACAGCCCGGCGGTGTCACCAAGACCACCAAGGTCGTCATCGCGGCCGACCCGAACTCCCGCAGCGGCAAGGCAGCCAAGGCCCGCACGTACGGCATACCCATCATCACCGAGGAAGCCTTCGACAGGCTCCTGACCGCCTGATCAACCGACCTCACCGGGTGTGAGCCGCCGAGCCCGGCCCGGGCGCGTCGACTTGCGTGGCAGCTACATCCAGGGCGGCACGGGCATCTCACCTGTTCAGAGGAGTGCACCGGCAACGAGGTCCGGCACTGTCCGCCATGTGAAGTACAGTGTGAAACATGGAGGTAGCGGTGGATAGCCCATTCAGCTCTGGCACGCCCGGCAACATTCCGCTGGCCACGCCCACAGCGGAGCGCGTGTTGGCCCAAATCCGTTTTCCACGGTACTCGGACTTTGCCGCCCACGAGGATGAGCGCGCCCGAGCGTTCGCCGGCGCCATGGCCGCCCAGTACCCCCTGTTCCAAATGGGACAAGAGGTCGCGGTCACCATCACCGCCGACGGCGCCACCGAATCCCAGAGCGCAACACGACTGTGGACCCTGAGCAGCGTCGACGAAACCTGGCGAGTCAGCTTCGGCCAGGCGTTCCTGAGCGTCGAAACGTCCGCCTACGACCGCCGCAGCGACTTTGTTGCCCGGTTGACGGCAGCTTGGGACACCTTCAGCAGTATCGCGCGCCCGCCCTACATCGAACGCATGGGCGTCAGGTTCGTGAACCGGATCACCGACCCGGACCACCTGAACAGGCTCGGAGAGCTGTTCCGACCCGAGGTGTGCGGCGTCATGGACGGCCACCCGGAGGGCGCCACCCTGGTCCGCGGCCTCAGCGAGGCTCTCTACCAGCTACACGACGGGCCAGCACTCCAAGCTCGCTGGGGGCTGGTCCCGCCCAACACGGTGCTCGACCCCACCCTGCCGGCCGTGCCCGTCCCCTCATGGCTGCTCGACCTCGACGCCTTCGCCGTCTGGCCACCTGGAACCAACCAGGGCGACAAGGTCGAGGACATCGCAAACGACCTGGCGATGCGCGACTATCAGTTCTTCCGGTGGGCCCTCGGTCCCCGGTTCGACGAGACCTTCGGAGGGGTGCCCGCATGACGACCGGGGTGTATGAGGCAACAACCACGACCGCTGTCAACGCCGGCCGCGGTACAACGTCGACCGCTACCGACGGGGTCGTCGCAGTACTCGCGTCCAGCGTCATCCTCGCGACCGCTTTGACCGGCACGACCGCGACCGCGCCCTGGCGCGACCTTCCCATCTCCGCGACCGCGAACGTGCGAGGCCCATGGACAGGAGCCGTCCCCCTCGAACTGACCCTGCCCGCGGCCCGAACCGGTCAAACGACCGACACGACGACACCAAAGGCCCTGACCGACCAGGACGAAATCCGCTGGGCCAAGGAGCACTCCGGGTTGACCTGGGACCAGCTCGGCAAGGTCATGGGCGTCTCCCGTCGAGCCGTCCACCTGTGGGCCAACGGCGGCCGAATGAACGAAGCGAACGCAACCCTGCTTCGCGAGTTCACGGCAGCCGTCCGAGCCGCTGGCGGCGACAGCCCTGAGCGCACCCGCGCAGCGCTCCTGCGTGTCGAAGCAGGCGGAGTCAGCGTTCTTGACGGATTCCGACGCCGCCACGAGGACACCTCCGGCGCTTGGCAGACCGCGTTCTCGCCCGAAGAGCTCGTGGGCGCCCGACACGACGAGCCCATGACGCTGTCGTGACGTGGCTAGGCCGCCTCATGCCAGGCCGACGCGTCGGCGCAACACGGGCCGGCGACGCCGCCGTAGCACCTCCCCCTGACCTGGCGCCGACCGTCGCGCCACCGCAGCCAGCCGCAGTGGTGAACTGCAACGACTGGCGTCAAGGCGACGTGTTCAGCGTCGCCGACGTGGTCGTCGTCGGCGCCGACGGCGTCCCAGCCCATCGGCCCTGCCCACACGGCGCAGTCGTCGTCAGCCAGTCGTGCGACGCCGCCCAACCTGACCGGCCCTTGGTGCAGGTCTCACCCGTCGTTCACCTCAGCGGAGACAACGCCGCCCAAGCGCATGCGGGCCACCGCCCCCGGTACGCGCCACTGCCGGGCGCTGGGACCCACGCGTTCGCCGACCTGGACGTGGTCACAACACTGGAGAAGGCCAGCATCAGCGAACTGGTCAGAACACCCGCATTGACCACCGACCCCGCCGTCCGGCGGTTCGCCGCAGCGGTCTCGCGCAAGTACGGGCGGTTCGCTTTCCCCGACGACGTCGTCCGGTGCCTACGACCACTGGAGGAAACCCTTCAGTCCAAAGCCGGTAGGCCGGAGTCCCCCATCGGGAAAGTCCTGCAACAGGTGTACATGCTGCGCGTTGAGGTCGCAGGCAACTGGTTCGAAGCGCCGTTCGACCTCACCATCGTCGTCGTCACAACTGCGAGTGCGTTGCCCTTCACCGACCCGGCCACCGACCTGCCAGACCTACCCGACGGACTGCGGCACGACCTCTGGCCCACGACCAAGACTGCCGCTCAAGCCGCCGCTAACATCGCAACCTACCTCGCGGAAGCCACCCCCACCGATGCCGATCGGTACTGGGCCTGGCAATGGCTGGCCCAAGCGTGGGCCCAGCGATGTGTGGATCAGCGCGACAAGCTCGGCCTACACGCCGCAGTCAGGTCCGTCCGCGGCGAAGTTGTCACCGTTCAGGAGTACTCCCTCGACAGAGTGGGTCGAAGCGAGATGCTCGACCTCGACTACCTCTCCGAGCCCCTGCCCCGCCAAGGGACCCCGTAGCGCAACGTCGCTGGCCACCCCGCACCTGAAAGAACCACGATGACGACCACCGACTCGCTCTACTTCGGCCCCCACTCCGTCCGCGTCGAGATCAACGAAGTGTCGCTGCGGCCGGGACCAGGAGCTCACGAACTACGCATTCAGATATTCCTACAAGCCCCGTGGCTGCCCGCTGAACCCGCCGACGCTCGCGCTGTCCTGAGCCTCGACGTCGCTATTGACGTCGAAACAGCGCAGCAACAAGGACCGCTAGGACACACTCATGCCAGCTACAGCGTCCGCCAATACCGGACCAACGAAACGCTCACGGTAGTCCTGACCGACGACCAGCTCCTTGCCCTCGAAGCCCTCGCCAGCCGAGACGGACTACGGCTTCAAATCGACCTCGACGCCACCCTGTTCGAAGCCCAGACTGCACCAACCACCGCGACCACACAGATGCGGCCTCACATCACCCACACCCGATGGCTCGAACTGCTCGACCAAGCTGGAGCCGCAGTCGCCATCACCGTGCGCGTGCCCAGCCCGCTGTCCCACCCTCCCGGAACCAACCACATCCAGGGTGCCCAGACGCCCTCCCTGTCACAAGCCGCACAAAGGCTGCGTCAAGCACGACTAGCCCTGAGAGACGGCGACCACGAACGATGTGTCCAAACATGCCGCGCAGTCCTCGAACACGTCCAAGCGCTTCAGCCACCCACACCGGCCAAACAGCTCAACCCCGCACCCCGCCAGCGAGGCCCCCACCAACGATGGTCCGCGCTCTTCCACGACGCGTACAGCTTATGTAGCGCGGCGACACACGAAGACGGAAACGCGCAGACTTTCGACTGGACCCGCGCCGACGCCCAAGCCGTCCTGGCCCTCACCGCCGCACTACTCGCCCGCACCACGACCACCTGACCCACACCCACCACAGAACCACTCACGCGGGGCGCTCCATGCCCGGCCTCAACGAAGACCGGCAGCGTTCCCGACTTACCGGGTGCGCCGTCAGGTTTCAGCCGTCGCGACTGACCTTCCGATGCGCGCGATGGTGCGACGAACCGACCCGCCACGTCCACGGACGTGGGGGCCGTCTCCGCTATACGCGCTATACGGCGCTATACCGCTGCGGCGAGGCGCTTGGCGTGTAGGGCTATGCACACGGTCGGGTTGTGGGGTGCCTCCCGCCCGACGTCGTCGCCTTGGTTACCGTCCTGGGCACCTGTCACCCGAGCTGCGCGAGGCGATCGCGCAGGAGGCTCATCGTGTGACGGAGCTCGAGGACCCTTTAGCGGTCATTGCGGCGGTGGGGGACGTGTTCGCGTCCTTGGACGATGCTCTGGCGGAGGTGGCGATGCCGCGACTGCGTGCTGTTGCGGAGCTGCGCCGACAGGGGTGGAGTTACGACCGCATTGCGGCGGCGACGCAACTTTCGAAGGGTCGAGTTGCGCAGCTGGCGCGGGAAGCGCGGGCCCGTCGGCTCTGATCCAGCTGGCCTGGCCAGACCACGGTCTGGGGGTGCGCAGCCGCGGCAGAACAGGCGCACCGACGCCTGGGTGAAGAACTTTATCTGAACGGCCCAAGCCCGGCCAAAGCTGCCACGTGGTCCAGCCTGCTCGCCTATGTTCGCCGTGCATAGCGACCAATGGGGGGCCTCGGGCATGACTGACGCAGCGAACGGCGCAGATCGAACCTCCGGAGCAGACGCACGGCCCAAGCGTCGTCCGGCGGGCATTCTGGTGGTCGTGGGCGCTGTCGCCGCCCTCCTAGCGGTTGGTGCCGGCGGCTGGTTCGCGTTCCTGTCGCCGCACGATTCGACCATCAAGATGACAGCGGACACCTCCGCCGCCGCGCCCGGCAAACCCGTCACTGTGGCTGGAAGCGTGACGCCGGCTGTTGCGCACCGCGTCGTCGAACTCGCAGTCGCCACCACTGACGGCGGACCGTTCACCCAGGCAGGAACGGCAACCACTGACGCCTCCGGCCATTTCGAGACGGCGTGGACCCCGGCACGCGCAGGCAAGGTGTGGGTGAAGGCGACCGCCATCGAACTCGGACGCGACCAGGAAGCGCAATCGGCCGCTGCCGCAGTCACCATTCGAACGCCGGCCACCGTCACGATCAAGCTGTCCGACTCCGTCATCCGCACCACCGACAGCGCCACCGTGACCGCCGCCGTCGTTCCCGCCGGGGGCGCCCTCGCCCTCGAGAAGTCCGCCGACGGGAGCACTTGGACTTCGCTGGGCGCGGTCCCGGGCAGCGCTGGGTCAACCTCGGCCAAGCTCTCCGGCCTCACCGGGGGGACCTGGCACCTCCGCGCGACCGCCGCCCAGACCGACACCGCGACCGCGGCCACCAGCAAGGACGCCACCCTGGCCGTGGAGGACTACAAGGCCGCAGGCGCCAAGTACCTCGCCATCGTCGCCAACCCCAACGACGCCATCGGCAAGCTGAACGACCTGCTTGACGCCGGCGCCCCTCTGTCGACCGTCAAGAATCAAGCGGCCGTCATCAGCGCCGGCATGACGCAGGAGGCCGAGGACTTCCGCGCCTACACGGCATGGCCCCGCGCAGTGGCACCCGTCATCGAGCAGCTTGCGAAGGACAGCGTCGTCGACGCCGACCACTACCACCTCATGTCGCAGGCCCACACCATCGAGGAGTGGAACCAGCAGGCCGCTGACGCCAACGCCAACGCCGACGTCGAAGGCGCCGCCGCGGCCCGCGCCCGGGACCTGCTCGGACTGCCCAAGCGCAACCTGCACCCGTAGACCAGCCGCCGCAACACCCTGACCGGTCTGCCTCTGTGACCCGGACAGTGTGACGGTGAAACCGGACGTGACACGAGCCAAGCCCTATCGGGGCACAGATGATGGCGGAACGGTCTGTGGAGCCTAGCGATTGCACTAACACAGGTCACCCGCCGATGGCAGAATGAGGGTGACACAGAGACGGTTCTGGCGCGCCGAGTCCCCTCCCCTTTTCGGTGGACCGGAATCGCCGGGGCGGTCAGGCAGGGGGACATGTGGCGTTAGACCAGCTGGTCGTCGAGCTCATCCGCCCGATGCCGACGGGGCGGTTCGATTTCGACTCCCGCGTCATCGACTCCGACGACGTCGTTCACGTCCTGAACCCGCGCAACCGGCTGCTGGCGCTGTGCGGGCGCATCTGGGACGCGCCGTGGTGGCAGGAGTCGTGGGAGGCGGTGAACTACCCGCGCTGCGAACGGTGCCACGCCGTGCGGGCGGCCGCGGTGGCAGCTCGGGACACCGCGTCCGACGACGCGGTGTGGAAGGAGCCCGCGTGGCGGGTCCTCGACGGCGGTGACGACCTCGGCCGCGTCCACTTGCTCAACCCGGCAGCAGCGACGCAAAGCTTGTGCGGGCGCACTTCGGTCCGGATCGTGGCCCAAGGTTCGTCCTGGATCAGTGGCGACCCGTGTGACACGTGCGACCGGGTCAGGGCTGCGGGACTGGGAGCTCGCCCGTACGCCAAGGCACCGACCGAACCCTCGCCGTCTGGTACGTCGCGCAAGCTCCGCGGGCAAAGTCCGGCCGCGGCCGGCCGCTCCGCGAAGGGGCAGGAGGAGGAGGAGGCTGCCCGGCGGGCGCGACGAGCCCAGACGATGGCGCAGCGCCCTCCCGGCTCACGGCGCGAACGGGCCGAGCGCGAACGTGAACGCACGAAGAAGCTGCGCGCCGCAGCACGGACCGACCGGGCCAGCTCACGGTCCCAGCGCGGCACGAGCGTGCGCACCATCTCCGGCGGCCTGCCGACCCTGGGACGGCGACGCTGAGGCTAGCGCTGCCCACCACGGCGACCGCGGCACCATGGTCGGCGTGCACCCCACCCCTGCGATGAGCGACAACCGCACGTCGACACCGTCAGGCGGGTGGCGTCAACTGTGGGAGCTCGCCAAGCAGGGCGAACGAGCCCTGTACGCCAAGGCGCCCGCGATGCTGCTCATCTTCTGTGTCTGGGGCGTCATCCTCACCGGCGACGTCGTCGTCGGCTACCGGTCCACCCAGGCCCTGCACGACCACGGGCGAACCGCCACCGCAACCGCGGTGCAGCTGCTCATCACCGACAACGGGTGCCGCTCCGCCAGGTGCCTGGCCGGGGTCCGCGCGCGGGTGCCCGGGTACGACGACTGGGTGCGCGTCCGCGACGTGGAGCAGACGCAGCCCATCCCGGACGACGAACCGACCGGGTGGCAGCCCGCAACCGTCGACACCGGGTACACCGCCCCACTGACCGTGCTCGTCCTGGACCTGCCCGGCAGCCGCGTCGACGCCATGGTGAAGGCTGACGTCGACTCCCAACGCGACCCGACTCGGCTGCTCCAGCTGGGCATCGGCGTCGCCATCCTCCTGGCCGTCCTTACCGTGGCGGCCGTGTGGGCCCGCCGGCTGCGCACCGACCTACCCGCGTGGCTGCGCAGGACGCGACGACGACAGCGACCCTCGCCGCACCCCACGACGAACCAGGACCGATAGCTCCCGCCGAAGCTCTGCCACCGGGCTGCCGCAGCGGTTCGCCACGCAGTCTTCGGCGAGTTTGCGGCAAAGTGCGCGCACACGGCGCCCGCGGGAGTAGGTTCCAGCCACCAGTCCGAGCCCGCACGCTCGTGGACTCGGCGTCACTTCATGGGGGGAGAAACACTGTGGTCTTGACCGTTTCACGGCGCCTGGGCGCCATCCTGCTCTCGCGAGCAGCTCGACTGACCTTGGCGGTCGCGTTCCTCGTCGGGCTCGCCGTCACCGCTGCACCCGCACCGCAGGCGGAGGCAGCGACACCGTCGGCAAACGGGTGCAGCTACTGGGTCCGCTTCACGCTCCCGTCCGGGTACCAGATCCCGGCCGGCGGCATCTGTCACCAGATCTACGGCTCCGGCCTGAACGTGACCAGCCAGACCGCGTCGTGGTTCCCGATCCCGTCCGGGCTGCCGATGTGCAACACGCGCATCGACTTCACGTACTACGACCAGTACGGGCGCCTCTTCTACCGGTTCTACGGGACCCTGCACCCCGGCTGCAACAACATCAGTGGGTCGCAGTACCGCGGCCCTGGCAAACTCGCGCAGGGCGGCTTGGCGTGCGCGGTGATCGTGTCCTCGGGCACGGACATCACGCGCCAGTGCCACAACACCTTCGCCTGACCGGCTGAACCCGCGCCGCCCCCGGCGCCGAACTGTGAGCGGCAGGGCGTCCTCAGGCGACGGCAGGTCAGCCGTGCGGTCTGCGGCTTCGGTTTGCTCGAGGTCCGCTTCAGCGACGGTTCCCGCTGGGTCACATCCGGACCGGTGCTGCGAAGGCGCCCCCACCGTGCAGGGGTCTCACGGTGGGGGCGCGGCCCGCGACCGGTCAAGGTGAGGGTCGATGGCGGCGGTCGCTGCACTCGCACGTCAAGGGTGCTGCCCGTGAACCTCGTCACGGCCTCGCGACGAGTGCGGGTTCTAACGACCCGATGACCGGCGCGCTCCAAAGCCCGAACACGACCGAGCGCAGGTCAGGGTCGTCCTCACACACGCCAACAGCCGCCACGCGTTGCCCCGTAGCGCGTAGGTGTGCCGCGCTGACCCACGCAGGTGCCTCGGAACCGACTCGCCTCAAACGCCGGCTCGTGGCCTACTGGCCTGGCCACACCCAGCTGAGTCCGTCACCCAAGTCGACGTTCTCCATCAACAGGTCACCGAGGCACACACCGGTCCACTGCTCGAGTACGGACTCTTCGCCTTCCTCCAAGCGGCCGATTTCGTCGTCGCTCAGCAGCACGACGCGCAGTCCGTGAGGAGCAAACCAGGTGCCGTCCCCGTCATGCACTACGGGCCTCAGAGCGTTTCCCATGAACGCCACCGTTCCGTCCCTGAGGCGATGTGCAACCATCCGGTTGCGTGTTCTGGTCGGTGTGTCTGAAGATCTGCCCTGGACACTTCTGCGCAGGACACTCTGCCTTCTGACCAGGACACTCCTCGTTGCACGGTTCTAAGCGGGACACTCGCCGCCGCTTGTGGGCTGGCGAGTCGCTCTGACCCTTCGCGGCGTACATCTGGACCCGTCGGGTCCGGCACAACGCATGCGAGGCGTTCCTCATACGGAACCCCGTTCCTCCGGTGGGCGGGCGAGTGGTGGGCCTCTTTTAGTGCAAACGCCCCATCTGGTGGGCAACGCCGTCTAGCGTGTTCCGGGGGCTCCACGTGCGCAACGTCGGTTGCGGTGGGTGGGCTCGAAGGGTTCGGTCGAGGGAGGGCGCGATGAGTCAGGCCCCGGCGGGCTGGTACCCGCAAGAGGACGGTCGGCAGCGGTACTGGGATGGGTCTGCGTGGACGGAGCACTTCGCTCCGGGACAGCAGATCGCGGAGCCGGGGCGGGTCCGCGCGGCTGTGCAGGGTGCGGTCCGGTCCGCGGTCAGCACGCCGGTGGACGATGACCCGGACGCGTTGTGGCGGGCGGTAGGCAAGCCCCTGACGGGCCTTGGTGCTGGCCGGTACAAGGTGACAGCGCACTACCTGTTCTTCGAGAAGGGCCTCCTGTCGACGGATGCGCAGCAGGTGCCTATCTCGGCGGTGGTCGACGTGGATGTGCGGCAGTCAATGTCGCAGAAGGCCCGAGGCGTCGGGAACGTCGTGGTGCACGTGCAGCGTGCGCGGGGTGTCGAGGTCGTGACGATGGAGGACATCCCGAACTTCAGGGAGGGACAGCGCATCATCAACGAGACGGCGCACGCAGCCCGGCTGGCTATCCAGCGGCACGCGAACACGCACCGGACGGAGAACACGCACCTCATCGGCCACGTGGGACAGCCGACTGGGGCGCCATTCCAGATGCCCGTGGTGCCCGGCCAAGTCGTTCCGAGCCAGAGCATGGACGCTGTCAGTGCTGCACCGGTTGGGGCCGGTGAGCTGGCTGCTACCCCGGCGCCGCCGGCGGTCGACCCCATCGAGCAGCTGCGGCAGCTCGGTCAGCTGCGGGACGCGGGCATCCTCACCAGCGAGGAGTTCGACGCGAAGAAGTCCGAAATCTTAGCGCGGATGTGAACGAGCAGGCTCCGCCGATGGGCGCCACTCGGACACCGGGTGCGCTGTCTGACGCGTCGCCGGTGCAGGACGGGCGCGTAGAGGACTGGGAGCGGCGTACCGGGCCAGTGCTCATCGGCGCCGCGGTCGTGTTCCTGGGCGCATACGCGTGGCCCATCCTCGACCCGAAGCTGCCGGGATGGGCGGCCGTTGCCTGCACGGCCGTGACGTGGCTGGTTTGGGTCCTGTTCCTGCTCGACCTGGTTCTCCGGGTGTCATGGTCGCAGCGGAGGGCCGCGTTCCTGTGGCGCAACTGGGTGGATGTGGTCACGTTGGCCGTCCCCATGCTTCGCCCCCTGCGGGTGCTGCGAGTGGTGGTCGCGTTGAGCGTCATCACGCGCCGCGGTCAGCCGTTCGCCCGCGGCCGCGTTGTCGCGTCCGTTGCGGCGTCCGTTGCGGTGGTCGCGTTGGTTGCGTCGCTTGCTGTTCTGGATGCGGAGCGGGGAGCTAAGGGGGCGACCATCACCTCGTTTGGTGACGCGACTTGGTGGGCGGCCACCACGGTCACGACGGTCGGGTACGGCGACCGGTACCCGGTGACGGCGCAGGGGCGGCTGGTTGCGGTGGCGCTGATGGTGACCGGTATCGCGCTGCTGGGCGTCGTTACGGCCGCCATCGCGTCGTGGTTCGTGGAGAAGGTCGGTGAGGTTCAGGCGGCAGAGGACCGCACGGCGGTGCAGGTCGCTGAGCTGGCCGAGCAGGTCGCCCAACTTCGGATGCAACTCACCGAGGGCACCGAGCGGGGCGCCTGAGCACGCGGCGAAATGTTGCCACAAGTCGTAGCAACATTGCGCTCGGTGGCTGGTGCTCTGATCGAGGTTTGCCTACGACTTGTAGGGAAACTTGGCTTGAGTGGCCCCGGCGTCGCCATCGAGAGCGCCGGGGTCGGCCTGCTCAAAGGTGACCTGACCGGCATCGTCCGGTCGCGGGCGCTGTCGGAGCGACCAGGTCGAACATCCGGCAGAACCTCGTGTTCGCTCTCGTCTGCAACGCAGCCGGGAGCCCGGTGGCCGTCGGAGTGCTCTACGTGGCGTTCGGGCTGCTGCTCTCGCCAATGATCGCCGCCGCTGCGATGGCCCTGCCCTCCGTCAGCGTCATCGGCAACGCGCTGAGGTTGCGCACCCAACGCCTGTAGCGCCCAGCCTGTGTCGAGGCATACTCAGGTGAGCCTGGCAGTGGCGATTCGAGCGGCGACAAGCGCGCCGGACTGGCCTCTGCCCCGGGAATCAACGGAGGACGTCGGTAGGCGCTGGACAGGTATCGCCTCCCAATCAGGCGGGACCGTACCGCGACAGCCACTCCCACACCGCAGCCAAGCCGTCCTCCGCCGCGTCAGCCTGAACAACCACCCGACGTTCCTCATTCGAGGGCAGCAGCTGCTCCACCACGACCAGGAACCACTGGTCCATGAAGATGCCCGCCACGTGCGACTGGAAGTCAGCGCTCAACGACAAGCACACCGCAGAGAGAAACCCGGCATCGGCCACCGGCCGCGCCCTCAGGACCCTCGACCCCTGCGACAACCGCTGCGTCATTCGAGCCCGCAACTCGACCGCCGCCTGCGCACCCTCCGGTGCGCACGTGCACACCATCGGCAGCTCCACCGTCTCCACCTCGTCACCGCCAGTCACGAAGCACCACCACCTTCCTGCGGCTCGATGCGTGTGATGCTCCGAATGCGCGAACAGATCCGCCACTGCTCCACCGACGGGTCATACGGGTCGTCAAAGAACACCAAACTGCTCCGCCCCACCTCCGGCCACACCCCCACACTCGCAATGGGCACCGTCATGTCGTCGTACGCCATCCGACCCGACCCCGGGCCTGGCTGGCGCCGGTACGTCATCGCATCCAGGTCCCACACGTGCGTCGTCGCCTTCCGCGACGACACCAACCACACCCCACCCATCCCCGGCGCCAGCTTGTCCACTTCCTCCGCGAGTGTATGGCTATACACTCGCGGCTCCCCCGACCGCTCCTCTTCGTCCATGAAGTGACCTTGGCACCCGGCACCGACACCGCCGCCGTGGCGGCGCAAGGTTCGGCGTACGAACTCACCCGGCGCCGTATGACTCACCTGCACCGGTGTCGACGCCGTAGCCTGCGCGGGTGGCCCGCGTGGACGCTGACGACGACACCATCCAACGGTTCGTCGTGCGCCACTACCGGTTCGACCCGGGCCGTCACGAGCGCCGGCATGTCGTCGTCGACGTGTTCGACACCGAGGCCGAGTACCTGGCCGCCATCGAGGCGGTCCGTGCGGGCATCGAGGCCCGGCGCGCAGCAGGTGAGGACGTTGACCCGACCGAGCACGCGTCCGGCATCACGTATGAGCCGGGCGACCGGGCGCGCGCCCCGACCGGGCACCCGCTGCGCCGCATGGTGGAACACGGGGTGAACCCCAGCCTGTACATCAATCCGGAGGACCTGCCCTCGAACATCACGTACGTCGAGGCCAGCGAGCCCCAGCCGGCGTGGGGAAGCGAGCAGGTCGTGGCCGAGCTGTCCGCCGCAAAACGCGAACGCACCGACGGGCCGCGTCGGCGCCGGGCGCAGCTCGGGCCGCACACCGAAGCCGAAACCCTGTACCGCCAGCAAGTGAAGGAGGCGACTCGGCGCTACAACAACCGCGTCCGGGTCGTCGGCGGCGTGTACGTCGTCGTGGTGGCTGCGACGTCGCTGCTGTTTGGCCCACACCTGACCGGAACCGCGCAGCGCGTGTACGCCGTCGCGGTGTTGGCCGGGCTGGTTGTCATCATGGTGTGGATGGGTGTGCTGCTGGTACGGCAGTGGCGCTGGATGTACCGCGGCTACCGGGCCGCCAAGGCGGGGAACCAGGCGCCGCCTGCCCCGTGAACCCGGGGGCGTCAGGCGCCAGCGTCGGGCTGAGCGGGTAGCGCCTGGGCAGCGTGGAGGCTCACCCGTAGACCGGCGAACGCGGCGACACCGACGATGAGGGCAGCGGCAGCAAGGACGGCCGCCGCCGGGAAGCCTGCCCGGGCGGTGTTCCCGGCGCCGGCCAGCAGCGCCAGCTCCATCCACGGCACGGCCACCACGACCGCAGGCCCAACCCAGGCGCGGAGCCGTCGCCGGAACCCGGCTGCGACGAACAGCACCAGCAGGGCGGTCGGGACGGCCCACAGCAGGACTTGGCCGACACCGATGAGCCCGACCGGCCACTGCCGGTAGAACGCGTAGTAAGGGTCGCCGGTCCACCACAGGATGTACGGCCTCGCAGCCACACCGACGAGGACAGCACCAAGGACCACGACGCCCGCGACGGCCAGCACGTCGAACCTAGTCTTGCCAAAACGGGGCGACACCTCGCCCGCCGCGGCGAGGACAGCCAAGAAGCCCAGGACAACGCAGAAGTACAACGGCGGCGCCGACTCGCCCACCACCCCAGCGACCCACGGGGCCGACCACGCCAGCAGCGCGGTCGCCACCATCAGCTGCCTCCCGGCGCGGACCCGCCACGCACCCATGAGCACCAGCGCAAGCAGCCACAGCCCGTACACGACCACCCCGAACCCAGATCGCGTCGGCGCGGCCGGTGCGTACTGGCCTGCGCCCCACACGAATCGGCCCAGCCACGGCAACAGCTCACCCACGACCAGACACCCCAGTGACAGCGCCGCACCGCTGACCGCTGCCACGGCGGCAGTGCGCCGCCGCACATCCAGCGACGCCATCGCCTCAACGCGGGCGACCAAGCCGTGACCCACCAAGTCCACACGCTCACCCCACGTGGGACGCGTCCGCCCCTGCTCCGACGCACCCCGCAAGCAGCACCGACAGCACCTCCTCCTCCCGGTAGGCACGCCACCGGGCCGGGAACCACCGCAGCAACCGCCGGTACCCCTCCTCCACCGACCCAGTGCTCACGCGAGGACCCCCCGCGCCCGCAACGCCCGCGTCGCCGCTCGAGCGTTCGCCGCCAACCGCTGCGCCTCCTGCCCCAACGCGTCAACCCCGGCATCGGTCAGGTCGTAGTACCGGCGCAACCGGCCCTCGACCACCTCCTCACCACTAACACGCACAAGTCCCTCCCCGACCAAGCGGTCCAGAGCCGCGTACAAAGTCCCAGCCTTCAGCTCGACCCTTCCCGCCGAGGACTCCGACACCGCCCGCATCACCCCATACCCATGCTTCGGCCCTTCAGCCAACGCAGCCAGCATCAAGAACGTCGGCTCCCGCATCGCAGCTCTCCCCATCCCCCAACCATACATCGACCATCGGCATATGTCGCGGAAATGGCTATCCATCGTCACGGCACGCTTTCGACGGCGTGCGGTTTACGCCCTGGCCCGCCCCCTGCCGCCTCACGGCCCGGCCCGGGCAGCGACCTTGACGGCGGTGCCCAAGCCCCGGGCATGCCACTTCCACATGGACCGTCCGTGCAGAGCCCTACACTCCGCGACAGCGGAAGTACAAGGGGAGAGCAACGTGAGCGGGAGCGACGACTTCAGGCGTGTGACCAGTGTCAGCGCCGGACCAGGCCGCATCCTTGAGCTGACGTTCAACGACGGGTCCCGGGGGAACTTCGACGTCGGCCCGTTCCTGTGGGGGCCCGCCTTCCAACGCGTCCGTGACGACCCGACCGTGTTTGCAGCGGTCCGCGTCGACGAGGAGACCGGGACCATCGTGTGGCCCAACGGTGTCGACCTCGCACCGGAGTTCCTGTATGACCACGCTGTCCTGCCTCCCGTGTTCGACCACGACCCGCGCACCCATCCGAGCCAGTGTCTGTTCGACGCCCTGACCGCACTGGCCGGCACGGAGCTCCAGGGTCGGCAGCGGCAGCAGACGCTCGAGCACGGCAGAGCCGCCCTGGTCGAGCTGGACGGTCAGGTGACGTCCGCTCGGGCGTGGGCGCGCGCCATCTTCCACGACCCGGCCGCACGCCTCGGACGGACCTGGGAGGACGCTCCTACCTGGCTCACCCGCGACCCCGAGCTGCACGACCCATGGGCACACCGAACCTTGCGGGTGCTGCGACGAGTGGTGGCCCCGGGTGAGAGTGTGACCGCGTTCCGCCGCGACCGGCCGCCGGGTGACGTGGCGCCCTTCGACGTCGGGGACCGGGTGTGGCTGGCCGGCCCCGCCGAGGGCCGGGCCGTCGCAGCGGTCGTCAAGGACGCCGGTGGGTTCGTCGTGGCAAAGGCGTTGACCGGAACAGAGGTCGACGTGGAGCTGAACTCCTCGTCGACTGACTCCTCGGGTCGGATGCGGGTGCTCGTCGAGGAGCTGACGCACCCGCAGTCGGCAACGCCAGGGGCGCTGCTGCTGGGTGGGGCCGGTCCACGTGAACGGGTGTGGGTGCAGGTCGTCGGCCGGACCGGCCAAGGCGCGGACGAAGTCGTGCAGCTGCGAGCCCTTCCGGTCCTGGTCGTCGACGAGTCGCCGCTGCCCGACCCGCGCGGCGTGCCGGCCTGGTCCACCGACGAAGACAACGAAGCCCTGCCACACCCGCTCGCAGTGGGTGACCTCGCCGCCGAACGGGACGCCGGGGACCCACCCGGCACCGAGATGCCCGCTCGCGTTACGTGGGTTGAGGCGGACCCGGAGTCCTCAGGCGCGTGGCGCTACCGGGTTCTGCCGGTGCACTGACACCCGCCGGCCCCGCTCGTTCCCCGGGCATACTCACAGACTCCTTGAGCCATCCTCGGTGCGCTGGCAGGCAACCTGATTGGCCCGCACACAGTTGTAAGGGCGACGGGGTGCACCAGACGACGTGTGAGAGGGGGTGTGATGGGCCAGGAGCAGGTGGAGGCAGAGTTCGCAGCGTTCGTTCAGCAGGCATCCCCACGGCTGCTTCGGGCCGCGTGGTTCCTGTGCGGTGACGCCCACGCCGCCCAAGACCTCGTTCAGGGCGCGTTGGAGAAGGTCCTGCCCCGATGGCGACGGGTCCGCGACGGCGACCCCCTCGCCTACACCAGGACCGTCATGCTGAACCTGCACCGCGACCAGACCCGCAAACACAGACGGGAAACCGTCGTCGCCGACGTTCCCGACCCCGGATGGCGCGACCACAACCCCCAAGACCACACCTACCTGGCTCGGCTCCTGGCACAACTGCCGCCACGCGAACGGCAGGCGGTGACCCTGCGGTACTACGTCGGCATGTCCGAAGCAGACGTCGCCGCCCACCTCGGCATCAGCGTCGGCGCCGTGAAGTCCAGCGCGTCCAAAGGCGCAGCCAAGCTCCGTGCATTCATCCACCGGGAGGACAGCGAACATGTCCACTGACCTGACCGACTACCTCGAAACCGTCGCCCTGCCACCCATGCACGTCGACCCCGACACCACCATCACCCGAGTACGCCGACGGCAGCGGACCCGCCGGGTCGCAGCGGCCGCCGCCGCCCTCGTCGCGGTCGTCGCCACCGGCACCGCGTGGGGCCTGACCGGCTCCTCACGCGACCAGACCACGGTCCCCGCCGGCGCCAGCACCACGACCGGCACCGTCAACATCGCATTCGAAGGGTTCGCGTTCCGCTTCCGAACCCAACCCGACGGCGCCGTCGAAGTCAGCGGCAAACAGCTCGGCGCCAAAACATATGACCGCTACGCCGTCCTGCGCCTCGGTGACGACATGGAGACATGGGCCCCCGCCTCCGGCCGCCACGGGGTCATCGTCGGCGTGACCCGCACCCTGAGCGGCCACCCGCACGACCTGCTCAACCCCGCCCCGACCCAACGCATGACCGGGGTCAAAGGGCAGCCGCTCCCCGGGCAGCGAGTGCCGTTCATCCGCCAGTTCGACAACCCCGAGGACGCAGCCGGATTCCGCGGATTGGTGTTCGCCACACCGACCGGCCAGCTGGCAGGTCCCGCCGGAAGGCTCCCGTCCCGTCCGTACCGCTCGAACCTGACCGGTCAACCAGGGACGACGTGGATCGACCAGCGCGCCCGGTTCTTCGGCTACGCCGAAACGAACGACGACATGACCTGGACAGCGCATTCGCTCGGCACCAGCGCCGCCGCATTCCTCGACCGGATCCAACTCCCCGGCGACGACCCGGCAACCCCATCCGGTGCCCGCATCATCGCCGCCATCCCACCCGGCGCCACCAACGTCGACTTCCACTTCCCGGCCGGCGCGCAAGCCCTGACCACGACTCAGCTTAGCGCCGCCACCAACCAGTGGCGCGTCGTCGTGGGCGAATACCGAACCGGCACGTCCAAACCCCACGCCCCAGCCGCAGTGAGCTGGACTGACGCGCAAGGGCGCCAGCACCAGGTCGCCGCAGCGCCCAACTGACCACGCACAGGCCGTCCCCGGCAGGGGACTGCGCGAGCTGCGTGTAGAGCCATACACTCACGACATGGCAGATCCGGCCAAGGACGAGCTGACGGCGCTCGAGCGCGAACTGCTGGACTTCGAAGCCGCGGCGTTCCACGGTGCCGGCGCCAAGGAGCAGGCCATCCGGGCCACGTTCGGGTGGAGCGCTACCGGGTACTACCAGCGGCTCAACGCGCTGCTGCAGAGGCAAGCGGCGTTGGAGTACGCGCCGTCCCTGGTGTACCGGGTGCGTAGGCGTCGTACCGCCGCGCAGCGGGCCCGCTCTGCCCGGTCCGGCGGTGTCGCGGAACCCAGGTAGCAGAGCGCGTAACAACCCGCGTGACGGGACTCGCCCCCGGTGCGGCCAGGCCATGTGAGCACCGGGCCAACCGTGTACGGGGGACGCGTCAGCCTTGCGCCCGCAGTGCGTGAGCCGTCAGGGCGGCTCGAGCGCAGTACGGTGCCAGTGCACGCCGGCGCGAAGGAGGGGACGCGATGCCGACAACGCGCCAGCTTTTGCAGGAATGGCGGCTAGGCCCGGCCTGGGCCCCCACCCTTGAGGGCGAGCTGCGCACCGCCGGCGTGCCGCGCGACGGACGGCAATGGCACGCGGACGCCGCGGCCGGGTGGGTGCGGTTGACCCTTGCGCGAAGCGACTTCCTCACCGCCCGCGACTACCGCATGGTCGCGATGCGCCTGGCAGGGTTCTCACCGGCGGTCATCAAGGCGCGCGCCCACGCCAACCTCGAGGGTGACCAGCTCTCACGGACAGCGTTAGCGGTCGCGCTGCGGTACTCCCACGACGTCGCACCCATGCGCCCACGTCGAGCCGGTCACCGACTGGTCCTTCATGCTCTGCCCAACAAGGTCGGCGTGCCTGACCTGGTCCGCCGAAGCGTGGAGCAGGCGTGGCTTGCCGGCGAACCCCCGGAGCAGATCGCCGCGAGGACCGGGCTCGGACCCACGTACCTGGCTCGCGCGTTGGAGGGCCTGCCACCCCGGTTGACGACCGGTGACGTCAGCGACCGGTTCGGCTGGTCGGCGGCGAACATCTTCCAGAAACTTGCCCGGGGCACGTTCCCCACCGAGGACGGCAGGTACGGAGTCAACGGACAGCTGCGCTGGTGGTGGCCAGCAACCGTCGAAGAGTGGGAGAACACCCGGCCCCTGGTGCAGTGCCCGCGATGCCCGGCGAAGGTCCTTCGCCTGCGGTCACACCTGCGAGCGCACATCCGACCGGACAGCGCCGCTCGCGATAACTGGCACTGACGGGAGTTCATCCGGGAACCCGCGCTGACGGCGGTGGAGCCGAGGACCACGTGGGAACAGGCGCGCTCCTTTGGGGAGTTCGAGCGGTCGAGACCTACCTCGCTGCGCTCCGCCCGGAGGGAGGGTCGGCGCACCGAGCGTGTCGGGAGCTGGGCGGTGGAGGTTGCGAGGCCCCGGCCGGTTGGGCTGGCACCCCCTGACGGGTGGCCCGAGCTTCGCGCCAAACGCGGACAGCTGGCCGGTCGGCGCACCCGGCTACGCGGTCGGCTGTCCACCGAGCTCAACGACGACGGGAACCCCACCCCGGTCTTCCGTCACCACCCCGACGATCCGCGGCGGGTCCGTGGCCGCCGGTTCAGCGTTCGGGTCTAGGCACGTCCGAGTCAACGTCCTTGACGTGGAAGTACGCGACCGTCCGACGTCCCTCGGTGACCACGATGATGTCACCGGGCCCTACCTGGTGCGGCGGAACGTTGTCGACCGCCAGCCAGCACGCGTCCGCGGGCGACCGCCACGCTGTTCGGTCCCTCACTCGCAGCACCACCGAAGCCAGACCGGACTCGAGCGTCGCTGGCGGCACGAACCCGGTCGCCACGTAGTCCTGGTCCTCCGGAGTCGGGGGCGGCCCCGAGTCACGGCCGCCCTGTTCCTTCGTCAGCCACACGACGTGACCGTGGAAGGGTAGGAACTCACCAGCGCGCATGGGGCTCATGGTGCCCGAGCCGCCGTCGCGGCACTCGCCACGGACACGCCGGCGCCTCGCCGTTCGAGGTCGTCGAGATGGAAGGTGAGGTGAAGTAAGAAGCAGAAGACGAACATGACGCGGAAGTGAAGGACGAAGATGACGTCGAAGCTGAGGCCGACGGACGTGGGCCCTCGGCGACTTGCCGCGGGAAGGAAGCTGTCAGGCGTGGCGGTGTGGACCCCCTGGCGTCGGAAGTGGCGCATGAGGCGTCCCTCGCCCGAAGGTCGGGCGAGGGACGCGTGAAGTGAGCCAAGACTGGCGGTCAGGGCAGGTCGTCTGCGGTGAGGTGCTCATTCGGGCGACGAGTGTCCACCAGGATGTGAACGCCTGTGGCCGGGTAGCGAAACAGCTCCCAGCCGTCGTCGGCGAGCTCCCGAAGGCGCTGCGCCTGCGACTCCAGGGACTCGATGAGCTCGGCCATGGACTCGGCCGCACCCGCGGACTGCTGCAACCTCAGGGGCGCGCAGTACAGGTGAAGCTCGATGAGCCCCACCGCAGTACGAGCGCCGGTGCGGATGAGCGCCACGCCACCCAAGCGGTTCTCGACCACGAAGAAGGCTTTGCCAAGACGCTCCAACAGCTTGTCCAAGTCAGGGTGGTCCGTCAGACGCTCAGACCAGGAGACGTCACCACGCACAACCTCGATCACGTCGCCGGCCACGCCCTTGACCAGCGGCAGGTGCTTGAACCTCGGGTGATCCGGGCGGATGGCCGCCAAGCGCCACATCGGCTGCTCGGCGAGCGGGTCCGCTGGAGCAACCAGCGGAGGCACGCGGTACTGCATGAGGGAACTCCTCGCTGCGTTGTGCCGGCCCTGGCGGGTCCAGATGAACGCGGCGAACCGTCAGAGCGACCCACTCTCGCCCAACCGACTGTCCCGGCATGAACCGCCCACCAGCGGAAGTGTCCTGCCCAGACGCCGAGTGTCCCCGCCAGAAGAAGTGTCTTTCGCCGGACGGCGGGACAGCCTGCCTAGAACACGCACTGGGTTACATGGCCTGGATGGGCTGTCACGTGTTAGAACCTCGCGCATCGTCCTCGACGACGACTTCTGACATCAACCCCGGCCTAGGCTGTGGAGGCAGGCCAACCCTCGAGGCGCCATTACAGACCGGCGCCAAACCCACGGCCCTTTCGCGACCTTCCAACCCGAAGAGTTCGTGCGCTCACAAGTCTTGTTGCTCGCCATCCTTTCCATTGGTGTCACCGCCAAACAGAAGCATTGCAAGACCGAACGACAGGGGAGGGTATGCGATGGCGACGGGGAGCCAGTACCAGCCATCGCCTTCGAGGAAGAAAGTAAGAGCGATAAAGGCGGGTACGAGGGTTACAAACGCCAGCAGCTTGGTCCCAAAGGAATCTCGCTTTCGCATGTTTGTCACCCCCAACGATCGCCGGCGTAAGCGGCCCCGATGCCGAAACCGAGTCGGCGAGCGGAAGCCCGCGGACGTACGGTCCAATTGCCGCGGAACTCGGCGATCGAGTGTCGTGCTGCGGCCCTCGCCGACCAAGGGCCGCGATGCGCGCCTGCGTAGTTTCTGGTTCTCGACACGGCGGCCCGAGCGGCACGGACCGTGCCACGAAATCCTACCCCGATGTCGCCGACGCTGTGTCGCCCGACCAATCGAGCGCTTCGTCCGCCCGGAACCAAGGCCAGAGCCGCATCAACAGCCGTGCGACGGAGGAAGGTTCCGCGATCGATCTGACCGCTCTTGTAGTCCGAACGATTCGACATGAAGCTGGCCCCGAAGGCTACCGCGCCCGCCACCGCGCACGCTCCCGCCGAGAAGGCGATACACGCACCGAGAGCAACGAAGCCCGCAATTTTGGCTGCACGCTTCCAATTCCATCGATGCCCGTCAAGGTCGAACTGGTTGATGGGGTCGACGGGGTAGGCGTAAGCGGTGACATTGCCGCCGGGTTCGGGGTCGGCGCTGGTGAATCGTCCGGTGGTGGGGTTGTAGAGGCGGTCGCCCATGAGGGTAAGTCCAGCGGTGTCGGTGGTGGTGGAGCGTTGCTTGGCTCCGAGCCACCCATACCCGATGGGGCCTGCGACGGTGGCGGTGGTGGATCCGGGTCGGGTGGCGCCGTATTCCTGGTAGTCCGACCACCCGTCGATCCCCAGCGCTGGTGCCGTGGACGCCGCGGTGGCCGGGATGGGGACGGTGGTGACGATGTCGCCGTGCAGGGTTGCCAGGGTCAGGTCGGTGCTGCCGTCGGTGGCGATGGTTGCGCCGAGGTCACCGCCGATGGATTCGGTGTACCGGGTGATGGTCCCGTTCAGGTCGGTCCAGGAAGGGTTGTCGGAGCTGTCGGTGTAGTGCCGCACCAAGGTCGACGTGGCGGTGCCAGTCGTGGTCGTGGCGGTCTGGCGGCGCCCGGCGGAGTCCAGTGTGAAAGTGGTGGTCGTCCCGGCTTGGGTGATGGTGCGGGGCAGGTCGTCATCGAAGTACCCAACGGTGATGTTGCCCGCGCCCGGGGTGGGTGCGTCCGTGGACGGGACGGTGGTTTGTCGGCCCATAGCGTCGTACACGTACTGCCCCACCCCCCCCGCGCCCAGGGTGGGTCGGTCTGCGGTGTCGTACTTGTTGAAGTCCGTGGTGACCGTGCTCACGCCGGTCGTTCCGGCGCAGTTGCCGTCACTGTGGGTGGCCGCGGTCAGGCTGGTGCGGCGACCGTTGGCGTCGAACGCGTAGGAGCGGACCGTGCATGGTGAGGTGGTGAGGTCCACGTCGTGTCCGGTTGCGGTGTGGTCGGCCACCGACGTCAGGCGCCCGGCGGGGTCGTAGCCGTACGTGCGGTCGTACGCGAGGGCCTGGCCCACGTCGTAGGGGGTGATGTCGGTCGGGTCGTCGACGCCGGGGTTGGCGTCGAACCCAGCTGATGGGCCGGTGGTTTCGGTCCGGACTCGGCCTTGGGCGTCGTTGTCGACCGACCATGCCAGCCACGGCTGGTCCGCCTGGGCCGGGCCGTCTGCGACGTAGACGGGATTGCCGTCTGGGCCGGCGACCGGGTCGTTGTTGGCGTCCAGCTGCATGGTCACCGGTTGCACCTGCCCGGAGTAGGACAGCGCGGTCGGTTCACCGGCCTGGTCGTAGGTGGTGCGTTGGGTGACCTGGCCGGGCATCTTCTGGGTGACGAGCTTGCCGTCAGCGTCGTACGCGGCCGCGAAGGTCAGGGTGCCTCCGGTGCCGGGGCGGGTGACCGTTTGGCCGGTGACCAGACCGCGCCGCTCGCTCTTGCCTTCGGCGTCGGTCCCGTCGTAGGTGAAGGTCGTGGTCCCCTTGGGGTCGATCACGGTGGCCGGGCTTCCGGCCCCGGGGGTACCGGGTGCGACGTAACTGGTGGTGGTGACGTCGCCGAGGTCGTTGGTGCTGGTCAGGGTCCGACCCCACTGGTCGAACGTGCTGGTGGTCCTGGCGGTGGTGTCGGCGTCGGTCTTGGCGCTGTTCAGGTTGCCGGTGTAGTCCACGAGCCCGTCCGTGACCCGGTAGTGCGTGTAGGTGCCCGGCCGGTCTGTGGAACCGGTGACTCCGGTCGTGGTGGTCCAGGTGGCGGTGGTTCGGCCTGCTGGGTCGTACCGGGTTTCGGTGGTGCGGGTGGCTGCGCCGGAGGTCTCGATCACGGTCAGCGGCTGAAGCCAGACGTTGTACGCGGTGGTGCGGGAGTCGGGCAGGGTCGTCGCGCCTCCGGCACCGGCGGTGGGTGCGGCGGCTGGGAACGTGCGGCAGGCAAGGCCTGCCCACTGCGGCTTGTTCCCGCACTGGCCGTCAACGGGGTTGGTGCCGGCCGTGTAGTAGACGCTCTTGGTGGTGCCCGCATCCGTCCCTGTGGTCGCCAGTGGCTGTCGGGTCTCGGTGGTGCGGCCTTCGCTGTCCAGCCGGGTCGTGCGGGTGATGCCGCCGGTGGTGACCTTGGCGGGGGTGCCGAAGGCCCACGGGTCGCCCTCGGTGGCGTCGCCTGGGGCGAGTTTGGCGTAGCTGTTGACGGTGGTGGAGGTGGTCTCGACGTCGGCAGCGCCCGTGGTGGTGCCGGCGACACTGTTGGTGATGGTGGTGGGAAGCCGGTAGGGCTGGAGGGTTGCCGGGTTGATCCCAGCACCGTTCGCTCCGGTCGGTGCGGACTCGTCGTACTTGGTTTGGACGTGAGGCCGGGATGGCGCGACGTCGATGGCACCGTCATTGTTGATGTCGGTGTTCAGGGCGGCGTTGCGCACTGGCCCGTAGACGTCGGTGACCAGGGTACCGGCGGGGGTGACGACCTTGGTGACGGCCGGGTTGGGCCCGGAGCCGTCTTCGTCGACGGACCCGGTGATGTCCTGGTTGTAGATGGTCTGCGTGGACAGCGCATTTGCCTGTCCGACGTCCAGTGGCGTGCCGGCCGTCTGGTTGGCCAGGACGGTGTTGATGGCTCCGGCGTCGAGTTGGCGGACGACGTTTCCGGTGGTGTCGTAGTCGGTTGCGGTGACCTGCCATGCGCCGGCGCCGTAGGTTGCGGTGTTGACCGCGTACCCGAGCTTGTCTGCGTACTGCAGATCGGCCGCTGCCCAGTCGACGCCCGTGCCGCTGACGGGTCCGGTGTAGTCCGCTCCGAAGACGGCGTACCCGGTGGTGGGGTCGCTGGCCTGGTACCAGGCGCGCGCACCGGCGGACGTCAGGTCAGGGAGCCCAGCGCCGGACAGGGGGATGCCGTAGGCAAAGCGGGCGAGGGTGACGGCAGCACCGGATCCGGCAGGGTTGTCCCGGGTGAGGGTCGCGACTCGGGGTGTGGCGGGGGTGGTGTCGTACGCCAGCCGATAGGCGGCCAGACCGGTCGGTTTGATCGAGGAGAGGCGGGTGGAGGTGCCATCCCACGTGTAGTCGGTTCCGAGTCCGGTGCGCGGGTCGGTCTCCTTCACCAGGCGGCCGCTGCTGTCGTAGCTGTAGGCGGCGACGGTCGTGGTGGCCATGGCTCCCGCAGCGGGGTCCCACAAAGTCGAGGTGACCTGCTTGACGCGTCCGGTGTAGTCACCCGGCGTGGCGGCTGTGGCGGTGGTGGCCGTCGCATAGGTGATGTCGAGAGCCCGGCACCCCGCCACCAAGGAGCCCTGGGTCGGACACGTCACAGCTGGCTGAGGCGGTGTGGCCGCGTTGGGCGGGACGGGCGCGACGATGCGAATCACTCGCCCGGTGCCGTCGTGCCCGTAGGTGGTGCTGCTGACCTGGCCGGGCTCGTTGACCGACACGGGCTTCCACACGGTGTTCGCCGACGTCGAGTACGCGGTCGGGGCCCACGTGGTGACGGTGCCGTCAGGCTCGGTCAGGCTCATGGTCATGGTCGCGCCCGGCGCGGCGGTGGTGTTGGTGATGGTCAGGGCGGAGGCCGCGTCCACCGTGTCGGTCGTGACCGGCAGGTACCCGGACTTGGTGGCACCGATGGCTGTGACCTTGTATGCCCGGGTTCTCGTGGGGGCCTGGTAGACGAGGGTGTTCTCTTCCTCATCGACCAGGACGATCGTGCCGTCCTGGCGGGTGTTGTCGATGACCTGCATTCCCGCGGCGCCGGCGTCGGCGCCTTGCAGGGAGGCGGTCCACCCCGGCCCGAAGACACCCGTGACCGGATCGGATGGCCACCCGGCGAGGGTGCCGTCGCCATCGAAACTGGAGTGCGAACGGGACAGCGACAGCTCGCCGGTGTACCCGGGCACGCTCACGTCAGTGCTTGAAGTGTTGAACTCACCCGTGAACAGGGCCACCTGTCCGGGCCCGGCGGCGCTGGTCGGGTACCCGTTGCCGAAGGCGTGCGGCACCCTGGTGACGGACCGGTTGGTCTGCGACCAGGTGCACTGCGGCGTCGAGACACCCGCGTAGGTGAAGCACACCTGGACGTCGAGCAGCACCGGGACACGGCTGTTCAGGTCAGCGGTCGCGCCGGCTTCGCGTACGGCCGTGGCGAGAGCGAACGAGCCGTCAACACTCACGGAAGTCCCGTTGTCCTTCGGAAGAAGGCTCGGACCGTCGGTCCATCCCGTGGACTCGTTACCGGAGCCTGCGACGCGCCATTGCACCTTGGCCGCCACCGAGGCAGCGGATCCCTTCGGCGGCCCGTCAGCCTTGACCGAGATGGTGCCCGAGGACGCGGTGCCGATGGTCGGTTGCGTCAGCGATGCCCCTCCCCACCCGAACGTGTAGGTCGTCGGAACGCCGACCCTCCCGGTGCGGGCAACGCTCGTCGCGACGATGCTGTGCGCCCCATTAGTGGTCCTGGGGATGGTCACGGTCGCAGCCACGACGTTCGGGTCGTTGGTGGGGGTGATGCGCTGCCGCGCCTTGGCGACACCATCGACGGTCAGGTCCAGGTAGCCAGGGGTGGACCAGTCGTTGGGGATTCCGGTCGCCTTGACTGTACAGGTCACGTCGGTGGCCGGGGGGTTGTCCGTCCACGAGCCCGACGCGGCGGCCGGGCACGACACCGTGGCCGACGGTGGGGGGTTGTACGCAGTCTGGAACTTCGTCCACGGCGACCAGTTCGCCGCCCACAGCCCCCGGTCGTCCATGACCGCGGCGCGGGCGTAGTAGGTCGTGTTGTTGGCCAGAGTTGCTCCGACCGAGCACGTTGCGGTCGATCCTGATGGGGTGAACGTGTACGGGCTGGTGCTGCGAGGAGTGGGGCAGTACGTGACGTACGTGTTCGTGCCCGTTGTCGCGTTGTGCACCTCGATGGTGCTGGTGTAGCCGTTACCGTCAGGATCGGTGGCCTTGGCGAAGAACTGCGGAGTGGAGTCGAGCGTGAACAGCCAGTTCACGTTGTCGCGAGGGTCCAAGTAGGTGGGCGTCGCCACCGGGTCCAGGGTCGGGGCCGGCGCCGAGTTCGGCTTGCGGTTGTACGTGTACGTCACGTACGGGTCCTGCGAGGACTCCAGGGAGTAGAACTTCTTCCACGCGTAGTTGTCAGTCTCGGACGCGGACAGGCGCATCGACCCGGTGTAGTCCGCCGTTGCACCGGACCAGGTGTCAATGAGGCCGGTGATGGGCACGGTGACCCGTCCAGAAGCACAGGAGGAATCGAACCCCTTCGCTGCGGTCAGCGAGCCCCACGCCGTGGTCGGGTTCGGCGCAGGCTGGTTCGACCAGTTCGTCGTCGTGGCCACGGCAGAGACCGAGTGCACTGAGAACGACCGGCCCGTGCAGGACCAGGAATGGAACTCATACAGCGACAGCGACGCGGTGACAATGTCCTTGCCGCGGAACGGGGCCATGGGGAAGTTCAAGAACGACCGGTACTTGTCCCCTCCCCCGTTGTACGTCCCCACCCGCAGCTCCGTGTCCGCGGAGTACGTGGCCGTCGGATACGCGCTCGACACATACGTGTCCAAGGTCGTCGTGACCGTCCCCGACGCGTACGTCGGGTCGATCGTGATGGGGAACTGACGCTCAGGACTGGTCAACCAGGACCCATCCGGCGTCAGTTTGAGCGTGGCCTTCCCCGACCCGCTCTGCGTCACCGTCATCGCCACCGGCGACTCATTCACCCGGTTCCCCGACCGCGGGTCCACCGCCGCGTCCCACGCAATCGGCGCAGCAATACGAGAGGTCACCTGCCCGTCCGCGTCGACAAATGATGCAGAGCCGTCCTTCTCGGCCCGGACTGTCAGCCCCCTGGTCTTGACAGGGATGTCCCACGTGAAGGAGCCCGGCTTCGCGGACCCAAGCAGGGTGGACAACGCGGCCGGCGTGTTGATGACCAGGTGAGTCTCATAACCGGTCCGACGAGAGTCCACGACCAGGTCAACGCCCGGTTTCACGTCCTTGTACGTGGCCGTGGTGCCAGCAAGAACCGGCTTGCCCAGCTGGCCGGCCCATCCCAGGGACACCTCGCGGTCCTGCTTGCGCTTGCCGAGGCCTTGGTCGACGGCCGCGACGTCGGTGCCCGACGAGCTCTTGGTGGACCCGGCCGCGCCCTTGGCCGCCCCAGCCAGCGACAAGCCCAACGGGTGGCCCTTCGGCCCGGCAGTCCCGTCCACGTTCTCAGCCATGGTCAGGTCGACATCACGCCACTTCCCCAGAGGATCAGCCGCGTCCCGCCGGGCAAGGTCCCGATACCGGATAGCCGCCTGGTGACGCTCCGTCGTCAACGTGCCGTCAGGGTTCGCCCACGTCGTGGAAACCTCATCACGAAGGGACTCCACCTCCACCCGCGCGCCCTGAGCACGCGCCGTCACCTGCGCACTGACCAGATCCGCCCGCGACGCCACCGGCTTCGCCTGCGCCTTCGCCGCAGCCGGTAGGGCCTCGGCCCTGGCCGGTTCCGACGGGACCAACGTCACCGCCAACGCAGTGACGACCCCCATAGCCGCGAGGCGGTACGGAGTCCGGAGAACACCCCGAGAAGAGAAAATGGACATGCAACCACGAACGAGTGCGGACATCACAAACGGCCCCTTCAGACCAGACGCGCTATAAACCCCTTCACAGCGCCAAGGGCACTCTCCACGTTCACGCCCGGCACATTGCCCAAACGCAGTTTTACTGACGAAGTCTTTACCTCGTGAACTTGTTTGGGCGGAGGGGTGTCGACAACGCTCGAAAATGAGGCCGATGCGACGCTCGAAAACGAGGCCACCGGTTCGTTGAGTTTCTAGTCTGCCGGGTCTTGGGTCCTGATGCTGGGCAGGGTGTCGATGCCGCGGTTGCGTAGCCGGTAGCTGGCGCCTTTGAGGGTGAGTACGTCGGCGTGGTGGACGACGCGGTCGATCATCGCGGCAGCGACGGCCTGGTCGCCGAACACGCCGCCCCAGCCACTGAACGGCAGGTTCGAGGTGAGGATCAGCGAGGCGTGCTCATAGCGGCTGCTGACCAGCTGGAAGAACAGGTTCGCGGCGTCTTGTTCGAAGGGCAGGTAGCCGACCTCATCGACGATGATCAGCCCGTATCGGCGCAGCCGAGTCAGCTCTTGTGGGAGCCGGCCGGCGCGGTGGGCGTCGGTGAGCCGGGTGACCCACTGGGTCGCGGTCGCGAACAGGACCCGGTGTCCGTGATGGGCCGCGGCGATCCCGAGGCCGGTGGCCAGGTGGGTCTTGCCGGTGCCGGGCGGACCCAGGAGCACGACGTTGCGGGCCTCGGTCAGGAAGCCACCCGATGCCAGGGACGCGACCTGCTGACGTACCGCTGGTTGGGCGTCCCAGTCGAACTCCTCGATCGTCTTCCTCGCGGCGAAGCCAGCGGCGCGGATCCGTAGCTGGGCACCGGAGGCGTTGCGGGCGGCGACCTCACGGTCCAGGACGGCGGCGAGGTACTCCTCGTGGGTCCAGCCGGCGTCGCGGGCGTGGTCGGCCAGTCGTGCTGCGGCTTCGGTGATCCGGGGTGCCTTCAACGCCGAGGCCAGGTAGGTCAGCTGCTTGAGAGCTTCGGCCGCGTCGCCCCTGGTCTTTGCCGATGCCATCAGGCCACCTCCTCACCATCGGCGAGGGCGCCGTCGATGAGGCCAAACGCACGGTCGTAGTCGGCCAGGTCCCGCACCAGCTCCTCATGCGGATCGGGCGCCGGGCGAGGCAGCTGGAACTGCTCACGCAACTGCTTGGCGGTGGCGAGGTGGAGCGGGTCGGTGATGATCATGCCGCGGGCCCAGGTCCGGTCATGGGCCGCGACCAGCCTTCCTTCGTGGCGAACCTGAACACCGGACAGGTCTGCGTGGACGTCGACGAACCGGCCGATCACCGCCGGGTCGACGGAGTAGTCGTTGCTGTCGACGCGCACGTAGTAGTCGCGTCCCAGCCGGACCCGGTTGACCCACCCGACCGCGGGGGCGACCGGCGGCAGCGCCAGCATGCCCGCCCGGTCAGCGTCGAGCAGATCGACCGGCCGCGCCCGGGTCGTGCGCACCACCCGCTGGTTCGCCAGGTCCAGCCACTGGCCGAACTGGGCGTTGAAGTCCGCCGGGGACGTGAAGTCACGCCCGGGCATGAACGAGGTCTCGAAGTAGCCGTTCCTGCGTTCGACCAGCCCCTTGGACTCGGGGTCATACGGCTTCAGGCGCTGCAACGTCGTGGCCAGGGTGCCGGTGAACGCACCGACACCCTCAGCGTGCCGCTTGCCGCGCCCGATGCCGGACTCGTTGTCCCAGATCAGCCGCCGCGGCACCCGACCCAGGACCTGCAGCAGCATCCACATGCCCAGCAGCAGGTCGGCGGTATGCCGCGTGGGGATCATCCGGCCGAGGATGAACCGGGAGTGCGCCGCGGTGATCACCAGCACCGGCAGCAGTGCCTTCGACCCGTCCTCCAGCGGGATCTTCTTCGGCGGGAACCACAGGTCGCACTGCGCCGCATCCCCGGGCAGCCAGAGCAGCCGGTCCGCAGGATCCACCGGCCGGTGCTGCGGCCGCAGCAGGCGGACGTTGTCGCGGAACCAGGTCATCGACCCAGTCCACCCGACCCGTTCGGCGATCACGGTCGCAGGCATGTCCGGCGTCGCTGCGAGCAGTTGCCGCACCGCAGCTTCGAACGCAGTGAACGACGTCGGCACCACCGGCCGCTCGTACTTCGGCGGCCGGACCGAAGCCAACGCCCGCTTGACCGTGGACCTACCCACCCCCAAGTCCCGGGCAACCTGCCGCTGCGACGTACCGTCCGCAACCAGCCGCCGGATCAAAGCCCAATCCTCCACAGAGATCACCCATCCAATCTGTCTGGGTGGCCTCGTTTTCGACCGTCGCTATGGCCTCGTTTTCAACCGTCGTCGACAAGGGGTCTTGACCTTGTCAACGCATGGTGTCCCGATCCTTCCTCGAGAATCCCCGCATGCAGCGCCGCAGCTTCACCAACGGCAGACCTCGCACAGAATGGGCTCTTCGAGCCAACAGGGGGGCCGCTTGAATCGGTTGCCGCAACCGCCCCTGCAGTAGCACTGCCAACTTCGAACGCCCCAACCAGCACTGTCGGGGTTCGCCCGCGCCCCGGCGCTGACGCCCGACACAGTGCGCACATAAAACGAGACCGGCTCCGGCGGCAGATGCCACCGAAACCGGTCACGTTGCGAACTGGCCCACCGGATGGTTCGAGTCGGGGTAGGTCCAGCTCTGGGGACCGGGGTTTACTCATTACCGGTCATGCCCGGGTGTGCTAGGTCTTGGTGCGCACCTTGACCCAGCCCGGGGGGTTCTGGCGGCGACCCCCTTGTCGCCTGAGACTGAACGTGCTGCGTTACACAGGAACGGCAACCAGCTGGCACTGTGACGTGGGTCACATTCACTGCGCCCGCAGTCCGCCCGCTGGCCTCATGTCCCGGTGCGGTCCAGGCCCGGTCGACAGCCACCCTGGTGTGACACTCCAAGTCTCCACTGCAAACGCCCTACTTTGCACAGATATGTGGCCATTTCGAGTGTCATGATGAGCCAGATTTAGTGTCACGCGAGTGTCATGATGACCCGTGAAGTGTCATGTTGGGCCACTTCTGACACCCGCCCTCGTGCCCGGTGTTGAGGGCGGCGAGCATCTCGCGCACCTCGGCACCACGCACCTCCCCCACGACCAGCCGGTCGGGGCGCATGCGCAAGGCCTGGCGCACGAGGTCGACGAGCCCGACCGCTCCACGACCCTCGACGTTGGCGCCACGCCCCTGCAGCCGCACCACGTGGGGATGGCTCACCTGGAGCTCGCGCACGTCCTCGACCAGGACCAGGCGCTCGGCCGGGGGCACCTCCGCGAGCAACGCCGCCAGCAGGGTCGTCTTGCCGCAGCCGGTGCCCCCGGTGACGACGAACGAGCACCGGGCCAGCACCACCCGGCGCAGGACGTCCTCGACCCGGCGGTCGAACATCCCGGTCGCCCGCAACGCTCCGAGGCCGTCGGCCCTGGCCCGGGGGACCCGCAGGCTCACGTGGGCCCCGCCGTCGACGAGCGGAGGCAGGATCGCGTGCAGCCGGACGCTGCCGGGCAGCAGCCCATCGACCCAGGGCTGGCTCTCGTCGAGCCGGCGGCCGGCCAGTCCCGCCAGTCGGACGGCCAGCCGTCGGGCCGCTGCGGGGTCCTCGAGCTCGACGGGTGCGCGGACGAGGCCGCCACCCCGGTCCACCCAGACCGAGCCGTCGCCGTTGACCAGGACGTCGGTGACCTCGGGGTCGAGCAGCAGGGGGTCGAGGGGACCGGCCCCGAGCACGTCGGCCGTCAGCTGGACCCGGGCAGCATGGACGCCCGCCGAGCCCAGGGTGGCGGTGTCGGCCGCCGCGACCGCGCCGACCCGGCGCTCGTCGGGTGGCAGACCTCGGCGGATCTGGTCGACGATCGCGCCCGGCTGCCTGAGGCGCGCAGGACGCGGCTCGTGCAGGCTCACCGGCCGACTCCGCCGACGACGACGGGCTCGTCCCGCCTGCCGGCGGCCGTCGGCAGCCCCGCGGCCATGGCCAGCGCGTGGTCGAGGACCCGGTCGGCCGCGCCCTCGACGCTCCCGCGAGCGCGGGTGCCGGGCAGCCGTGCGCGGTCCTCGTCGGTGCGCACGCGGGCGTCGTCGCGCAGCACGGTCAGCAGCGGCAGGTCGAGGTGCACGGCCACCTCCTCGGGCGCGACGGGCTCGCGGCGAGCGCCGCGGAGCACCAGGACGGCGTCCGCAGGCAGCTGCCCTTTGCCCGCGACGGCCGCCGCGTCGGCGAGGTGCCGGGCGCTGACCCCGGCGAGGACGACCACCGTGGAGCACAGGTCGAGAAGCTCCGACGTCACGTCGAGGTCGAGCACGACCAGGCCGCAGACGGACGCCAGGGCCGACACCACCGTACGCGTGGTCGCCGCCGCAGGAGGCGCTCCCCGCGCCGCGAGGACGCGCAGCGGCCCCTGCGCCGGCAGCGCCCGGAGCAGGGCCGCGCCGTCGACCTCGCCGCGCAGGTCGACGAGGTCGTCCCAGCGCACCCCGGCGACGTGCTCGAGGCAGGCGGTGACGTCGAGTCCGCCGCCTCCCGGCCGCGCGTCGAGGCAGACGCTCACGCCGGTGCGTGGGCCCGCGCGGACGGCGAGCGCTACGGCGAGGGTCGAGGCACCCAGGCCCCCAGAGGCGCCGACGACTCCGATCACGTGGTGGTCCATGCCCCGAGGATGTGACCGCGGCGCCGCGGTCGGCGAGGACGCGCCCGCGTCCTGTGGACGGCGGGGTGCGGTGCCGCCACCTGTGGACGGACGCGACGCACCTGCGCCGGAAAAGGGGACGGCCCCGGTCGGGGGGACAACCGGGGCCGTCGACGCGCCATGCTCCGGGGGGGAGGAGCAGGTGCGCCGGTCCGCTCGACCCCGAGGGGGAGCGAACGCTGTAATCGTGGACCATTTAGCCTTCAACCGCAACTCACCGGCCGCCTGGCGTGGCGTGACCTGCCTGACACCCGCGCCAGGGGTGGCCGGCACGAGGTGGCCGGCCCCGGCGCGTGGCGGCGAGGCGGCGGTGAGGCGGCGGCGGCGGCGGCGGCGACATGGGATGGCACCCCGTTCGCACGAGGTGCCATCGACCGCGATCCGCCTCGGGTGACCAGGCGTGCACTCAGTTGTCGCAGCGGGACAAGCCCGCCCACGATCGGTCCACCAGTGGACTGCCCGCGCGTGGGTGCCCGAGGTGGGTCGCGGTGGTCGTCGGACTCACGTACGTCGACTTGCCTCATGTCTACGCCTCCCCGACGGGCAACGTAACCCTTGACTTTTCCGGGCGTCGCGCGCCGAGCGTGTCGAGTCCTCCCGCCTCGCCCTCAGGCCACCGCGGGTGGGGCCGGGCCTGGCCCGGGCTCAGCCGAGACGGCCGGCGCGGACCGCGTCGCAGACCTCGACCCCTGCCGCCGCCGCCGCGACCACCGCGTCGGCGCAGTGCTCCAGCCAGAGCCCCACCCCGGTCGCGCTTCCGGTGCCGTATGCCGCGAGCGCGCCAAGGTACGCCGGCCCACCCTGCGCCGCGTGGCCCGCCTCGACGACCGCGACGCCCGTGGGGTCCAGCCCCCTCGCCTGCACGACGGCCCGGGCCAGCGCCCGCGCCACGACCCCGTTGCCCCGGACGAACGGCCGGGTCGTCACCACCTCCGCGTGCGCGACCGCGGCGACGACCAGCGCAGGCACCGCCGCGTCGGCGGTCAGCACGGCGGTGAGCGACTCGAGCCGCCCGGCCAGCGCTGCGGCGTCCGCGGCCGGCCCGAGGTCCGTGAACTCGGCGCTCGTCTCCTCGCCCGTCCGGGGGCGCCCGAGCTGGTCGTCGGCCACGAGCCCGGCAGCCGCGGCCACGTGCAGCCGGGCCAGGGCCTGCAGCGGCGCCGCCGAGACCAGGGCCCGCACGTGCTCGCTCTCGGCCGTCGCCTGCACCGCGCCCCGGGCCACCTGCTCGACGGGGTCGGGGTCCAGCGGCCACTGGGCGGCCCCGCGCACCACGTCGCGCACGAGGTCGAGGGGCACGGTCGCGCCCTCGAGGGCGGCGCTCGCCTGGGCGCCGCGCACCCGCGACTCGGCCGCCGCCTCAGGGATCCGCCGGCGCAGGGCCTCGTGCCAGCGCAGCTGCTCGCACGCCTGGCGCGCCGCGGCGACCTTCTCGGGGATGCCGGGCAGCTCGCCGAGGGCGATGAGGGAGGAGGCGACGTCGACCACGGCCGCCAGCCTAGAGACGCGCGGACGGGAACCGGCAGGCAGCCACCACCCGGGCGGCCCGCGCCCTACAGTGCCCGTGTGTCGGGCAGTTTCTCCGTCCCCACCGCCATCGTCGTCGCGGGCGCGATGGTGCTGCTCTACGCGCTCGTGCGCCTGGTCGGCCACGGTCGCAGCGCCCGCCGGGGTTTCGTCTCCGACGTCGACCAGGCCACCTACCGGACCCTGCACACCGCGTCCCGCGCCGCCCGCCACCTCCAGGACGGCCTGACGCCGGAGGGCACGGCCCGGGCGGCCCGCCACCTGCGCGGCCTGCTGGGCGCGCCGGCGGTGGCCGTCTGCGACGCCTCGGGCCTGGTGGCCTCCGACGGGCTCCCGGACCAGCACGCGGCCACGGCGCGCGAGCACGCCGCCGAGGTCCTCCGCTCGGGGCGCACGATCGTCCTCGGCCCCGACCGGGTGCAGTGCCCCGACCCGGACTGCCCCCTGCGCACCGCGGTGGTGGCCCCCGTCGTGACCGGGGAGCGTGTGGTTGCCGCCATCACGGCATACGGGCCGCAGGCCTCGGCGGGGCTCGCCCGGGCGACCGAGGAGGTGGCCGGGTGGATGGCCACGCAGGCCGAGCTCGCGGAGCTCGGCCACCAGCGCAGCCGGGTGATGGAGGCGGAGCTGCGGGCGCTGCGCGCCCAGATCAGCCCGCACTTCATCTACAACGCCCTCGCGGCCATCGCGACGTTCGTGCGCACCGACCCGGAGCGCGCGCGCGAGCTGCTGCTGGAGTTCGCGGACTTCACCCGCTACGCCCTGCGGCGCGGTGGCGCGTTCACCACACTGGCCGAGGAGCTGCGCAACGTCGAGCGCTACCTCACCCTCGAGCAGGCCAGGTTCGGGGACCGGCTGCGCATCTCCCTGCTCGTGGCGCCCGAGGTGCTGTCGGTCACCGTGCCCTACCTCGCGATCCAGCCGCTCGTGGAGAACGCCGTGCGGCACGGGCTCGCCGGCAAGGAAGGTGGCGGCCAGGTGCGGATCGTCGCCACCGACGACGGTGCCTCGGCGACCATCACCGTCGAGGACGACGGCGTCGGCTCCGACCCCCGGGTCGTCCGGGCCGCCCTCGACGGGCACGCCGACGCGGACAGCATCGGCCTCGGCAACGTCGACGCCCGGCTGCGCCAGGTCTACGGCGACGACCACGGGCTCGTCGTCGAGACCGCGCCCGGGGCGGGCACCAAGGTGACGTTCCGGGTGCCCAAGTACGCCCCTGGCGTCCACGCCACCACGTAGGCTGCGCGCGTGGCCGGCGCCCCCTCCGCAGACCCGGAGCCCGTCCGCCCGCAGGACGCCGACGGTGGCGCCGCGGGCCCGCGGCTGCGCGCCCTCGTCGTCGACGACGAGCAGCCCGCGCTCGAGGAGCTCAGCTGGCTGCTGCGCCAGGACCCCCGCGTCCGGGACGTCCGCACGGCCTGCAGCGGGGCCGACGCCCTGCGCGCCCTCGACGCCGGGGACGTCGACGTGGTCTTCTCCGACATCTCCATGCCCGGCCTCGACGGCATGGAGCTGGCGCGGGTGATCGCGCGCTTCAGCGACCGCCCCCAGGTCGTGTTCGTCACCGCCCACGAGCGGCACGCCGTCGACGCCTTCGCCGTCGAGGCGACCGACTACGTCATGAAGCCGGTGCGCGCCGACCGGCTCGCGGAGGCCGTACGCCGCGTGGTCGGCGCGCGTGAGCCCGGCACCGCCGCGGGGCGCGCCGCACCGCACGACGAGACCATCCCCGTCGAGCTGGCCGGTGTGACGCGGTTCGTCGCCCGCAGCCAGATCCGCTGGGCGCAGGCCCAGGGCGACTACGCCCGGCTGCACACCGACACGGGGTCGCACCTCGTGCGCATCCCCCTCTCCACGCTCGAGGAGCGTTGGGCCACAGCAGGGTTCGTCCGCATCCACCGCAGCACCCTGGTGTCCCTCGCCTATGTCCGCGAGGTGCGGATGGAGCACGGCCGGTGCAGCGTCGTCCTCGACGACATCGAGCTGCAGGTCAGCCGCAGGCACACCCGCGAGCTGCGCGACCGGCTCCTGCGGGCACCGAGGTAGCGCAGTGAGCGACCGCGACGACCCGCCGCAGCGGGTACGGGTGACCTCGAGCCGACGCGACGCCCCCACCCGCACCACGCCGCGACCGCTGACCCGCGACCTCGACGAGCAGAGCACCCTCGGCGAGGTCTACATGGCGGGCCTCATGGCCGCGCAGCTGCGGCTGGCCCTGCAGGTCCTCGCGTTCGGCGTGGTCGGGCTGGGCGGCCTGCCCCTGCTGTTCCTCCTGGTCCCGGCGACCCGCGACCTCACCCTCGGCGGGGTGCCCCTGGCCTGGCTGGTCCTCGCCGTCGTCGTCTACCCGGTCGCGTTCGTCGTCGCCCAGTACTACGTGCGCGCCTCCGAGCGGGTGGAGGCCCAGTTCAGCCGCGAGGTCGGGCGCCGGTGACCCGCAGCCGGGAGCGTTCGGCAGTGCCGCGCACGGGCCCGCATGCGAACGGCACGGACGGTTGGCCGACGGCGGCTTTGACGCACCGGGGCGCGGCGTGAACACGGCATACGGCGTCGTCGCGATCGTGCTGGTCTGCACCGTGACGCTCGCGGTCGGCGCCTTCGGGCTGCGCCTCTCGCGCACCACCAGCGACTTCTACGTCGCCGGCCGGACGGTCACGCCGTACCGCAACGCCAGCGCCATCGGTGGCGAGTACCTCTCTGCCGCAAGCTTTCTCGGCATCGCCGGGCTCGTCTACACCGGCGGCCTCGACATGCTCTGGTTCCCCGTCGGATACACCGTCGGCTACGTCGTGCTGCTCGTCCTCGTCGCCGCGCCCCTGCGCCGCTCCGGCGCGTACACCCTGGCCGACTTCGCCGAGGCCCGGCTGGAGTCCACCGCCATCCGCCGCCTGTGCTCGCTGCTGGTCGTGGGCATCGGCTGGCTGTACCTGCTGCCGCAGCTGCAGGGCGCGGGGCTGGCGCTGCGGGCGGTGACCGGGGCGCCGTCGTGGCTCGGCGGGCTGGTGGTGGCGGTGGTCGTGGTGGCCAACGTCGCCGCGGGTGGCATGCGCTCGATCACGCTGGTGCAGGCGGTGCAGTACTGGATCAAGCTGACCGCCATCGCCGTGCCGGCGTTCGTGCTGCTGGCGGTGTGGCTTGGCGACGGCGCCCCCGGCCCGGACGTCCTGCGGTCAGACCGCGGCTGGGCCCAGCCGCTGCACGGGCTCGCCGGGCAGGGGCACCCGGTCTACGCGACGTACAGCCTGCTGCTGGCGCTCGCCCTCGGCACCATGGGGCTGCCGCACGTCCTCGTCCGCTTCTACACCAACCCCGACGGGCGCGCCGCCCGCCGCACCACCCTGACGGTCGTCGCGCTGCTGGGCGTCTTCTACCTCTTCCCGCCGCTGTACGGCCTGTTCGGCCGGGTCTACCTGCCCGAGCTCCCGCAGGGCACCGCCCCCGACACGGTCATGCTCAGCCTGCCGGGGCAGGTGCTGGGCGGCAGCGGGGGCGAGCTGCTGTCGGCGGTCCTCGCCGGGGGCGCGTTCGCCGCGTTCCTCTCGACCGCGAGCGGCCTGACCATCTCGGTCGCCGGGGTGCTCGACCAGGACGTCCTGCGGTCCCGGCTGGCGCGCGTGACGTCGCACGACGCAACGACCGTGCAGGGGTTCCGGCTGGCCGCGGTGCTCGCCGTGGTGGTGCCGTATGCCGCGTCGCGCGTCGTCGAGCCCGTGGGCCTGGCGACGATGGTGAGCCTGGCCTTCGCCGTGGCGGCCTCCACCTTCTGCCCGCTGCTGGTGCTCGGGTCGTGGTGGCGCGGGCTGTCGACCATCGGGGCGGGGGCCGGGCTGGTGGTCGGCGGGGTGCTCGCGGCATCCGCTGTCGGAGTCACCGTGCTGGCGGGCCCGATCGACGGCTGGCCGGGGGCGCTGCTGGGCCAGCCGGCGGCCTGGACCATCCCGCTCGCGTTCGCCACGAGCGTCCTGGTGTCGCTGGCGACACCCCGGCGCATCCCCCGGAACACCGCCCGCACCATGGTCCGGCTGCACTCCCCGGAGGACCTCGCGCTCGACCGGGGGTGAGCAGGGGCTCGGCCCCCGAGCGGCGCTCGCCGGGCCCACCAACAGGGTTGCCGGGCCGCCGTGCCCCGCCCGCCGTTCGTCGCGCCCGACCGACCGCTCGGCGCGGCTGCCCCCGCCACCGGGCGCCGGTGGTCCCCGCACGCCGCGCGGCCCGTGGCGACCCCTCCCACGAGGGGGTGACCGGCGCCACAGTGGCCCGCAACGCGGGAGTGGCCCGCGCGACCACTGGAGGTGCCTTCCGTGAGCAACGACGCTCGCACGGACAGCGACCGCTACCTCGACCTGCAACGGTCCGAGGAGTTCGCTGAGCTGCGGACCCGGTTCCGCAGGTTCGTCTTCCCCATGACCGCGCTGTTCCTGGCGTGGTACTTCCTGTACGTCCTGCTGTCGACGTACGCGCACGGCTTCATGTCGACCAAGGTCTTCGGCAACGTCAACGTCGGCCTGCTCTTCGGGCTCGGCCAGTTCGTGTCGACCTTCGTCATCACGATGCTCTACGCACGGTGGGCCGACCGCGAGTTCGACCCGCGCGCCGCAGAGCTGCACGCCCGCCTCGAGGAGCAGGGGCTGGACCTGTGACCGGCCTCGTCCCGGGCGCCGCGCCCGCGCTGGTGGCCGCGACCGACGTCGGCAGCCCCACGCTCAACATCACGATCTTCGCGATCTTCGTCGTCATCACCCTGGGCATCGTGATCCGCGCGTCGCGCACCAACCGGTCGGCGGCCGACTTCTACGCCGGCGGCCGTGCGTTCACCGGGCAGCAGAACGGGATCGCGATCGCCGGCGACTACCTGTCGGCGGCGAGCTTCCTGGGCATCGCCGGTGCGATCGCCCTCAACGGCTACGACGGCTTCCTCTACTCGATCGGCTTCCTCGTGGCCTGGCTCGTGGCGCTGCTGCTCGTCGCGGAGCTGCTCCGCAACGCCGGCAAGTACACGATGGCCGACGTCCTGTCGTTCCGGCTGCGCCAGCGGCCGGTGCGGATGGCCGCGGCCATCTCGACCCTGGCGGTCTGCTTCTTCTACCTGCTCGCCCAGATGGCCGGTGCCGGTGGCCTCGTCGCGCTGCTGCTCGGCATCGACGACAAGGCGGGCCAGTCGCTCGTCATCGCGGTCGTCGGCGTGCTGATGATCGCCTACGTCCTCATCGGCGGCATGAAGGGCACGACGTGGGTGCAGATCATCAAGGCGGTGCTGCTCATCATCGGCGCCGGCGTGATGTTCCTGTGGGTCCTGGGCAAGTTCGGCGTCAACCTCAGCACGCTGCTCGGCGACGCCGTCGACGCCTCCGGTGGCAAGAAGGTCCTCGACCCCGGCCTGCAGTACGGCAAGTCGGGCACGACGAAGATCGACTTCATCAGCCTGTCGCTCGCGCTGGTGCTCGGGACGGCCGGCCTGCCGCACGTGCTCATGCGGTTCTACACCGTGCCGTCGTCCCGGGAGGCGCGGCGCTCGGTGGTCTGGGCGATCTGGCTGATCGGGATCTTCTACCTGTTCACCCTCGTCCTGGGCTACGGCGCGGCCGTGCTCGTGGGCCCGAAGGCGATCGCGGCGGCGCCCGGCAAGGCGAACTCGGCTGCGCCGCTGCTCGCCTACGAGCTCGGTGGCGAGCTGTTGTTGGGAGTCATCTCCGCGGTGGCGTTCGCGACCATCCTCGCGGTGGTGGCGGGCCTGACGATCACGGCCAGTGCCAGCCTCAGCCACGACATCTACAACTCGGTCATCAAGGAGGGCACCGCCACCCAGGCGGACGAGGTCCGGGTCGCCCGCATCACCGCGGTCGTCATCGGCATCCTCGCGATCCTCGGCGGCATCCTCGCCAACGGCCAGAACATCGCGTTCCTCGTCGCCCTCGCCTTCGCCATCGCGGCGAGCGCGAACCTGCCGACGATCCTCTACTCGCTGTTCTGGCGGCGCTTCAACACGCGGGGCGCCCTGTGGTCGATCTACGGCGGTCTCGTCACGGCGCTGACGCTCATCGTCTTCAGCCCCGTGGTGTCGGGAAAGCCGGTCGACCCGGTGACGGGCAAGTCGCTGTCGATGCTCCAGGGCACCGACTTCCACTGGTTCGCCCTCGACAACCCCGGCATCGTCTCGATCCCGGTCGGCTTCCTGCTCGGCTGGATCGGCACGGTCACGAGCAAGGAGCACAACGAGGCGAAGTACGCCGAGATGGAGGTCCGTTCGCTCACCGGCCACGGCGCGGAGAAGGCCACCAGCCACTAGCCGCCCCGTCCCCCGACCACGGTGCCGTGTCCCCGCGAAGGGGGCACGGCACCGTGCTGTCTCCAGCACACGGGCCCTGCCCGGCGCCACGGACCGCCACGGACTCGGGACGATGGACCCTGTCGCGCCGACGAGCGGTCAACCGATCGTGGGACGTCGGACGTCCATGGGGTGTCCGCAGGGTTGGGAAGGAGACCGCCATGACCACACGCCGCACCACCCGATCTCGACTGGCAGTCCGGTCGCTGATCGTCGCCGTCACCGCCGGGGTGTTCCCCGTCGCCGCGGCCACCGCCCCTGCCGAAGCCGCGCCCTATTGCGGCATCCGCTGGGGCTCACTCCCCAAGAACCTCTCGACCATGGTCCGCGGCCCCGTCACGAACGTGCGATCGGGCCAGCACGCCTGCTACGACAGGCTTGTGGTCGACCTCAAGGGAAAGGCGCCGGGTTACACGGTGAAGTACGTGAGCAACGTCTACACCGAAGGCCGCGGCACCGTCGTCCCCCTGCGTGGGGGCGCCAAGCTGGTGATCGTCGTGCGGGCGCCGGCCTACACCTCCACGGGCCGGCCGAGCTACGTGCCGCGCAACCCCGCCCAGGTGGTCAACGTGGCTGGATACCGGACCTTCCGTCAGGTGGCATGGGCCGGCACCTTCGAGGGGCAGACTTCCCTGGGACTCGGGGTCCGGGCGCGGCTGCCGTTCCGGGTGTTCACGATCCAGGACGCGACGTCGGCGCGCCTGGTGATCGACGTCGCCCACCGCTGGTGACGACGCGGGCCGCGGCGATGGCGACGGCCAGCGCCGCGGCCACCCAGAACCACCCTGCCTGCGAGCGGAGCAGCGCCTCGCTCGAGGTCCACCACTGGGTCCGCACGAAGTCCCAGCAGGCCTGCGCCACCAGCCGGGCCTCGCCCCGGCGCGACCCGACGTCCATCCGCGGGTGCAGGACATCCCAGCCGTAGCGGCACGCGGCCGCGAGCAGGCCTGCCACCAGCCACGTGACCAGCACGCGCAGCACGCTCAGGACGGTCGGCGCCACCCGGTGCCAGCTCGCCACCGCGAACGGCAGCGCGAGGGCCACGGCAAGCGGGGCACCGTGCGGCCAGGTCGCGGGCGAGAACCCGGCCACGAACGCCAGGACACCGGCTGCGCCGAGCGGCCCCTTGGACCCACGGGCCCCCAGCACGATCCCGACGAACGCGCTGCCGGCCAGGATCAGCGCCAGCGACTGGCGCTCGTCGGGATAGGTGTCATGCGACGGCGCGCTGACGATCCAGCCGAGCGCGCTCCAGCCGACGACGATGACGAACCGCGGCCACGGCGAGCGCACCACCAGCGACACCGACGCCGCCGCCGCCGTCGCCCCGAGGAGCAGCAGGTCGCCGTCGAGGGGGCGCAACGGCAGCCGGGGCCACGACTCCAGGCCCCAGAAGCCGACAGGCCACCACAGCAGCGCGCCCAGGGCGACGGCCACCCACGGCCAGGCCCGGCGCCACCCGCCGGCGAGCCGGCCCCCACCACCCCGGACGTCCTGCGTCTCGACGGCCGACCGGCCCTGCGAGCCCGCGGCGAGCGGTGCGGTCTTCTCGGTCACGACGCGAGGCTAGCCGCCCGGCGCCGCAACCGTCCGCCGGTCGAGCCACGCCGCCGCTGCCCTTGTCCCGGGGCGGCGGAGCGGGTTGGCTGGGGAGGTAACCCGCGTGCTCGCCCGTCGAGCCGCCGCCCGCTGCTGCCAGGAGGTCCACCGTGTCCCAGTCCACGTCATTCGAGCCGAGCGCCGAGTTCGCCGAGCAGGCCAACGGCCGGGCGGGGCTGTACGACGAGGCGGCCGACGACTTCGAGGGTTTCTGGGCGAGGCAGGCGCGCGAGCGGGTCAGCTGGTCCACGGACTTCGGTCAGACGCTCGACTGGAGCGGCGCCCCCTTCGCCAAGTGGTACGTCGGCGGTGAGCTCAACGCGGCCTACAACTGCGTCGACCGGCACGTCGAGGCCGGCAACGGCGACCGCGTCGCCATCCACTTCGAGGGCGAGGGCGGCGACACCCGCACGATCACGTATGCCGACCTGCAGCGCGACGTGGCGAAGGCCGCCAATGCGTTGCAGGGCCTGGGAGTCCGCAAGGGCGACCGGGTCGCGATCTACATGCCGATGATCCCCGAGACCGTGGTGACGATGCTGGCGTGCGCCCGGATCGGCGCCCCGCACTCGGTGGTGTTCGGCGGGTTCTCCGCCGACGCGCTCAAGACCCGCATCGCCGACGCCGAGGCCAAGGTGGTCGTCACGAGCGACGGGCAGTTCCGCCGCGGCAAGCCGGCTCCGCTCAAGGCCGCCGTGGACGAGGCGGTCCGAGCCGACGGATCGCCGGTCGAGAAGGTGCTCGTGGTACGGCGCACCGAGCAGGACGTCGAGTGGGACGACACGCGCGACGTGTGGTGGCACGACGTCGTCGAGTCGGCGAGCGACCAGCACGAGGCGCAGCCACACGACAGCGAGCACCCGCTGTTCATCCTCTACACCAGCGGCACCACCGGGAAGCCCAAGGGCATCTTCCACACGACGGCCGGCTACCTCACGCAGGCGGCATACACCAACGCCGTCGTCCACGACGTGCACCCGGAGACCGACGTCTACTGGTGCACCGCCGATGTGGGCTGGGTGACCGGCCACTCGTACATCGTCTACGGGCCGCTGGCCAACGGCGCGACCCAGGTCATCTACGAGGGCACTCCCGACACCCCGCACCAGGGCCGCTGGTGGGAGATCGTCGAGAAGTACAAGGTGACCATCCTCTACACCGCACCCACCGCGATCCGCACCTTCATGAAGTGGGGCGACGACATCCCCGCGAAGTACGACCTGTCCTCGCTGCGCGTCCTCGGGTCGGTGGGCGAGCCGATCAACCCCGAGGCGTGGCTCTGGTACCGCAAGCACATCGGCGGCGACCGCTGCCCCGTCGTGGACACGTGGTGGCAGACCGAGACCGGCGCGATCATGATCAGCCCGCTGCCCGGCGTCACCGACCTCGAGCCGGGGTCGGCGCAGAAGCCGATCCCCGGCATCAGCGCGGAGATCCTCGACGACGACGGCAAGCCGTTCACGGAGCCGGAGAAGGTCGGGTACCTCGTCCTCACCAAGCCGTGGCCGGCCATGCTGCGCGGCATCTGGGGGGACCCGGAGCGGTACAGGGAGACGTACTGGAGCCGGTTCGGGGAGAAGTACTACTTCGCCGGCGACGGCGCGAAGTACGACGAGAACGGCAACATCTGGCTGCTCGGCCGCGTCGACGACGTCATGAACGTCTCCGGCCACCGGCTGTCGACCGCGGAGATCGAGTCGGCCCTCGTGTCCCACCCGTCGGTGGCAGAGGCCGCGGTCGTGGGCGCGACCGACGAGACGACCGGCCAGGCCGTGTGCGCGTTCGTGATCCTGCGCGGCGGTGCGGAGGACCACGGCGACGAGACCGTGCAGGAGCTGCGCAACCACGTGGCCAAGGAGATCGGCCCGATCGCCAAGCCGCGGCAGATCATGGTCGTGCCCGAGCTGCCCAAGACCCGGTCCGGCAAGATCATGCGCCGGCTGCTGCGCGACGTCGCCGAGAACCGCGAGGTCGGTGACGTCACGACCCTGGCCGACTCCTCGGTGATGGGCCTCATCAAGGAGGGCATGAGCTCGGGCGCCTCCTCGGAGGACTGAGGCATCCCCGCCAACTCCGGCGGCCCGGTCCGCGGGTACCTCCCGCGCGACCGGGCCGCGCTCTACGACGTGTGCGTGCGCACCGGTGCCAACGGGGGCGACGCGACGAGCGCGTATGCCGTGCCGCAGCTCCTGCCCGAGGTCTACCTGGGCGCGTACCTGGCGTTCGAGCCCGAGCTGGCGTCGGTGCTCGACGACGGGTCGGGGGCCGACGGCTACGTCGTCGGTGCCCTCGACACGCGGGCCTTCGAGGCGCGGTGCGAGCGCGAGTGGTGGCCGGCGCTGCGTGCCGCCCACCCGCTGGGTTCGGCGCCGCCGGGCAGTGCCGACGCCCGGCTCGTCCGGCTGCTGCACGAGCCGCCGGTGGCCCCCGACCACGTCGTGGCGGAGCACCCGTCGCACCTGCACGTCGACCTGCTGCCGCGCTGGCAGGGTGGCGGGTGGGGGCGGGTGCTGCTCGACCGGCTCTTCGGGCAGCTCGCGGCGGCCGGCTCGCCCGGCGTCCACCTGGGGGTCGGCACCGCGAACGAGCGTGCGGTGCGGTTCTACGCGCGTCTCGGTTTCGAGGTGCTGGACGACACCGTCCCCGGGGCCCTCTTCCTGGGCCGCCGCCTCCCCTGACCAAGAACTCAGCCGCTCCTGGTGCCCCGGTCGCCGGTCCCCTCGAGCCGACGCCCGCTGCCAACCGCAGACCAGACACCCAGCCGACGGCCGACCGGCCGACCGGCCGACGACCAGTTCGCGGCGACAGCCGGCGCGTCCGACCGGACACGCCGGAGCCCTCCTCGACCTGGTCGTCGCTAGGCGCCCAGCCGCAGCTGCCACTCGCGCAGCGCCACGGCGCGGACGAGCACGGACCGCACCCACTCCGGCCGCGTCATGACCTGGGACCACGAGAACCGCAGCACCAGCCAGCCCGACACCGCCAGCTCGTCGTACCGGCGGCAGTCCTTGTCCATGAGCTCGGGCAGGCCGTGGAACTCGAAGCTGTCGGCCTCGAGCACGATCCGCAGGCGGACGTCGGCGAGGTCCACGCGTCCGAGGAAGGCTCCGTCCAGGCCGTCGATGCGGTGCTGCGTCACGACCGCGAGCCCCGGGACGTCGAGGGCAATGGCGCGCAGCACCGACTCGAACGGGCCCTGCGCGCCGGCATCGGTCGCGACGAGGACCCGGCGCGCCCTGGCCGACCCGGAACGCGGCCCTGCTGCCACCGCCCGCTCGATCGACTCCCATGACGTGGCCCCCGTGCCGAGCGCCGAGTCGGCCACGGCCAGCGCCTCGTCGAACGGCAACCGGGCTGCGCAGTCCACCACGGTCGCCGCCGGGGTGAGGACCCACGAGTCGCTCACCCAGGACGCCGGCAGGGTGCGCCACGAGACGTCGTTGTCCCGCTGGTGGTCCGGCGACACCTTGCGGCCCCGGGGCACGACGAGCTGCGGCCGCCTGGGCTGCCACTTGAGCAGCAGCCCGTGGTGCGCCGCGGCGCTGAGCCCGACCGCGACCGCGGCGAGCTGGTGCGCGGCCCGCCGCGCCCCCTCCGCGGTGGGGACGGCATACCGACCGCGCGCGACGCGGACGACGACGGCATCCCGCACCGCCCGCTCGAACGGGGCGCGGCCACACGCCCGGACGACGTCGCGCCGCGAGGCGAATCCCCCGCACTGCTCGAGGTATGCCGTGACGTCCACGGATCGAGCCTGCCCGGTCGCCATGGGCGCCCGGACGGCTTTCCACAGGCCGACGCACGACGACCAGTTCGCGGGTCGTCGGGGCGTGTCGCGGGCGACAGGCCGAAGGGCCCGTCGAACTGGTCGTCCGTATGCCACATGGCGCCCGCCAGCCCGGGGTGACGGCCGTGCGCCGGAGCCCTCACCGTGCTCCTGACCAGCGAGAACGGGCGTCCTGTGTCAGGGTCGAAGGACCACAGAGACGCCAGGTCGGCCCGACACGCAGGGCCGACCGACACCGAAGGAGAACCACATGTCAGCTGACGAGAAGGTCGCCAAGGAGCTCGTGGAGACGCTGAAGGACGGGCGCAAGGGCTTCGCCTCCGCGGCGGAGAAGCTGCGCGACAGCGACCAGCCCGCGGCTGCCGCGACCCTCGAGCGCCTCTCGGGGCAGCGCGAGCAGTTCGCCCGGGACATCGTGGCGATGGGCCACGAGTACGGCGACGACGTCGACAAGGGCGGCACGGCCACCGCAGCCCTGCACCGCGGCTGGCTCTCACTCAAGGACGCGCTCACGGGTGACGACAGCTCCGGCGTCCTCGGCGCCGCGGTCACCGGCGAGGACCACGCGGTGTCCGAGTACGAGAAGGCGCTTCAGGAGGACGACCTCAGCGAGGGTTTCCGTGCCCTCGTCCAGCAGCAGCACGCAGCCATCGTGGCCGCGCGCGACGAGGTCAAGGCGCTGCAGATCGCGTCCTGACCGGCTCCCCACCTGGACGCGACACTGTCCGGACGCCCGGCCCGCACCCCTGCGGGCCGGGCGTCGGCACGTCACCCGGCGCTGCCCCGCATCTGCGCCGCGATCGCCGCGGCCGCCTGGTGCAGCGGCTCGATCGCCGCGGCCACGAACTCGTCGGTCATCCGCGGCAGCGGCCCGGAGACCGACACGGCCAGCGGCTGGGGGGCACCGGGCACCTCCACGGCCACGCAGCGCACGCCCACCTCCTGCTCGCCCTCGTCGAGGGCGTACCCGCGCTCGAGCGAGCGGTCGAGCTCGGCCACGAACGCCTCGGGCGTCGTGATCGTGTGGCTGGTCATGGCCGGCATACCGGTGCGGTCGAGCAGCGCGAGCACCTCGTCGCGGTCCATCGACGCCATGATCGCCTTGCCCACGCCGGTGGAGTGGGGCAGCACGCGCCGGCCGACCTCGGTGAACATCCGCATCGAGTTCCGCGAGGCCATCACCTGGCCGACGTAGACGATCTGGTCACCGTCGAGCATCGCGAGGTTGACCGACTCCCCGAGCTCGTGGGCGAGGCGCTCCATGTGCGGGCGCGCCCAGCGGCCCACCATCCGCGACGTCGTGTCGCCCAGCCGGATCAGGCGCGGGCCGAGCGAGTACTGGCGGGAGGCCTCCTGCCGGACGTACCCGAGGTCGACCAGCGTGCGCACCAGCCGGTGGATCGTCGGCAGGGGCAGCTGGGCGTCGGTCGCGAGCTGCGAAAGGCTGATGACGCCGCCGGCGTCGGCCATCGTCTCGAGGATGGCGAACGCCCGCTCGAGCGACTGCACCCCGCCCGTCCCCTTCGCACCGGCGGTGCCGGCGGCTCCCGTCGCCGGGGCACCGGACATCGTCGCGCTCATATATCTGACCCGCGGCGGATGCCAGTGAAAGGAAGATTCCGTATCATGGAACAATCGTAGCCCGCCGCCGTGCTCGACGGCGGCACCTCCCCAACCCAGACCCAAGGACAGGCATGTCGGACAGCACCGTGACCGTGGACGCCCCCAGCACCGTCGAGCGCAGCGACGAGATCCTCACGCCCGAGGCGCTCGCCTTCCTCGCCGAGCTGCAGACCCGGTTCGGGCCGCGACGCGATGAGCTGCTCGCGGCCCGCAAGGAGCGCCGCGCCGAGGTGTCGCGGACCGGCCGGCTGGACTTCCTGCAGGAGACCAAGGACGTCCGCGAGGGCGACTGGCGGGTCGCCGAGGCACCCGAGGACTTCCGCGACCGGCGGGTGGAGATCACCGGGCCGACCGAGCGCAAGATGGCGATCAACGCGCTCAACTCCGGCGCCAAGGTGTGGCTCGCCGACCTCGAGGACGCCAACACCCCGCACTGGCAGAACGTCATCGGCGGCCAGGTCAACCTCAAGGACGCCGTCCGCCGCACCATCGAGCTGACCACCCCCGAGGGCAAGCACTACGCGCTCAACACCCCCGAGTCGCTCCCGGTCATCGTCCCCCGCCCCCGTGGCTGGCACCTCGACGAGAAGCACCTCACGATCGACGGCAAGCCCCTCGTCGGCGCGCTCGTCGACTTCGGCCTCTACTTCTTCCACAACGCGACCGAGCTGCTCGCCCGGCACAGCGGCCCGTACTTCTACCTGCCGAAGATGGAGTCCCACCTCGAGGCGCGCCTCTGGAACGACGTCTTCACCTTCGCGCAGGACCACCTCGGCGTTCCGCAGGGCACCGTCCGCGCGACCGTCCTCATCGAGACCATCCCCGCCGCGTTCGAGATGGACGAGATCCTCTACGAGCTGCGCGACCACGCGGCCGGGCTCAACGCCGGGCGCTGGGACTACCTGTTCTCGATCATCAAGTACTTCCGCGACTCCGGGCCCGAGTTCACCCTCCCGGACCGCAACGCCGTGACCATGAACGCGCCGATGATGAAGGCCTACAGCGACCTGCTCGTGCAGACCTGCCACAAGCGCGGCGCCTTCGCGATCGGCGGCATGGCGGCCTTCATCCCCAGCAAGGACCCCGAGGTCAACGAGCAGGCGTTCGCCAAGGTCCGGGCCGACAAGGAGCGCGAGGCCGCCGCCGGCTTCGACGGCTCGTGGGTCGCCCACCCCGGCATGGTCGAGCTGTGCAAGGAGGTCTTCACCGAGACCCTGGGTGACAACCCCAACCAGCTCGCCAAGCAGCGCGACGACGTCTCGGTCGCCGCCGACGACCTGCTCGCCGCCTCGAAGACCCCGGGCGAACGCACCCTCGAGGGCCTGCGCGGCAACGTCACCGTCGGCATCGCCTACCTCCAGGCGTGGCTGCGCGGCAACGGCGCGGTCGGCATCAACAACCTCATGGAGGACGCCGCCACGGCCGAGATCTCGCGCTCGCAGATCTGGCAGTGGCTCAACTCCGAGGCCGAGCTCGAGTCCGGTGAGAAGGTCACCCGCGACCTCGTCGACCGCGTGGTCGAGGAGGAGTATGCCGGCCTGCTCGAGTCCGCGGGCGACGACGAGGCCGTGCGCGCCTCGCTCGAGACGGCCCGGAAGCTGTTCGTGGAGTGCGCGATCGACCCCGACTTCCCCGACTTCCTGACGCTGCCGGCCTACGACGAGGTCCTGCGCGCCGAGCGCGCCTGACCGACCACCGTCCACGAATCTTGGGCCAACATTCCGTGGGCGGGTGAACCTTCACCCGCTGCGCGAATGTTGGCCCAAGATTGCGTATGCCGGTCGGCCGGCTGCCGCGGCGGCCGGTCCCCGGGCTCAGCGGCGGGGTGGCATCCGCCAGCGACTGGCGGCGATCTGGTCGCCGCCGACCCACACGCCGCCGACGTCGGAGGTCGTGCCGAGCGCGAAGACCTTGGAGAGCGCGTCGAGCGGTGACTGGGCGTTGCCCAGGCCGACGGCGAGCGGGTCACCGGCCTCGGGCAGCAGCCACACCGCGTCGAACTGCTTGCCCACCGACAGGTCGCCGACCTCGTCACCCAGCCCGAGCGCCTGGGCACCCGCCGCCGTGCACAGCCAGAGCAGGTGGGCCGAGGTGAGCGGGAGGCCCTCGTCGGCCAGCAGGCGCTGCATGAAGTAGGCCTGCAGCCCCTCCTTGAGCATCGAGAACCCCGTGCCGGCGCCGACGTCCGAGCCCAGGCCGACCCGCACCCCGGCCTCGACGTGCCGCCGCAGCGGGAACAGCCCCGACCCCAGCGCCGCGTTGCTGGTGGGGCAGTGCGCGACGGACGCGTCGCGGGCAGCCAGCGTGGCGAGCTCCGCGTCGGTGGGGTGGACGTCGTGCGCGAGCACCGACCGGCGCCCCACCAGGCCGTGCCGGTCGTAGGTGCCGACGTAGGACGCGCCGTCGAACAGGGCGCGTACCTCCTCGATCTCGGCGAGGTTCTCGTTGACGTGCGAGGTGAACAGCGCGCCGTCGAGCTCGGCCATCGTCGCGGCGCACGACTCGAGCAGCGCGTCGCTGGCCGACAGCGAGAAGCGCGGCGTCACGGCATACCGCAGGCGGCCCTTGCCGTGCCAGCGGGCGGCGAGCCCGCGCGCCTCCTCGTGGGCCCGATCGGGGGTGGTCAGCAGGGGCTCGGGCAGGATCCGGTCCGAGGTGACCAGCCCGGTGGCGACGCGCAGGCCCCACAGGTCGGCCGCCTCGAACATGACGTCGACGGCGGGTGCGAAGTGCGACCCGAAGACGAGCGCGGTGGTGGTGCCCGCGTCGACGAGCCCGGTGACGAAGTCGCGCGCCACGCCGCGGGCGTAGTCGACGTCGCGCATCCGGATCTCCTCCGGCAGGGCGCACTGGTCGAGCCAGTCGAGCAGCGGCATGCCGAGGCCGCCGATGACCCGGACCTGCGGGAAGTGGACGTGGGTGTCGACCAGCCCGGGCAGGACCAGGCCCTCGCGCAGGTCGAGGACCTCCTCGTCGCGGTGGGCGGCCCGCACCTCGGCGAACGGCCCGCGCGCGGTGATGACGCCCCCCTCGACGAGCAGCCCGCGGTCCTCCTCGGAGCGCAGCTCACCCCCGGCGAACGGGTCGTCCGGCGTGTCGAGGACGGTCGCGCGGATGATCACCGCCGCACCTCCGCCCGCTCAGCGGCGAACGCCTCGAGCAGCTCGGCCGCCACGGCGACGGCGATGACGGCGGGCTCCTTGCCGGCCAGCGAGGGTAGGCCGATCGGCGTGTGGATGCGCTCGAGGTCCTGGGGTGAATGACCCTCTGCGGCAAGGCGTTTGGCGAACCGGCGCCACTTCGCCGAGGAGCCGATCAGCCCGACCGTGCCGAGGTGCCGGCAGCGCAGTGCGGCGTCGCACAGGGCGGCGTCCTCGGCATGGTCGTGCGTCATGACGAGGACGTGGGTGCCGGGTGGCACCTGGCCCAGGACGAGCTCCGGCACCGGCGCATGGTGGACGTGGACCCGGGCCACGGCGTCGTCGAGGGCACGCAGCCGCGCCGGCTCGAGCTGGTCGGCGCGGGAGTCCACGAGGTGCAGCTCGACGTCGTGCCGAGCCAGGATGCGGGCGATCTCCAGGCCGACGTGGCCCATCCCGAAGACGGCCACGGCCGGGACGACGGCCAGCGGCTCGAGCAGGACGACCACCTCGCCGCCGCAGCACTGCTGGCCGTGCTCGACGCGCGCCCGCTCGTTGAGCGCCAGCTCGAGCTGCTCAGGGGCGCGGGCGCCCTCGGCGAGCATGGCGCGCGCCCGGCCCACGGCCGTGGCCTCGAGGTTCCCGCCGCCGATGCTGTCCCAGGTCGCGTCGGCCGCGACCACCATCTTCGCGCCGGCCTCGCGCGGGGCGTGGCCGCGCACCGACGCCAGCGTCACGAGGACGCCCGGACGTCGCTCACGCCGGAGCCGCTCGACGGCCCGGACCCACGACACCTCAGGCTCCCGTCTGGCCCGCGGGCTCGGCGACCCGCTCGGAGTGCGGCCGCAGCCGCGGAGCCCCGTCACCGGGCTGGTCCGGCACGTCGCCGGGGGCGCCCTCGCGCATCGGGGTCATGTGTGGCGGCTCGGCACCGCCACGCGCCTCCTCCACGGCCCAGAAGACCGCCTCGGGGGTCGCCGGCGAGGCGAGGTCGACGCTCGTGCCCGCCGGACCGAACGCTGCCGCCGCCTGGCGCAGCGCCTCGCGCACCGAGAACGCCAGCATGAGGGGCGGCTCCCCGACGGCCTTCGAGCCGTAGACGGCACCGTCCTCGTGCGCGCGCTCGAGCAGCGCGACGTTGAAGACCTCCGGCATCTCGGAGAAGCTCGGCAGCTTGTAGGTGCTGGCCGCCTGGGTGGCCAGCCGGCCCCGCGCGGGCCCGTCCGACTCGTCCCAGCGCAGGTCCTCCAGGGTCAGCCAGCCGGTGCCCTGGACGAACCCGCCCTCGACCTGGCCGAGGTCGACCAGCGGCGACAGGCTGTCGCCGACGTCGTGGACGATGTCGACCCGCCGCAGCCGGTAGGCGCCGGTGAACCCGTCGACCTCGACCTCGGCCGCGGCCGCCCCGTAGGCGAAGTACTTGAACGGCGACCCGTGCATGACCGAGGAGTCCCAGTGCAGCCCCTCGGTGCGGTAGAACCCCGCCGCCCAGAGCTGGACCCGCTGGAAGTAGGCCTTGTTCACCAGCTCGGGCCACGACAGCCCGGCGTTGGCGGGGTCCTCGCGCAGCGGCCGCAGCCGCTCGAGGATCTGCTCGCAGGCGTCCTTGACCGCGCCGCCGTTGAGGTCGGCGCCGGAGCTGGCCGCGGTGGCGGAGGTGTTGGGCACCTTGTCCGTGCGCGTCGGCGCGAGCCGGACCATGGACAGCGGGATGCCCAGCGCCGTGGCCGCGACCTGCAGCATCTTGGTGTGCAGCCCCTGGCCCATCTCGGTGCCACCGTGGTTGATGAGGACCGACCCGTCCTTGTAGACGTGGACGAGCGCGCCCGCCTGGTTGAAGGCGGTGAAGTTGAACGAGATCCCGAACTTCACGGGGGTGACGGCCAGGCCGCGCTTGGTGTGCGCGTGCGCCTCGTTGTAGGCCGCGACCTCGCGCCACCGGTTCGCCAGGTCAGCGCTCTCGAGGACCTGGTCCCAGCAGTACCCTGCCCGCTCGGGGTGCCGGACCGGCTGGCCGTACGGCGTCTCCTGGCCCTCGCGGTAGAAGTTGCGGCGGCGCAGGTCGGCGGCGTCGATGCCCAGCAGCGGTGCGCAGCGGCCGAGGATGTCCTCGGTGACGAGCATCCCCTGCGGTCCGCCGAACCCGCGGAAGGCCGTCTGGGACGTCTTGTGCGTCCTGGCGATCCGCCCGTTCACCCGCACGTTGGGGATCCAGTAGGCGTTGTCGACGTGGCACAGCGCCCGGGCCAGGACCGGCTCGGACAGGTCGAGGCTCCAGCCGCCGTCGCTCGTCAGGGTGGTGTCGAGCGCCTGGAGCAGGCCGTCGTCGTCGAAGGCGACCCGCCACTGCGCGTGGAACCCGTGCCGCTTGCCCGACATCGTCATGTCCTGCGCGCGCGACAGCCGCAGCCGCACCGGGCGACCCGTGAGGGTCGCGCCGAGGGCGGCGATCGCGGCATACCCGTGCGGCTGCATCTCCTTGCCCCCGAAGCCGCCGCCCATGCGCAGGCACTGCACCGTCACGGCGTGGCCGGGCAGCCCGAGGACGTGCGCCACGATGTCCTGGGTCTCGGTGGGGTGCTGGGTGCTGCACTGGACGAAGACCTGGCCGTTCTCGTCCACCTGGGCCAGGGAGGCGTGCGTCTCGAGGTAGAAGTGCTCCTGCCCGGCGAACTCGAACTCGCCGCTGAAGACGTGGGGTGCGTCCTCGAAGGCGCGGTCGACCTCGCCGCGCTCCATGGTGGGCTGGCCGCCCTGGAAGCTCTGCGCCGCAATGGCTTCCGTCACCGTGACGAGCGATGGGAGCGGCTCGTACTCGACCTCGACGGCCAGCGAACCGAGCCGCGCCGCCTCGAGGGTCTCGCCGAGCACCCAGCAGACCGAGTGGCCGAAGAACATGACCTCGGACGGGAAGAGCGGCTCGTCGTGCTTGACGCCGGCGTCGTTGACGCCGGGGACGTCGTCGGCGGTGAGCACCCGCACCACCCCCGGGACGGCGAGCGCGGGAGCCACGTCGAGCCGGGTGACGCGCGCGTGGGCGTGCGGGGCCTGGACGGGGTGGGCGTGCAGCACGGCGGGCGTGCGGCCCACGAGGTCGTCGGTGTAGAGCGCCTGACCGGTGACGTGCAGGGCGGCCGCCTCGTGCGGGACCGGCTCCCCCACGACGGGGTTCGCCGGGCGCCGGGCCAGCGGGCTCGTGGTCGCGGTGTCGGTGCTGCTGGTCTCGGTGGTCATGCCCCCACCTCCTGCGGGGTCGCGGTGTCGGCGTGCAGCTTCAGCAGGGCGGTGCCCAGCGTCGCCGCCCGGTATGCCGCGCTGGCGCGGTGGTCGTCCATCGGTGTCCCCTCCGTGCGCATCACCGCTGCCGCGGCCCGGGCGGTGTCGCGGGTCCACGGCCGGCCCTCGAGGGCGGCCTCGGTGGCGAGCGCGCGGATCGGCGTCGCGGCGACCCCGCCCAGCCCGATCCGGGCCTTGGCCACCACCCCGTCGACGACGTCGAGCGCGAACCCCACGGCGACGCTCGAGATGTCGTCGAACCGGCGCTTGGCGATCTTGTGGAAGCCGGTGGTCCCGCTGAGCGGCAACGGGATCCGCACGGCCCGGATCAGCTCCCCGGGCTCGCGGACGCTCTGCCGGTACCCGGTGAAGTAGTCCGCGAGCGCGACGACCCGCTCGCCACCGGCCCCGGCCAGCACGACCTCGGCCTCGAGGGCGAGCAGCGCCGGCGGGGTGTCGCCGATCGGCGAGCCGGTGCCGAGGTTGCCGCCGATGGTGGCGCCGTTGCGGATCAGCCGGGAGGCGAACTGGGGGAAGAGCTGGTCCAGCAGCGGGACGCGCCCGGCGAGGCCGCGCTCGACCTCGGAGAGGCTGAGGGCGGCACCGACCTCGATGACGTCGTCGCCGACGTGGAGCGTGCGCAGCTCGGGCAGCCGGTCGATGCCGATCGCGAAGGCCGCCCGCGAGCCGCGCAGGTTGGTCTCCACACCCCAGTCGGTCGACCCGGCCACGAGGACCGCGTCGGGGTGCTCGGCGAGCAGGGCCAGGGCCTCGGCCAGGTCGCCCGGCCGGGCGTAGGTGCCGCTGGGCCCGCTGAGCCGGGTCGACGCGGCGACCGGGGCCGGCTCGTGCACCCGCGCGGCGAACGGGTCGTCCGCCTCGGGCGAGCCGAGCGCGTAGGCGGCGTCGCGGATCGGCCGGTACCCGGTGCAGCGGCACAGGTTGCCCGACAGGGCGTGCAGGTCGAACCCGTTGGGACCGCACTCGTGGTCGACGTCGTGGCCGTCGGGCCCCTGGGCCGCCGACCCCTCCGCCGGGCGGTGGCCGTTGCCGGAGGCCGTCGACGCGGCCGGCACGGGGGCCCGGTCCGGGCGGTAGAACTCCGCCGCCATGCTGCAGACGAACCCGGGCGTGCAGTACCCGCACTGCGACCCACCACGCAGCGCCATCTCGCGCTGGACCGGGTGGAGCGCCTCCGGCGTCCCGAGTCCCTCCGACGTCACGACCTCCTGGCCGTCGAGTGCCGCCGCCGGGACGAGGCAGGCGTTGACCGCCGTCCACCGCGAGCCACCCGCGCCGTCCGGGCGGGCGACCATGACCGAGCAGGCGCCGCACTCCCCCTCGGCGCAGCCCTCCTTCGCCCCGGTGAGCCCCTGGCCGCGCAGCCAGTCCAGGGCGTTGGTGGCCGGGTCGGTGCCCTGCAGGGAGCAGGAGGCGCCGTTGACCGTGACCACGTGGCCGTCGGCCGGCTGCTCACCACCCCGGTGCCCGCGGCTGTGCAGTTCCTCGTTCGAAGCCATGGCGCTCCCGTCACCCCGTCGTTGGGGTCCATCATCCACCAGCCCGTCCGGGCAGGGGCATGGTTGCGGTGCGTGGGGCAGGCCGTCGGTTATCCATGCAGAACAACGGCCGCCGGAGGTTCCGACGACCGTAGCTCTCAACAAACTGTTGAATCAAGGGTTTCGGGAGCGGGATCTCATCCGATGGGATCCCGCTCCCGGACCTCAGCCCCGGCCGAAGCCGGCGAGGATGCCGGTGTACGCCTTGGGCGGCGGCGGGGCGAGCTCGCCGTGGGTGGATGGCTGCAGCCCCAGCCGCACGAGGCCCTCGGCCATCACCGTGGCCGCGGCCACGCCGTCGACGACCGGAACGCCGAGCTCGGCGGTGAGCAGCTCGGGCAGCCCGGCCATCCCGGCGCACCCCAGGACGACCGCGTCGCTGCCGTCCTGGGCCATGGCGGTCTTGGCGAACGAGAGGATCACGGCATACGTCCGGTCGCGGTCCTCGTCGAGCTCGAGGACGGGGATGTCGCAGGCGTGGACGCCGGCGCACTGCCGCTCCAGCCCGTAGACCCGGGTGAGGTCCCAGGCCCGGCCCACGGTCCGGCTCAGCGTCGTCACGACGCTGAAGGAGCGGCCGAGCAGTGACGCCGTCTTCATCGCCGCCTCGGCGATCCCGATGACCGGTCTGGACGCCGCCTCGCGGGCAGCGTCCAGACCGGGGTCCCCGAAGCAGGCCAGGACGAACGCGTCGGCCTCGGTGTCCTCGCGGACGACCTGGAGCAGGCCCGGCACCGCGAGCGCCTCGTCGTAGTGGCTCTCGATGGACTCCGGCCCCATCGCCGGCGTCCGGCCCGTCACCACCGTCCCCGGGGCGGCGACCCGGCGGGCCTCCGCCTCGATGAGGTTGGTCATCGACTCCGTGGTGTTGGGGTTCACCACGCTGATCCGGATGGTCACTTGACGCACTTCTTCGAGTCGAGGACGCGGTCCGAGACACCCATCCGCGGCGCGATCAGCGCGTAGGCGACGAAGCCGACGCCGCACCCGATGAACCAGCTGTAGTCGTCCAGCACCTTGGCACCGGGGACGAAGACGACGGCCAGGGCACACAGGGCCGCGAGGGCCGTGGCGACGATGGCGGGCGGGTTGTAGCCGCGCTTGTAGTGGTAGGCACCGGAGGGGTCCAGCGTGAACAGGTCGTCGATGCAGACCCGCTGCTTGTGCACGGCGTAGTAGTGCGCGATCAGGACCCCGAACAGCGGGCCGATGAAGGCGCCGAGGGTGTCCAGCGTGTAGTGGATCGTCTCGGGGTTGTTGTAGAGGTTCCACGGAGTGAGCAGCACCGACCCGACGGCGGCGATCATGCCGCCCATCCGCCAGCTGATCTTCTGCGGCGCCACGTTGGAGAAGTCGAACGCGGGGCTGACGAAGTTGGCGACGATGTTGATGCCGATGGTCGCGGTCGCGAAGGTCAGTGCCGCGAGCACGAGGGCGTAGGTGTTGTCGATGTGGCCGACGGTCTCGACCGGGTCGGTGATGAGCTTGCCGTAGACCGGCAGGGTCGCCGCCGCGGTGAGGACGGTCAGCAGCGAGAAGAAGACGAAGTTGACCGGCAGGCCCCAGAAGTTGCCCTTCTTGACCGCCTTGAAGGTGCGGCCGTACCGGGAGAAGTCGCCGAAGTTGAGCATCGGGCCGGAGAAGTACGACACCACCAGGGCGGTCGCAGCCAGCATCGTCGTGAACACCGAGGTGCCGGAGAGCGTGTGGTTCGACAGGTTGAGGTCGACGCTCCAGCCCGCCTTGGACAGCAGGTAGACGCACAGCGCGATCATCACGACGTAGACGGCCGGTCCGGCGAAGTCGATGAACCGGCGGATGGTGTCCATGCCGGTCCAGAAGACCGCGGCCTGCGCGACCCACAGGATCGCGAACGTGACGTAGCCGAGGGCCGAGAGGCCGAGGAAACCGTGCTGCGCGACGTTGGAGTACGGCTCGAGGCTGGGCCAGATCCGCACGACGAGGATGTCGAGGGAGGCGGAGGCGAGGTAGGTCTGGATGCCGTACCAGGCGACGGCGATGAGGCCGCGGATGATGGCGGGGATGTTGGCGCCCAGGACGCCGAAGACCGCGCGGCAGATGACCGGGTAGGGGACGCCGGTGCGCTGGCTGGGCTTGGCGACGAGGTTGCAGAAGAAGAGCACGATGGTGATGCCGACGATCAGGCAGATGAACACCTGCCAGCTCGTGAGCCCGAGGGCGAACAGGCTGCCGGCGGTGACGTAGCCGCCGACGCTGTGCACGTCGGACATCCAGAACGCGAAGATGTTGTACCAGGACCAGTTCTGGTCCTTCAGGGGGGCGAGGTCCTCGTTGGCCAGGCGCGGGTCGTACGAGGGCTTGATCAGCCCCGTGCCCGCCCCGTGGTCGTGCGGGCCGTGGTGGGTCGCGTAGCCGGCGTCGGCAGCGGCGGCCTCGGACAGTGGTTGCTGGATCTGGGTCATGCTGACCTCCCGGTCTGAGAATTGCTCAAACCCTAGGGAGACAGCGGTTTCCGCGGAACATCGTGGACCGTATATCTGCGTATATCTGGTCAGCCCCGGGGCTGGTGCGCCGACGCCGATCCGCCGCGGGTCACGGCGGCGCACAGCCGGTCGTGGTGGACCCGGGCGGTCTCGCGCAGCCGGTCGGCGTCACGGGCGACGAAGGCCGCGAGCATCTGCTCGTGGTCGGCGCGCAGGTGGGCGCGCTCGGCGTCGGTGACCCGCATCATCGTCTGGACCGGCTCGGTGACGTTCCAGGCGATGTCGAGCATGTGCAGCAGCCGCGGCATCCGGCACGGCTTGAGCAGCGCCATGTGGAACTCGCGACTGGCCCGCTGGAACTCCTCGGCGTCCGCCGACTCGACCGCCTCCCCCAGCCGCGCGTGCGCCCGCGCCGCGCGCTCGTGGTCGGCGGCCCCGGCGTTGTGGACGGCCGCGTCGAGCGCCGCCGCCTCCAGGGCCCCGCGCACGACGTAGAGCTCGTCGATCTCCGCGGGGCTGAGCTGGGTGACGGTGTAGCCGAGCCGCGGCTGGTGCTCGAGCAGGCCCTCGCCCAGCAGGGTCTTCAGCGCCTCGCGCACGGGGATGAGGCTGACCCCGAAGAACGCCGCGACGTCGTCGAGCGGGATCGGGCTGCCCGGCGGCACCTGGCCGGAGGCGATGACGCGGCGCAGCTCGGAGAGGACCTGCGGCCCGGAGACGTACCCCTCCGGGCGCACGAGCAGCCCGACGATCCCCGACTTCCGGCGCGGTTGGGTCATGGGCCATCCCCTTCCCGTGGGGTCAGAGCAGCTGCCGGGTCAGAGCAGCTGCCGGCTCAGCACCGCGTGCCGGTTGACGTCCTTGTAGAGCAGGTAGCGGAACCGGCCCGGACCCCCTGCATAGCAGGCCTGGGGGCAGAACGCCCGCAACCACATGAAGTCGCCCTCCTGCACCTCGACCCAGTCGTTGTTGAGCAGGTAGACGGCCTTGCCCTCGAGGACGTACAGGCCGTGCTCCATGACGTGGGTCTCGGGGAACGGGATCGCCCCGCCCGGCTCGAAGTTGACGATGTTGACGTGCATGTCGTGCCGCACGTCCATCGGGTCGACGAAGCGCTGGGTGGTCCAGGCGCCGTCGGTGTCGGGCATCTCGCGCCCCTCGACGTCGGCCTCGTTGGTCACGAACGCTTCCGGCACGTCGACGCCCTCGACCCGCTGGTAGGCCTTGCGGACCCAGTGGAAGGTCGCGGCCTCGTCGCCGGTGTTGCGCAGGGTCCAGCGCTGCCCCGGCGGCAGGAACGCGTACCCGCCCGGCGCGAGCCGGTGCTCGTCGTCGTCGAGCGTGAGCGTGAGCGTCCCGCCGACCACGAAGAGGACCCCCTCGGCGCCGGGGTCGCCCTCGGGCCGGTCGGAGCCGCCCCCGGGCTGCACCTCGACGATGTACTGGGAGAACGTCTCGGCGAAGCCGGACAGCGGCCGCGCGATGACCCACAGGCGGGTCTGCTCCCAGAAGGGCAGCTGGCTGGTCACGATGTCGGTCATCGTGCCTCGGGGCAGCACGGCGTAGGCCTCGGTGAAGACCGCCCGGTCGGTGGTCAGCTGCGTCTGGGGAGGCAGACCCCCCGTGGGCACGTGGTACCGGGGCGTCGTCGGCGTGGTCATGGCTGTCCTCTCCTCAGGAGCTGCCCGCGGGGGGCGGCGTCGGTCTCGACGGGTATGCCGTGCAGCCAGGTCTGGCGCACGACCCCGGTGAGCTCGCGGCCGGCATACGCCGACACGGGGTTCTTGTGGTGCAGGGCGGCGACGTCGACGGTGAACCGCTCGTCGGGGGCGAAGACGACGAGGTCGGCGGTCGCCCCCACCTCGATCCGGCCGCGGTCGTGCAGCCCCACCTGGTCGGCGGTGTTGCGGCCCATCCAGCGCACGACGTCGGTGAGGTCGTGGCCGCGCTCGCGCGCCTCGGACCAGATCGCGGGGAGCCCGAGCTGGAGCCCGGCGATGCCGCCCCAGGCCAGGGCGAAGTCGCCCACGTCGAGCAGCTTGAGGTCCGCCGTGCTCGGCGAGTGGTCGGAGACGATGGTCGCGATGGTGCCGTCGGCCAGGCCCTGCCAGAGCCGGTCGCGGTTCTCGTGCTCGCGGATCGGCGGGCAGCACTTGAACTGGGTGGCGCCGTCGGGGATGGCCTCGGCCTCGAGCGTGAGGTAGTGCGGGCAGGTCTCGACCGACAGGGCGAGCCCCTCGGCCCGGGCATCGGCGAGCATCGGCAGGGCGTCGGCGTCCGAGAGGTGCAGGATGTGCGCCCGGCCGCCGGTGTCGCGCACGGCGTCGACGACCGTGCGGATCGCGCGCTCCTCGGCCTCGCGCGGGCGGGAGCCGAGGAAGTCGGCATACGCCCGGCCCCCCGGCGACACGGAGGCGTCGATCACCTCGGCGTCCTCGGCGTGGACGATGAGCAGCCCGTCGAAGGACGCGATCTCGGCGAGCGCCTCGCGCATCTCCGGCGTCGTGAGGTGGGGGAACTCGTCGACGCCGGAGTGGAGCAGGAAGCACTTGAAGCCGAACACGCCGGCGTCGTGCAGCGGGCGCAGGTCCGGGACGTTGCCCGGGACCGCCCCGCCCCAGAAGCCCACGTCGACGTACGCCTGGTCGCGCGCGACCTCCTGCTTGGTCCGCAGGGCGTCCACGGTCACGGTCGGCGGGATGCTGTTGAGCGGCATGTCGATGATCGTCGTGACACCGCCCGCAGCCGCGGCCCGGGTCGCGCTGGCGAAGCCCTCCCAGTCGGTGCGGCCGGGCTCGTTGACGTGCACGTGGGTGTCGACCAGCCCCGGCAGGAGCACCTCGTCTGCGGCGAGCTCGACGACCCGCGTGCCGTCGGCGACGTCGGCTTCGAACGGCTCCACCGCCACGACCCGGCCGCCCGCCACGACCACCGTCGCCGCGACCTCGCGGTCGCCGACGACGGCCCGCCGGGCCCGGAACGCCACCTGCTCGGCCACGGGACTCCTCTCGACGCCTGCCCTGAAACCTGTAACCGTCATCCTGCCGCTGCCTCCTCGTCGATGGCCATGGGGACGCCGGGGTCGACCACCCGGGTGCGCTGTCGCCCGAGCAGGCCGCCGTCGGCCTCCACGACCTGCCCGTGCCGCAGGTAGGGCCGCGGCTCGGGCCGGCCCATGGCCACCCCGGCGGGCGTGCCGGTGAGCACGACGTCGCCGGCCTCGAGGGTCATGACGCCGCTGGTGTAGCAGAGCAGCTACCCGATGCCGAAGACCATGTCGGCGATGCAGCCGTCCTGGCGAGGCTCCCCGTCGACGGCCAGCCGCAGCCGCACCGCGGGCGGACCGCCCGGGCCGAGCTCGTCCGGCGTCACCAGCCAGGGCCCGAGCGGGCAGAACGTGTCGGCCGACTTGCCCTTGGTCCAGGTGCCACCGCGCTCGAGCTGCAGGGCGCGGTCGGAGACGTCCTGGGCCAGCACGTACCCCGCCACGGCGTCGAGCGCCTTCGCGGGGTCGGTGACGCCGCGCAGCCCGCGCCCGAGGACGACCCCGAGCTCGACCTCGTAGTCGGTGGTGGTCGACCCGGGGACCATGACGACGTCGTCGGTGGGCCCGGACACCGAGGTGGGGGCCTTGAGGAAGACCACGGGCTCGCTGGGCAGCGGCAGGCCGGCCTCGGCGGCGTGGTCGCGGTAGTTGAGGCCGATGCCGACGACCTTGCCCGGTCGCGTGACGGGCGGCCCGAAGCGGTGGCCACCCTCCGCCGGCGAGGCGTCCAGCACCGGCAGGGTCGTGGGGTCGATGCCGGCGAGGGCCCCGAGGAACGCCGCGTCGACGTCGGCGGTCAGCCCGCCGAGGTCCAGCAGGGTGCCGTCGTCGGCGACGACGACCGGCCGCTCGGCCCCGGCCGCACCGACACGGGCGATCCTCACGACCCGCTGCCCAGGTGCTCGCGGGCGATGCGGGCGCCGATCCGCTCCAGCAGCGGTCCGGGGCGCTCGAACGCCTCCCGCTCCTCCGTGGCCTCCTCGAGCAGGGCGTATGCCGCGCCGATGCCGGCCGTGCGCAGCCGCGCCTCCTCGAGCGCGACCCGTCCGGCGACCGCGACCACCGGGACGCCCTTGTCGCGGGCGAGGGCGGCGACCCCGGCGGGTGCCTTGCCGTGGAGGGTCTGCTCGTCGAGGGAGCCCTCCCCGGTGACGACGAGGTCCGCGGTGCAGACGGCGTCGGAGAGCCCGGTGAGCTCGGCGACCAGGTCGGCGCCGGGCTGCATCCGGGCCCCGAGGACGGCGAGCAGGGCGAACCCCACGCCGCCCGCGGCACCGGCACCGGGCTGGTCGCGCAGGTCGCGGCCGGTGGCCTGCGCCACGACGTCGGCCCAGGCGGACAGCGCCACGTCGAGGGCCCGAACGTCCTCCGGGGAGGCGCCCTTCTGCGGTCCGTAAACGGCAGCCGCGCCGTGCGGGCCGGTGAGCGGGTTGTCGACGTCGCACGCCACCACGAGCTCCGCCTCCGCGAGGCCGGGGTGCAGCTCGGAGAGGTCGAGGGAGACCGCGTCGGCGAGCGGGGCGCCCCCGGCATGCAGGGCGCGGCCGCGCCGCCCGCTGATCCGCGCCCCCAGCCCCTGGAGGAGCCCGGCTCCCCCGTCGGTGCTCGCGCTGCCGCCGATGCCGACGACGACCCGCCGGCAGCCGGCGTCGAGGGCGGCGGCCACCAGCTCGCCCGTGCCGCGGCTCGTGGCCGTGAGCGGCGCCAGGTCGTCCTCCCCGAGCCGGGCCAGGCCCGACACCTCGGCCAGCTCGACGACCGCCTCGTCGCCGCGACGACCGTAGGCGGCCCAGCACGGCATACCCGTCGCCCCGGTGGCGCGCACCTGCACCCGCTCGAACCCCGCTGCCTCGGCCGCGGCGAGGGTGCCGTCGCCGCCGTCGGCGACGGGCACGGTCGCCACCTCGACGCCGGGGACCACCGAGCGGATCCCGGCCTCGAGGTGGGCCGCCACCTCGGCCGCGGTGAGCGTGCCCTTGAACTTGTCGGGGGCGAGCAGGACGCGGGGCACGGGGAACCTCAGTCTAGGTTGGCGAACAGGGAGGTCGGGGCGTGCTCGCCGTGCTCGGCGAGCTCCTCGAACTCGGTCACGTTGGCGATCGAGGTGCCCATCGAGACGTTGGTGACCCGCTCGAGGATGACCTCGACGACGACCGGCACACGGTACTCCTGCGCCATGCCCTGCGCCTTCTCCAGCGCGGGCAGGATCTCGTCGGGGTCGGTGACCCGGATCGCCTTGCAGCCCAGGCCCTCGACCACCTTGACGTGGTCGACGCCGTAGCCGCCGAGCTCGGGGCTGTTGAGGTTGTCGAACGACAGCTGGACGCAGTAGTCCATGTCGAACCCGCGCTGGCTCTGGCGGATGAGGCCGAGGTAGGCGTTGTTCACCAGGACGTGGACGTAGGGCACGTTGAACTGCGCCCCGACCGCCAGCTCCTCGATCATGAACTGGAAGTCGTAGTCGCCCGAGAGCGCGACGACGGTCTCGTCCGGGCACGCGGTGGCGACGCCGATCGCGGCGGGCACGGTCCAGCCGAGCGGGCCGGCCTGGCCGGCGTTGATCCAGTGCCGGTCCTTGAAGACGTGGAGGAGCTGCGCGGCCTGGATCTGCGACAGCCCGATGGTCGAGACGTACCGGACGTCCCGGCCGAACGCGCGGTTCATCTCCTGGTAGACCCGCTGCGGCTTGATCGGCTTCACGTCGAAGTTCGTGCGACGCAGCAGGGTCCGCTTGCGCTCCTGGCACGCCTGCGCCCACTCAGCGCGGTCCTTGAGGCGCCCGGCCTCCTTGCGCTCGCGGGCCGCCGCGACGAACAGCTCGAGCGCCGCCTTCGCGTCGGAGACGATGCCGTAGTCGGGGGCGAAGACCCGGCCGATCTGGGTCGGCTCGATGTCGACGTGGACGAAGGTCCGGCCCTGCGTGTAGGTCTCGAGGTCACCCGTGTGCCGGTTGGCCCAGCGGTTGCCGATGCCGAGGACGACGTCGGACTCGAGCATCGTGGCGTTGCCGTAGCGGTGGCTCGTCTGCAGCCCGACCATGCCGGCGTTGAGCGCGTGGTCGTCGGGGATGGTGCCCCAGCCCATCAGGGTGGGGACGACGGGGACGCCGGTCAGCTCCGCGAGCTCGACGAGCAGGTCGGCCGCGTCGGCGTTGATGACACCGCCGCCGGCGACGATCAGGGGCTTGTCCCCCGCCTCGAGCAGGTCGAGGGCCTTCTCCACCTGGGCCCGGGTCGCGGCCGGCTTGTAGACCGGGAGCGGCTCGTAGGTCTCGACGTCGAACTCGATCTCGGCCATCTGCACGTCGATGGGCAGGTCGATGAGGACGGGACCGGGGCGGCCGGAGCGCATGAGGTGGAAGGCCTGCTGGAAGGTGCCCGGCACCTGCGCCGGCTCCAGGACGGTGACCGCCATCTTGGTGAGCGGCCCCGCGATCGAGGCGATGTCGACCGCCTGGAAGTCCTCCTTGTGCAGCTTGGCCACCGGGGCCTGGCCGGTGATGCACAGGATCGGGATCGAGTCCGCGCTGGCCGAGTAGAGGCCGGTGATCATGTCGGTCCCGGCCGGGCCGGAGGTGCCGACGCAGACGCCGATGTTGCCCGCCTTGGCGCGGGTGTAGCCCTCGGCCATGTGCGAGGCGCCCTCGACGTGGCGGGCGAGCGTGTGGTGCAGGCCGCCGTTCGTCTTCATCGCCTTGTAGAACGGGTTGATCGCCGCTCCGGGCAGCCCGAAGACGTTGGTGACGCCTTCCTTCTTGAGGATCTCGACGGCCGCCTGGGCCGCGGTCATGCGTGTCATGGCAGTGCTCCTGGTGCGTGGTCTGTGGGGTGCCGGGTGGCGAGAGGGAGGGTCGGCTCAGCCGAGCCGGCCGGAGAGCCGCTGCACGCCGCGCAGCAGGCCGGAATGGTCGAGGCCGCCGTCGCCGTTGGCGCGGGCCGAGGCCATGAGCTGGGCGACGAGCGCGCCAACGGGTACGACGACCCCCGCCTCGCGCGCCGCGCTGGTGACGATGCCGAGGTCCTTGTGGTGCAGGTCGATCCGGAAGCCGGGCTCGAAGCTGCCGGAGGCCATGTTGTCGCGCTTCTGGTCCAGGACCTTGGAGCCGGCGAGGCCGCCACCGAGGACGTCGAGGGCCGCCTGCAGGTCCACGTCGTAGGCCTCGAGGAAGACGACCGCCTCGGCCAGGGCCTGGATGTTGGCGGCGACGATGAGCTGGTTGGCGGCCTTGACCGTCTGCCCGGCGCCGTTGCTGCCGACGTGGACGACGGTCTTGCCGACCGCGTCGAAGACCGGCTTGGCCGCGGCGAAGTCCTCCGCCGACCCGCCGACCATGATCGACAGCGCCGCGTTCCTCGCGCCCGCCTCACCGCCGGAGACCGGCGCGTCGAGGAGCCGGAAGCCCTTGTCCTGAGCGGCCTTGGCGAGCTCGACCGTCACGTCGGGGCGGATGGTCGAGAAGTCGATGACGAGGGTGCCCTCCTTGGCGGAGGCGAAGACGCCCTCCTCACCGAGCAGCACGTCCTGCACGTCGGGGCTGTCCGGCACCATGACCGCGACGACGTCCGCGTCCCGGACCGCGTCGGCGACCGACTCCGCGGCGCGCCCACCCGCCTCGACGAGCGGCTTGGTCTTCTCCGGGCTCGGGTTGTAGCCGACGACCTCGTGGCCGGCGTTCTGGAGGTGGACCGCCATGGGGCTGCCCATGATGCCGAGTCCGATGAAGGCGATGGTGCTCATGTCGTTCTCCTGACAGGGGTTTCGGGTGGTCAGTGGGCGGCGGCGCGGCGCTCGCGCGGCAGCCAGGCCAGGCTCTCGGGCGTCGTGGCGGTGGTGGGCTTGTACTCCAGGCCCACCCACCCGGCATACCCGCGGGCCACGAGGTCGCCCAGGTGGCGCTGGAGGTCGAGCTCACCGGTGCCGGGCTCGCCGCGGCCGGGGAAGTCGGCGACCTGGACGTGCAGCGTGCGGTCGGCGTAGGCCGCGATGGCCGCGTCGACGTCGTCGCCGTTGGCGGCGAGGTGGAACAGGTCGAGCAGGAAGCCGACGTTGGCCGCTCCGGTCGCCCGCACGTCGTCGACGACGGCGACCGCGTCCGGGGCGGTGCGCAGCGGGTACGGCTTCGGGCCGCTCACGGCCTCGACGAGGACGGCCGCGCCGATCCGGTCGGCCGCCTTCGCTGCGAACGCGATCGACTCGCGCCCGAGCTCGTCCTGCTGCTCGGGGCTGGCGCCGTCGACGCGGTTGCCGAAGAGGGCGTTGAACGCCTCGACGCCGAGCTGCTCGCCGATGCCGACGGTCACGTCGACGTTGTCGCGGAACTGCTGCACGCGGTCCGGGACCGACAGCACGCCGCAGTCCGGCCCCGCGAGGTCGCCGGCGAAGAAGTTCAGCCCCACCAGGTGGACGCCGGCATCGCGGACGGCCGCGACGAAGGCGTCGACCTCGGCGTCGGTCGGCACGGGCTGGTCCGGCCAGGGCCACCAGAACTCGATCGCGTCGAACCCGGCTGCCTTCGCGGCCGCGGGCCGCTCGAGCAGCGGCACCTCCGCGAAGAGCAGCGAGCAGTTGGCCTCGTACCGCAGTCCGTGGTCGGCGTTCGTCATCGTCCTCATCCGTTTCGGTGTTCGGCGTTCGGTGTCCGTAGTTTCCGTATTGCGGAATCTGTTTTCCAGTTAGTGAGAGGGTAGGAGGCGTCCGACGGCGGCGTCAACCGTCGTCGGGGGACGTCTCACGCTGCGGCCCGGATATATCTCCGCCGCCTGCGGTGGCGCGACCCGCCGGGGCCGCGCCGGCGGGGTCAGCTGCCCCGGTAGGTGCTGTAGCCGTAGGGGTTGAGCAGCACCGGCACGTGGTAGTGCTGGTCGGCGTCGCCGATGGTGAAGACCACGACGACCTCGGGGTAGAACCCGGCCGTCCCCTGGCCGGCGTAGTAGTCACCGGAGGCGAACCGCAGCCGGTAGTCGCCGGCCTCCATCCGCTCCGGGCCGATCGAGCCGACGCGGCCATCGGCATCGGTGACCCCGTCGCCGAGCGGCTCGCCGGCCGCCGTCTCGAGCCGGATCGCCACCCCCTGGGCGGGCCGGCCGAGGCTGGTGTCGAGGACGTGCGTGCTGAGGGTCCCCATCAGGAGGCCACCTCCCGGAGTCGGAGCAGCGCGATCTCGCGCAGCTGGTGGACGGTCTCGTCGCGCTCGGTGTCGTCGTCGTTGCCGAGCCGCCGGTCGAGCTCGGCCAGCACCTCGGGAGCCGACCGGCCCGCAGCGCGGATGATGAACACCCGCCCGAAGCGCCGTTCGTAGGCCGCGTTGCCGTCGGCGAGCGCGCGCGCCACCTGGCCGTCGGACCCGTCCACGCCGGACTGCTCGCGCGCACTGGCCTCGGCGTGGTGTGCGGGCGAGGACGCCCGCTCGCCGATCCGCGGGTGTCCCGCGAGCGCATCGTCGAGCTCCCCGTCGTCGAGGTGACCGGCCGCCGCGGCGGCCTGCGCCTCAAGGTCCGGCCACCCGGCATACGGGCGACCGTCGCGGACGGCGGCCACCCACCGCGGCACCGGGAGGCACCGGGTGAGCACCGCGTCCACCTCCTGCGGCGGCAGCGCGTTGAACTCGGTCAAGGTCATGGCGAGCTCCTCAGTCGTGGGCGAAGCGGGCGCGGGCCGCGTGGATCGGGTTGGCGTCGGCCACCAGGTCGTCGAACCGGTACCCGGCGATCTTGGCGATCTCGACGAGGGCGGCGGCGTGCTCCTGCGACTCGGAGTTCTGCAGCCGGTCCCACCCCGCGCGCACGACCTGCTCGAAGGAGTCGCGGTCGCGCACACAGGTCACCAGCGGGAAGCCGAAGCGGTCGCGGTACCTGCTGGTCAGGTCGGCCAGCTCGCCCTGGGCCTTCTCGTCGAGGCGGGTCAGCCCGAGCGAGGCCTGGTCGACGAGCGACCCCTGACCCTCCATGCCCTCCGCGACGCTGTCGGCCCCGAGGTCGGGGTAGGCGTCGATGAGCTGGCGCTGCTCCTCCTCGGTGGCGGAGAAGAGCGCCTCCTGGAAGGAGCGCCGCAGGTCCGTGGTGTCGCTGAACGGGCGGCTGTCGAAGGCCCGCTCGGCCGCCCAGCGCGGACCCTGGAACAGGCCGCCGAAGGTGTCGACGAACTCCTCGCGGGACATCTGGTTGACCTCGGCGAGCCGGACCAGGCCGGTGCCGGGGGCGCCCGCGACCGCCGGGCCGCGGCTGGAGCCGACGTGGTGGAACAGCAGGTTGAGCACGATGGCGGTGATCGAGCCGAGGGTGATGCCCGAGCCCAGGATGATCTGGGCCCACTCCGGCACGGCCTTGGCGACGTCGGGCTGGGCGGTGACGTACATCGCCAGGCCGACGCTGGTCGCGACGATGACGACGTTGCGGTGGTCGTGGAAGTCCACCCGCGACAGCGTCTGGAAGCCCACGACCGCCACCGTGGCGAACATGGCCAGGGCCGCGCCGCCGAGCACCGGGTGCGGGATGCCGGCGACGATGGCGCCCGCCTTGGGGACCAGGCCGATGAGGATCATGATCGCCCCGGCGGAGGCGACGACCCAGCGGCTCTTGACCCGGGTCAGCCGGACCAGGCCGACGTTCTCGGCGAAGCAGGTGTAGGGGAAGGAGTTGAAGACGCCGCCGATGGTGGTCGAGAGGCCGTCGGCGCGCAGCGCCCGGGCGATGTCCTCGCGGCCCACCCGCTTCTCGACGATCTCACCGGTGGCGAAGACGTCACCGGTCGTCTCGACGGCGGTGATGAGCATGACGACGATCATCGAGATGATCGCGGCGACCGAGAACCGGGGCCAGCCGAAGTGGAACGGCGTCGTGACACCGACCCAGCCCGAACCGGCGACCGAGTCGAAGTGCGCGTCACCGAGCGCCCACGCCACGAGCGTGCCGACGACGAGGCCGACGAGGACCGCGACGGTGGCCATGAAGCCCTTGAAGATCCGCTGGATCGCCACGATGAGGGCGAGCGTGCCGATGGCGTAGGCCAGGTTGGCGCCGCTCTCGGGGTGCAGCGTCGGGCCGGCGCCGCCGGCAGCGTCGGCCGCTGCGACGGGCAGCAGGGCCAGGCCGATGATCGTGATGACCGACCCCGTGACCACCGGCGGGAAGAACCGGATCAGCCGGCTGAAGTACGGCGCGATGAGGAAGGTGAAGAGCCCGGCGACGATGACCGCGCCGTAGATGACGAGCAGGCCGTCGGTGCCGCCACCGGCCGCGAGGCCGATCGCGATCATCGGCGACACCGCCGTGAAGGTCACGCCCTGCAGGAGGGGCAGCTTGACGCCCACCTTCCAGAACCCGACGGACTGGATGATCGAGGCGATGCCGCAGGTGAAGAGGTCGGCGTTGATGAGGTGGATCAGCTGCTCGGTCGACAGCCCGATGGCGCTGGCGAGCAGGATCGGGACGATGACGGCGCCGGCGTAGAACGCCAGGACGTGCTGGAAGCCGTAGATGGCGAGCCGCGGGACCGGCAGCACCTCGTCGACGGGGTGGCGGGACGTGCGTGAGCTGGTGCTGGGTGTGTCGGTGGCTGCGCTCATGACAGGCACCTTCCTTCCGGCAGAAGGGTCGGGACGGGGTGGTGAACGAGTCTGGCCGAGGTGGGTCGGGTTTGGGGCGGACGGGGCGCCCCGGATCTCACGGGGCGAGCCGGCGGCCGGCGCGGCCCCCGAGGGCTCGCACGCCGGCCGCCGGAGTCGTCAGCGACGGCCGCCGGGCACGGGGCGCTTCTGCCCCCGGAGCTCGTCGTCGAGGGTGTCGCCGAGCTCGTCCTTCTCGCTCTCGGCGGCGGCGAACACCGAGGCACCGGGCTTGTTGCCGGCCGTCACCTCGTTGAAGAGCACGTTGAGCACGACGGCCACGATGGCGGTGGCGCTGATGCCCGAGTGCATGATCGTCGCGAACCAGTCCGGGAAGCGGTCCCAGAAGGTGGGGGCCGCGATCGGGATGATCCCGACGGCGATGGCGACCGACACGATGACCATGTTGAGGTTGTCGTGGTACTTCACCCGCGACAGGGTCCGGATGCCGCTGGCCGCGACCGAGCCGAAGAGGACGATGCCGGCGCCGCCCAGCACGGGGTACGGGATGGCGGCGACGACGGCCCCGACGACCGGGAGCAGCCCGAGCAGGAGGAGGACCCCGCCACCGGCGGCCACGGCATACCGGCTCTTGATGCCGGTGAGCGCGACCAGGCCGACGTTCTGCGCGAAGGCGCTCGCCGGGAACGTGCCGAACACCGGCGCGACGGTGGTGGCCGCCATGTCGGCGCGCAGGCCATCGGCCACCCGGCGGGCGTCCACCGGGGTGCCCACGATCTCGCCGATGGCGAGGATGTCGGCGGTGGTCTCGGTCATGATCACGAAGATGACGATGGTCATCGACACGATCGCGCCGACCTCGAACGTCGGGGAGCCGAAGTGGAACACCTGCGGCAGCGCGACGATCTTGGCCTCGCCGACGGAGGAGAAGTCGGCGCGGCCGGTGAGGGCGGCGATCACGGTGCCCACGACGAGGCCGATGAGGATGGAGAGCCGCGAGACGGCCCCCTGGAAGACCCGGCTGATGACCAGGATGACCAGCAGCGTCAGGCCGGCGAAGCCGATGTTGCCCATCGAGCCGAAGTCGGGGGCCTTGTCGTTGTTGCCCATCGCCCACCGGAACGCCACCGGCATCAGCGACAGGCCGATGACCGTGATGATGGTGCCGGTCACCACTGCGGGGAAGAGCCGCACCAGCTGGGCGAAGAACGACGACGCCACCAGACCGATGAGCCCGGCCACGATGATCGCGCCGAAGACCGGCCGCAGTCCGCCCCCGCTCGCGATCGCGACCATGGTGGAGACGCTGGCGAAGGAGATGCCCTGGACGATCGGCAGGCGGCTGCCGAAGGGTCCGATGCCCAGGGTCTGCAGGAGGGTCGCGAGGCCGCTGATGAACAGGCCGGCCGTGACGAGCAGGGCCATGTCCGTGGGCTTGAGGCCGGCGGCGCCCCCGACGATGAGCGGCGGTGCGATGACCCCGCCGTACATGGTCAGGATGTGCTGGGTGCCGTAGGCGAGGAGGGGGCCGGGACCGTACTTCTGGTCCTCGGGGCGGCCTTGGTGCTGACGTGGGGGCGCGGACGTCGTTGTCCGCTTGCGCAGTCGCATGCCGGCCTCAGCAGAAGCCCGGGACGGTGAGCCAGGCATCCCCGGCGTCCGACCCGCCCTCGCGCTGCACCGTGGCCTCGATCAGGCCGTACGGCCGGTCCGCGGCGATGAACACCTCGCCGTCGTTCTCCACCCCGAACGGGCTGAGGTCGACGAGGAAGTGGTGCTTGTTGGGCGCGGAGAACTTGATCTCGGCGACCTCGGGGTGGGCCTCGAGGGCCGCCGAGCCCATGGCGTAGAGCGACTGCTGCAGCGCGTGGCTGTAGGTGGTCGCGAAGGTCTCGAGCAGGACCGTGCGGATGTCGTCGAAGGACTTGTTCCAGTCGACGCCCTCGGTCGTCTCGTAGCGCCAGCGGGCGACGAGCGAGGTGGCGAGGATGCGGTCGTCGGCCTCCTGCAGGGTCGTGTACTCGTCCTGGAGGAAGCCCTTGAACTCCGAGCCGGTGGACTTGAGGATCACGAGGTCCTTGATGCCCGAGACGACCCAGGCGCGGGGGCTGTCGCCACTGCGGTCCTGGGTGACGACGGTGGTGCGCACCTCGCCGCCGCGGCGGGCGAAGGCGTGGTCGTGGCCCTGGCCGCCGACCTCGATGCGGTCCCAGGTGTACTCCTCGACCTCGACCCGGCTGGCCGTGGCGGCCGGCGTGACGTCGAGGAAGCGGGACCCGAGGGCGAGGGCGTAGTCCTCCGGGGAGGTGACGCCGTGCTGCTTGGCGAAGGCGAAGGCGGTGTTCTTCTGGGTGTCGGTCGGCAGGACGTTCGCCTGGTCGCCGGAGACGTGCGCGTCGCGGAAGTCGCCGCGCAGGGCGCTGGAGACGTTGAGGTCGCGGATCTCGTGGCGCGCGGTGTCGCGGTAGATCCGCACGACGCGGTTCTCCGCCTTGCCGTATTGGTTGGGTCCGAGGACGTAGGTCATGACAGGTGCTCCTTGCGGGTGCTCCGTCGGGCCGCGCGGCTGGTGCCGGGGCGATGGGTTCGGTCCGGGCGCCCGCGCTGAGCGGGGCCGTGTGCCGCGACACGGCGGCCGAGTGGGCCGGGGTGCCGCGCGACGCTGGGATGGAAGCGCCGGTCTTGGTCCTGACTTCCGTGATACGGAAACCTGTTTACGAATGATGGAACGATAGGTGTCCGATTCGTCGCCGTCAACAGTTTGTTGAAACGAAGATCCCGGCGCTGGCGAGGCCGCCTACATGGGGCGCCATTCGGTCGCCGGCCGGTCGTCGGCCTGTGACCCGGCCGCGCGGCGGAGGCACCGGCGTAGTCGCGGGAGGCCACCCGGCTCAGCTCGCCGGGGGCTCCACGGGCTCGCGCACCCGGTTGAGGTAGTTGTAGACGGTGAAGCGGGTCAGGCCCATCGCCTCGGCCACCGTCTCGGCGCTGCGGCGCATCTCGAACGCCCCCCGCTCCTCGAGCAGCCGCACCGCCTGCTGCTTGCCGGCCCGGGGCAGGTCGACCAGGGGAGCACCCAGCTCCTCCTCGACGGCCGCGATGAGCCGGGCCAGCCCGTCCGAGAGGTCCGTGGTGGCGGCGGGTCCGGACGCAGAGTCCCCACCTCGAGCAGCGCCGACGGCGGAGGCCCCGGCCCCCCGGGCGGCACCGGCCTCCTGGGCCGCGCCACGCCGCCGGGCAGCGGCCAGGGTCGGCAGCGCGGCGTCGAGACCGGCCGCGAGGTCGCTGACCGTGAGCGTCACCCGGGTCGCCCCTTCGGCGAGCGCGGCGCGGACGGCCTGGGCGACCGCCGGGACGACCGTGTCGGCCTCCCCGTCGACGGCCGTGCCGAGGGGCCCGAGGTCTGGAGTCAGCCCGGCCGCGGTCAGCGCGCTCGCGGCGGCGGTCACGTGCGCGGGGACGCGCTCGTCCTCACCACGGAACGGCTCGGTGGTGAACTCCGCTCGAACGCGCATGCGGCTCACCGTACTTCGCCCACCGCCGGCGCACGAGAGCTGATGCGCCTCAGCGCCTCAGCCCCTCAGCGCCTCAGCCCCTCAGCGCCTCAGCCCCTCAGCGCCTCAGCGCCTCTGCCCCTTCGACCCTTCGACCCTCCGCCCCTCCGCCTCTCCGCACCGAGACTCGGACCTCGGCGCGCAGCGAAGTGCTGGAACGTGCCGGCCGGTGCCGTCAGCGGCGACGGAACCCGACCCGGACGAGGGGGTCGCGCCCGGCCGCCACCTCGTCCTCCCACTCCCGCTGCATGCGGGCGACCAGCTCTGCGGAGGTAGCAGGCCGCCGGACGGTGACCTCGGTGGGCACCTGGATGGGTCCGGCGTCGGGCGGCAGGTCGAGGTCTGCCCGCCGGACCGGGCCGCCGGAGGGCGGGCGGAACGTCCCGGAGGGGACAGGCGGGTCACCGCCCGGCGGCGCAGCGGTCTCCGACGGCCTCGGGGGCCGGATCGGCAGGCCGTACCGGTTGACGACGGTCAGGCCGTCGGGCCGGGCCGGGTCACCGGTGATCGAGTAGTCGCCGCGGTCGATGCCGTCGTGGTGAGCGGTGCACAGGCTCACCTGGTTGTCGAGGTCGGTGCTGCCGCCGTCGGCCCAGGCGTCGACATGGTGCACCTCGACGAACCGGGTGGCGGTGCACCCCGGGAACCGGCAGCCACGGTCGCGGTCGGCGACGAGCCGTCGGGCGCGCTCGGGAAGGATCCGCATCGCCCGGCCCACCGACACCGGCTTGCCCTCGGTCTCCCACACCGGCTGGACGACACCGTCGGACACGAACCGCCCCAGCAGCCGCAGCGGGATGGCATGGCCGCCGGTGACCCAGGCGCCCTTCGTGTCGAGGTGGAGGTAGACCCGGTAGTGCGAGGCGCGGGAGGTGGACCCCACAGTCGCCAGAGAGCGAACCGCCATCTCCTCCAACGCATCTGCGTAGGTCGGCAGACCGGCATCCGCATCGCCCGGGCGTTCCACGCCGAGCGCGGAACCGGCCGCACCGACAGCCAAGGGTTCCGCACCCGCGGCTCCCGGTCCCGGCAGGGCGGCGTCCTCATCGGCCCGGGCGTCACGGCGACGCAGGAACAGCGCGTCCTTGGCCTCCCTGACCGCCTGCTCGACGAGGGCGCCGACGGTCGCGGGCGCGGAGTACCGCAGCTGGAACCGGCCGTCGGCGTCGTACGACATCGACAGCTCGGGTTTCGCACATGCCCGTCTCTCCGCCGGGGACATGGCATCCGGCTCGCTCACCAGCCGCCCCGCGGGCGTACTGGAGGGGATGGTCTCGTCGCGAGCTCCGTCTCCCTCCGGCTCCACGTTCGCGCCGCCTTCGCCGGCGGCCACACCCGCTACCGCCCCGGCCTCCGGGCCTTCGTGGGCCATGAGGGCCTCGTCGCTGGGCGCCGCGGCGGGCGGGGCGGCCGGGGCGGCGAACGCGTGCCGGGACACGGCGCGACGCAGCTGGGGGACGGTCGCCTCCCGAGCCAGGGTGGTCGCGGAGGCCTGGTGGGTGGCCGGCACGCCGTGGGCGAGGACCGCGACCTGGTCGAGCGACAGCTCGCCGGCACCCAACGCAGCCGACGCCTCCACGAGCTCGCTCCGACGGCGTGCGACCGCAACGACGTCCCGCGCGTGCGCCGGCGACAGCCCCGCGCGCACGACGAGGTAGTGCTCGGGCGTCCTGAAGCCGCCGTCACCCCAGTACCCGTCCTCGACGAGCTCGGCGGCGATGTCGACCAGTTCTGCCTGCGCGCGGTTGAGCCGCCCGGCGGTCTGCGCGGTGCGCGCCCACAGCTCACGCTGCCGGGATTCCCGGGCCTGCGCGAGAGGGGTGGTCGACATGTCCCAATCGTACACCTGTTCGAATGAGCAGGGAAGGCTCGTCCACACCCGATCCTGTTGCAGGCCAACGCCGAACAGCGTTCCCTCCGCAGCCGGAAGGCGGTCGTGGCCCCCTCCCGCACCTGCCTCGACGACCCGACGGCACCCTGCCGAACCGGCACCAGCCAAGTGGGCCAACGGCAGCCACAGTGCACCCAGCACTGGCCGCAGTGGCGCCGGCGTACCCGCGTGCCGGCGCTCCCCCCGGCCTCGCTACCCGGACGCGCGCTTCGCGAGCACGTCCAGCCGGGCGCGGTCGACGCCGGTCAGCTCCTGGACCTCCGCGTCGTCCGTCGCGCCGCAGTCGAGCCCGCGCACGACGAAGTCCGCGAGCGCCCGCGCCGTCGCCGGCTCGTCCATCACGCCCGAGTCGACCTGGCCGACGTAGTTGCGCAGCCGCAGGGCCGCTGCCGGGAGGCCCTCGCGGTAGAAGGCGTAGGTCGCGGCGTACCGGCTCGGCAGCTGCGCCGGGTGCAGGTCCCAGCCCTGGTAGTAGCCACGCTCCAGCGAGCGCCGCACGAGGCGGGCGTGGAGCGCCCAGGCCGAGCGCACGGCCTCACGGTCGCCCACGGGCAGGATGTTCGTCGAGCCGTCCGAGAGCCGCACGCCGGTGCCGGCCGCGGCCACCTGCATGACCGCCTTGGCGTGGTCGGCGGCCGGGTGCTCCATCGACTGGTATGCCGCGGCGACGCCCAGCGAGGCCGAGTAGTCGTACGTGCCGTAGTGGAGACCGGTGCAGCGACCCGCCGAGGCATGGACCATCCGCGCGACCAGGGCCGTGCCGTCCGGCCCGAGGATCGCCTGCGGCGTCTCGACCTGGATCTCGAAACCCACTGCGCCCGAGGGAAGTCCGAGGGCGGACTCGAGGCGGTCGCACGCGACGACCATCGCCTCGACCTGTTCGACCGACGTCACCTTGGGCAGCGTGACCACGAAGCCCTCCGGCAGCGAGCCGTCGGCCGCGACGGCCTCCACGAACCGGGCCAGGGTCCGCACCCCTCGCGCCCGCGTCGGAGCCTCGAAGCTCTTGAACCGGATCCCGTGGAACGGCGCCACCGTCCCGGCGCGCACCGACTCCAGGAGAGCGGCGGCACTCGCGTCGACCGCCGCGTCCTCGACGTCGTCCGCCGGCGAGCCGTAGCCGTCCTCGAAGTCGATGCGCAGGTCCTCGACCGGCTCGGCCGCCAGCTTGGCGCGCACCCGCCGCACCACGTCCTCGGCGAGGTCGGCGCCGATGCCGAGCAGCGCGGCATACTCCTGCGCCCCTCCGCCGTGCTCGTCGAGGACGGCCAGCGCCTCGGCCCCCCACCGCGGCACGAGGCCGGCGTCGTACCGGCTGGCGGGGACATAGACGGTGTGGACCGGCTGGCGCTGCGGCCTCTCGCCCGGGAAGCCCTGCGCGAGAGCGGAGTCCGCGCCGGCGAGGCGTTCGTCGAGCTCACGGGTGAGGTCGGTCGGGTCGAACGTCATGGCTCAGGCCCTACCCTCTACACCGGCGGCGTGGCGGACCGCGGCGGCGACTGCGGGCGCCACCTCCGGGTCGAAGACGCTGGGGACGATGAAGCTCGCGTTGAGCTCCCCTGCGTGGACACAGTCCGCGATGGCGGTCGCCGCGGCGATCATCATGTCGTCGGTGATGTCGCTGACCCCTGCGTCGAGCAGCCCGCGGAAGAACCCCGGGAAGGCGAGCACGTTGTTGATCTGGTTGGCGTAGTCCGAGCGCCCCGTCGCGACCACGGCCGCGTGCCGGCTGGCCGCGACCGGGTCCACCTCGGGGTCGGGGTTGGCGAGCGCGAAGACGATCGCGCCGTCCGCCATGCCGGCGATGTCGTCCTCGTCGAGCAGGTTCGGCGCGGAGACGCCGATGAAGACGTCGGCACCGGCCAGCACCTCCTTGAGGGTGCCACGCACCTTGCGGGGGTTGGTGTTCCGGGCGATCCAGCCGCGGAACTCGTCGGTGTGCTGCGCGTCCGGGTCGAGCGCCCCGTGCCGGTCGCAGCCGACGATGTCGCGCGCGCCCTGGGCGTCCAGGAGGCGCACGATCGCGTGGCCCGCGGCCCCCACACCGGAGACGACGATGCGCACGTCCTCGACCGTCTTGCCCACCACGCGCAGGGCGTTGGTGAGGGCTGCGAGGACCACGATCGCGGTGCCGTGCTGGTCGTCGTGGAAGACGGGGATGTCGAGCTCGTCGCGCAGGCGCGACTCGATCTCGAAGCAGCGGGGCGCCGAGATGTCCTCGAGGTTCACACCGCCGTAGACGGGAGCGATCGCCTTGACCGTCCGGATGATCTCCTCGGTGTCCTGGGTGTCCAGGCAGACCGGCCACGCGTCCACCCCGGCGAACTGCTTGAAGAGCGCGGCCTTCCCCTCCATCACGGGCAGCGCGGCGGCCGGGCCGATGTTGCCCAGCCCCAGCACCGCCGACCCGTCGGTGACGACCGCGACGGTGTTGCGCTTGATGGTGAGCCGGCGCGCGTCGTCGGGGTTCTCGGCGATGGCGAGGCAGACCCGGGCGACACCCGGCGTGTACGCGCGGGACAGGTCGTCGCGGTGCTTCAGCGGCACCTTGGGGACGACCTCGAGCTTGCCGCCCAGGTGCAGGAGGAAGGTGCGGTCGCTGACCTTGCGGACCTTCACCCCGGGAACGGCGGCGATCTGCGCGGTGATCCGGTCGGCGTGGTCGGCGTCCGAGGCGTTGCACGTGATGTCGACGACCAGGCTCTTGCCCCGGGACTCCACGACGTCGAGGGCGGTGAGCGCACCGCCGGCCTCCGCGACCGCCGCGGCCACGACCCCCGTGGTGTCGATCGCGGCGGGCGCCTCGACGCGCACGGTGATGGAGTATCCGGGGCTGGGTGCAGGCATCAGGGGCCTCGTTCTTCCACGATACGGATTCGAGCTTCTGTCTGTCGGAAGACTAGAGCCTCCCGGTGGGCGCCGACAACCCTCGTCCACGCCCGGCGACCGGCCTGTCGCGACCGCCCCTCACACGCGGCCGCACCGGCATGGGCCGGGCGCCTGCGGCTACTGTGCCCCCGTGACGACGACCGACCTCGACGGTGGCGCCGACCGCGGCCCGCAACCGCCCCGGGCCCTCATCGTCACCCTGCTCGGCCTGTACGTCCGCGAGCTCGGCGGCTGGATCAGCGTCAGCGGCCTGATCCGGCTCATGGCGGCCGCCGGCGTCGACGAGCAGGCGGTCCGCTCGGCGCTGACGCGCCTCAAGCGGCGGGGCATCGTCGAGAGCGAGCGCCGGGACGGCGTCGCCGGCTACGCCCTGTCCAGGTATGCCGGGCAGGTGCTCGAGCTCGGCGACCGCCGGATCTTCGCCCCCCGCCCCGAGAGCGAGCGGGACTGGGTGGTCGTCGTCTTCTCGGTGCCCGAGAGCGAGCGGCAGCGCCGCCACACGCTGCGGGCGCGACTGTCGTGGCTCGGCTTCGGCACGGTGGCGTCCGGGGTCTGGATCGCCCCGGGCCACCTCGCGCAGGACACCCGCGAGGCCCTGCTGGCCGAGGGGCTCGAGGCCTACGTCGACCTGTTCCGCGCCGAGTACCTCGCGTTCGGGGACCCGGCGGACAAGGTCTCCCAGTGGTGGGACCTCGACACGCTCGAGCAGCTCTACGACGAGTTCCTGGACGCCCACGAGCCGGCCCTGCGCCGCTGGCAGGCCGCATCCCGGTCCGCGGGTGCACCGTCCGCCGGTGCGCCCTCCGACGCCGGTGCGCCCGCCGGCCCGGAGGCGTTCGCGGACCACCTCCGGGCCCTGACCGCCTGGCGACGGCTGCCCTACCTCGACCCCGGCCTGCCGACCGACCTGCTGCCCGAGGGCTGGTCCGGCACCCGGGCGGCGGAGACCTTCTTCACCCTGCACCGCACCCTCGCCGGCCCCGCCCACGACTTCGTCACGGCGCAGGCCGCAACCGCTCGTCCGGGATGACCGCGACGCCCAGTATCTCGATCATGGCCTCGGGCTGCCACAGCCCGGTCGTGCCGATGCCGGCCATCGCCGGGTAGACCGGCCCGGCCAGCTCGCGCCACACCCGCCCGATCTCCCGGCCGTGGGCCTGGTAGTCGGGGATGTCGGTGAGGTAGATCGTGAGGCTCACGAGGTCCTCCGGCACGCCGCCGGCCTCGGCCAGGGTCGCCAGCACGTTGGAGAACGCCTGCCGGAACTGCTCGACGATGCCGCCCGGCACGATCCGCATGTCCGCGTCGAGCGCGGTCTGGCCGCCGAGGTGGAGCGTGTTGCCGGCGAGTGTGCCGTGGGAGTAACCGCTCGGTGTTGGCAGTGACGCCGGGTTCACGGGCACGGGGGTGAGGGGGTGGGCTGGCATGGGTCCTCCAGGGTCGGTCGGGTCGGTCGGCCTCGGCGCCGGGCGCTGGGCGCTGGGCGCTGGTCGCTCGGGTCGGGGGCGTGGGCACCGGAGGGGCCGCTTGCTCGGCTCTCCGGCGAGGTCGAGACTAGCCCACCTATTGACGTTTGGCGACGATCGTGAAAATCTCGCTATATGCAGTTCGGCACCGTCGCCTCGCGCGGCACGACGACCGCCGCCGCCCTGACGCCGGGCGGCTGGCGGGCGCTGCCCGCCCCCGACCTCTCGGCCCACCTCGCCGCCGGCGGCAGGCTCGAGGCGAGCGCGCCGCTCGGCGACCTGCTCGAGGACGTGGAGCTGCTGGCCCCGCTGCCCCGACCGGGCAAGGTCATCTGCTGCGGCCTCAACTACGGCGAGCACATCCGCGAGACCGGTCGGGACCTGCCGACGCACCCCACCCTCTTCGCCAAGTACGCCGACACCCTCGTCGGACCGACGGACGAGGTCCGCCTGCCCGCCGACGTGGACGTCGACTGGGAGGCCGAGCTCGCCGTCGTCGTCGGCGCCGAGATCCGGGGGGCCGACCGGGCGACCGCGTCCACCGCCATCGCCGGGTACACCGTCGCCAACGACGTCTCGGTCCGCGACTGGCAGTACCGCACGCTGCAGTGGTTCCAGGGCAAGGCCTGGGACCGCTCGACCCCGACCGGCCCCGTCGTCGTCACGCCCGACGAGGTCGACCCCGCGGCCGGCCTCACCGTCACCTGCCGCATCGACGGCGAGGAGGTGCAGCGCGACAGCACGCGCACGCTCGTCTTCGACTCCGCCGACCTGCTGGCCTACATCTCGACCTTCACCGTCCTGCGCCCGGGCGACCTCGTCCTCACCGGCACCCCGGGGGGTGTCGGCACCGCCCGGGACCCGAAGCGCTTCCTCGCCGACGGCGAGGTCCTCGAGACCGAGGTCGAGGGAATCGGCCTGCTGCGCAACACCATCCGCCTCACCTGAACCGAACAGACCCCCACCCAAGGAGCCCCCCGTGGAACCCGACTTCAGCAAGTACCAGCTCGAGGGCGACCCCTCCCCCTGGGCGAACGAGAACGGACTCGTCGTCCCCGTCGTGACCCGTGGCGGGTCCGAGGTCGGCGACACCGGCCAGTCCGCCGGCGCCAGCCGGGTCTCCGGCGTGAGCATCCAGCACACCCCGGCCACGCGCCTGTGGTTCGGCAAGGTGAGCAACGAGGCGGGCTACCGCTCGGTGCCGCACCACCACGGTGAGGCGGAGACCGGCGGCTACGTGCTCTCCGGCCGCGCCCGCATCTACTTCGGCGAGCGGTTCGAGGACTACCTCGACATGCAGGAGGGCGACTGGGTCTTCGTCCCGCCGTTCATGCCGCACGTCGAGTGCAACCTCGACCGCAACAACCCGCTGACCTGGATGACGACCCGCACGCCCGAGAACATCGTCGTCAACCTCCCGCAGGTCGACGACTCGGCACTGCGCAACTGGGCGGACCGCCCTTGAGTGCCGAGCAGGCCTCGTCCACGGACGTGGCGCAGCAGCGCCCGACGTCCGAGGTCCTGGCCAGGGCCCTCGAGCTCACCCCGGCCGAGCCGCACCACTTCGACGTCGCCTTCACCGCCACCACGCAGCCCTGCCCGTGGCCCAAGGCCTACGGCGGCGACATGGTCGCCCAGGCCGCCGCCGCGGCGATGCGCACGGTCACCGACGGCAAGACCATGCACTCGATGCACAGCTACTTCATGCGGCCGGTCGACATCGGCGCGCCCGTGACCTACGAGGTCGAGGTGCTCCGCGACGGGCGCGGCTACGCGACGAGGCAGGTGCGTGCCTTCCAGAACGACAAGGCCGCCTACGCCTGCCTCGCCAGCTTCGCCACCGGCGACGACGGGGGCCGGTATGCCGCGGCGGCGCCCTCCGCGGTGCCGGCACCCGACGCGCTGCCGAGCTCCGCGGCATACCTGCAGGACGTGCCGCCCGGCGGGGACTCGACGATGACGGCGCAGTCCAAGGACTACTGGTCCGGCGGCCGCAGCTTCGACATGCGGCACGTGCCCGGGCCGGTCTACGTCGAGGTGGACGGCGACCGCTCGCCCCAGCAGGCGGTGTGGGTCCGGCCGTTCGACGCGCTGCGGCCGGTCGACGGGCTCAGCGACGCCCAGCGCGACCTGGCGGCCCTGGCCTACGTCTGCGACTACACGATCCTCGAGCCGGTCCTGCGGGTGCTCGGCGTGCCGTGGGCACAGCCGGGACTGGTCACCGCGAGCCTCGACCACGCGATGTGGTTCCACCGCGCCCCGCGGGCGGGGGTGCTCGACGGCTGGCTGCTCTACGCGCAGGAGGCCCTCGCCGCCGACACCGGGCGTGGCGTCGGCCTCGGCCGGTTCTTCACCCCCGACGGCGTGCACCTCGCGACCGTCGTCCAGGAAGGCATGATCCGCACCAGCTCCGGAGGTTCGTGATGTCGTCCACCCCCGCCCGTCCCCGACCCGACCTGTCGCCGAGCGGCCACGTCGACACCTTCGCCCGCGACCACCTGCCGCCGGCCGAGCAGTGGCCGGTGCTGGAGTTCACGACCCCCGAGCTGCAGTACCCCGAGCGGCTCAACGCGGCGGTCGAGCTGCTCGACGAGACGATCCGTACCCACGGGCCGGACCGCCCGGCGCTGCGCACCCCCGACGGCACGGTGTGGACCTACGGCGAGCTGCTGACCCGCACCAACCAGGTCGCCGCCGTCCTCACCGAGGACCTCGGCCTCGTGCCCGGCAACCGGGTCCTGCTGCGCTCGCCGAACACGCCGTGGACCGTCGCCGCCTGGCTGGGCACCCTCAAGGCCGGTGGCGTCGTCGTGACGACCATGGCCGCCCTGCGCGCCCGCGAGCTCGGGCCGGTCGTCGAGAAGACGCGCCCCACCATCGCCCTCGTCGACCACCGCTTCACCGAGGACGTCGTGACCGTGCGCGACACCGTCGCCCCCGACCTCGTCGTGGTCCCCTTCGACGGCGACTCCGACGACGACCTGACCCGCCGCGCGGCGGGGAAGTCCGGGGAGTTCACCGCCGCGGACACCGCGGCCGACGACGTCGCGCTCTTCGGCCCGACGTCGGGCAGCACCGGCGTCCCCAAGGTCACCACGCACTTCCACCGCGACATCCTGTCGATCGACAACACCTTCGGGCGCCACCTCCTGCGCCTGGCGCCCGACGACGTCGTCGCCTGCACCGCGCCGTTCGCCTTCACCTTCGGCCTGGGCATGCTCGTCGTCTTCCCGCTCCGGGCAGGTGCGTGCGCGCTGCTCACCGAGTCGGCGACGCCCGTCCAGCTCGCCGAGATCGTCGAGCAGCACGGGGTGACCGTCCTCGCCACCGCGCCCACGGCGTACAAGCAGGTCATCAAGAGCGGCAACCTCGGGCGGCTCCGTGGGCTGCGCAGCGCCGTCAGCGCCGGCGAGCACATCGCCCAGGACGTCTGGGAGGCGATCCGCGACGAGCTGGGCCTGCAGGTCATCGACGGGATCGGCGCCACCGAGATGCTGCACATCTTCATCTCCGCGGCCGGCGACGACATCCGACCCGGCAGCACCGGGAAGCCGGTCCCCGGCTACCGCGCCACCGTCCTCGGCCCGGACGACCGGCCCGTGCCGCCCGGCACCGAGGGACGACTGGCCGTCATCGGCCCGGTCGGCTGCCGGTACCTCGACGACGAGCGCCAGCTCGGCTACGTCGTGGACGGGTGGAACGTCACCGGCGACACGTTCGTGCAGGACGAGGAGGGCTACTTCTTCTACCGCGCCCGCACCGACAGCATGATCGTCTCCTCCGGCTACAACATCGGCGCCCCCGAGGTGGAGGCGGCGATCGACGCCCACCCCGACGTCGTCGAGGTGGGGGTGGTCGGCGAGCCGGACGCCGACCGCGGCTCGGTCGTCAGCGCCTTCGTCGTGCTGCGCGAGGGCGTCGTCGGCGACGACGCCAAGGTCCGCGAGATCCAGGACCACGTCAAGGCCACCCTCGCCCCCTACAAGTACCCCCGCCGGGTCCGCTTCGTCGACCGGCTCCCCCGCAACACCAGCGGCAAGCTCCAGCACTTCAAGCTGCGCGAGCAGGCCCTCCACGCCCAGGCCCAGAAGGAGTCGTCATGAGGATCGCCATCGTCGGTGGAGGCCCCGGGGGCCTCTACCTCGCCGCGCTGATGAAGCAGCTCGACCCGGCCCACGATGTCACCGTCTGGGAGCGCAACGCCCCCGACGACACCTTCGGCTTCGGCGTCGTCTTCTCCGACGAGACCCTCGGCGGGATCGAGAACGCGGACACCACGATCCACACCGCCATGGAGCGGCAGTTCGCCCGCTGGACCGACATCGACGTCAGCGTCGACGGCCGCTCGTCGACCATCGGCGGCCAGGGCTTCGCGGCCATGAGCCGCAAGGAGCTGCTGCGGCTGCTCCAGGCCCGCGCCGCCGAGCTCGGGGTGGTCGTGCACTACCGCACCGAGGCGCCCGACGCCGACGAGCTGCGCGCCACCTACGACCTCGTCGTCGCCTCCGACGGCCTCAACTCCCAGGTGCGCACCCGGTATGCCGACGCCTTCGGTCCCAGCCTCGACCGCCGGCACAACAAGTACATCTGGTTCGGCACCGACCTGGTCTTCGAGGCGTTCCAGTTCGTCGTGCGCAACACCGAGTTCGGCACGATGCAGATCCACGGGTACCCCTACTCCGACCAGGGCTCGACCTTCATCGTCGAGATGCACGAGGACGTCTGGCGCGCAGCGGGATTCGACCGCACGGAGCACGAGGTGTTCCCGCCCGGGGTGTCCGACGAGTACGCCGTGCAGCGGGTCGCGGAGATCTTCGCCGACGACCTGCAGGGCCACCGGATCCTGACGAACAACTCCAAGTGGCTCAGCTTCACGACCGTGCGCAACGAGTCGTGGCACCACGGCAACGTCGTGCTGCTCGGCGACGCCGCCCACACCGCGCACTTCTCGATCGGCTCGGGCACCAAGCTGGCGATGGAGGACGCCCTGGCACTGGCCGCCTGCCTGCACGAGCACCCGGACGTCGAGGCCGCCCTCACGGCATACCAGGAGGAGCGCAAGCCGGTCGTCGAGTCCACCCAGCGTGCGGCCCAGGCCAGCTTGGAGTGGTTCGAGAACATCGGGATGTATGCCGACCAGGACCACGACGAGTTCGTGTTCAACCTGCTCACCCGCTCGCGCCGCATCACCTTCGAGAACCTCAAGGAGCGCGACGCCGACTTCGCCGCCCGGATGCAGGCGGCCTACGCCCGCCAGGTGGCCGGGGCAGTCGGGGGCGCCGACGCCGACGAGGCGGCACCGGCGATGTTCCAGCCCGTGCGGATCGGCGCGCTGGAGCTGAAGAACCGCGTGATCCTGTCCCCGATGGACATGTACAGCGCCGTCGACGGGCTCCCCGGCGAGTTCCACCTCGTCCACCTGGGCTCCAAGGCCCTCGGGGGCGCCGGGCTCGTCATGTCGGAGATGACCTGCGTCTCGCCCGAGGGCCGGATCACGCTCGGCTGCCCAGGCCTGTGGACCGACGAGCAGCGCGACGCCTGGGGGCGGATCACCCGGTTCGTGCACGAGCGCAGCACGGCGAAGATCGGGCTCCAGCTCGGCCACTCCGGCCGCAAGGGTTCGACGAAGCTGATGTGGGAGGGCATGGACGAGCCGCTGCCGCAGGACAACTGGGAGGTCGTCGCCCCCTCGGCGCTGCCCTACGGCCGGGCCACGCACGTGCCGCGGGAGATGAGCCGGGCCGACATGGACCGCGTCGTCGCCGACTTCCGCGACGCCGCGCGCCGGGGCGTCGAGGCCGGCTTCGACCTCGTCGAGGTGCACGCCGCCCACGGCTACCTGCTCTCCTCGTTCCTGTCGCCGATCTCCAACGTGCGCACCGACGAGTACGGCGGGTCGCTGCAGAACCGGCTGCGCTTCCCGCTCGAGGTCTTCGACGCGGTGCGCGAGGTCGTGCCCGAGGCGGTGCCCGTCACCGTGCGGATCTCCGCGACCGACTGGGTGCCCGACGGCAACACCGAGCACGACGCCGTCGAGATCGCCCGGGCCTTCATCGAGCACGGTGCCGCGGCCATCGACGTCTCCTCGGGCCAGGTCACCCAGGACGAGAAGCCCGCGTTCGGCCGGTCGTACCAGACGCCGTTCGCCGACCGGATCCGCCACGAGGTGGCGCGGCCCGCGGGCGTGGCCGTCATCGCCGTCGGCGCGATCTCCTCCTACGACGACGTGAACTCGATCCTGCTCGCCGGTCGTGCCGACCTGTGCGCGCTCGGGCGCACGCACCTGTACGACCCGCAGTGGACGCTGCACGCCGCCGCCGAGCAGGAGTATGCCGGGCCGGCCGCCGAGTGGCCCGACCCCTGGAAGGCAGGGCGCCGGCGTCCGCCGACCGCGCGCACCGACCGTGTCCCGCCCCGGCTCGCGCTGCTGCGCGACGGCGAGCAGGGCGAGGTCCACCTGCGCTGGCGCCCCGGCCTGGCCGAGGACGCACCCTGGGCGCCGGAGACCGTGTCGGCGTGACCGAGCCCATCACGAGCGCGACCCTGCGCTCCCGGATCGAGTGGGTCGACACCGACGCGGCCGGGATCTACCACAACAGCACCGTGACGCGGCTGGTCGAGTCCGTCGAGGCCGCGCTCGTCCGCGAGCGCGGCCTGGACGGCTACTTCCCGGTCGCGCCGCGGGTGCGGTTCGAGGCGGACTTCGAGGCGCCCCTCTACTTCGGCCAGGAGGTCACGACGACCGTGGCCGTGGCCGCCCTCGGCACGGCGTCGATGACGTTCGAGTTCGAGGTCTGGGGGGAGCCGTTCGAGGGGTCGGGGCGGGTCCGGGCCGCGCGGGGGCGGTACGTCACCGTCCACCTCGACCGCAGCGGCCCGGGACCCGCCCGCAGCACGCCGTGGCCCACGGCCTGGGTGGAGCGCCTCACCGCCGGCTGACGGTCCCACCTAGGCTGCCCGCATGGGTCGTCCCCGCCTGTCCGTCGTCATCGCCAGCACCCGGCCGACCCGCATCGGCCACCACGTCGCCGACTGGGTCCTCGCCCACGTCCCTGACGACCTCGAGGTCACCGTGCACGACCTGCGCGAGCTCGACCTGCCGTTCCTCGACGAGCCGGGACAGCCGGCCGACGGCGACTACGCCCACGAGCACACCCGCCGGTGGTCGGCTGCCATGACGGCGACCGACGCCCTCGTCCTCGTCATGCCCGAGTACAACCGCGGCTACAACGCGGCCCTGAAGAACGCGATCGACTACCTCTACGCCGAGTGGGAGGGCCTGCCCGTCGCGTGTGTCGGGTACGGCTGGCACGGGGCGTCGTACGCGAGGTCAGCCCTGCGGCAGACCCTCGAGCGGGTGAAGATGGTCGTCGTCGACGGGCCAGGTCTGTCCTTCGAGCACACCCTCACGCTCGACGGTGTCGTCAGTGCCGGGCCGCAGGAGGAGGCCGCGCTGGCGACCATGTTCGACGGGCTGCGCGACGCGGCGCGCGTCCCGCTCGACCGATAGGATCGTCCTCGGTGCGTCGGGAAGTCTGGTCGACACGTCCTTCGTGCTGCCTCCCCTGAAAGGCCCCTCGTGAGCCTGACCACCAAGCCCCGCCTCTTCGCCCGGTCCAGCTGGTCCGAGGCCCAGCGGGTGGCCTCGGCCCTGCGCACCGAGACCGTCGGCGGGGCGCTCCTGCTCCTGGCCGCGGTCGCGGCCCTGGCCTGGGCCAACTCACCGTGGCACACGGCATACGCCGGGCTGCGCGACACGACGGTCGGCCCGCACGCCCTGCACCTGGACCTCACCGTCGGCCAGTGGGCCGCCGACGGGCTGCTGGCGCTCTTCTTCTTCGTCGCCGGGCTCGAGCTCAAGCGCGAGTTCCTCGTCGGCGAGCTGCGCGAACCTGCGCGCGCCGCGCTGCCCGTCGCCGCCGCCCTGTGCGGGGTGGCGCTGCCCGCCCTGGTGTATGCCGGGAGCGTCACCGTCCTGGGCGCGGGGGGCGACGTCCTGCGCGGCTGGGCCGTGCCGACGGCGACGGACATCGCCTTCGCCCTGGCGGTGCTGGCGGTGATCGGGACCCACCTGCCGTCGGCGCTGCGCTCGTTCCTGCTCACGCTGGCGGTGGTCGACGACCTGGTCGCCATCACGATCATCGCGCTCTTCTACACCGACTCCCTCGACCTGCGGGCGCTCGGCCTGGCGCTCGTCCCGCTCGTCGCCTTCGCCTGGCTGGTGCAGCGACGGGTCGCGCGCTGGTGGCTGCTCGTGCCCCTGGCCGTCGCGACGTGGGCGCTGGTGCACCAGTCCGGCATCCACGCGACGGTGGCCGGGGTGCTCCTCGGGCTGTCGGTGCCGGTCCGGCCGCGCGCCCGGGTGCCGCAGCGGCTGAGCACCCTGGCCCCGGACGTCGACGTCGCCGAGCGGTTCGAGCACCGGCTGCGACCTCTGTCGGCCGGGGTGGCGGTGCCCGTCTTCGCCTTCTTTGCGGCCGGGGTGCGGGTCGTGGGCGGCGGCCTCGGGGCCACCGCGACCGACGCGGCGGCGATCGGCGTGGCCCTCGGCCTCGTCGTGGGCAAGCTCGTCGGGGTGCTCGGCGGCACATGGGCCTTCGCCCGCTTCACCCGCGCCGAGCTCGACGAGGACCTCGCCTGGTGGGACGTCGTGGGGCTGTCCCTGCTGGCCGGGATCGGGTTCACCGTCTCGCTCCTCGTGGGCGAGCTGGCGTTCGGGGCCGGCAGCCCGCGCGACGAGCACGTCAAGCTCGCTGTCCTGGTCGGGTCGCTGGTGTCGGCGTGCCTGGCGACGATCGTGCTGCGGGCGCGGAACCGGGTCTACCGCAGGGTCGCCGAGCTCGAGACGCGGGACGCGGACGGCGACGGCATCCCGGACTGCTACCAGGCGGCGCCGGGTGTGGAGCCGACCGCCCGCGGCTAGGGTGGACCTGGCCCACCCGACCGGACGAAAGCGCAGGTGAAGCCGCATGACCTCCCCGCAGGGCACGCCCGAACGCACCATCGGACAGCTCGTGGCCGACGCCACCCACGACGTCTCGACCATCGTCCGCAACGAGATCGCGTTGGCGAAGGCAGAGATCACCGCCGACGTGAAGAAGGCCGGGACCGGGGCAGGGATGTTCGCGGGTGCCGCGTTCGTCGGCCTCCTCGGGCTGATCTTCCTGTTCCACACGGTCGTCGCCGTGCTCGACATCTGGCTGCCGGAGTGGGCCGCGTACCTCATCACCACCGCGCTGCTGTTCGCGATCGCCGGCGTGCTGGCCCTCGTCGGCCGGTCGCAGCTCAAGCGGATGAAGGGCAAGCCGGAGCGCACCATCAAGAACGCCGAGCAGACGATCGACGCCATCAAGGGCGCGTCCTGAGCCCCCTCGCCCCACACCGCGTGACATGAGCCTCGACGCATCCCTGGCTCTCGTCGACGGTCCGTGGGAGCACCGGTTCGTCGCCGCCAACGGCGCCCGCTTCCACGTGGCGGAGCTCGGCGAGGGCCCGACCGTCCTCCTGCTGCACGGGTTCCCGCAGTTCTGGTGGGCCTGGCGGCACCAGATGGTCGCACTGGCGGAGGCCGGCTACCGCGCGTGCTCCATGGACCTGCGCGGCTACGGCGCCTCCGACAAGCCGCCGCGCGGTTACGACACCCACACCTCGGCCACCGACGTCGCGAGCGTGCTGCGGTCGCTTGGCGCCTCGTCGGCAGTCGTCATCGGCCACGGGTGGGGCGGGTGGATCGCGTGGAGCATGCCGACGCTGCAGCCGACCGTGACCCGGGCGGTGGCGTCGCTGTCGATGCCGCACCCGTTGGTGTTCCGCAAGGCCTCGTTCACGCATGCAGGGCAGCTGCGTGCCAACGCCTACCTCGGGGGACTGCAGCGGCCATTCGTCCCCGAGCGGCAGATGACCGTCCACGGCGGGTACGTCCAGCGACTGCTGCGCGAGTGGGCGAGCCCCGAGGGGATCTGGCCCTCCCCCGAAGAGGCCCGGCTCTACTCCGACGCGATGGCGCTGCCGTTCGTCGCCCACTCCGCCGCCGAGTACTACCGCTGGGTGGTCCGCAGCCAGCTGCGGCCCGACGGCTGGCGGTTCGCGGCCCGGATGCGCACCCCGATCCGGGTCCCCGTGCTGCAGCTCCACGGTGAGCACGACCGGGCCGTCCTGCCCTCGTCGGCCGGCGGCTCCCAGGCGTACTGCGAGGGCCGGTTCGAGCGACACCTGATCCCCCGCGCAGGCCACTTCCTGCCCGAGGAGGACCCCGACCGGGTCAACGACCGCCTCGTCTCCTGGCTCGGGGAGCTTCCGGCATAGGACGACCGGCCTGGTGAGGCGGCCTGGTCCGGCCTAGGGTCGAGGGGCATGGAGCCCGACGACGTCACGCAGGAGCTGGTCACGCTCGAGCGCGCAGGGTGGGACGCCCTGTGTGCAGGCACCGGGGACCGGTTCTACGCCGACCTCATGACGAACGACGGCCTCATGGTGCTCGTGGACGGGTCCGTCCTGGACCGTGACGGCGTCGCAGCCTCGCTGGCGGGCGCGCCGCCGTGGTCGTCCTACGCCATCGCGGACCTGCGCAGCCTGCCGCTGGGACCGGACGCGCGAGCCCTGGTCTACACCGGTCGCGCCCACCGCGACGGGGCACCCGCACCGTTCGTCGCGGCAATGTGCAGCGTGTACCGCCGTGAGGCGGACCGGTGGCGGCTGGCCCTCTACCAGCAGACGGCCCAGCCGCAGGCGTGACCGGCCCGCCCGGCGTGACTGACCTGACTGGGCCGACTGGCGTGACTGGCGGGACCGGACTGACCGCCGGCCCGGGCCCGGTCTCCGGGGCGGCGGCGGCAGCGCGGCCCGGTCAGCCGGAGACGCAGGGGCCGGTGTCGACCGGCGTGCTGGCGGAGGCCGCGGCGTCCAGGACCGGGCGGGCCTCGTCCATGGTCAGGGCGTAACCGGTGCTGGGGTCGTCGAGCGACTTCGCGAAGACGACCCCGACGACCCGGCCGTCGGTGCTGAGCAGCGGGCCGCCGGAGTTGCCCGGCCGCACCTGCGCGTAGAGCGAGTAGACCTCGCGGCTGGTGCCGGGGCGTCCGTAGATGTCCGAGCCGCGCGCCTGGACGACCTCGCGGACGCGGGCGGCGTCGAGCCGGTACGGACCGTCGAGCGGGAACCCGGCCACCACGCCGCTGTCGCCGCGGCCGAGGTCCGGCCCCTGGCGCAGCGGCTGGGCCGGCAGGCCGGGGACGGCGAGGACGGCGAGGTCGCGGCGGGCGTCGAAGAGGACGACGCGACCGGTGTAGGACCGCCCGGTGCCGTGGATGCGCAGGGTCGCGCGGGAGAGGCCGGCGACGACGTGGGCGTTGGTGACGACCCGCTCGGGCGCCACCACCCAGCCGCTGCCCTCCTGGCCACGGTTGCAGGACTCCGCCACGCCGGTGATCTTGATGATCGACGCGGACGCCTCGCGCACCCCGGGGGTCTGGGCGACGGCCGGGTCGGGCGGCGCGACCGGCGTGATGCGCTCGCTCTGCAGCCCGTTGAACACGCGGGGGAAGCCCTCGCGGTCGAGCACCTCGCGGAAGCCGGCGAACAACCGCGAGGTCTGCGGGGGCACGACCCGGTCGATCGTCGCGAGCACCCGGGACTCGCCGATGGCCTTGGCGATCGGGGCCGGGGCACCCCCGCGCAGTGCACCGGCGATGAACCAGACGAGCACCGCGGCCGACAGCACGACGACCACCGCCCCCAGCCCGGAGTCGACGGCCTGGGCGGGGCGCACCCGCACCCGCTTGCGCAGCTGGCCGCCGAGGGCGACGAGGACCGCCTGCCCCACCGACGCCAGGATGAAGACGCCGACGATCAGCACGATGGACCGCAGCAGGGGCGAGGCGTCGAGCGCCGACCACTGGTTCACCGCCAGCGGCAGGAGCCACATGGCCAGGGCCCCGCCGGCCAGGAACCCGGCGAGCGACAGGACGCTCACGACGAGCCCCTGGCGGTACCCGGTGACGGCGTAGCTGGCGAACAGCAGGATCAGGACGTAGTCCAGGACGGTCAGTCCGAGGAACATCTAGCTCCGGCCTTCCGTCGCGGTCTGGGTCAGGGCGTCCCGCCGACCCCCGGGACGGTAGCTGTCGGGAAGCGGTCGCTCGAGGCTACGGTCCCACGGAACGGTCAAACCGCCGAAATCGAGCACAGCCGACAGCAAACCCGCAGTGAACCCCCAGATGAACAGCCCGTCGAACTCGAACCCCGGGCCCCGGTAGCCGCTGGGGTGCGTCACCGTGAAGCGCGCGGCCGGGTCGAGCAGGTGCGACAACGGCGCCCGGACCGCGCGGTGCACCTCGCGCGGGTCGATCGCGTCGACCGGTCCGGGCTCGCGCCACCAGCCGAGCACCGGCGTGACGACGAACTGCCGCGGCGACAGGTAGATGTCGGGGAGCTCGGCGACCACCTCGATCGTCGCCGGGTCGATGCCGACCTCCTCCTGGGTCTCCCGGAGGGCGGCGTCCGCCGGGGTGGCGTCCGAGGGCTCCCGCTTGCCGCCGGGGAACGAGATGTCACCGGGCTGGCTGCGCAGGGTGTGGGCGCGCTGGGTGAGCACCACGTCCTCGCCGCCGGCGTCGTGCGGCCCGAAGAGGATCAGCACGCTCGACTGCCGGCCGCCCTCCTCGGGCGGGGAGAAGCGCTCGAAGAAGCCCGCGTCGGCGTCGCCGATGGCGTCGCGGGCGCGGTCGATCCAGGCGGGTCGGCTCATGCCTGCGCAACGTCGGCGGCCACCGCCGGTATGCCGGCCTGCTCACCCGCCGCCGGCCGGTCCCCCGCCGCGGCGCCTGCACTGTCCCCCGCCTCGTCCGGCGCGGGCACGCCCGGCACGTCCGCGGCATACGGGTTGGCGGCGCCGGGGGCGAGCTCGAACTTGAGCAGCTTCTCGGCCTTGACCGGGTCGACCTCGCCGATGCCGTAGGACGGACAGAGCGCGGCGACCGGGCACGCGCCGCAGGCCGGCTTCTTGGCGTGGCAGGTGCGGCGGCCGTGGAAGATCAGGACGTGGCTGAGCATGGTCCACTCCTTGCGGGGGATGAGCTCGCCCACGACCTGCTCGACCTTGACGGGGTCCTCCTCCGCGGTCCAGCCGAAGCGGCGGACCAGGCGGCCGAAGTGGGTGTCCACGGTGATGCCGGGGATGCCGAAGGCGTTGCCCAGCACCACGTTCGCGGTCTTGCGCCCGACGCCCGGGAGGGTGACGAGGTCCTTCATCCGGGGCGGGACCTCGCCGTCGAAGCGCTCGACGAGGTCGGCGGCGAGCCGCATCACCGAGTTCGTCTTGGCCCGGAAGAAGCCCGTCGGCTTGAGCAGCGTCTCGAGCTGCTCGCGGTCGGCGCCGGCGAGGGCGGCCGCGTCGGGGTAGCGCGCGAACAGGGTCGGGGTGACCTTGTTGACCATCACGTCGGTCGTCTGGGCCGACAGGACCGTGGCGACGAGCAGCTGGAGCGGGTTCTCGAAGTCGAGCTCGCAGTGGGCGTACGGGTAGCGCTCGTGGAGCGCCTTGTACATCCGCCGGGCGCGGCGGGTCCGGGCGAGCGGGGTCTCCTGCGCGACGTCGCGGGCACGGGGTCCTGGCACCGGGCCAGCCTACGGGCGAAGCCTGACAGGCACCCGACGACGGCCGCCGCCCCTGCCGAGCGGCCGGCTCGCCGCGCCCGACGACGCGAACGTCCCCACCGCAGCGCGCTTCTCGTGGCGCGCCGTCGCCGTCGTGGCACACTGTCGCCCGTGGATCACGACGTGGTGAAGAAGGCCCCGCTGTTCGCAGCCCTCGACGACGAGGCGTCGGCGACCCTCATGCGGTCGATGTCGCAGACCCGGCTCGAGCGCGGCGACGTGCTCTTCCACGAGGGCGACCAGGGCGACCGGCTCTACGTGATCCGCGAAGGCAAGATCAAGCTCGGCCGCCGGTCGGCCGACGGCCGCGAGAACCTCGTCGCGATCCTGGGCCCCGGCGAGATGTTCGGCGAGCTCTCGCTCTTCGACCCCGGCCCGCGCACGATGACCGCGACCGCGGTCGCCGAGACCCAGCTGCTCGGCCTCGGCAACGAGGACCTCAACGGCCTCCTCGAGGGCCGCCCCGGCGTGGCCAAGGTGCTGCTCGCGGCGCTGGCCCAGCGGCTGCGGCGCACCAACGAGAACCTCGCGGACCTCGTCTTCACCGACGTGCCCGGGCGCGTGGCCAAGGCGCTGCTCGACCTCTCCGCGCGGTTCGGCCGCCCGGTCGAGGAGGGCGTGCTCGTGGCGCACGACCTCACCCAGGAGGAGCTCGCCCAGCTGGTCGGCGCCTCCCGCGAGACGGTCAACAAGGCGCTCGCCGACTTCGCCACCCGCGGCTGGCTGCGGCTCGAGGCCCGCGCGGTGCTCCTGCTCGACGTCGAGCGCCTCAAGCGCCGCGCCCGCTGACCCGACGCCGGGTCAGCCCCGGGCGCGCAGGTACTCCAGCTGGGCCGCCACGCTCTGCGCGGCCGCCGGCCACACCTCGCGGGGCACGTCGGCATACACGCGCTCGACGACGGCCTGCACGACGTCCGGCGCCTGGGCCGCCCCGTCGGCGAGGGCCTGGCGCACCTGCTCGAGCCGTTCGGCGCGGTGCACCCGGTAGAACGCGACCATGGCCGCGGCGTCCGGCACCACCGGCCCGTGCCCGGGGAGGATCGAGGTCACTGCGCCGCCGCCGGTGAGCGCGGCGATCCGTCCGAGCGAGTCGAGGTATGCCGCGAGCTCGCCGTCGGGGTGCGCGACCACCGTGGTGCCGCGGCCGAGGACGGTGTCCCCGGTGAGCAGGGCGTGGTCGGCGGGCAGGGCGAACGACAGCGAGTCGGAGGTGTGCCCCGGCGTGGCGACGACCCGCAGCTCCAGGCCACCGACGACGAGGACGTCACCGTCGGAGAGGTCGTCGTGGCCGCGGCCCACGGCCCGGGTGGGAGCGCCGGTGAGCTCGGCGAACCGCTCGGCGCCCTCGGCGTGGTCGGCGTGGCCGTGGGTGAGCACGGTCTGCGCCACCCGGGCACCCCGCGCCTCGACCTCGGCCACCACCCGGCGCAGGTGCTCCTCGTGCAGCGGCCCGGGGTCGATGACGACCGCCTCGGTGGCCCCCGGCTCCAGCAGCACCCAGGTGTTGGTGCCGTCCAGCGTCATCGGCCCGGGGTTGGGGGCGAGGACGCACAGGGCGCGCTCGGTCACCCGGCCGCCGTGCCACCGGCCGACCGCGGCCGACGGTGCCGGCTGCGGGGTGGGGCTCACCGGGGCAGCTCCGCCCGCAGGACCAGGCCGTCCCCCGTGTCGACCAGCTCCGGCTGCACCCGCTCGATGCGCGGTCGCTCCGCGACGAAGTCGGCGGCCGACCGCGCGCCCGCGACCTCCTCGACCGCGACGACGGTCGGCGGCAGCATCAGCGCGGCGCCGTCCCGCCAGGCAGCGACCAGCTCCACCGGCTGCACCCAGTCCGCGACGTCGGCCTCGGTCGTGAGGTCATCGGCCCGCTGCCCCCGCGGCAGCAGCGCGGAGAAGAAGCGGGTGTCGTAGCGCCGGGCCTCGAACTCCGGGGTGACCCAGTGGGCGCGGTAGCCGAGCAGGTCGGAGCGCAGCACGAGGTCGTGCTCGCGCAGCACCTCGGACAGCGACGCCTCGCGGGACAGCAGCCGCTGCCGCTGCCCCTGCCAGTGCTCGCCGCGCACGTCCTCGATCACCACGTCGGGCGAGGGACCGGCCAGCAGGACCCCGCACTCCTCGAAGACCTCCCGCACGGCGGCCGCGACCAGCTCGCGCGCCGTGGCCTCCTCGACCTGCAGGAGGGACGCCCAGTCGGCCGGCGAGGGGCCGGCCCAGGGCAGGTCGGACTCGGCGTCGCGGGGGTCGACGCCGCCGCCGGGGAAGACCATCATCCGCGGGGCGAAGGCCATCGTCGCCACGCGGCGGAGCATGAACACCTCGACCCCGGCCGCACCGTCACGCACGACCATGACGGTCGCGGCGCTCTTCGGGACGGCCACGACGCCGGCCTCCCCACCCGCGAGCCACTGCGCCGCGCGGTCACGCAGCGACGGCGAGTCGGCGACGGGGAACTCGCGGGTGGGCACGTCGGGCGGGTCAGTCGTCCGCGAGCGCGACGACGATCTCGACCTCGACCGGGGCGTCGAGCGGCAGGACGGCCACACCGACGGCCGATCGCGCGTGGACCCCCTTGTCGCCGAACGCCTTCCCGAGCAGCTCGCTGGCGCCGTTGATGACGCCGGGCTGGCCGGTGAAGGACGGGTCGGACGCGACGAAACCGACGACCTTGACGACCTGGGCGACCTTGTCGAGGTCACCGACGACCGACTTCACGGCGGCGATGGCGTTGAGGGCGCACAGCTCGGCGAGCTTCTTCGCGTCCTCGGCCGGGACCAGCCCGTGGCCGTCGCCGACCTTGCCCGTCTGGACGAGGTCGCCGGACTGCATCGGCAGCTGGCCGGAGGTGTAGATGCGACGGCCGTCCTGCACCGCGGGCACGTACGCCGCGACGGGCGGCACGACCTCGGGGACGGACAGGCCGAGCTCGGCCAGGCGGTCTTCGACAGCACTCATGTCAGGCCTTCTCCCGCTTCAGGTAGGCGACGAGGTTGCCACCGTCACCGGACAGGACCTGCACGAGCTCCCAGCCGTCCTCGCCCCACTGGTCGAGGATCTGCTTGGTCGCGTGCACGATCAGCGGCACGGTCGCGTACTCCCACTTGCTCTGGCTCATGCCTCGCAGCCTAGCCACCGCTGGCAGGATGGTCGCCATGGCCCGTGACCCCATCGAGGTGCTCGACGAACGGGCCGCCCCGCCGGCCCGCACCACCGCCTACGGCGAGCACGCCGAGCAGGTGTACGACGTCAGGCTCCCGTCCCGCGCGACCCGGACCCTGACCGTCGTCGTCGTGCACGGCGGCTTCTGGCGGGCCGGGTACGACCGGGCCCACGCCGGCCCCCAGGCGCAGGCCTTCGGCGACGCCGGCTACCCGACCGCCGTCGTCGAGTACCGCCGCACCGCCATGCCGGGAGGCGGCTGGCCCGGCACCGCCGAGGACGTGCGCGACGCGCTGGCTGCGGTCCGCCGCGACCCGCAGGTGGGCACCTCTCCGGCCGTCCTCGTCGGGCACTCCGCCGGTGGCCAGCTCGCCGCCTGGGCCGCCGCCCAGCCGTGGGCCCACGGCCTGCGAGGTGTCGTGAGCCTCGCCGGCGTCCTCGACCTCGCCCACGGGCAGGCGACCGGGGTCGGTGACGGCGCGATCGAGGCGTTCCTCGGCGGCACCCCGGAGCAGGTCCCCGAGGCGTACGCCGCAGCGGACCCCGTGCAGCTCGCCCCGAACCTCCCCGTCCAGCTCCTCCACGCCCGCGACGACGACGTCGTGCCGTTCGAGCTCAGCGAGCGGTATGCCGCGACGCACCACGGCCCGGCGGTGCGGCTGCACCCGGTGGCCGGCGGCGGCCACTTCGGGCTCATCGACCCCGAGAACCCCGCGTTCGCCGAGGTGCTCGCTGCAGTGGACCTGCTCGCCTCCTAGGCTTGCCGCATGGCCCATCCCGACCTGTCCCACGTGCGCCTGCACGTCGTCACCGGCAAGGGCGGGACGGGGAAGACGACGGTGGCGTCCGCCATGGCGGTGGCGCTGGCCCGGCAGGGGCGGCGGGTGCTGGTCGCCGAGGTGGAGGGCCGGCAGGGCATCTCCCAGACGTTCGACGTGCCGCCGCTCGGGCACACCGAGACGCGCATCCTGCACGACCCCAGCGGCGGGGAGGTGTGGGGCCTGTCGGTGGACGCCAAGGAGTCGCTGCTGGAGTACCTCCAGAAGTTCTACAAGGCGGGCCGAGCCGGGTCGGTGCTGGAGAAGTTCGGCGCCATCGACTTCGCCACGACGATCGCGCCCGGGGTCCGCGACGTCCTGCTCATCGGCAAGGTCTACGAGGCAGCCGGCCGTCGTGCGGGCCACCGCGACACCCGCTCCGGGCGACCGGCGGGTGAGCTCGCCTACGACGCCGTCGTGCTCGACGCCCCGCCGACGGGCCGGGTCGTGCGCTTCCTCAACGTCAACGCCGAGGTCGCCGACGTCGCCCGCGTGGGCCCCATCCGCAGCCAGGCCGACTCGATCACGCGGATGGTGCGCAGCCACACGACCGCCGTGCACGTCGTCACCCTGCTGGAGGAGATGCCGGTCCAGGAGACGGTCGACGCCCTCGACGAGCTGCGCGCGGCGTCACTGCCGCTCGGCGCGATCGTGGTCAACCAGGTCCGCGACCCGCTGCTGTCCGAGGCCACCCTGCGAGCCCTCGACCGGGCCCGCCCGACCGCCGGGGTCGCCGCCGACCTCAAGGCCGCGGGGGTGGCCGTCACCAACGGCACCTCGACCGCCCTGGTCGCCGAGGCCCGCGAGTACCGCGACCGGCTCGACCTCGAGAGCCGGCTCGCGGAGGTCGTGCAGGGGCAGGGCCGCCTCGTGGCGCGCCTGCCCTACCTGCCGGAGGGCGTCGAGGCCGGCGGCATCAGCCAGCTCGCGGACGCGGCTGCGGCGCAGGGGCTGGTCTGAGGTGGCCGCCGCCGACACCCGGACACCGGTCTTCGACGTCGCCGCCCTGGTCACCGACCCCGCCACCCGGATCGTCGTGTGCTGCGGCGCCGGCGGGGTCGGCAAGACCACGACCGCCGCAGCCCTGGGCCTGTGGGCGGCCGAGCACGGCCGTCGCGTCGTCGTCCTGACCATCGACCCCGCGCGCCGGCTCGCCCAGTCGCTGGGGCTGAGCGAGCTCGACAACACCCCGCGGCCGGTGTCCGGAGTCGACACCGCCACGGGCGGGTCGCTCGACGCGATGATGCTCGACATGAAGCGCACCTTCGACGAGGTGGTCGAGCAGCACGCGACCCCCGAGAAGGCCGCCCAGATCCTCGCCAACCCCTTCTACCAGGCGGTCTCGAGCTCCTTCGCCGGCACGCAGGAGTACATGGCGATGGAGAAGCTCGGCCAGCTGCGGGCGCAGGCCGACCGCGACGGCCGCTGGGACCTCGTCATCGTCGACACCCCGCCCTCGCGCTCGGCCCTCGACTTCCTCGACGCACCCAAACGCCTCGGCTCCTTCCTCGACGGCCGCTTCATCCGGCTGATCTCGAGCCCGGCCAAGGCCGGAGGGCGGGCCGGTCTCAAGGTCTTCAGCATGGGCGTCGGCATGGTCACGACCACGATGTCCCGGCTGCTCGGCGGCCAGCTGCTGCAGGACGTGCAGACGTTCGTCGCCGCGCTCGACACGATGTTCGGCGGGTTCAGGGAGCGCGCGGACCAGACCTACGCGCTGCTGGGCCAGCCGGAGACCGCCTTCGTCGTGGTGGCCGCCCCGGAGCGCGACGCGCTGCGCGAGGCGTCCTTCTTCGCCGGTCGCCTGGAGGAGGAGGACATGCCGCTCGCCGGCCTGGTCGTGAACCGGATCCAGCGGGTCGCCGCGCCGATCTCCGCGCCACAGGCCCGGGCCGCGATCGAGCAGCTCTCGGCCGTGGGCCAGCCGTCGGCGAGCGCCGAGGTGACCGAGGACCTGCTGCGGCTGCACGCCGACCTCGCCGAGACGGCCGAGCGGCAGGAGCGGCTGGTGCGGCGGTTCACCGCCGGACACCCCGGCATACCCGTCGTGGAGGTCCCGGCGAGCGGGGGCGACATCCACGACCTGGACGGACTGCGGTCGATGGGCTCGGCCCTCACCGCAGGCTGAGGCCCGCGGGGACGCCTCAGGCGGTCTCGATCTGGGTCGAGCGGTGCTGGGCGAACAGCGCCGCCCACGAGGTGATGTTCGGCCGGCGCTTGAGCAGCGCCCGGCGCTCGCGCTCGGTCATGCCGCCCCACACGCCGAACTCGGTGCGGTTGTCGAGGGCGTCCGCGAGGCACTCGGCGATGACCGGGCAGCGCTGGCAGACGAGCTTGGCACTCTGCTGAGCCGCGCCCTGGACGAAGAGGGCGTCGGGGTCGGACTTGGAGCAGGCGCCCAGCGGTGCCCAGTCGTCGACCCACGTGGAAGCGTGGGGACGCTGCCGCATGTCCTGCTCCGGTGCGATGGTCATCCTGGTGCCCCTCCAGCTGCGCTCCAGACGCGTTTTCCTGCGTCTGCCGTCATCGTCGACGTTTCGAAAACGATAGGAAATCGGGCGGTTTTCGCACATGGTCCATTCGTGTAGTTCTGCGATGACCAAAGGGACTAGTCATTGCGAGCCATTGCGTTTCGTGGTCCTGACCAGCCCATTCGCCTGCGCAGGCCCGGACCGGGACGAATCGGCAGTTACCCTTGGTCCATGCCTGGACGCGCCGCCAACCTCGGGAACGTCGTCAGCCTGCTCGGAGCCTTCGTCGCCACGGCGCTGGTCATGGGTCTGCTGGCGGCCGGACTGCTCATCCCTGCCGTCGGCGCGACGGGCAGTGTCGCCACCGCCGGGGTCAAGGCCTTCGACGACCTGCCGAGCGAGTTCACCACCTCCCCGCTGTCGCAGCAGTCCAGGATCGTGGACGCCCGCGGCAAGGTGCTCGCGACCCCCCAGGAGGAGAACCGCATCATCGTCCGGCTGGACCAGGTGGCGCCGATCATGCGCAAGGCCCAGATCGCGATCGAGGACAGCCGGTTCTACGAGCACGGCGGCGTCGACCCGCGCGGCATCACCCGCGCGGCCGTGTCCAACTTCCAGGGCCACGACGTCCAGGGCGCCTCCACGCTGACCCAGCAGTACGTCAAGCTGACGCTGCAGGAGAACGCGCTCAAGAACAACGACAAGGCGGCCGCCGACGCCGCGGTCCGGGTCAGCGCCGCCCGCAAGATCCAGGAGATCAAGTACGCGGTCACCCTCGAGAAGGAGATGACCAAGGACCAGATCCTGGAGGGGTACCTCAACCTGGCCTACTACGGCGACCTCGCCTACGGCATCGAGGCGGCGGCCCAGCACTACTTCTCGGTGCCGGCCAGCAAGCTCAACCTGGCCCAGGCCGCCACCCTGGCCGGGCTGGTGCAGAACCCGAGCCGCACCGACCCGTTCAACAACCCGCCGGAGCGGGCCCAGGCCCGGCGCAACGTCGTCCTGGACCGCATGCACGAGCTCGGCATCATCAACGACAAGGACTGGAAGGCCGCCAAGGCCATCCCGCTGACGAAGATGCTCAAGAAGAAGGACCCGCTCAGCAACTGTGCGGCCTCGAGCGAGCCCTACTTCTGCAACTACGTGATGGCGTACCTCAAGGACACCAACAACCACAACCTCGACGCCCTCGGCAAGACCGTGCCGGAGCGGGTCAAGAACATCACCCAGGGCGGCCTGACCATCCAGACGACCCTCGACCCGACCGTGCAGAAGGCGGCGCTGCTCGACCTGACCGCCAAGGTTCCGAAGGGCAACAAGGCGATGCGCAAGGACCCCTCCGACAAGACCAAGGCGGAGATCTCGCGCATGGTCGGGGCCGCTGCGACCGTGATCGAGCCCAGCACCGGCCGGGTCATCGCGATGGTGCAGAACTCGAGCTACCCCACGACCCAGAAGCAGCAGACGGCCTACGGCTACACCCAGGTCAACTGGAACGTCGACACGAGGTACGGCGGCACCACGGGGTTCCAGTTCGGCTCGACGGCCAAGATGTACGCCATCGTCCGGGCCCTCGAGACGGGGATCTCGGTCAACGGCACGATCCCGTCCAAGTACGCCACCCCCCACCAGGCGGCCACGTACACCCCGCAGGAGCAGGGCGCGTGCGGCTCGCTCCTGGACTGGAACGTCCGCAACGACTACCCGGTCGGCGGCAAGCCGATCCCGTTCCGCAAGGCCACCGCCGACTCCATCAACACGGCCTTCGCCTCCCTGATGCTCAAGCTCGGCACGCCCAAGGTGCGCGACACGATGACGAAGATGCACCTGCTGCAGGGCGACGGCAGCAAGATCGGCTGCAACCCCTCGTCCGTGCTCGGCACCGGTGACGTCACCCCCATGACGCTGGCCAGCTCGTACGCGATCCTCGCCAACAACGGCAAGTACTGCCCGCCCAACCCGATCCTGTCGATCACGACGCCGGACCGGAAGGCCGTCAAGATCGGCAAGACCACGTGCTCCCAGGCCATCGACGCCGACGTGGCCAAGGGCGCCACGGAGCTGCTCAAGGGCGTCATCAAGAACGGCACCGGCACCGCCGCGTCCCTCGGGTCGCGGCCGGCGGCCGGCAAGACGGGCACCACCGACGACCACGTGGAGTCCTGGTTCGTCGGCTACACCGCCCAGCGCGCGGCGGCCGTGTGGGTGGGCACCCCGTGGTCGCAGAAGGGCATGAACGGCATCACCCTGGCCGGCCAGTGGTACAAGGGCGTGTTCGGTGGCGACATCGCCGCCCCGATCTGGAAGGGCATCGTCGACGCCGCCTCGTCCGGGCTGCCGGACCGCGACTTCGGCGAGGCGAGCAGCAAGGTGCTCAACGGCGACAAGGTCGCCATCCCCTACGTCAGCGGGATGACGGTGTCGCAGGCGATCGCGACCCTGCAGGGTGCCGGGTTCAGCGCGCAGGTGGCCGGGAGCACGAGCAGCGGCCTGCAGCAGGGACTCGTCGTCTACACCAACCCCAGCGGCACCGCGACCAAGGGCACGACGATCGGGCTCTACCTGTCCAGCGGCCAGGCCCAGGCGCCGCCGAGCTCCTCGAGCCCGCCGCCAACGACCAACACCCCCAAGCCCAAGAAGACGGGACCCGGCAAGCCGCACTGAGCCGGTCCCTGGCCGAGCGACAGAGGGGCTCCCCACCAGTTGGTGGGGAGCCCCTCTGCTGTTCCCGGCGGCGGGTCAGCGACCGGACAGGGCGGCCTTCACGACCGCAGCCACCCGGCCCCCGTCGGCTCGCCCGGCGACCTGCGCCTGGGCGACCTTCATGACCTGGCCCATCTGCGGCATACCGGTGGCCCCGGTCTCCTCCACCGCCGCGGCGACGATCGCCTCGAGCTCGCCGTCGGAGAGCTGCGCGGGCAGGTAGGCCTCGAGGACGGCGTACTCGGCCTCCTCCTTGGCGGCGAGCTCGGGCCGGCGCGCGTCGGTGTAGGCGGCGGCCGCCTCCTTGCGCTTCTTGGCCTCCTTGGCCAGGACCTTGAGCACCTCGTCGTCGCTGAGCTCACGGGCGGAGGTGCCGGAGACTTCCTCGTTCGTGATGGCGGTCAGGGCCAGGCGCAGGGTGCCGGCGCGGACCTGGTCGCGGCCGCGGATGGCGCTGGTGAGGTCGTCCTGCACGGTGGCCTTGAGGCTCTTGTCGGTCATGGGCCCAGTGTCGCAGGCACCTGTCGCAGGCGTCGGCGCGCGGGTGTCCGAGCGGGCCCGGGCGACATTTGCGAGGATGGCAGGCGATGAAGCGGACCGTGGGAACGACGATGGGCGGCGCCGTCGCGCTCGGAGCCGGCGCGGTGGCGTACGCCGCCCTCGTCGAGCGGAGCTGGTTCGTGCTGCGGCGCTACACCGTCCCGGTGCTGCCCGAGGGGGCGGCGCCGATCCGGGTGCTGCAGGTCTCCGACCTGCACCTCGTGCCGCGCCAGCGGGCCCGGATCGAGTGGGTGCGTGGGCTGGCCACCCTCGCACCCGACCTCGTGCTCGACACCGGCGACAACCTGGCCGCCCTCGACGCCGTGCCGGGGGTGCTGCACGCGCTCCAGCCGCTGTTCGCGTTCCCCGGCGCCTTCGTCATGGGCTCGAACGACTACTTCGCGCCGACGGCCAAGAACCCCGCGCGCTACCTCACCCGGCGGCACGCGGAGGCTCCCCCCGGCCGGGTCCGGCTCCCCACCGAGGACCTGCGCGAGGGGCTCGTCGCAGGCGGCTGGGTCGACCTCGACAACGTCCGCACGACCATGACCGTGGCCGGCCAGGAGCTCGAGCTCGTGGGCACGGGCGACGCGCACATCCGCGCGGACCGGTATGCCGCCGTGTCCGGTCCTGCGTCCCCCTCGGCGGCGCTGACCGTGGGCGTGACGCACGCGCCGTACCAGCGGGTCCTCGACCCGATGGTGGCCGACGGCGCGCGCCTGGTGGTGGCCGGCCACACGCACGGTGGCCAGCTCGCGGTGCCGTGGTACGGCGCGCTCGTGACCAACTGCGACCTGCCCACCGACCGCGCCAAGGGCCTGTCGCGGTGGTGGCCCGGTGCGGGTGCGCCGTATGCCGGCCGGTCCCAGTGGCGCCAGAAGCTCGACCGCTGGCGCGAGGACCGCCTGCGTGGGGACGACGGGTCGCAGTGGGACGTGCCGGGCGATGCGGCCTGGCTGCACGTGTCGGCCGGGCTGGGCACGTCGCCGTACGCGCCCGTGCGGTTCGCCTGCCGGCCGGAGGCGACCCTGCTCACCCTGGTCGCGGCAGATCCCGCAGCCTGACCCGCTCGCGGTCGCGCGCAGGGCGATTCGTGCCGGTTCCGCCACCGGCCGCCCCGGCCGGCCCGGTGAAGGGGCGATTCGTGCCGGATCCGGCAGCACGCGACCCTGGCAGGGGCTGCCCCCCTCTCCCGACCGGGGGCCCGGCCCGCGTGCGAGCCGTCCCCGGCCGCGCGGCATACCGATTGGGAGCCGGAACCGGAGGTGGGCTATCCTTCACTGTCGCTGCTTCCGGACTCCGGTTCGGGGTGGCGATTGCCACGGGGTGTGGCGCAGCTTGGTAGCGCGCTTCGTTCGGGACGAAGAGGTCGCAGGTTCAAATCCTGTCACCCCGACCACACATCACAGCAGGTCACAGGCCCTCCACCGCACCAGCCGGGGAGGGCCTTCCTCGTCACTGAAGTGACCGGTGAGGGACTCTGACGACCGGGCGTCCCCACGGATCCGAACGCCATCCGGCCGCTCCCTGGACCTTCAGCGTTCCCGGGTCGGGGCGGGGGCCGTCGGGTGGTGAGGACCGGGGTGGTGCAGGTCGAACGCCGGCCGCTCTGAGCGGATGCGCGGGATCGAGTCGAAGTTGTGCCGTGGCGGAGGACAGGACGTCGCCCACTCGAGCGAACCCGCATGGCCCCACGGGTCGTCGACCCCCACCAGCGGCGCCCGGCGCCAGGTCCTCCAGACGTTGTAGAGGAACGGGAGGGTCGAGGCCCCGAGGAGGAAGGCGCCCATCGACGAGATCACGTTGAACGTCTGGAAGCCGTCCGCGGGAAGGTAGTCCGCATAGCGACGCGGCATACCCTCCATGCCGAGCAGGTGCTGGATGAGGAACGTGGTCTGGAAGCCGACGAAGAGCATCCAGAAGTGGACCTTGCCGAGGCGCTCGTCGAGCATCCGGCCAGTGAGCTTGGGCCACCAGAAGTAGAACCCCGAGAACATGGCGAAGACGACGGTGCCGAACACGGTGTAGTGGAAGTGGGCCACGATGAAGTACGTGTCCGTGACGTGGAAGTCCAGTGCGGGGCTGGCGATGATGATCCCCGTGAGGCCACCGAACAGGAAGGTGACCATGAACCCGATGGACCACAGCATGGGTGTCTCGAAGGTCAGCTGACCGCGCCACATCGTCCCGATCCAGTTGAAGAACTTGATGCCCGTGGGCACGGCGATGAGCATCGACATGACGGCGAAGAAGGGCAGCAGGACCTGACCGGTCGCGTACATGTGGTGGGCCCAGACGGTGGTGGACAGGGCGGCGATGCTGATCGTGGCGATCACCATGGTCTTGTAGCCGAAGACCGGCTTGCGCGAGAACGTGGGAATGACCTCCGTGACGATCCCGAAGAACGGCAGCGCGATGATGTAGACCTCCGGGTGGCCGAAGAACCAGAACAGGTGCTGCCACAGCATCGGGCCGCCGCCGCTGGGGTCGAAGACGTGCGTCCCGAACCGCCGGTCCGCGCCCAGGGCCAGGAGAGCCGCCGCGAGCACCGGGAAGGCGATGAGGACCATGATCGAGGTGATCAGGACGTTCCAGGTGAAGATCGGCATCCGGAACATCGTCATCCCCGGGGCGCGCAGGCAGATGATCGTGGTGATGAAGTTGACGGACCCGAGGATCGTGCCGAAACCTGCGAGCGCGAGCCCGAAGACCCACAGGTCACCGCCGAGCCCGGGGCTGTTGGTGACGTCGGACAGCGGGGCGTAGGCGGTCCAGCCGAAGGCGGCTGCGCCCTGGGGCGTGAGGAAGCCTGCTGCCGCGATCACACCGCCGAACAGGTAGAGCCAGTACGCGAGCATGTTCAGCCGCGGAAAGGCGACGTCCGGCGCCCCGAGCTGCAACGGCATGATCGCGTTGGCGAAGCCGGCGAACAGCGGCGTCGCGAACAGCAGCAGCATGATCGTGCCGTGCATGGTGAACAGCTGGTTGTACTGCTCGGGGTTGTCCACGATCTGCAGGCCGGGGGCCAGGAGCTCCGCGCGGATCAGCATCGCGAGCACTCCCCCGAGGACGAACCACGTGAACGAGGTGATGAGGTAGAGGTTGCCGATCACCTTGTGGTCGGTCGAGGTGATCCACCTGACGACCGTCCGCCCCTTCCGGGCCCCGGGTGGTGCCGCCGCGCTGTCGCGCACCCGCGGCTCGCGCGAGCGCTCGCTCGTGCGCTCGGTCAGGCGCTCGGTCGTGGTCATCGAGGAGAGACACCCCCCTTCGGTGGTCCGGGCCATGGTGCTGGGGACATGGCGGCTCCTTCGAGCTGCGGAGCCGGGCCTCGAGGGCGAGACCCGGGAGGGACCCTCGACAGCAGGCTGATGCGACGGCGCCCCAGCCGGAAGGGTCGCGCCCGGCCACCTTCGCCCCCTCGATGTTGCTGGGGCCGGGCAACCTGTCCGCATGGCCGTGCCGCGGCGAGGGACGGACACACGGCGCACAGGATCGCCTCACTGGGTCAGCCCCCCGGGGCGGCCGCGGACCTGGCCTCGGGGGCGCCGCGGACTCTGCACGCGAGACGCGCACCGTTGCCGGACATCGGCAGCACGAGCGCCACCAGGACTGCCACCGGCTCTCCTGTTCGCCACGGCGCCCACAGCAATACGTTCAAGGTCGACCCCGCGACCGACAGGGCTCTGACGGGCACGGGGTTGCCGGACGTCGAGGAGTGCGACCCACGGAGACGCGATGAGCAAGCTGCGCAGGCTCTATGACGAGCAAGGCCAGAGCCCCTGGCTGGACAACCTCACCAGGACCCATCTGCGCGACGGCACCCTCGCGCACCTGGTCGGTGAGGGCATACGGGGTGTCACCGCGAACCCGACCATCGTCGCCAAGGCCATCCTCGGTTCTCACGCCTACGACGAGCAGTTCGCAGCCCTCATGGCCCGGGGCAGGTCGGTCGACGACGCGTACTGGGACCTCGCCGTGGACGACGTGCTCGAGGCGCTCGAGGTCCTCCGACCGATCCACGACGCCAGCGGCGACGACGGATTCGTGTCGATCGAGGTGTCACCGGACCTGGCCGACGACACGGCCGCCACGATCGCCGCGGCGCGCGAGCTGCATCTCCGGATCGCCCGGCCGAACCTCTACGTGAAGATTCCGGCCACCGCCGCAGGGATACCGGCGATCCGGACGATGATCGGCGAGGGACGCAACACCAACGTCACCCTGATCTTCTCGCTCACCCGCTACGAGGAGGTCATCGAGGCCTACCTGTCAGGACTCGAGCTGCTCGTGGGCTCAGGAGGCGACCCCAGCACGGTGCACAGCGTCGCCTCGTTCTTCGTGAGCCGGGTCGACACCGAGGTCGACCGACGGCTGGAGGCCATCGGCGGTGACGCCGCCCGGGCGCTGCGTGGTTGTGCCGGTATCGCCCAGGCCAAGGCCGGGTACCAGCTGTTCCGGGGGCGCTTCGGGGGCGAGCGGTGGGAGCGGCTTGCCGCCCGCGGCGCCCATCCGCAGCGCCCGCTGTGGGCGTCGACCTCCACCAAGAACCCGGCGTGGCCGGCCACCCTCTACGCCGACAACCTCATCGGTCCCGACACCGTCACCACCCTCCCCGAGACGACGATCGCGGCGTTCGAGATCCTCGGAACGGTCGCGCGAACCATCGACACGGACGCCGGCGCCGCATCCGACGTCCTGGACCGCCTGCGGGCGGTCGGTATCGACCTGGAGGACGTGGGCCGGACGCTGGAACGGCAAGGCGTCGCCAGCTTCTCTCGCTCCTTCGCGCAGGTGTCGGCCGCGCTGACGGCAGCCGCCCGGGAGGGGCACGACCTGGCGCACGCGCGACGTCTGGAGGTCTCATGACCACGCAGCTGGACGTCGAACCAGTGGGAGGCCACGACTACCTCGTCCGGGTCCGCCAGGGCGAGGAACGGGTCGACATCCTGATCCAGGCGACCCCCGACGTCCTGCAACGACCGGGTCTCGGTGGGCTCACGGAGGCGCAGATCGTCGAGGCCACCGCCGAGTTCCTGGTCGAGCGCCAGTTCGCCGCGGACCTGCCCCAGGAGCTGGACCTCGACGACGTCGCGGCCGCCTACGACAACTACCTCGACGAGCTGGAGCTCCGCCTGTCCCGGAGAACCTGAGCCCGATGAACCTGAGCCCGACCTGTCCCTCTGCACCTGAGCCCGACGCGCCTGAGCCCGACGCCATCGGGTGACAGGACGATCACCAGGAGTCACCGGCGCCGACGCTCCCCGCCCCCGAGATGGGTGTCCACCTCGGTTCGCCGCGGCGGCCCCAGCCGAAGCGGCGCGGTGCACGCCGCCTCGCCCCGGGACGCGGGGTGATGGTGAGCGGGCACGGGGGGTGCTCCCACAACCGCGTGGTGACGGCCCCACCCAACAGTCCGGTGAGGACGCCGTGGCCCCCCGACCCCAGGACCAGCATGTCCGCTCCGGTGGCCGCCGCGACCAGGGCCGGGAACACGGGGCCCTCGAGGACCCGTTCGGTCACGCCCCTCGCCGCTCGGTATCCCAGTGCATCGACCACGGCGTGGTGGAGCTCGAGGTCGGCCCTGCCGCGCCTGCCCGGCGCGACGGTCCCCGAGTCCGGGATGGTCCCCAAGTCCACGATGGCCCCCGAGTCCGGGATGGCCCCCGAGTCCGGGATGGCCCCCAAGTCCCCGAGGGTCCCCGGGTCCCCGATGGCCCCCGAGCCGGCCGGCTCGGTCGCGCCCCCGCGGACGATGACGGCCTCGAGGTCGGCGCCGGTCGCCCTGCCCTGGTCCCAGGCCCACTTCAGGACGGAGGGCGACGATGCCGATCCGTCGACAGCCGCCACGATCCTGCGGGCAGGCGCGTCGACGGCGGGGGTCTCGGGCTGCGACGGGACGAGGGTCACGGGGCAGGGTGCGTGATGGGCGAGGCGGAGGCTGACTGAGCCCAGCAGCGCTCCGAGGACCGCGCCGTCGCCGTGCGACCCCAGGACGAGGAGATCGGCGTCCTGGGCGACCTCGGCGAGGACACCGGCTGGCCGGCCCCTGATGACTCGGGCAGCAACGCTCCTGAGTCCCTCCTCGCCCAGCGTGTCGGCGATGGCGAGGTGCAGCTGCGAGCGCGCGGCTTCCCCCCAGTCCGTGAAGGGGACCTGGACCCCGACCAAGGCGCCGTCGGCGTAGGGCGTCGGTTGGCGCCAGGCGGTCACCACGGTCAACGCGGCATTCATCAGCTGCGCCTGGGTCCAGGCCCATCGAAGGGCGCGCAGGGATTCCGGCGACCCGTCGACGCCGGCCACGATGTGAGGGCCCGGCGCGCTCCGGTGCACCATCGCCGCGTCCGTGAGGATCTTGTCTGCGGGACCGCTTGGGCGGTTCGGTGTCTGACCGGCCATGCCTCATGGTTCCGCCCTCAGGCTGTCGGCCGCAGTCCCCGTGCGCGGTGATGATCGACCGGGTTCGGTTGCCGGCCGTCGGCAACGGTCGCGGTGGGCGTACCGGCGACCTCCGGGAGGTCCCTGGCCATCAGCTGTAGAGGCGCCCGGCTATCACGGACCGCGGCAGGCGTTGGGGAGACGGATGGGCGATCACGACGCCGATGCCGTCCGGGTCGCGGGCTCGCACGAACGTGACTCCGCCGCTCTCGTGCCGGGCAGGATGGCCGCCGCGATCCCTCAGGGCGGCTTCGACCTCGTCGAGCGCCTCCGCACTGTCCGTGCACCACATCAGGTACTGAAGCCCGATGTGCGCCAGGGGGTGCTCCGCCCTACCGCCCTTCTCGACCAGGTACATCTGGAAACCGTCGGGTGCGACCAAGAGGGCGGCACCCAGCTCCCGGACGGTCAGGCTGCAGGTGAACACGTCGCGGTAGAACTCCACCGACCGGTCCAGCTGTGCCACGAACATGACCGATGACGCGAGTCGTACCAGCCGTTCCACCGCTCCCCTCCCAGGTGCCGTCGTCCGTTCGTCGCCCCTCCGGCCCCCGCCATCGGTTCCCCCAAGGCTGCATCCGCCTGCCAGCCTTGGCACCGTCAGCGGTCGGTCGACTTCCGGACTCGTTCGTTGCCCATGAGCGGCAACGCGACCCCGACGACGAGGTATGCCGTGGTGTCACCACCCGGCAGGCCGTGCAGCACCTGGGCCCGGCAGCTCCTGCTCCGGCCAGCCCAGCAGCTTCGCGCCGAGGACCGCCGCGTTGAGGATGAACCGTTGGGAGGGGTCGGCCGGATCGTGGGCGGTCAAGGTCCTGACTCGGTCCAGCCGGTAGGTGACCGCCCGCACGGACAGATGCAGCCGCTGTGCCGTCACCGTGTTGACCTCGCCGCACCCGAAGTAGGCCTCCAGGGTGTCGAGAAGCGGACGGGCTCCCCCGCGTGCCTGGCGCAGGGGACCCAGCACCGAGTGGACCAGGTCGACGATCGCCGGTTGGTCGCGGAACAGGACCCGGTAGATCAGCAGGTCCCGGCCTTCCACCACCGGAGTCTCCAGCTGCATGCGCGTCGCGGTGATCAGGCCGTCCCTGGCCTCCTCGTAGGAGCGCGCGATCCCGTACGCACCGGGGTGGGCTCGCCCCACGGCGACACGCCACGGTGAGGTGCGCCTGAGCCGGCTGAGCTCGGCATGGATGACGGTCCCGAGCGAGTCCGCCGTGCCAGGCGCCCGTCCCGTCCTCGTCGTGGTTCGCGAGGGCCCCTCAGGGGCGAGGACGACCACCAGACCCTCCTTCGTCGTCACCAGCACGTCCCGGTCCCCGAAGCGGCTCAGGACCACGCGTTCCAGGGAACGAGTGGCGGCCTCGATCGACGCGGGCCGCTGCCCGGGTCGGGCCAGGGCGACCTGGTGGGCGCGGGTCAGGTCCAGCCCGAAGGGCTCGGCCCGCTCCACGAGCTCGCTCAGATGGGCGTCCCCGCGCAGCAGGTCCTCGATGAGCTCGCGGCGAAGTGCTTCCTCCCAGCGGACCATCTCCCGGCCCGCCTCGGCATGTCCCTCGGCAAAGGTGGCGACGGCCTCCTCCATCACCTGCAGGAGGGCTTCGGCCGCGGCCCGCACGGCGGCGTTGTCGCGTTCACGCGTCACCGCCGGGAGCTCGAGCCAGACTCGCCGGGCCGCCGCGAGGTAGAGGCGAGCGCCTCGCCCGGTCGAGATGCGCGACTCGGCCGCGTGCCTGCCCAACATGCGCACCGCCTCCAGGTCGCTGCGGGCGGGACGCTCTCCGAAGGTGGCCGCATGGGCGAGCATGGGCAGGTAGTCACCGAGGAACTCCTCGGGGACGTTCCCCGCGTCCCGGCTGGCGCCCTTCGCCACAGACCTCAGCCACTCATCGCCCTCGGCCACTGCCCACTTCGTGCCCGCGCGCCGGTGGGCACCGGGGGAGTCGCCGCTGTCGTTCATGGACGTCCGTTCGCTCGTGCGATGTCACGCTCCTCCAGTAGACGCCTGGTTGCCGGAGGTCGGCAAGCAGTTGTCCGGGGCGCCTGGCCCGGGACCGTCCCCCATCGGCCACCCCGACCCGCTCCGCTCCAGCACTTCAGGGGGTCAAGGAGGACTGCTCGTTGCTGCCGGCCGGAAGCCGGCCCGGCGCGGAGTTCGCCGGTCAGGGACAGTGCGGTGCGGGGCCCTGGCACGGCAGTGTGACGACAGGACACGTGGGCCACACGGCACGGGGATGGCCTCCACCTGCTCGACGGGCAGGGGCTGATGATGGAGACCTCGGGTGGGCCCGACGCATCGAGGACGGACGCCATGCCACCGAAGCCGCCAGTGCGACTGAAGAGGATCTACGACCAGCCTTGCCCGGCCGACGGGTACCGGGTGCTGGTGGACCGGGTCTGGCCGCGCGGGCTGAGCCACGAGCGCGCCCGGATCGACGAGTGGCTCAAGGAGGTCGCCCCGTCCACGCAGCTGCGCACCTGGTACGGACACCAACCGGCCCGCTTCGAGGAGTTCGAGCGGCGCTACCGCGCAGAGCTCACCGTCGCGGAGCCGGCTGCCGCGCTGGCCCACCTGCGTGGGCTCCTCCACGACTGCGGCCCCGAGGGGCTGACCCTCCTGACCGCCACGACGCGCTACGACATCAGCCAGGCCGCCGTCCTGGTGACCCTCCTGAGCGCGCCCGACACCACCACGGACGCCTGAGGCCACCGGCGCAGGTGGGCGTGCACCGCGTCCGGTTCGTGCACCGAGGTCCGCGTCGGCTCCTGCGTGGGGGACCTTCGACACTGCTGTCGCGGACGACCTCGCGTCAGTCTGTCGCGAGGCGGGCAAGCGCCCCACGGTGCCACCGCCTCTCGACGACATGCTCAAGGACAGCGATGACCACACCAGGGACTCGAAGCGGTGAGTGGACGCCCGCCGAGCCGCTCCTCCTCGACCGGCTCATCCCGGCCTGGGACCACGAGATCTCGGTCTCCCAGCTGTTTCGGGCCCCGCCTGCGGAGGTGTTCGAGGCGATCACGACGCTCGACCTGTTCCGCCTGCCACTGGCCAGGGTGCTGCTGGAGGCCCGCGGCCTGCCCAGCCGTCTCGCCGCCACCGCTGCCCGTCGGCACGGCCAGAACGTCGCCCAGGAGCCACCGACCTTCCGGTTGCGCGACCTGCCTGCACGCGGCTGGATCCCGTTGGGTGAGCGACCCGGGACCGAGCTCGTCCACGGCGCGGTCAGCCAGCCGTGGAAGGGGACGGGAGGCTCACCGCCCGAGCCGCCGGTGACCGCCGCGACCTTCGCGGCGTTCACCGAGCCCGGCTACGCCAAGCTGGCGGAGAGCACCGTGGTCATCCCCTACGGCGTCAGCGGATGCGTCCTGACCTTGGAGAGCCGGGTGGTCCTCACCGACGACGACAGCCGGCGGCGGTTCCGGCGTTACTGGCTGGCCGCCGGACCGTTCATCCGGCTGATGCGCCCCACGGCGATGCATGCCCTCGAGCGGCAGCTGCGCCAGTCCGGCGCCGGCACGCCCACGCACTGACACGGGGACGTCACCGGGTCCGCCCCCGCGCGAACCTGCACCGGGTCGAAGGTCCCTTCGCCCGTGAGGTGACCACCGGATACTGGACGCGTGGGGGGCTGATGGACCAGGGGAGGTCACGTGCCAGGCATCGTCGACTCCGTGGCGTCCTCACGCACAAGGCTTCCCATCCGACGGCGCCGGGCCGAGGCGGTGAGGACGTGGTCGCACCGCTGAGGACGGAACGAGGCACCCCCCGGACCCACGTCGTCGTCGGCGACACGGCGCCCGACGGCTCGTGGAGGCTGCTGCTGGGCGCCGGTGGGGTGTCGGCGTGGGTGTTCGTGGCCCTGCTCCTCGCCGCGACCGTCATCACCCTGACGATCCCGGCCGCCCCCACCGAGGGCGGGGCGAGGACCCTGGCGTACATCGCCAGCCACCGGATCGCGTATGCCGTCGTGCAGCAGCTGTGGCTCGTGCCAGGCGCGTTCGCAGCGGTCACCTACCTCGCGCTGTACCCCGCGCTCGAGCACGTGCACCGCAGCCTCGCGGCGCTCGGCTCGGCCGTCGGAGTCCTCTCCTGGGCGCTCACCCTCGCCATCCCCACCACGACGACCGGCGCCCCTGCGCTGGTGGCGCTCAGCGACGAGTACTCGGCTGCGCCCGACGCGGCGCGCCGGGCCGCGATCGCCACGGCGGCCGAGGCCCTCCTCGCCCAGAACCGCACGACCGTGGTCGTGGGGCCGCTCACGGCCGTGGCCCTGCTGCTCGTCTCCCTGGTGATGCTGCGCGGCGTCTTCCCCCGTGCGGTGGCGTGGCTCGGGATCGCGGCCGGCGTGCTCGGTGTCGTCGCCGAGCTCCTCAGGACGGTGGTCGAGGGGCTCTACGGCGGGTACGGCGTGCTGCTGCTCGCCTGGATGGCAGCCGTGGGCTGGTGCCTCCTGCGGCTCGGCAGGGAGGGCACCACCACACCGACCACCACACCGTCGAGCAGCGAGGAGTCCTGATGGCGTACCTGAAACCCCCGGCCCTGACCAGGCGCGTGGTGAACCCACTGGTCGGCCGCCTGCGGGTCGGGCGGGTGGAGCTGCTGCGTGTGCGCGGCCGTCGCACCGGCGCGACCCAGAGCGTCCCCGTCGTCCCGGTCCTGGTCGACGGCCACCGCTACCTCGTGGCGCCGTACGGCGAGTCGGACTGGGTCCGCAACCTCCGGGCCGCCGGCGAGGCGGAGCTGGACGGTCGCCACGGACCTGCGCACGTCCGGGCCGATGAGGTCGCCGTCGCGGACCGGGGCAGGGTCATCGACGCGTACCGCCGCGCCACCGGCCGAACGGTGCAGCGGTGCTTCGACGTCCTCCCGGACCCCCGGGACCACCCGGTCTTCGAGATCCACGAGGGCGGCTCCTGACCGGCTCCCGCGAGGCACGCGAGGCCGGATCGCCGCGAGGCTGCGGGCGACCCGCGACCCGCGACCCGCGACGGTGGCAGGTCGTCGCTGGCCCCACTGCGGGACGAGGCGGGGTGGAGAAGGCCTCGGTCAGGTGAACATCGACCGCGCAGCGTCCAGGCCCGTGACCTCCACCGGCACCCGGGTGGACCCGGCCCCCCAGCGGGCGCTCGTCAGCCGGAGGCGGTCCGAGACCACCACCTCCTCGCCCCGCCGGTCCCGGGAGATCCCGTCGGGCTGGTAGCCGAGCCTGCGCGAGACGCCCTGCGAGGCGTGGTTGTCCTGGAACACCTCCGTGGTGGCGTCGGTCGCCCCGAGATGGTCGAAGGCAAGGGTCAGGAGCGCCGTGCGGGCCTCCGTGCCGTACCCCCGCCCCTGGAACCGCAGTCCGAGCCAGGAGGACGTGGTGACCTCGCGGTTGACGCGGAAGTCCTGCGCCCGCAAGGTCGCGATGCCCATGGGGGTCCCGGAGCCGTCGATGACGGCGAGTCCGAGGCTCCAGCTGTCGGGTTCCCAGGCGGACAGCCGGTACCAGTGCCCGCTGAGGACCTCCCTCGCCCGCTCCTCGGGGCTGCCCTCGGTCCACGGCGTGAGGAAGGGACGCTCGTGCGGCGCGTGCACACCCTGCGCTGCGACCTCGGCCAAGGCCGTGATCTCGTCCTCGGTCGGAAGACGCAGCGTGAGTCGGGGCGTGGTCAGCACCAGTCCGAACGGGGGCCAGAGGTCGGCAAGCACGGCAGCGATCCTGCCCCATGGGAGCGTGCGACGGGGTCAGCCCGGTCCCTGGGTCAGGGAAAAGCCTTCCACTGCCCCTCCGAGACGACCCGAGCCGTCCCGTCGACGACGACGATGGCCGTCTGCTCGTCGATGGCGTACGCCGGACCGGCCACCTCGGCGGCCCACTTCTCGGCGTTCGCCATCGTGTTCCAAGCCATGTCGGGGTGGTTCAGGTGGGGGAAGATCGAGAAGTCGACCACGCCCAGGGTCCGGTCGCCGTCCGTCGCCGCGTCCCACGCGACGAAGTCCTCACCGATCCGCGGCGTCATCACCATGCTGCCGGCGCTCACGCCGACCCAGACCGTGTCGGGCAGGGACGGCAGCAGGTCGGCCACCCCCGACGCCCGCATCCAGTGCGCGAGGAACGTGGCGTCGCCACCGTCGACGAGGAGCACGTCCGCCTCGCGCACCCACGGCTCCCAGCGGTCCCTGCCGATGCTGGGCAGGGCCGTGAGCTCCAGCAGCCCCAGCGACTTCCAACCCAGGTCGCACATGGGCGACGACGGCTCCCCAGCGGGAGCCGACCCGGACACGAAGCGCCAGGCGGACGCCGGCGTGCACCACGGATGGCCCCATTCAGCCGTCGGGATGCACAGGGCGGCGGACTCCTCGACGCCCTTGCCCAGCAGGTCGACGAGCGTCTCGCGGATGCTGGGGTTGGTCACGCCCCCCGACGTCAGCAGCAGCTTCACGACGCCCTTTCCTCACTGTCGCAGTGCATGGTCGACACCCCTCCCTGTCCACGATGGTCGCCATTCTGACCGGCCCGGCGTGCAGGACTCATCGCACCGACTGCGCGCCGAGCCGATCGAGCTGCGCCATGCGGCGCGCGGGGATCGGCGAGATGGCCATCAACCACGATGCGGGCGGCGCGCCGGAGGCGGCCCCGCAGACCCGGCGGCGACCGCCAGGAGGTGCCGGCCGCGGAGGCTCTCCTCCACTGCCAACGTACCGCGCGACGGGGGGCTTGCGGCAAGGCCCCTCGTGTGTCGCAGACTGCCGCGTCAGGTGCGCACGAAGACGGGGGCGGGAATGCACGACGTGGTGGTTGTCGGGAGCGGTCCGACGGGGCTGGTGCTGGGTGCCGAGCTGCGTCTCGCCGGGGTGGACGTCGTCGTCCTCGACCGGCGCGAGTCGCAGGAGCTGGCCGGCTCGCGGGGCGGCGGTGTGCACGCGCGCACGATCGAGCTGCTCGACCAGCGTGGCATCGCCGACCGGTTCCTCGCCGAGGGCAGGACGATCGAGGCAGCGACGTTCGGCAGCACCCCGCTCGACCTGGGCCGACTGCCCACCCGGCACCCGTACACGCTGGCGCTGTCCCAGAACCACATCGAGCGACTGCTGGCCGAGTGGGCTCTGGAGCTGGGCGTCCTCGTCCGGCGGAGCACGGAGGTCACAGGGATCGACCAGGACGCCGAGGGCGTCGAGGTGCAGCTCGCGTCCGGGGAGACGCTGCGGAGCCGGTATGCCGTGGGGGCCGACGGCGGGCGCAGCCTGGTCCGGCGCGGGGCCGGGATCGCGTTCGTGGGGCCGGACGCGACGCGGAGCACCCTGATCGCCGAGGTGCAGGTCACCGAGGACCTCCCCCGGGCCGGGAAGGTCGACGAGCGAGGGATCCACGGCCTGCACGCCATGGGCGACGGCGCGGTGCGCGTCGTGGTGACCGAGGCCGAGCTGGGCCCCACGACCCCACCGACTCTGGAGGACCTCCGGCGTGAGCTGGTCTCGGTCTTCGGCACCGACTTCGGCGTCCACAGCCCCACGTGGCTGTCGCGGTTCACGGACGCGACGCGTCAGGCGACGGCCTACCGGTCTGGCCGCATCCTGCTCGCCGGCGACGCCGCGCACGTGCACTCCCCCACGGGTGGCCTCGGCATCGGCCTGGGGCTGCAGGACGCCGTCAACCTCGGTTGGAAGCTGGGTCAGGTCGTACGTGGCGAATCCGGCGAGGAGCTGCTCGACACCTACCACGCGGAACGTCACCCGGCCGGCGCCCGGGCGCTGACCTACACGATGGCCCAGTCCCTCTTCCAGAAGGCCGACCCCCGGCAGGAGGCGCTGCGCGACCTGCTCGACGAGGTGCTCGTCCTCGACGACGCCAACCTCCGCATGGCCGCGCTGGTGACAGGGCTGGACGTGGCGTACGGCCAGGCCGAGGGCCACCCGCTGCTGGGGCGGCGGATGCCGGACCTCGACCTCGTGACCGCCGACGGGTCGGTGCGCGTGTCCGAGCTGCTGCACGAGGCGCGCCCGGTGCTGCTCGAGCTCGGCGGCCCACCACTGGCCGACATCACGACAGGGGCGCCTGACCGGGCCGGCCTCGGTCGGGTCCGGCACGTGCCCGGCGAGTACGACGGGGGGTGGGTCCTGCCCGGGGTCGGCGAGGTGAGCGCCCCCACCGCCGTGCTGGTCCGCCCCGACGGCCACGTGGCCTGGGTGGGTGAGGGCTCCTCCGACCGGCTCACAGGGGCGCTGCGGACGTGGTGCGGGGTCGGAGCAGGCGGCTGAGCCGGGTGCTGCCTGCTGTTTCCGTCGCCGTGCGAAGGGGTACGGACCGTCGCCGGGGGCGATGCCGCCGGTGACGTCCGTGCGCCGTCGTGGCGTCGACACCGAGAAAGGGACTGGCTGCATGCCGCAGGAGCTGTGGGAGATCGAGGCACAGGAACCGACCGTGCTGGTGCGGTGGAACTACCTCGACCACGAGGGCGGCCTCGAGAGCGAGGTCTGGCAGGGCACGCTGCGGGCAGCCAAGGAGGCATCGGCGTCGACGCGGGTGCGGGAGCTGGGGCTGCGGACCTACCTCGAGGTGATCCTCACGCCCGTGGGCGCGCAGGGGACGGTCGAGTTCTTCTGCACCCTCCCGCTGGAGGACCGGACCGTCGGCTACTCGATCGACACCAGCGGCGCCCTGACGGTCACCATGGACGGCCTCCCGCGGTTCATCTTCAACGCCCGGTCCTGGGACTCGGTCAAGCTCAACGGCGCCACGATCCGCGAATAGCGTCCATCAGGCCTCGGCGGGCCGGCCGGCCACAGTCGGGGTGAGGGGCCCGTCAGCCAGGGGGCTCCGACGCGACGATGTCGACCGAGACCTCGACGGCCGTCTCGGTGCCGCGGTTCTCGAGCCAGTGCAGGGTGTTCCGGTCCTCCGGCCACCCCAGCCCCGGCCCGTACTCGGTCGCGACGCCGCCGCGGTGGTCGGTGATCGTGCCCTGCAGGACGTAGACCGTCCCGGGCCGCCCCTTGTGGTCGTGCTCGGGGCCGAACGTGGCGCCCGGTGCCATGCTCACCAGGCGCATCCGCAGCTGGCGCCCCTGCATGCCTTCGATCTCGGGCCCGAGGTCGACGGCCGCCAGCAGCTCGACCGTGACGCCCTGCGTGGACGGCGACGTCCGCGATGTGTGTTCGCTCACGGGGCCATGGTCCTCCCCGGCGCGGCTGCGGGGAAGGAGGACCGGGCGCCGGCTACAGCCCGGCGCGCAGCAGCAGCGTGAGGAGCACCGCCGCGGCATACAGCACCACGACGGCGCCGGCGACGGCGGCCATGGTGTGTCCCACCCACCACGCGGGCTGGTGGTGGGGCAGGTGCAGGTGGTCGAGTGCCGTGCGCATGGCGCACCCCCTCGTCTCGGGTTGCGGTCACCATCGGTGACCACGTCAACGGTAGGACGGGGCGGGAGGCCCCCTCCAGCCGCCACGCCGCGGCGCGGTCAGGCCCAGTAGTTCTCGACCGTCGAGGCGTCCCGCACGTGCGCCCCGTCCGGGTTCTCGCCGAACTCGCGGCGCGCCCGGCGCTGGCGCAGCAGGTCCCAGCACTGGTCGAGCTCGACCTCGACGGCGCGCAACCGCTGGTTCTCCTCCTCCACCGTGATGTCGCCCTCGCCGAGCTGCGAGCGCAGCGAGTGCTCCTCGTCGATCAGACCCTTGATGCGCTGCTGGATGTCGATGTCGTCGGCCACCCGCCCACTATGGCACCGGCCCCTTCCGCGGGCGAGGGGCGCACTGCTTTCATGGACACGTGGCACCGGGCGGTGTCGAGAGCCGGGAACCGTTGGCCTGCACCGTGGTCAGCGGTGACGGCGTCACGGGCCTGGCCGAGGCGTGCGACCGGCTGGCGCTCGATCCCGCCGGACCCGCCGTCGTGCTCGTCCGGGTCAGCCCACCCACGCCCGCGAGCGCCGCCGTGGTCCACGCCGTGGTCGACCTGTTGCACGACCGGGGTTGCGACGACGTCGCCGTGGGGGTCCGGCTCACCGTCGGCGACTACGACCGGGGGCACCGTTCGGCCACCCTGCTTGCCGTCGACGCGGGCCTGACCGGCCGCACCGCGGCAGGGCACGGGTATGCCGTGGTCGACCTCGGCGACGACCTCACCCCCACGCCGGTCCCGGAAACCGCTGTGCTGCATGGCCATCCCTGCAGCGCACTGTGGGCGGCAGCCCGCACCCGGGTGGTCGTCGCCCGGGCGGTCACCGACCTCGTCGACGGGTATGCCGGGTCGCTCGCGACGCTCCTCGGCGCCGCGCCCGAGGTGGCCGGCGCCGAGGCCGCCGACGTCGCCGTGGACCTGCTCACCCACCTGCCCCCGGGCCTCGTCGTCATCGACGCCCTGGCCCCGGCAGCCGGCGCGGACGGGGCGCGGCTGCCGGTCCTGCTCGACACCGGGGCACTGGTCGTCGCGACCGACCCGGTGCTGGCCGACACCTGCGTGGCCGCGCTCTTCGGGGCCGACCGCGCAGCCTCGCGGCTCGTGGCCCGGGCGGTGGAGCGGCTGGGACCGCCTGCAGGATGGCTCGACGGGCGGTTGCCCTCCCCGGCCCGGCCGCTGGGACCGCACCCGCGGCTGCGGTCCGTGGCCGCCGCCCTGGCCGACGAGCCGCGCCTCGAACGGGTGCTGCACGCGGCGGTCGGCGGCGCCGACGAGGGCGGGGAGCCGGTCGACCCGGTGCTCGCGACGCTGCGCAGCGTCCTCACTCCCCTGGTCGAGGCCGCCGACGACCCCACCGGGCAGCTGGCCCTCGAGTCGCTGCTCACCCTCACCCATGGGCTCGCGCGGTCCGGCCGGGCGTGGGCCGTCGGCGCCGACAAGGACGCCGTCGACCGACGCGAGGTGCCGCTCGGGTTCGACCCCGCGCAGTGGCCGGGCGAGGAGTACGACGGGCTGCCGGCGTTCGTCGCGCCGTTCGAGGCGCTGCTCGCCGGGACCCGGCCGAACGTCGACGGGATGCGGTGGCGGCTGGTGGACGGCGCGACCGTCTTCGAGGTCAGCCGCGACGTGCCGGCGGACTTCGACGACTGGGTCGCCAGGGTCGACGTGGCGGCGGGGATCAGCCTGATGGCCGACTACCTGGGCGGACGGCGCGTCACGGTCCCCGGCAGCCGCGACACCTCCGCCACGAGGCAGGCGGAGCGCAACCTCTACCTCCCCCAGCCCAACTACCTCGCCGCGTGGGGCGGCCGGGCGATCGACGTCGGCAAGATCGAGCTCGTCGAGCGCCGGGCCGACGAGCACCGTCTCACGTGGCGAACCGTGCTGAGCCCCAACGGTTCCGCGACCTACGACGACGGCCTGCTGAGCTTCCGGCGCAACGGCCGTGGCACCCTCGTCACCGTCCGGGGGCGACAGCTGTTCGCCCTGCCCCCGGCCTGGGCCGGTGTCGACCTCGACCGGTGGCCCGAGGTCCGCACGCCGCTGCTCGAGGAGGCCTACCGCCGGTTCTTCACCACGACCTTCGACAACCTCGAGGCCTGCTTCGAGGGACGCGAGTTCCGGATCGGCCGTCCGCCACCCGAGCCGGACGAGCCGCTGCTGACCCGGTCCGTCGAGCTGCTGCTCGCGGCCGCGCGGGAGTGGCTCGCCGACCGGGGCACCGGGTCCCTCGGCACCGGCGTCGGCGCCCCCGGGTTCAGCGGCGGCACCGACAACACGCCGGGGCCCGGCACCGCTGCCGGGCCGTTCGTCGACGACCACGGCTTCACCCACGTCCGGGGGACCCGGTGAGGGTCGCGGTCACCGGGGCCACCGGGCTCGTCGGCTCGCAGGTCGCCGCCGCGGCGCTGCGGGCCGGGCACGACGTCGTGGCGGTGACCCGGGCGCCCGGAGCCGGCGTCCGGGTCGTCGGCGGGGCGCAGGTGCCGGGCCGCGTGGCCGCGCTCACCGACCGGGACGCCCTGCGCACCGCCTTCGAGGGCTGCGACGCCGTGGTGCACTGCGCCGCCGTCTACGCGTTCGGCGCCTCCCGGGCGAGCGAGGTCGGGCAGGTCAACGTCGAGGGGACGACCCGGGTCGTGCAGGCCGCGGCCGATGCCGGGCTCGAGCGGGTCGTCGTCACGAGCTCCAGCGTCACCCGCGGGTCGAGCCTGCTGCCGGTCGCCCGGACCGAGGACGACCGGCTCGGCGACGAGCCCGCCCCCGCCTACTACGCCAGCAAGGTCGCCCAGGAGGAGGCGGCCCTCGACGCCGGCCGCCGGCACGGCATACCCGTCGTCCTCGCCCTGCCCACCGTGGTGCTCGGCGGCCCGTTCACGCGCCTCGCGCCCAGTAACGCCATCGTCCTGCGCTACCTGCTCGACCCGACCCGCAGCACCTTCCCCGGCGGCTGCAACGTGGTCGACGCCCGCGACGTCGGCGCCGGCCACGTCGTCCTCCTCGAACGGGGCGAGCCCGGCCGGCGGTACCTGCTCGGCGGCGAGGACCTCACCTGGCGGACGCTGCACACCCTCGTCTCCGAGCTTGCCGGCCTGCCCGGGCCGTTCGCCGAGCTGCCCGCCGCGAGCGCCTGGGCCGTCGCCGCCGTCACCGAGTGGTGGGCGGGGCTCACCGAGCAGCAGCCCCTCTCGACGCGCGACGAGGCGAGCACGGTGGGCCGTCACTACTGGTACTCCAGCGCCAGGGCACAGGAGCTCGGGTATGCCGCGCGGCCGGCGCGCGAGGCCGTCGCAGCCTCCCTGGCGTGGCTGGCCGTGAGCCCGGACCTGCCCCGGTGGGCGCGCGAGGGCCTGCGGCTGCACCCGGACGTGCGGGCGGCCCGCGAGTTGGTGCCGGCCCCGCTGGGCCCCGCGGCGACGGGTGGGGTCGAGGAGGCGGTCAGGCCACGACCTCGACGCTCACCTCCAGCGTGGCCTCGTCGCCCCCGCTGACCTCGACCGTGCCCTCGTACCGGTCCCCGACCGCGGCGTCGGAGGTGTCGAGGTCGACCTCGAGGCGCACGGGGTGGTCGCCCCCGGCGGGGACGGTGACGTGGTCGGGGTCCACCCGCAGCTGGGCGGCCACGAGGGCACCGGTGGCGTCACGCAGGTCGCTCGGGGTCAGCTCGACCCGGCGGGCCCGGGCGTGCCGGTTCACGACGGTGACGGTGGCCTGGGCGGTCTGGCCGAGCACGCCCCGGAGCACGACGGCGGACCGGCGCGAGGCCCCGACGGCCTCCTCTGCCTCCGGAGCGGCCTGCCCCTGGGCAGTGCCGCGGCGGGGTGCAGCCGTGCGCTCCCGTCCCCGCGCCCCGGCCGCGGACGCCTCGCTCACCACCCGGGCGGCGCTGCGGGTGCCGAGCGCCATGAGCTCGCCGGCGTAGTCGAGGCCGAGGGCACCGACCTCGCGCCAGTAGCGGGCGCCCTCACGGCTCACCGCGTCGAGGTACGCGCGACCCGCGCTCGACCGGTCCACGTCGCCGCTCAGGGTCGCCCGACCGAGCTCGAGCGACTGCTTGGCGAGGTTCGCCTGGGCCTGCAGGGCGGCCCTGGCCAGCTCGGTGATCCGGGCCAGCGTCTCGTCGGTGCCGGTCGTCCGCTCGCTCATCGGTGCCCCTCCTCGCAGCAGCCGCACCCACACCCGACGTCGACGGGGTCGCACTCGGCCGGCAGGACGACGAGCGCGACCCGCTGCGGACGGGCGCAGCCCTCGAACCGCACGTCGGCATACGCGGTGGAGCAGGAACCCACGTCGACCCCGCGCAGGACCGACACCTGCCGAGCCGCCTCCTCCCCCATGTCACCGGCGGTGCGCACGCGCTCGTCCTCGACAGGATCAGCCTGTCCCGCCTTCCCCGGCTTCCCCTGGTGCTCGGTCGCGGTGTCGCCGGCAGCCTTGGTCCCGGTGGCGGTGACGAGCAGCCGCACGACCCGGTCCTCGCACGGGGCCAGCGTGAGGCTCGTGTCCTCGAGGCGCGCCCGGACCTCGAGCGCGTCACCCCCGCAGGCGTGCCAGGGGCCGACCTCGAGGGTGACCTCGCGCTCTCTGCGCCACGGGTTGTGCAGGCGGAAGGGCACGACGCGGACCTCGCCGGCCCGCGCGCGGACGACGAGGTCCGCCTCGGGGACGCAGCAGTCGCAGGGGCCGGGACAGCCGCGATGGGGATGGTGGCACCCGCTGCAGTGGCACCCACCGGCATAGCGGTGCTCCCCGCACCCGCAGCCGACGTGGCGGCAGTCATCCGGGCCCTCGTGGCCACGGCACTCCCCGCACCCGCAGCCCTCGTGGTGGTGGCCGGAGCGCTGCTCCCATCCGTGGTGGTCGTGGTGGTGCTCGTGGCCCGGGTGACCCCCGTGCCCGTGGTCGTGGCGGGCGGCGGTGTCCGCTCGCGGCACGACCCGGGGCGGCGAGCCGGGCTGCAGGCGCGGCACCCCGAGGGCGTCGGCGCCCGCGTCGGCGACCGGCTGCCACGCGCGGGTCCACTGCTCCCAGGCCGAGGTGGACTGGTCGGCCCACTGCTGCACCGCCTCGGCGAGGCCGGTGCGCAGCGTCGTGAGGTACTCGGGTGCCGTGGTGCTCATGACGGTTCCTCCGGTGCGGTGCGGGGCAGGACCACGACCTCGAGGTCGGCGGTCCCGACGGGGATGCGGGCGACGTGCCGTCGCGTGGGGTCCAGCTCCTCCGGGACGGTCAACTCCGCCGCGACGCTCACGATGGCGCCGGGCTCGACGGTCGTCGGGTCCAGCACCGTGAGGGAGATGTCGGGCCCCGGGTCGGGGCCGCCGTCGTCGGTGCGGGCGCGGCTCAGCGGTGCCAGCGGGATGTCGACGTTGCCGTGGTTGACCAGCGTGAGCGGGACGCGCTGGCGGCCCACCGTCGCGAGCACCCGGTGGGGGCTGAGGTGCAGGTCGAGCTCCGGCTCCACGAGGACCCGGACCGGGCGGCGCGTCCCGCCCAGCTCCAGCTCCGCCGCCACCTCGCCGGGTGGCGTCGTGCGGTCGAGGCTGACGGACACGGGCACGGAGGCCGTCGCCCCCGGGGAGATGAGCGCCGTCGCCGTCCCGGCGACCGGGTCCCGCCCCGACCGGTGCAGCACCGCGCCGCGCACCGAGACCCGCTCGGAGACGGCGTTCTCCACCGAGACGGTGGCATGCAACCGGCCCGGGGGCCCGGCGAGGACGATCTGGTCGGCGGCGGACCCGGTCCGGGCGCGGTCGGCCGCGGCGCCTGCGACGGTCTCGCGGTCGGCGGCGGGCTTGCTGGAGGTGGCCTTGCGGCGGCTGGTCGGCATGGCGCCCTCACAGGTCGATCACGACGGGGCCGTGGTGCTCGGGCCGGATGTGCGCGGTGGCGCGGCCGCGGACCGTGAGGGCGAACAGCTCCAACCCCAGGACCGACCAGCCCCAGGTCTGCTCGTAGGGCGTGCACACCTCGGTGGCCGGGGGCGGCCCCAGCTCGAGGCGGACGCAGGTGTCGATCGCGACCGGCTTGAGGTCGACCGACGAGGTGGTGTCCACGCTCGATCGGCTGTCGAGGTTCGACGTGGTGTTCACCGTCGAGGTCGTCGTCACCGGTTCGAGGGTGATCGTCGCGTCGGAGTGCACCGTGTTGGTGCCGTCGTTGGTGTTGGTCGTCCCTCCGGCCAGGGTGAGCTTCATGTCGTCGAGCCCGGTGAGGGTCGAGGTCACGTCGGCGTTCACGTCGGAGCTGAAGGTGTTGCCCCCGAAGACGGTGGTGTCGATGCTGTAGTTGGCCATCAGGGCTCTCCTGGCGTGGGCGTGGGCGGGCTGACGAGGTAGGAGTGGTGGAAGCCGAGCCGCGGGTCGCCGAACGCGCCCACCCTCGGGTCGAGGTCCTGCAGCTCCGGCATGACGACGCGGTCGCGCTGCTCCAGGGACGGGTAGTCGTAGACCGTGATGTGGTTCTGCCCGCGGTTGGCGGTGAAGAGCAGCGTCTGGTCGGCCGACAGCTGGCAGGCGTAGATGCCGTCGACGAACGCCCCGCGGCTCACCCGCAGCGACTCGGCATACAGGTGGCTGTTGCCGAACACGTTGCCGCGCATGAACGCCTCCGCGACCGTCGACGCGCTCTGGCGCGTCAGCGCCAGGCTCTCCAGGGCCCCGGGGTGCTCGTCGATGAGCCGGTGGTGGCTCAGCGTGAGCAGGTCGACGAGGACGACGGTGTGGCTGCCGCCGGTGCAGAAGATGAGCTCGGAGTCGGAGATGGTCACGTCGGAGTTCACGTGGGCAGGCAGGTCCCGGTCGGCGGCCCAGTGCCGGACGACCCGCCCGTCCTCGGCGTCGATCTCGAAGGCGTACTGCCGCAGCCAGGCCATGCCCCAGTGCTCGTAGTCGGTGCGGTCCGCGGGGTGCACCCGGAAGGAGATCGCGTAGAAGACGTCGAGCACCGGGTGGCAGACGACGTGCCAGCAGGTCGTGGGCAGCGCCACCCGGCGCACCTCGCCGGTGACGGTGTCGAGGATCCCCACCTCCTTGGCCTCACCACGGGTCGGGTGGTCCATGCCGCCGTAGACGATGTAGCGGCCCGAGGCCGTGCGCTTCATGGCGTGCGGGATCTTGAGCTGGTGCGGCGCGACCTGCTCGGCCTTGGTGAGCCGGTTGACGTCGAACCTCCACAGGTGCTCGCCGATCGAGGTGACGAACTGGGTGTCGTCGAGCCAGACGAGGTGGGTGCTGCCCTTGATCGTCGTGTCCGGCACCTCGAACCGCAGGGTCGAGACGCGGTCGGCCTCCTCCAGCGTGGCGAGGTCGTAGAAGAGCAGGTGCTGGCCGGTGTTGCCGAGGAAGCCGATGCGCCGGCTCGGGTCGACGTTCGGGGCGTGGCCGCCGGAGGCGCCGTCGAAGTAGGTGACCTTGTACGCGTGGTCGCCGGTCTCCGGGTCGTAGTGGAACAGGCACACGCCGGCCCTGCCCTCGAGCCCGTTGAGCCCGTTGCCGTCGAGGGCGACGTGGAACGCGTATGGGTAGGTGCGCATGTGCCCCCGGCCCGCTTGCCCCGGTCGTGCGGTCGGCGGCCCGGCGGACCACCGCACCTCACGGTACCCGCGCCCGAACCGGCGTGACAGGGGTCAACGGGGACCGAGCGGGAGTGACAGGGACCCAGCGGGGGCGCTTTGTCCCCTATCGACCCACCTGCCCGGATCCCTTGCGGCTCAGCGGAAGACCTCGGGGAACTGGTCGTCGCGGAACTCCTCCGACAGCGACGTCGCGCCGTCGAAGGCCTGCTGCTCCCGGTCGCGCAGCTCGACCCGGCGGATCTTGCCCGAGATGGTCTTGGGCAGCTCGTGGAACTCGATGCGGCGCACCCGCAGGTAGGGCGCGAGGTTGGCGCGGGCGTGCGCGAGGATCGACCTGGCCGTCTCGGCATCCGGGGCGTACCCGGGAGCGAGGGCGATGTAGGCCTTGGGCACGGCCAGGCGCGTGGGGTGCGGCGCGGGGACGACGGCGGCCTCGGCCACGGCCGGGTGCTCGATGAGGACCGACTCGAGCTCGAACGGCGACACCTTGTAGTCGCTGGCCTTGAAGACGTCGTCGGTCCGCCCGATGTAGGTGATGTAGCCGTCCGCGTCCCGCTGGGCGACGTCGCCGGTGTGGTAGAAACCGCCGGCCATCGCCTCGGCCTGCCGCTCCTCGTCGCCGAGGTAGCCGGTCATGAGGTTGACGGGATGCTGCGAGAGGTCGAGCACGATCTCGCCCTCGTCCGCCCGCTCCCCGGTCAGCGGGTCCACGAGCTCCACCGGGACACCGGGCATGGGACGGCCCATCGACCCGGGCTTGACCCGGTCGCCGGCGATGTTGCCGACCTGCAGCGTGGTCTCGGTCTGGCCGTAGCCGTCGCGGACGGTGACTCCCCAGGCCCGCTCGACCTGGGTGATGACCTCAGGGTTGAGCGGCTCGCCGGCGGCCAGCAGCTCGCGCAGCGCCCCCTTGCCCTCGAGGCCACCGAGGTCGGCCTGGATGAGCATCCGCCACACCGTCGGCGGCGCGCAGAACGTGCTCACCCCGGCCCGGCGGATCTGCCCGAGCAGGGCGGCCGCGTCGAACCGGCCGTAGTTGAAGACGAAGATCGTGGCCTCGGCGATCCACGGGGCGAAGAAGCACGACCAGGCGTGCTTGGCCCAGCCGGGCGAGCTGATCGCCAGGTGCACGTCGCCCGGCCGGACGCCGATCCAGTACATCGTCGACAGGTGCCCCACGGGGTAGGACACCTGGGTGTGCTCGACCAGCTTGGGCTTGCTGGTCGTCCCGGACGTGAAGTAGAGCAGCAGCGGGTCCGACGGGGCGGTGGTCGTCTCGAACGGATGGCCCTGCACGGCATACGCCTCGGCGTGGGAGTGCCACCCCGGCGCCTCGCCGACGACGACGCGCAGGTAGTCGCCGGGCACCTCCTCGAATTTCGACGCGTCGGAGGCGTTGGCGACGACGACCTTCGCCCCGCCCCGGCCGACCCGGTCGCGCAGGTCCTGGGGGCCGAGCGCGGAGGTGGTCGGCATGACGACGGCACCGAGCTTGAAGACGGCGAGCATGGTCTCCCACAGCTCGACCTGGTTGCCCAGCATGAGCAGCACCCGGTCGCCCTGGGCCACCCCGAGGTCGGAGAGCCACACGGCCACCTGGTCCGAGCGGGTCGCCATCTGGTCGAAGGTCAGCCGCTGCTCGCTGCCGTCCTCCTCGACGATCCACAGCGCCGTCGCGTCGTTGCCGCGGGCGACGGCGTCGAACCAGTCGACCGCCCAGTTGAACCGCTCCCCGACGTCCGGCCAGCGGAACTCGCGCATCGCGTCGTCGTGCCGACCGGAGAGCGAGAGGAGCTGGTCACGTGCAGCGCGGTACGCCGTGGTGGGGGTACTGGGTGCCATGGACCGACCCTGCTACGCCGGTGCGGCCTCCGCAAGGGTGTCCGACGCCGACGCGATCGCGGACCGGCGACGACTGGGAGTCAGCCATGCGGGCGAGCACCGACAGGGCGACCTCGCCCAGGTCACCCTCGACACGCTCGGAGTGGCGTGCAGACGGAGGACCACCTGGGGCCAGGCAGGGGTTCGGCGCCACCGGTACCGAGCCGAGCAGTACCTGCGCGAGCGCGGCCTCGCCAGGTCGTGCTGACCGGGATCTCCGCCAGCGTCGTCACCGACGCGATGGGCGGGCGCGCCAACGGCCCAGGTCAGCGCATCGACACGACGGCGATTGGCACCGGACCCAGGACCTTGGCGGACCGTCAGCGCAAGCGCTGCACCGACGATCGAACGGAGGTCGGGCGGGAAACCGAAGGCCTAGTCACGTGCGAGGTGGCACCGGACGCCGCTGCTGGCCCCACCGGGACGTCCCCGAGCCGAGTCCAGGTGCCGCAGCGCTGCGAGCCGAACATCGCGTCCGTGGACAACACGTCAACGACGGGGGAGGTGACCGCGTAATCGTTCGCCTCGATCGCGCTGAGCTCACCACTGAAGTCGCTGTCGCGCTCCCAATAGCACTCGGAGCCGCCCAGGGCTTGGTAGCGACCGGGCGCCATGTCGTACCCGACGCGGTACTGGCCGTCTGCCACGGGCACCAGGTGGACGGGATCAGTCGCCCGGGCTTCCACCCAGGTGCCGCAGCCGTCGGTCGCGAAGCCCGCGTCGCTGGCCGCTACGTGCACGTAGAGAGGCGCCATGCTGGAGCCCAGAAAGTTCGCGATGATGGCGCTCGTGCTGCCGCTGAAGTCGCTGTCCCGTTCCCAGTAGCAGCCGGACGCGGGCGCCGACCCCTTGTACAGCAGCGGCGGGGCCTGCGTGGGCACGACGTAGGCGCCGCTGCCCGCGAGCGTCTTTCGCGGTCCCTCCGAGCGGCGCACCGACAGGGTGTCGACCTTGTCCCCGTTCCAGTCGCCAACGTAGACCGAGTCCGAAGCGCTGCCGTAGCCCTCGACGACATCAGTCGCGCCACCACCCACACGATTCGTCAGGTAGTACGTCGAGCCACGACGCACACCAAGGGTGTCCTTGCGGTCGCCGTTCCAGTCCCCGTCGATGACGACATCGGTTGCGCTCCCGAACCGGCCCACAACCTGGGCCATGCCGCCCTGCGTGTTCGTGAAGTAGTACGTGTTGCCTCGACGCACTGCGAGCGTGTCCTTGCCATCGCCGTTCCAGTCGCCCACGAACGTGACGTCCGCGCCGGAACCGTACATGAAGACACGGTTGGCGTACCCGCCTCGCGGGTTGTCCGTCAGGTAGTACATGTTGCCGCGACGCACGCCCAGGGTGTCCTTGCCGTCGCCGTTCCAGTCGCCAACCAGAACGGCGTCACTTGCTGCACCGAAGACGAAGGAGTAGGACGCAGCTCCGCCGGTGGGCGAGTTGGTCACGTAGTAGGTGTTCCCCCGCCGAACCGCCAGGGTGTCCTTGCCGTCACCGTCCCAGTCACCGACCAGGACTTGGTCCGTCGCAGATCCGAACTGGGCGTAGTAGCCAACACCGCCACCCGTCCGGCTCTGCTCGTAATACCAGTTGCCGCTCGACGCCCAGGCGCTGCCCGCCGTCGCAACAGTGCACATGGACACGACTAAGGCGCCAAGAGTCCGAAAGCCCCCGCGAGTCAGGTGCATGTCTCCCCCAATGTCCTGGCCGTACCGTTGCTGGCCCGCGCCGAGCGCCACGATAGCCGTCTTGCGACCGTGAGTGAGACGGTTTCAGGACCGGACTTTACTGACGACGTGTCGGAGCACCCCGGGGCGCTGTATCTCAGCCGCGGCGCTGTGGGACCACTGGCTCGCAGCGAGCACGGGCACGGGCCGCTACGCCTGGCCGATGTCCCGCAGGAGACCGGCGAACCAGTCGACCGAGGGGTCGAAGGCCTTGCCGCCGCGGATCCGCTCGAACTCGATGGCGCGCAGCTCGTCGCCACGTTCCTCGTCCTGCCCCACGACACCGGCCCGGCCGCGCAGGGCGGCGTCCACGGCATACGTCGTGCACTGCCGGATGAGGTCGAGGTCGGCGCGGTTGGGCGCGGCGGAGCGGGCGAAGTAGCCGCTCTTCTGGACCAGCACCTTGTCGGCGCCGAGCTGCTCGGCGAACTGCTTGGCGAACCACGCACCAGGGTTGATCTTGTCGAGCTGCACGTGGCCGAACGGGTCCCGCGGCACGGCCTCCCCCGCCTGCTCCATCGACGCGACGATCTCGGAGACGCCGGCCCCCTCGGAGAGGAAGAGGTTCACCCCGTCCGACTCGTCCATGACCGCGCGCAGCCGGGCCGCCTCCTCGGCGATGTCGAACGGCCGCTCGGGGACGTAGACCCCGTGGACGTCCCACCGCTCGGGCGAGTTCTCCAGCCAGTTCGCGAACTCCGCACCCCGGACCCAGCGGTGGTGCTCCAGTGCGGTCGCTGCGGTGAGCCAGCCACAGTTGCGCCCCATCACCTCGTGGACGACGAGCATCCGGGGGTTGGAGGAGTGCTCCGCGACGATGTTCCGCGCGTAGATCGCGCCCTGCTCGGCCGCGGTCCAGGCCCCGAGCGACTGGCGGATCGGGACGACGTCGTTGTCGATCGTCTTCGGCAGGCCGACGACCGTGAGGGTGTGGCCGTGCTCTCGCAGGTAGGCCGCCAGGTCGGCGGCGGTGCCGTTCGTGTCGTCCCCGCCGATGGTGTGCAGCACGTCGACGCCGTCGGCGGTGAGCTGCTCGGCCGCGACCTGGAGCGGGTCCTGGCCCTCCTTGACCAGGCCGCGCCGGACGCAGTCCTCGACGTTGGTCAGCTTGACCCGGCTGTTGCCGATCGGGCTGCCCCCGAACGCGTGCAGCCGGTGCGCAGCCTTGCGGACGTCGTCGGTGACCTCGACCGAGTCGCCGGTCAGCAGGCCGGCATACCCGTTGCGGTAGGCCAGGATCCGCACGTCCGGCGCCACCTCGGTGTAGCGCTCGATGAGGCCGCCCACGGCGGAGGACAGGCAGGGAGCGAGGCCACCCGCGGTCAGCATGGCGACAGTGCGCACGTCGGTCATGCCCTCACTCTGCCAACTCGCCACCCGGACGACCAGACCGGGTCCCAGCGGCCGGGGAGCCTCAGCCGATGGAGATCACGGCGCCCGGACGCTCCCAGCGGAACACCGCCAGCAGCGCGGACGTCGGCAGCGAGATGCAGCCGGCCGTGCCCCGGCCCTTGTCGACGTGGAGGAAGATCGCCGACCCGCGTCCGGGTGTGCGCACCTCGTTGTAGCCGACGACCTGGGCGTAGTTGTAGGCCGGGGTCTGGAGCAGCGGCTCGGCCGAGGACCACCGGCCGTCCGCCGGCGTGCGCTGGTGGGTGTTGTAGAGGCTGGAGGCGGGGTCGTCGACCCAGACGTCGTGGGCGTCGACCCGGAACCAGCCCTGGGCCAGGCCCGGGTTGCCGTATGCCCCGAAGCCGCCACGCAGGGGGAAGGTGCCGGCGGGCGTCCTGAGGTCGCCCTCCCGCTTGGACCAGGAGACGCCGTTCAGCCCGACGTGGCCGTAGTACGGCCCGAGCTCCAGCCGGTACGCGCCCGAGACCCGGCGGCAGGCCCGGACGGTGGCGCTCGAGCCGGAGCCCTTGACGAGGACGACCTGGGTCGCCGTGAGGCCCGAGGGGACGGCGCAGCGCGGGCGCGACGGCGAGCCGGTCGAGGTGGCCGGGCGCCGGGTGCTCGACGACGGCCGCGGGGTGGGTGTGGCCCTCGGTGGCGGGGCGGTGGTGCGGGTCCGTGTCGTGGTGGGCGACCCAGTGGTGGTGGACGGAGTCGCCGTGGTCGTGGTGGAGGCGGCCGGGGCTGTGGTGGTGGCCGCCGTCGTCGAGGGTGTCGTCGCCGACGAGGCGGCCGGCTCACCGCCGCCGCAGCCGGCGAGCGCGACGAGCGCCGCCGCGAGGGCGACGGGGAACGCAGCCGAGGCGGGGCGGCTCATCGGTCGAAGTGCTGGTAGTCGGGCTGGGACCACAGGCCGCCCCAGCGCAGGCCCTGGCCGGTGAACGCGCGGACGGCCGCGCTGCCGCTGGAGGAGAACACGCCCGGCGCGGGACCCCGGCGGTGCAGCCAGTACGCGCCGGGGTAGACGGTGCCGCCGCTGTCGACGTAGGGGTTCTCGAAGTCGTTGACGTCGATCGCCGTGCCGTAGGCGTGCTTGCTGTACACCTTCGAGGCCTCCTCGCCGCCGACGTAGCGGCAGTTGAAGGCGGAGGTGTTGTCGGCCCGCATGGCGGCGTAGTCGTCGGCGCCCGGCCCCTTGGGGTTCCGGCCCCAGCTCGAGTCCATCGGCCGCATCTGGCGGATCCGGAAGCGCAGGTCGTAGAGCCGGGTGAAGGCGGCCGCAGCCGCGTCCGCGATGCTCGCGTTGACCACGACCGCACCCCGGGACCGCTTGCCGTCGAAGCCCCAGAAGTTCACCCGGACGTACCGCAGCTGCGAGCGCCCCACCGGGCAGCCCTGGGTCCAGGAGTAGCCCACCATGCGCGCCCACACGGAGTCCGGCACCGGCCCGACCGTCGCGTTCGCGCCGGCGCCGACGGCCGGTTCGTTGCGCGGGAAGCGGACGGCCGGCTCGGCACCGGCCCTGGGCACGGGCGGCAGCGCCCCCGGGGCGGCAGCCGGTGCCCGGCTGCTCGTGGACGGCCGTGGCGGCGGCGTCGTCCGCGTCGTCGTGGTCGCCGCCGTGGTGGTGGACGTCGTCGGCGGCCTGGTGGTGGAGGTGCCCGGCGCCGGCGAGGACGGGGAGGCCGCCGAAGGCGTCGTCCCCGCGGCGGCGGAGCGGTCGGGGGAACCGCCGCACCCGGCCACGAGGGCCACGGCGAGGCAGACGGGGGCTACGGCATACCGGCGTCGGAAGGGCATCGGGACACCACTGTGCCCCGCCCACCCGGGCCCGGCCAAGCCGGAGGGCGGGGCCCGGCCAAGCCGGAGGGCGGGGTCCGGCCAGGCCGGAGAGTGGGGTCCGGCCTCAGCCGTCGCCGCAGGGGCGGGCCACGGTCGGGGTCACCGGCTTGGGCCGCGGGGGCAGCGGCGGCACGTCCGCGAGCGGGACGAGCGCGGTGTACTTGTTGCCGATCACGAGGTCGACGGAGGCGTCCGTGCGGGCGTCCTTCACCAGCTCCGCGCCGGGCACGTGCTCCTTGAGCAGGGCGGCGTTGAGGTCACCGAGCTCGCCGTAGCGGATGATCGCGGTGCCGAGCTGCAGGGTGCGCAGGGGGTCGTTGGAGACGTCCTTGACCTTGAAGCCGCGGCCCCTGAGCTCGGTGGCGACGACCTTGGCCAGGCCCGTCTTGTACGTCGTGTTGTAGACGTTGACCGGCACCTCGGAGGGGATGGGCTTGAGCCGCGGCGGCAGCGGGACCATGCCCTTGAAGCCCAGCCCGACGACGACGTCGACCGACGTGCCGGGCCGGACGTCCTCGAACAGCTTGGCCCCCGGGACCTGCTGGGCGGCCAGCAGGGCCTGGTCCAGCCCCGCGGGCCCGTAGTGCACGACGGCCGGCTGGGTGACGTACCAGGAGTCGGGGGCGTTGCTGATCCCGCCGACGCGGAACTGCCGCTTGTCGTACCCGGCGGCCACCTCGGCGGCGACGCCGGTGCGGCCGGTGGCGTTGAGGACGTTCACGGTGAACGAGCCGCGCGCCGGCGCGGGCACGACCTGGGGGGTGCACGCCGGCTTCGGCTTGGGGGGCGACATCAGGCCGGCGGAGTATGCCGCGGTGATGCTCGCGGTGCCGAGCAGGACGCCGGGCACGGTGACGAAGAGCAGGATCTGGCGCAGCCGGTGCTTGCGCCACACGTCGGTCGGCGTGCGGTCCTCGTCCGGTGCCAGGCCGTCCCCGTCCGGTACCAGACCGTCCCCGTCGGAGCTGGTGCGGTCCCCGTCCGTCATGTCTCCCCCTGGCTCCCCGGCCGCGCCCTGTGGCCGCCCGCGTCCCTGTGTCGAGTCACAATCGTCACACCTGTCACATGAGTACCGTGTCAAGCGACACGCTACGTCGAGATTTCGTCATCGACCCGTGACGAAGGGCCCGGGTCCCACTCACCGGGCAAACGCCCGGCCTGCCATGCTGTCGGCCCATGCCTGCCCGTCGCCGACCCAGCACCGCGCTCGCCCGCACCGGCCTCGTGGCATTGCTGGCCGGGGCGGTCGCCGCAGCCGTCACCGGCTGTGGCGGCCCCGACGGTCTCCAGGGCCAGGTCGTGGCGGTCGAGAAGGGCCGCACGGGAGCGCCCGTCCCCGGCGGCTGGGTGGCGGTGCTCACCGACGACCAGCTGCGCGGCTACCTGTCCCGCTCGGGCATCGACACGCCGCCGGACGACCAGCTCGCCTTCGTCTCGGGTCGCGTCCTGCACGAGGCCGTGGCGCAGTCCGGAGGGACGCTGGTCGCGGTCGACGACCAGGGCAGGTTCCCCCTGCGCGCCACGGGGCGGCGGGCGCTGTGCCTGCTCGTCTCCGCCGGCCAGGTGGACGTCCTGCGTGGGTGCGCGCTCGCGGACCTGCCGGCCGAGGGCACGCTCAGCGTGGGCGACGGCGACGCCGGGGTCACGGCCTCGGTGCGCCGGTGAGGCTCAGGCCAGGACCGCGAGCTCCTCGGCGACCAGCTCGGCGACCTGCACCATGTTCAGGGCCGCCCCCTTGCGCAGGTTGTCCCCGCAGATGAAGAAGTCCAGGGTGTTCGGGAAGTCCAGGGCCTGACGCAGGCGGCCGGCGAAGCGCGGGTCCGAGCCCACGGTGTCCGACGGCGTCGGGAACTCCAGTGCCTCCGGGTCGTCGAGGACCACGACCGCGGGCGCCTCCACCAGGGCCTGGCGGGCCCGGTCGGCGTCGACCGGCTTGGCGAACGTCGCGTGGACGGCGACCGAGTGCGTCGTGATGACCGGCACGCGCACGCACGTGGCCGAGACCCGCAGCTCGGGCAGCCCGAGGACCTTGCGCGTCTCGCCCCGGATCTTCAGCTCCTCGGTGGTCCAGCCGCCGTCGGCCGGGCGGCCGATCCAGGGCACGACGTTGAGGGCCAGCGGCGCCGGGAAGGGCGAGTCGGTGCCGAGCTCGTGCTCGATGAGCCGGCGGACGTCACCGGGCTGGTGGCCGAGCTCGCGGTGACCGGCGACGACCTCGAGCTCGTCGTAGAGCCGGGCCATGCCGACCCGCCCGGCCCCGGAGGCGGCCTGGTAGGACGCCACGACGAGCTCGGTGAGCTCCCACTCGGCGTGCAGGGCGCTCAGCGCGCCGACCATGGTGAGGGTGGTGGCGCCGGGGTTGGCGATGATGCCCCGGGGTCGCTGGCGGATCTGCGCCGGGTTCACCTCGGGGACCACGAGCGGGATGTCGGGCTCGGCGCGCAGGGCCGAGCTGTTGTCGATGACGACCGCCCCCCGGGCGGCGGCGACCGGGGCCCACTGCGCGGCGACGGGCGCCGGCAGGTCGACGAGGGCGATGTCGACGTCGTCGAAGAACTCCGGCGACAGCTGCTGCACCACGACGTCCCGGCCGATGACGTCGATCACGGCCCCCGCGTCCTCGGGCGCGGCCGCAGCGCGGATCTCACCCCAGATGTCGGCCCGCATCGCGAGCACCTGCCGGGTCACCTGCCCGACTGCACCCGTGGCGCCGACGAGGGCCAGCGTCGGCCGGGTGGACCGGGAGGCGAGGGAGGTCACCGGCCGGTGCCTCCGTAGACCACTGCCTCTCCCTCGGCGGAGTCGAGCCCGAACGCGGTGTGCACGGCGCGCACGGCGTCGTCGAGGACCTCGGCGCGGGTGACGACCGAGATGCGGATCTCGGAGGTGGAGATCATCTCGATGTTGACGCCGGTGTCCGCGAGCGCCTTGAAGAACGTCGCCGAGACGCCGGGGTGGGAGCGCATGCCCGCACCGACCAGCGACAGCTTGCCGATCTGGTCGTCGTACTGGATCGAGGCGAAGCCCACCGACTCCTGGACGCGCTTGAGGGCCTCGACGCCGGTGCGGCCGTCGGTCTTGGGACAGGTGAACGAGATGTCGGTGAGGCCGGTCTCGGTCGCGGAGACGTTCTGCACGATCATGTCGATGTTCATCTGGGCGTCGGCGCAGGTCTGGAAGATCTCTGCGGCCTTGCCGGGGTGGTCGGGCACGCCGACCACGGTGATCTTGGCCTCGCTGCGGTCGTGGGCGACACCGGCGATGATCGGGGCTTCCACGGTGTCTCCTTGGGCTGGGTGGTCGGTGACGATCGTCCCCTCCTTCGCTGAGAAGGAGCTGCGGACGTGGATGGGGATGTCGAAGCGACGGGCGTACTCGACGCTGCGCAGGTGCAGGACCTTGGAGCCGGAGGCCGCGAGCTCGAGCATCTCCTCGGCGGAGATGGTCGTGATCTTGCGGGCGTTCGGGACGATCCGGGGGTCTGCGGTGAAGACGCCGTCGACGTCGGTGTAGATCTCGCAGACGTCCGCACCGAGCGCGGCCGCGAGCGCCACCGCGGTCGTGTCGGTGCCGCCACGCCCGAGCGTGGTGATCTCCTTGGTGTCCTGGCTGACGCCCTGGAAGCCGGCGACGATGACGATGTGGCCCTTCTCGAGCGCGTCGGTCACGCGGCCGGGCGTGACGTCGATGATGCGGGCCTTACCGTGGGTGGAGTCGGTGATGACCCCGGCCTGGCTGCCGGTGAAGGATCGCACCGAGTAGCCGAGGTCGTGGATCGCCATCGCCACGAGTGCCATCGAGATGCGCTCGCCGGCGGTGAGCAGCATGTCCATCTCACGCGGCGGCGGCTGCGGGCTGACCTCGTTCGCGAGGTCGAGGAGCTCGTCGGTGCTGTCGCCCATCGCGGACACGGCGACGCAGACGTCGTTGCCGGCCTTCTTGGCCTCGGCGATCCGTCGGGCCACGCGCTTGATGCTCGCGGCGTCGGCGAGCGAGGAGCCGCCGTACTTCTGGACGACGATCGGCACGGTGGAACTCCCGATGGTGGGGCGGTGGCTGCGGCGCGGACAGTCTAACGGCGGGTCGGCAGGCGAGACGCTGATGCCGTATGCCGGACGGCTGGCCGGGGTGCGCCGCGGGGGCCGGGCGCGGGGCCGTGCCCGCGCCCCGAGGCGTCGCCCCGCGAGCAAGAGGGGGAGATGAGTACGGAAACGGAGGGCAACCGGACGCCCCGCCACTAGCCTGCGCGCATGACCATCGAGGTTCGGGGGGTGCGCCGCGCGTTCGGCGACGTCCTCGCGGTCGACAGCATCGACCTCACCGCTCGCCCGGGTGAGGTCACCGCGCTGATCGGCCCCAACGGTTCCGGCAAGACGACCCTGCTGCTGATGCTGGCGACCCTGCTCGTGCCCGACCAGGGCACCATCCGGGTCGACGGCCTCGACCCGGTCACGCAGGCCGCGCAGGTGCGCGCCCGGATCGGCTGGATGCCCGACGGCTTCGGGACGTGGGACGCGCTCACCGTGCGGGAGGTCCTGCACACCGTCGCGGCGGCGTACCGGATCCCGGCCGACGTGGCGCGGGCGCGGACCGACGAGCTCCTGGCGACGGTGCACCTGGCCGACCTCGCCGACCGTCGGGCGCGGGTGCTGTCGCGGGGGCAGAAGCAGCGGCTCGGCCTGGCCCGCGCGCTGGTCAACGACCCCTCCGTGCTCCTGCTCGACGAGCCCGCCTCGGGCCTGGACCCGCGGAGCCGGATCGAGCTGCGCGACGTCCTGCGCGGGCTCGCCGCCCAGGGACGCACCGTCCTGGTCTCGAGCCACATCCTCACCGAGCTGCAGGAGGTGGCCGACCGCGCCGTCATCGTCGCGCGGGGACGCAGCCTGGAGACCCAGGACGTCGACGGGCACGCGGCGGCCACGCCCGCGGCATACCGGCTCGCCTCCCTGGACCCCGAGCGCCTGGCGGCCTGGCTCACCGACCACCACGTGCCCGCGACCAGGGTGGGCAGCGGCCTGACCGAGGTGCACGTGCTCGGCGAGGAGAACGCCGCCCGGCTGCTCGCCGACCTCGTGCGCGACGGCATCCGGGTGACGGCCTTCACGCCCAGCCAGGGGTCGCTCGAGACCGCCTACCTCGCCGCGACGGAGGACCGACGATGAGCTGGCACGGCATCCGCACGGTCGCGACCCTCGAGCTGCGCCAGCGCACGCGCACGTCCCGGTGGCCGGTCGTGCTCGGCATCTGGTTCGTCGTCATCGCGCTCGTGGCGTTCCTCGCGTACTACGCGACCCGCGACCCCGACCTGCGCTCGGGCCGGGCGATGTACGACGTCGTCGTCTTCTTCGTCCTCGGCCTGGCCATGCTCGTCGTGCCGTCGCTGACCGCCACCTCGGTCAACGGTGACCGTGAGCACGGCGTGCTGGCCACGCTCCAGACGACGCTGCTGACGCACTGGGACCTCGTCCTCGGCAAGCTGCTGGCGGCCTGGGTCGTGTCGATGGCGTTCCTCGCGGCGTCCCTGCCGTTCCTCGCGTGGGCGTGGGCGGTGGGCGGCGTGGCCACCGGCGCGATCCTGCTGTCGCTCCTCGTCCTGGTGCTCGTCCTGGCCGTCATCTGCGCGGTCGGGCTCATGTTCTCGACGCTGACCGCACGGCCGGTGGCCTCGGCGGTGCTCACCTACCTCGCGATGGGGGCGCTGGTCTTCGGGACGGCCATCGGCTTCGGGCTGTCGGTGTTCCTCGTGACCGACGAGGAGCCGCAGCGGGTGCTCGGCGTGCCCGACGGCTGGTGGCAGTCGCACCAGCCGCCCGCCCTCGACCCCTCCGACCCGAACCTCACGCCCGAGCAGCAGAAGCTGCTCCAGGAGGGTCCCCGTCCCACGGCCGCGGACTGCGTGGAGTACACCCGGGTCCAGTCCGTCTCGCACACCGACCGCATCTGGTGGATGCTCCCGCTCAACCCGTTCGTCGTGGTCGCCGACGCTGCTCCGTCCCCCGCGCCGAACCACGCCGGGGCGAATGACGCGTACGTCGGCGGGTTCACGCCGCTGCGCTGGATCGCGGGAGGGGCGCGGATGGCTCGCAACGGCCCGGACGCCGTCGTCGACGAGTGCCGGTTCGCGACGACGAACGCGACGGACGAGGCGTACCGGGACCCGTTCGACGACGCCTTCGACTCCGGTCCGGTGTGGCCGTACGGTCTGGGCTTCCTGCTCCTGCTCGGCGCCGGGGCGACGACGGTGGCGGCGCGCCGGCTGCGGACCCCGGTGCGGCGGCTGCCCAACGGGACGCGGATCGCCTGACCCGGCGAGATCGGTCAGGGGTGCAGGGCGTCGAACTCCGCCTCGGACGCGGCCTCGTCGTCGGCGTCGAGGCGCACGTGCCCGAGGAGCGAGAGCAGTGCGCGCAGGGCCCGGGCGCCGGAGTCACCCCAGGTCGAGAGGTAGCTGAACTGCCACCACCACAGGGCCTCCACCGTGCGCCCGGCCTCGTGGTGCCGCAGGCCGTGGGAGAGGGCGAGGGCGATCTCGGCCACGTCGCCCGACACCGAGCTCCGGGCGATGTCGACGTCGAGGAGCGGGTCGACCACGTGGGCGTAGTCGTCGACGCCGTCGAACAGGTTGGCCAGCCCCACCCGCAGCGGGTCGACGTCGGCGTCCGGCCCCGGGTCGGACTCGAACCGCTCGACCGGCACGACGTCCTCGATGGCACCGAGCCGCGCACCCATGAGCAGGACCTGCGACAGGGCGAGCAGGGTCATGGGCATGGCGGCGTCGGGGGCGCTGCCGGAGGCGACCTCGGTCATCGTGGTGAGGAAGGTCCGGGCCTCGGCGGCACAGTCGTCGGCGAGCACCCGCAGGTCGTCAGACATCGAGCAGCCTCCTGCCCTCGAACGCGCGACCGAGCGTGACCTCGTCGGCGTACTCCAGATCGCCGCCCACCGGCAGCCCCGAGGCGAGCCGGGTGACCTTGAGGCCCATCGGTCGCATCAGGCGGGCGAGGTAGCTCGCGGTCGCCTCGCCCTCGAGGTTGGGGTCGGTGGCGATGATGATCTCGGTGACCTCGTCGGAGGCGAGCCGGGTCATCAGCTCGCGGATGCGCAGGTCGTCGGGGCCGACGCCCTCGATCGGGCTGATGGCGCCGCCGAGCACGTGGTAGCGGCCGCGGAACTCGCGGGTGCGCTCGATCGCGACCACGTCCTTGGGCTCCTCCACAACACAGATCGAGCTGCCGTCACGCCGGGGGTCGGCGCAGATGCGGCACTGCTCGCCTTCGGCCACGTTCCCGCAGGTGGCGCAGAAGCGCACCTTCTCCTTGACCTCGGTCAGTGCGTCGACCAGCCGCTTGACGTCGACCGCGTCGGCCTGGAGCAGGTGGAACGCGATCCGCTGGGCGCTCTTGGGCCCCACACCGGGGAGCCGCCCGAGCTCGTCGATGAGGTCCTGGACCACGCCTTCATACACACGACGAGCCTATGCCCTCGCACCGACGGCGTTGTCCGTCGACCCGCCGGCCGCCAGGACCGGCAGCCCGGCCAGAGCCCGCTGCCTGCCAGCACCGCTGCCTGCTAGGACTCACTGCCAGCCTGGACCCGCTCCCGCAGCCCGGCCGCCAGGCCGGCCACCGTCAGCAGGTCGAGGGCGCCGCCGCCCACCTCACCGACCCACGGGCGCCGGACCCCGCCGAGCCGGAGCCTGAGCTGGACCCGGGTCCCGGCCCCCGCCGGGGCGTCGGTCGGCCGCAGGGCGATGCACCAGGACAACCGGATCGCGCCGCGCCGCGACGTGTGCACGAGGTGGCTGCCCGGGACGAGCTCGGCCACGGTGAACGTGGCGTCGCGGCCGCCCCAGTCGGGGATGACGTCGCCGACGGCGAGCCCGAGGAGTGTCGGGTCGAGGCGGCGCAGGGCCCGTCGTCGCGGCGGCACGAGGCGCTCGAGCCCGCGGGGCAGGTACCAGCCGCCTCGCCGCCGGCCCAGCTGCACGAACCACGGCCAGACCTCCGCCGGTGGCGCGGGCAGGGTGAAGGCGCGGTCCATCACGACGACCGCGTCGGGCACCAGCTCGTCGCCCGGCAGGGGCCCGGCGCGCTCGGCGCGGCGGGGCCGCACGAGCACCTCCTCGAGCCGCCCGCCCATGGCGTCAGCGACCTTCGTCGATGACCCGCCCACCGAGGATGCGCTCGATCACCGGGCGGCCCACGTCGCCGAGCTCCTCGATGTCCTCGTCGTCAGCGCTGACCACGCTGTCGTCGGCCACGCGCCGTGGGGCGTCGACGGGCTGCTCGGCCGCGACCGCGGCCTGGGCTCGGGCGAGGAGGGATCCACCTCCCTGGCCGCCCGACACGGCCGTGGCCGTCGCCGGGCCGGCGCTCGACGGGCCGCTGCTCGACGGGCCCCTGTTCGACGGGCCCCTGTTCGACGGGGCGCTGCCCGACGGTCCGCTGCTCGACGGGCCGGTGCCGGGCTCCGGCCCCGCCCACGACGGACCGCTGTCGGGGGCCGCCGCGGCGCTGGCCCAGCCCCCACCGCCGCTCTCCGGGGGCGGGGCCGCGGGGAGGCCCATGTCGGCCGAGCGCTCGTATGCCGAGCCCGCGTCGCCGCCGGACGGACGGCTGGCAGCCCCGGGGGCAGCCGCCCGGGCCGTGCCCTGCTGCTGGGGCGCAGCCGGGGCGCCGGACGCGTCGTCGTCCTCGTCGTAAGGCCGGCCCGGCGTCACCACGGGGTGCGAGGCGCCGCTGGGGGCGGACGCCGCGGCGTCGGGCACCGGGATCCCCTCGACCCGGGCGTCGACGCCCAGGACGTCGATGAGGGCCTGCCGGACGAGGTCGGCATGGGGACCGCTGCGGAAGGTGTGCGCGATGCCCACGGTGGAGATCGCGAGGACCACCTTGGAGCCGTCGTAGTCGTGGACCGTCGCGTGCTCGGACAGCAGTGTCCAGGTCGTGCGCTTGTGCTTGAAGATCCAGCCGAGGATGTCGGGCCACGCCCGCCGGATCGCGGCCGTGTCGATGCCGCCGTGCGCCGGGGAGGGTGACGGCGGCGCCGCCTGGGGAGCCTGTCCGCCCAGCGGGTGGCCGGCCGGCCCACCGCCCTGCGCCGGGGCACCGGCCTCCGTCGCCGCAGGCGCCGCAGGAGCCGCCGAGGCCGCGGGCGGCGGCCCGGCCTGGGCAGGCAGGTCGGTCGGCCCGGTCGACCGCTCGGCGTCGGTCCGTGCCGGCGTGGGGGCGGTCGACCGGGGCGTGCCCTGGTGGTCCGCAGCCGGAGCCGCCTCCTCGGCGGCCGGACGGCCGGGGGCCGAGGTCGCAGCGGCGTCGGCGACCGGTGCAGGGGCAGAGGGAGCCGGCGGCGCCGCTGAAGCGGGCGAAGGTCCGGCGGGGGAAGGTCCGGTGGGGGCTGGTCCGGAGGCGGCCGCCGGCATCGGCACCGTGGCGATCGGTGCGCCGGGCGACCGCGTGACGGAGGGGACGCCCTCGACGTCGAGGCGGCGCTCGAGCCGGTCCAGCCGCGCGGCATACCCGCTCTCGCCCGAGGCGGCCGGCAGCAGCACCCGCGCGCAGATGAGCTCGAGCTGCAGCCGCGGCGCGGTGGCGCCGGTCATCTCGGTGAGGCCGGCGTTGACGATGTCGGCGGCACGCGACAGGGCACCGCCGCCGAAGGCGGCCGCCTGCTGGCGCATCCGCTCGAGCTGGTCCTCGGGCAGGCCTCGCAGCACGGAGGAGGCGCCGTCGGGCACCGCCGCGACGACGATGAGGTCGCGCAGCCGCTCGAGGAGGTCCTCGACGAAGCGGCGCGGGTCGAGACCGGTCTCGATGACCCGGTCGACCTGGTGGAACACTCCGGCCGCGTCACCGGCGGCGAAGGCGTCGACGATGGCGTCGAGCAGCTCGGTGTCGGTGAACCCGAGCAGCGAGGCGGCACCCTCGTACGTCAGCCCCTCGTCACCGGACCCGGCGATGAGCTGGTCGAGCACGGACAGCGAGTCACGGACCGACCCGCCACCCGCCCGGGTGACGAAGGACAGCACCCCCGGCGCGACGGCCACGCCCTCCTGCTCGCACAGCCGCGCCATGTAGTCGGTGAGCTGGCCGGGCGGCACGAGCCGGAACGGGTAGTGGTGGGTGCGCGAGCGGATCGTGCCGATGACCTTCTCGGGCTCGGTCGTCGCGAAGACGAACTTCACGTGCTCCGGCGGCTCCTCGACGATCTTGAGCAGCGCGTTGAAGCCCTGCGGCGTCACCATGTGCGCCTCGTCGATGATGTAGATCTTGAACCGGCTCTGCGCCGGGCCGTACGACGCACGCTCGCGCAGGTCGCGGGCGTCGTCGACGCCACCGTGGCTGGCCGCGTCGATCTCGATGACGTCGACGCTGCCGGAGCCGCCGCGGGCCAGGGCCACACACGAGTCGCAGGTGCCGCAGGGGGTGGGCGTCGGGCCCTGCTCGCAGTTGAGGCAGCGGGCGAGGATGCGCGCGCTCGTCGTCTTGCCGCAGCCGCGGGGGCCGGAGAAGAGGTAGGCGTGGTTGACGCGCCCCGTGCGCAGGGCCTGCATGAGCGGCTCGGTGACGTGCTCCTGCCCGATGACGTCGGCGAAGGTCTCGGGCCGGTAGCGGCGGTACAGGGCGGTGCTCACCCCGGAAACCCTAGTCGGCCGTCCCGACACGGCACAGGCGCTCTCGCGGCCACGGGCGACCCGTCCCGGGGAACGGCCCGGGGACTGGCCCGGGGACGGCACCGAGCCCGGGACGGGGCGCCCGCAGCACCCGGGCGCAGACTCCGGTGCCACACTGTGCGGCGACGAGGGAGGCCGATGTTCGGACGACGCAGCCAGGGCGCGGGTGCGGCCCCGCCGAGCCCTGCGACCCCCGTCCACCTCGAGGCCACCGGGGTCGGCAAGGACATCGACGGTGCGGTGCTGCTGACCCCCACCAGCGTCTGGGTCCGCTCGGGCGAGTGCGTCGTGCTCCGGGGCGCCAACGGCAGCGGCAAGACCACCCTCCTGCGGGTCCTCTCGGGTGCGCTCGAGCCCTCGACCGGCGAGGCTCGCCTCGACGGCGCGCCGCTCGACGAGCGCGACCCGCGCACCCGCTCGGCCGTGGCCGCGCTCATCGGCGCCCCCACGGCATACCGCGACCTCACCGTCGTCGACCACCTCGTCCTCGTCGACTCCACGTGGGGTGGCGCGATCGACACCGCCGACGAGCGCGCCGACGAGCTGCTCACGACCCTCGAGATCGACCACCTCACCGAGCGGTTCCCGCACGAGCTGTCCTCCGGGCAGCAGCAGCTGTTCCACCTCGCGCTCGTCCTGTTCCGCCCGGCCACCGTCCTCGTGCTCGACGAGCCGGAGCAGCGGCTCGACACCCACAAGCGCGAGCTGCTCACGGCGATCCTGCAGGCGCGCAAGGCAGCCGGGACCGCGCTCGTCGTCGCCTGCCACGACCCGGTCATGACCGAGGCCCTCGCCGACCGCGTGGTCGACGTCACCGGTGCGTGAGCTCGTGGACGAGCAGGCGGTGGACGGGCAGGCGGTGGACGGGCAGGCGGTCGGCGCCCCCGAGGCGGACGACCGCCTGCGCACCGACGCCGAACGGCTCGAGCAGGCCCGGGGTGTCGTCCGCGGCGAGCGGCCGGCCGAGGGCAACGGCAACGTCGTGTATGCCGCGTACGTCGCCATCATCGCCTCGCTCACCTACGGCGTCCCCGCCGCCCGCGCGTTCTTCCTCTTCGTCGACCCCGCCTGGGTCTCGCGCCACCTGACCGGGGTGCAGGGGGTGCTCGTGGTCGGCGGCGTGGTGCTCGGACTGGTGCTGCTCGCGTACCGGCTCGGGTCGCTGCGCGGACCGGTGGTGCCCGACCTGCCCTACCTCGACCACGTCGCCACCAGCCCCCTCGACCGCGCGCTCGTGCTGCGGCGCTGGTGGCGGCTGAGCCTGTTCGCCTGCCTCCTCGGCGGCCTGCTCGCGGGTGCGGTCACCGGCACCGGCATGCTCGTCGCCGCCGTCGCCGCGCCGCTGGTGCTCCTGCCGACCAGCGTCGGAGGTCTCCTCGTCGGTACCGCCGTCGCCGGGGCGTGGCTGTGGGGCCAGGTGCGGTCCTGGCCCACGGGCAGCCGGGGAGCCTCGACCGTGCTGCGCGAGCGTCGCTCGCTGCGCGCCCTGCACCACGTCTCCCTGCGGACCCAGTCGGCGCGGGCGGTGACGATGGGCGGCGCCGTCCTCGCCGGGGACCTGCGCGCGGCACGGCTCGACGTCGCGGCGCCGGGCACCCGCCTGCGCCGGACCCGGCTGCGGGCCCGGGGACCGCTGGCCGTCATGGCCGAGCGCGACCTTCTGGGCCTGCGCCGGTCGCCCGGGGTGCTGGTGAGCGGGCTCGTCCTCACCGGCGGCGGGTCCTGGGCCCTCGCCCACGCGACCGCCCCCGGGGTGCCGAGCATGGTCGCCTTCGTCGGGGTCCTCGCCTGCTACCTCGGCTACGGCGCCTGGTGCGAGGGCCTGCGCCTGCAGGGCGACAACGCGGGGACGCCGGCGCTCGTCGGCCTGCCGTTCCGCGTCGAGGCGCTCGCCCACCTCGTGACCCCGTCGGTCCTGTACGCCATGACCGCCGTCGCCCTGGGCCTCACCGCGTCGGCGACCTCGAGCGCCGGCGCCGTGGCCGTGTGGTGGCCGCTGGCGATGGTGCCGCTGCTGGCCGGGTGCCAGCTGCTGGCGGCGTTCCGCGGACTGCCACCGTCCGCGCTGTTCTCGCCCGGGTCGGCGGTGTTCACGGTGATGTTCTGGTACTCCCGGCCGCTGCTGCTCGCCCTCGTCGCCGGGACGGCCGCCACGGCGGTGCTCACCCGGGCGGGCGTCGGGAACGCGGTGCCGGTGCTGGCCCTTGCCGCGTATGCCGCGGTGCTCTTCGGGCGCCGGCGCGTCCGGCTGCTCGACGAGGCCCACCGCGTCTGAGGGCGGGGCGCGGACAGGCCTCCGCAGCACCCGCGCGGGCGACCGGTCCCGGACACAGGGACACCCCGCGTACCTGGAAGAGCTCTCCTACCCTTGCTGCATTCCTGCCCTGGGGGAGTTCGGGGAGGTACCACCACGCGGGGTGCCACGACGAAGTGTAGACGGCCGTCCGGGGCGACGACGAATCCCCTCAGCGACCGGGGACGACGAAGGGTCCGGCCACGTCCCGCAGGACCGAGGCGGCCACCGCCACGACGACGATCGAGGCGACGAGCAGCACCAGCCCCTCCCACCCCGTGAGGCGCCGCCTCCTCGACCCGCCCCTCAGGTCCCGCACGCGGGGCGGGCCTCCCGGCAACAGCAGCTCGACCACGGCATACGCCACCGCCCCCAGGCCCAGCGGCACCCCCAGCAGCCAGAACCAGAACCAGCGCGTGCCCCGGGCGGGTCGCGTGTTGCCCACCACCAGGAGCAGGCCGAGGGCGAACGCCGCGAGGCCCCATGGCGCCCCGCGGTCCTCCGGCGACGGGCGGAACGAGGCCGGGGTCGCCTGGACGACGCCGGCCTCCTGGAGGTCGGCGAGCAGCGCGGACGGGTCCCCGCCGGGCAGGGCGCCGGCGAAGCGCACCGGGGCGAGGTCGCCGTCGACCCAGTAGACGACCGCCTCGAAGGGCCGTCCGTCCCAAGTGGCGGGAAGGCCGTCGGACTCCCGCTGCGCCAGCGTCCCGTAGTTCCAGGAGCCGACGCCGCTCGGCGGCCACGGCCGGTGGGGGTGCAGCTCGGTGGCCAGCCGCCAGGTGCGGATCCGGCCCGCCTCGAGGTCGGAGTGGAACTGCTCGTCGGTGACGAAGCGGGCCGCCGACAGCCAGCTGAGGACCGCCCACACGGCCCACAGCCCGAGGACGGCCGCGCCCAGGACCCGAAGCCCGGTGGGACGGCTCACGCCGAAGACCTTCGCGGCCGGCTGGCGCGGTGACGCGTCGTCCGCGGCCCGGGCCGTCCCGGTCTCCCCCTCGAGCATGGACGCAGTGTGGCACCACGTGGAGCCTGCGAGGGCTGCATCGGCGGCGATTTCTGGCAGAGGCTGGTCCTCCGGTAGCCTCCTCCGCGGAGGATTCGCATAGTGGCCTAGTGCGCACGATTGGAAATCGTGTTGGGATAAAACCCTCGGGGGTTCAAATCCCCCATCCTCCGCCACACGAAAGAGCGGCACCCTGAGCTTGCGATGGGTGCCGCTCTTTCGTGTCTGTGAGGTCTCGCGGAACCGTCGCTCGCGAGGAACGAGCGAGCGACGGTTCCCCATCCTCCGCCAACGACAGAAGGACCCCACACGCTTTTCCGTGGGGTCCTTCTGTCGTTCCTCAGCGCCTGCCGGTCAAGAGGACTGGGATCCGGCTGCCGTGGCGGGAGTCGAGTCGTTCCCCGCCAGGTCGGCGAGTGCCGCGGCGACCGACCCCTGGTGCGCGTCGAGCGCCGCCCTGGCCTCCTCCACACCGGACCCCGCGAGCATCGTCAGCAGCGCGGGCTTGAGCTCGCCGTCGGCCGCCTCCAGCGCCGCCCGGGCCGGTGCCTCGTCGGCCCCGGTGGCCTCCTGCAGGATCCGGACGACCCTCCCACGCAGCTTGGCGTTGGTCGCGACGAGGTCGACCATGAGGTTCGACCACGTGCGCCCGAGCCGGACCATCACGGCCGTCGAGAACGCGTTGAGCACCATCTTCTGCGCGGTGCCGGCCTTGAGCCGGGTCGACCCGGTGAGCACCTCGGGACCGGTGTCGGCGGCGATGAGGTGGTCGACGAGGGGGGCGAGCTCGGCGTCGGGGTTGGCAGTGACCAGGGCCGTGACGGCCCCGGCCTCGCGGGCGCGTCGCAGCGCTCCTCCCACGTACGGCGTGCGACCGGACGCGGCGAGACCGATGACCACGTCCCCCGCGCCCACCTCGGCGGCGTCGGCGGCCCCCTGGTCGGCGTCGTCCTCGACGTTCTCGACCGCGCGTAGCAATGCCGTCGGACCGCCGGCGTGGTGGGCGACGAACAGCCCGTCCGGCACGTTGAACGTCGGGAGCAGCTCGGCGGCGTCGAGCACGGCCAGCCGGCCCGAGGTGCCTGCGCCGAAGTAGTGCACGGTCCCGCCGCCGCGGATCGCGTCCACGGTGCGGTCCACCAGCCGGGCCAGCTCCGGCAGCGTGCGCTCGACCGCCGGGGCCACGAGGGCGTCGTCGGCGTTGATGAGGCGAAGCACCTCGAGGGTCGGCTGGGTGTCGATCGCTGCGGTGCGGGGGTGGCGCCGCTCGGTCGGAGCGCTCACGCTCACGTCAGGGGACATACGCGGAGGTTACTTTTCTACAATTTTGGCGTCAACGACGTGAACAAGTAACGCGCCCGGTTGCCTCCGGTTGCCCGCGGTGGCCGCTGCTTCACTCCGCGAGGTGGTGCCCCGCCACGGCCGCCCGGGTCTCCTTGACCGCCTTGCGTGCCCGGGTCAGGTGCCTCTGGGCCACCGCGATGTAGAGGCAGTCGACGACCGTGAGGGCGGCGATCCGGCTGGCCGTGGCCCCGGAGCGCAGGCTGGTCTCGCGGGCAGCCGTCGTGAGGACGTGGTCGGCCCGGGCGGCGAGCACCGAGAGGGGGAAGTTGGTGATGGCCACCGTCGTGGCCCCCCGGGACCTCGCCGCCTCGAGCGCCTCGATCGTCTCCGAGGTCGTGCCCGAGTGGGAGATCGCGATCGCGACGTCCCCGCGGCCCAGCAGGGTCGCGCTCGTCAGGGCGATGTGGGGGTCGTTCCAGGCGAAGGCGACGACCCCGATCCGGTGCAGCTTCTGCTGCAGGTCGGTGCCCACGATCGCGCTGGCGCCGATGCCGTAGATGTCGACCCGCCCCGCGCCCGCGATCGCCCGCGCGGCAGCCGCCAGGCTCTCGTGGTCGAGCTGTTGCGCCGTCTCCTCCACCGCACTCGCGTCGACGAAGGCGACCTTCGCGATGATGTCCGCGATGGTGTCCTTGGCGCTGATGTCGGTGTCCTGCCGGGTGCTGGTGCGCGGGTGCGCGCTCTCCTCCGCCAGCCGCAGGCGCAGCTGCGGGTAGCCCGGCAGCCCGAGGCGCCGGCAGAACCGCAGCACCGTCGTCTCCGAGGTCGACGCCGCCGAGGCCAGCTCGCTGATCGTCAGCGCGGCCGCCGCCCGGGGGTCGGCCAGGACCTTCTCGGCCACCCGGTCCTCCGCCGGCGAGAGCGAGGGCCGGATGCCGCGCAGCCGGACCAGCAGCGAGGCCTGCGCGGTGCTCCCGGACTGCGCGGTCTTCCCGGACTCGCGGGACGTGTCGGTCGGGGCCATGGGAGAACGCTACGACGCACCGAGGCGGTGCACCTGCACGTCCGCCGACTCGGTGCGCCCCTTCACCGCGCCTGCAGGGTCCAGCCCTCGGCCGTGAAGGCCTCCGGTGACTTCTCGCCGTCGAGCAGGGCACCGGCGCGGGCCTGGACGAGCACGTCGTCGATGTAGGCGCCACGGCCCAGGTAGGAGCCGTCCGTCGTGTAGCGCCACCGCAGGACCTGCGGACCCTCGGCGAGGTCGGCGCGCGCCTGGGCCCACCGCCGGTCCCCGGCCCCGGACACCGTCCCGTCGCTCGACGTCGTGTCACCTCGGTCGCGGACGGTGAACGGCTGCGGAGTCCACGTCTGCCCGCCGTCGACCGACTTCTCCAGCACCAGCCGGTCGGTCTCCTCGGTGTCGAGGAACAGGTCGAACGACAACCGGGCACCGGCCGCCGGGACGTCGAGCGCCGGCGTCGACAAGGTCGTCGTCGCGGCGTTCCTCGCCCCGGAGAACCACGCGGTGTCACCGCGTCGCGGACGGACCCCCAGGGCCTGGCCGAGGCCGCCGGCCCACTCCCGCCGGGCCACGTTGTTGCTCCCCCAGCTCCGCGAGGGGTGGACGCGGTTGGTCAGCAGGATCGCGAACGAGTGCGAGGCGAAGTCGATGACGATCGAGGTGCCGGTGTACCCGGTGTGCCCGGCCGTCCTCGGCCCGGACAGCGAGTCCATGTACCACCGCTGGTCGAGCTCGAACCCGAGGCCGTGCGAGTCGCCGGGGAATGCCTGGTTGACGTTGGTCGTGAGGGCGTCGACGCCCTTGCGGGACAGGATGCGGTGGCCCTGGTAGCTGCCGCCGTTGAGCAGCGCCTGTGACAGCACGGCCAGGTCGTCGACCGTCGAGAACACGCCGGCGTGACCGGCGACGCCGCCCAGCGACCACGCGTTCTCGTCGTGGACCTCGCCCCAGACCATGCCGCGGGCGGGCACGCGCTGGTACTCGGTCGCCGCGGTCCGGGTCCGGTCGGTCGGGTTGTAGCCGGTGTCCCGCATGCCCAGCGGGCCCGTGATCCGCTCCGCGACGACCCGGTCGAGCGACTCCCCGCGCAGCCGCTCGACCATGACGCCGAGGGTGATCATGTTGAGGTCGCTGTAGAGGTACGTGCTGCCCGGCGGGTTGGTCAGCGGCTGGTCCATCACGGCCTTGATCCGCGACGCCTTGTCCGGGTACCTGCTGTACAGCGGCAGCCACGAGGTGAAGCCCGAGGTGTGCGTGAGCAGCTGCTTCACGGTCACGGCCTCCTTGCCGTTCGCCGCGAACTCGGGCAGGTACGTCGCGACGGGCGCCTCGCGGTCGACCTTCCCCTCGTCGATCAGCTGGACGACGGCGATCGAGGTGAACAGCTTGGACACCGACGCCAGGTCGAAGACCGTGTCGTCGCGCATGGGCACCCACTGGTCGCGCGGGAGCTCCTCGGTGTCGGTCTTCCAGCGCAGCGCCCAGCCGCTGGCGTCGCGCTCGACCACCTTCCCGTCGTGGCCCATGAGACCCACGGCACCGGCATACATCGGGTGGCCGCCGGGCGGCGCCTCCTCGTGCCCGCGTATCTGCTGGACCGCGGCGGCGATCGGCGCCGGGTCGAGCCCGACGGACTGCGGCGCGGCGTCGCTCAGCACCGTGTTGGGTGGCATGTACCCCCGAAAGGGCTTGCTGAAGTCGTCGGCAACAGCAGGCGTGGTCGTGATCAGTCCTCCCAGCACGGCGGTGGCTGCGGCGAGCGCCAGCGCCTGTCGGCGGACGGGTCGACGGATGCGCATCCCTGGTCCCCCGACCGGCTCAGGCGTTCGGGCCGCGGTAGATGAGGTACTGCTGGCGACGCCGGACGAACTCGGCGAGCTCGGCCTTCCACGCCCCCACCACCTCGTCCGCGGACGCACCGGCCGTCACCTGGTCGCGCAGCCGGGTCGACCCGCTCAGCTTGTCGATCCAGTACGGCCGCGCCGGGTCGTAGCTGTCGTAGCGCCAGGCGAAGTCGCCGTAGAGCGCCTTGGCCGCGACGAGCATCTCGACGGCGACCCGCACCGGGTCCATCGCCGACGGGTCGGTGATGTGCACCTGCACGCCGCCGCAGACCTTGTTCGCGTTCTTGCTGAACGTCGGGGTGAAGTACGCCTCCCGGAACGCGACGCCCGGTATGCCGCGTGCCTCCAGCCGCTCGGCCCACTTGTAGTCGACGTAGGGGGCGCCGATGAGCTCGAACGGCCGCGTCGTGCCACGCCCCTCCGACATGTTGGTGCCCTCGAACATGCCCGTGCCCGGGTAGACCAGCGCCGTGTCGGGGGTGGGCATGTTGGGGCTGGGCATGACCCACGGCAGGCCGGTCGCGGCATACGGCATGTCGCGGCGCCAGCCGCTGACCTCGACCACGTCGAGCTGCGCCAGCCGGCCCCCGGCGTCCGCAGGGAGGAACTCGGCGTCGAAGAAGCGCGCGAGCTCCCCCACCGTCATGCCGTGCGCCTGGACGATCTCCTTGGCCCCCACGCCGGAGGTGTATGCCGTCGTCATCATCGGGCCGCGCGCGGTGCCGCCCGTGGGGTTGGGCCGGTCGAGGACGACGAACCGCGAGCCGGTCGCGACCGCCGCGCGCATCGCCGTGTACATGGTCCAGATGTAGGTGTAGAAGCGCGCGCCGGCGTCCTGGATGTCGAAGACGACGGTCTCGACGTCGGCGGTGCGGAACAGCTGCTCCATCTTCGCGGCGTTGGCGCCGTAGGCGTCGTACACCGTCAGGCCGGTGCGTGGGTCGGTCGAGGTGCCCTCGGAGCTGCCGGCCTGGGCGGTGCCGCGGAACCCGTGCTCGGGGCCGAAGACGCCGACGATGTCGACCGTCCCGGCCTCGTGCATCTCGTCGACGATCGTGCGCAGGTTGGTGAGGATGCCGGTCGGGTTGGTGATGACGCCGACCTTCTGCCCGGCGAGGCTGCGCCAGCCGTTCGCCGCCTCCCGGTCGGCGCCCGGGGTGACCGGGCGCGCAGGGTAGCTCGGGCCGCTCGCCGCCGGCGCGGCCTGGGCGAGCGAGGCGCCGGCGGGCAGGGCGAGCGCACTCGCCCCGGCGGCGGTGAGGAGCTGGCGGCGGTTCAGGCGGGTCATCGGAAGGCCTTTCGTCGAGGGTGCGGCTTCGGGGTGGGGCTTCGTCAGTGGGGTCGGGTTCGGTCAGGGCACGGGGAGCTGCACGGTGGCGACCACCGGCCGGTGGTCGCTGGCGGCGAGCAGGCCCGGGTCGGACGGGACCTCGGCGACGGTCACCGGGGTGCCCTTGCGGACGGTCACGAAGTCGATCCGCTTCACCGGACGCGACGCCGGGTACGTCAGGCCCGGCTCGCCCACGCGGCTACCGGCCACGCGCCAGGCGTCGTCGAGCTCCTCCCACAGGGGCGCCAGCTCGGGGGCGGAGGCGTCGGCGTTGAAGTCGCCGAGCAGCACCTGGTTCGCCCCGGGCGGGTCCTGCGCCATGATCCGGCGCGTATCGGCGACCTGGGCGGTCCGCACCGAGGGATCGCCCCGGTAGTCCAGGTGCGTGACGTAGACGTGCGTGCGCGCGCCCCGCACCTGGATGGTGGCCTCGAGGAAGCCGGGCGCAGGGGCCGGGACCGGGTCCGGGTCCTGGGTCGAGAGCCGGGTGATCTCGTGGTTCTCCAGCGCCACGACCGGGTACCGCGACAGGACGGCGACGCCGTACTCGCGCCGGGGGTCCCCGTCGTGGAGCGGGTCGAGGCTGTAGATCGGGGCGAAGCCGGTCCGCATCCCCAGCCGGCGCCCGAGCTCGGCCACCGTGTCCTCGAAGCGCGAGCGCTCGCCCCAGTGGACGTCGGCCTCCTCCAGGCCGACGACGTCGGCGTCGAGGGCCTGGATGGCAGCGGCGGTGCGGTCGAGGTCGTAGACGTTGTCCGACCCCGCGCCCGCGTGGATGTTGTAGGTGGCGAACCGGGCCACCACCGGCGGCGCTGCCGTCGGTGGCGGCGCCGCCGCGCCGGCCGCGGGTGCCCCGGAGACACCCGCGGCCAGCGCGGCGAGGAGGGTGGACGCGACCAGGCCGGTCCAGCGCACGCACCTCACCCCGCTCACCCCCGCGTCCTCAGTAGGAGAGGCCGTGGCCGAACGGGTACAGGACCGTGGCCGGGTCACCCTTCACCGGGATGTCGACCGGCAGCTTCCCCGTCGGGTTCACCTCCCCGGCGATCACCCGGGCGACCGACTCGATCGCGACCGGGCTGTAGGAGTACGTGGCCAGGTAGGTCGGCGCGTCGGTGAAGTACGCGATGTCGTACGGGTCACGCGTCGCCACGACGATGACCGGCTTGCCGGTCGCGAGCAGCTGCTCGACGAGCTTCTGCTGGCCGCCCCGGCGGTCGGTCACCGAGGTGTCCCACGCCTTCATGGTCGTGACCACGACCGCGTCCTGGCCCTGTGCCGCGGCGACCGCTGCGGCCACCTGCGCGTCCGTGGGCGAGCTGCCGGTCTGCTTGACGGTGGTCGCGGCACCCTTGGACGCCAGCGCGTCGGCCAGGGTCTGGGTGGTGGTCACGCCGTACCCGGTCACGAGGACCTTCTTCCCGCTGACCGCGAGGGGCAGGGTCCTGTCGTCGTTCTTGACCAGGGTCGTGGTGCGGTCGGTGATCGCGTTCGCCGTCGCCAGGTGCTCGGGCGTGCCGACCACGGAGTCCAGGGCCGCCGGGTCCACGTACGGCTTGGCCACGATGCCGCGGTCCCACTTCAGCTCCAGGACCCGCCGCACCTTGGCGTCGACGTCGGCCATCGGGATCCGGCCGCTCTCCACCGCGTCGATGACCGCGTTGTAGGCCTCGTCCATCGAGGGGCTCATGAGCAGCTGGTCGACACCTGCCGAGAGGCCGCGCACGGCCACCTCGGCGTCGCCGTACTTGTCGCGGACGCCCTGCATGCCCAGGGAGTCGGTCACGATGACGCCCTTGAAGCCGAGCTCGTTCCGGAGCACCCCGGTGAGGATCGGCTTGCTCAGCGTCGCCGGGTCGCCGGAGTCGTCGAGCGCCGGGACGTTGAGGTGGGCGGTCATGATCATGTCGATGCCCTTGGCGATCGCCGCCTTGAAGGGCGGGGCGTCGATCTGCTCCCACTGCCCGCGCGTGTGGGTGATGACCGGGAAGGCCACGTGGCTGTCCGTGGCGGTGTCACCGTGGCCGGGGAAGTGCTTGGCCGTCGCCGACACGTTGCCGTCCTTCTGGTACCCGTCGACCTGGGCGCCGACCATCTGGGCGGCGAGGTCGGGGCGGGAGGAGAACGAGCGCGTGCCGATGACCGGGTTGAGCGGGTTGACGTTGACGTCCGCGTCCGGCGCGAAGTCGGTGTTGACCCCCATCGCCCGGAGCTCCTGTCCCGTGATGGCGGCCGCGGTGCGCGCGTCGTCCGCCGACCGGCCGGCACCCAGGGCCATCGACCCGGGGAACTGCGTGGCCGGGGGCCCGATCCGGGTGACGACGCCCTGCTCCTGGTCGGTCGCGATCTGCAGCGGGATCTCGACCTTGGACTGCTGGCTCAGGGCTGCCTTCTGCAGTCCGTTGGAGAGACCGGCGATCTGCGGCGGGTTCTGCACGCTGTCGGTCCAGGCGAAGTAGATGACGCCGCCGAGGTGGTACTTCTGGACGACCTCGGCCGGGGTCGCCACGCCGTACAGCGGGATGTTCCGCGCGTCCGGTGTCGTCGCGTCCTTGCCGTAGACGTTCTGGATGAAGAGCTGGCCGACCTTCTCCTGCAGGGTCATCCGCGCCATGGTCGAGGCGATCCATCCCTGCCGGGCATCGGGGTTGGTGGGTGGTGGGCCCGAGCGCACGCTCGCGAGGGCCGGGGCCGTGCCCGCGGCCAGGACTGCTGCGGCGGCTGCTGCGGCCACCACCGTGCGACGGGAGACGCTGGACGTGGACATGGCTCCTCCAGGGCGGATGTGAACGATTGACGCGATTGATCCTTTTTGCGGAACTTACCTACAGAGGCCCTCGGGTTCAAGGGGTCGGGCTTGGCTGGTCGGCGAACGGCAGGGAGGATGCCCCCAGGGACGGCGAAGGGACCGGCAGCAGATGGCTCGACAGATCTCGTGGCGTGGGGTGCTCAGCCCCGACCGGCCCGGCGCCAGCGACCCGCCGCGGGCAGGGTGGAGGCCGGGGACGCCCCTCGTCCCGCCGGCCTCGATCGTGGAGGCGGTCCGGGCGATGCAGGCGGGCGCGGTCCTGAGCCTGCTGGAGGTGCTGCGCGCGTGGCTCACCCGCTCCTCCCTGCGCGACGCCTTCGCCCAGGCCGCCTCGACCCAGGGACGGGCCGCCACCCCCGACGAGCTCGACCGCCTGGTCACCGTCGCCCTGACCGTCTCCACGATCGCCGGGCTGCTCGCGGCCGCCGTCTGGTTCTGGATGTCGCGGGTCACCGCCCGGGGCTCGAAGTGGGGCCGGCTGGGTGCCTGCGTCCTGCTCGTGCTGGCCTTCGGCGTCTTCTTCGGGGGGCTGCTGCCCACCGCCGGGCTGCTGCACCAGGTGCTCGCCGTCGTGGTCCTCCTCGTCGGCGTGTGGGCCGTCGTGCGCCTCTGGCACCCGGACTCCTCCGCCTGGATCCGCTACCAGACCACCCCCCAGGGCTGAGCGCCGAGCCGTGGCCGGTCGCCTGCACCACGTGGTCCTGGACACCCGGGACCCGCACGGACTGGCGCGGTTCTGGTCCGGCCTGCTGGGCCTGCCGGTCACCTACACCAGCCACGACTGGGTCGTGGTGGCCGCCGACGACCGGCACTCCGGGATGGCCTTCCAGCTCGAACCGGACCACCAGCCGCCCGTGTGGGGCGACCCGGCCAGGCCGCAGCAGCTGCACGTCGACGTCATGGCCGACGACCCCGACGTGACCGGGCGGCTGGCGGTCGAGCTGGGTGCGACGCCGCTCGGGGGCGAGCACGTGTACGCCGATCCGGCCGGCCACCCGTTCTGCCTCGTCCCGCGGCCCGGCTGGGCGCCGCCCGTCGGCTGATCCGGCCACCCCACCACCCGACCGCTCGGCGCGGACCGGCGGTGCTTCGGCGGACCGCAGCCGTCCACCTCTGGCGCCGCCGTGCCGCGCGACCCACCATGGGCCCATGAGCACCGGCGCCTACTCCGCGGCATACCAGCGCAGCCTGCAGGACCCCGACGGGTTCTGGGGCGAGGCGGCCCGGGCGGTCGAGTGGTCGACGCCACCGCCGCGGGTGCTCGACTCCGACCGTCCGCCCTTCCACCGGTGGTTCCCCGGCGGCCGCCTCAACACCTGCTTCAACGCCCTCGACCGGCACGTGCGCGACGGCCGCGGCGACCAGCCTGCGATCCACTACGACAGCCCGGTGACGGGCACCAGGCGCACCCTCACGTATGCCGGCCTGCTCGAGGAGGTGGCGACGTTCGCCGGGGCACTGGCGAGCCTCGGCGTCGGGAGGGGCGACCGGGTCGTCGTCTACATGCCCATGGTCCCCGAGGCCGTCGTCGCGATGCTCGCCTGCGCCCGCATCGGGGCGGTCCACTCCGTGGTGTTCGGCGGGTTCGCGCCCGCCGAGCTCGCCGCCCGGATCGAGGACGCCCGGCCCGTGGTCGTCCTCGCCGCGAGCTGCGGCATCGAGCCGAGCCGGGTGGTGGAGTACAAGCCGCTGCTCGACGCCGCGCTCGACCGCAGCAGCCACAAGCCCGAGGCGGTCGTCGTCCTCCAGCGCGAGCAGGCCCGCGCGGCGGTCGGCGAGCGCGACACCGACTGGGAGGAGCTGGACTGGGCCGAGCTCGTCTCCGACGCCGAGCCCGCCGAGTGCGTGGACGTCGACGCGACCGACCCGCTCTACATCCTCTACACGTCGGGGACCACCGGACGGCCCAAGGGCATCGTCCGCGACAACGGCGGCCACGCCGTCGCCCTGCGGTGGTCGATGACCAACGTCTTCGGGATCGGACCCGGCGACACGTGGTTCACCGCGAGCGACGTCGGGTGGGTCGTCGGGCACTCGTACATCGTCTACGCGCCTTTGCTCACCGGCGCCACCTCCGTGCTCTACGAGGGGAAGCCGGTGGGAACGCCTGACGCCGGCGCGTTCTGGCGGGTCGTGTCCGACTACGGCGTGAAGGCCATGTTCACCGCCCCGACGGCCTACCGGGCCATCAAGCGCGACGACCCCGAGGGCGCGCTCATGACGGGGTACGACCTGTCCTCGCTCGAGACCGTCTTCCTCGCCGGCGAGCGCCTCGACCCCGACACGTGGGAGTGGGCGACGCAGCGGCTCGGGGTGCCGGTGGTCGACAACTGGTGGCAGACCGAGACCGGCTGGCCGATCGCGGCGAACCTGCGCGGCCTGGAGCCGATGCCGATCAAGCCCGGGTCCCCGACCGTGCCCGTGCCCGGGTATGCCGTGGAGGTGCTCGGCGAGACCGGTCGCCCCGTGCCCGCGGGCGAGGAGGGAGCGATCTGCATCCGCCTGCCGCTGCCGCCGGGCACGCTGCCGACGCTGTGGGGTGACGACGACCGCTACGTCGCGGGCTACCTGTCCGCGTTCGAGGGCTACTACCTGACCGGCGACGGCGGCCTGGTCGACGAGGACGGCTACCTCTTCGTCATGGGCCGCACCGACGACGTCCTCAACGTCGCGGGCCACCGGCTGTCGACCGGGTCGATCGAGGCGGCCCTGGCCGGCCACCCGGCGGTGGCCGAGTGTGCGGTCATCGGCGTGCACGACGACCTCAAGGGCCAGGTGCCCCGTGCGCTGGTGGTGCTCAAGGCGGGCGTCGACCCGGCCACGGCCGAGGTCGTCGCCGCCGAGCTGCACCAGCGGGTCCGCGACGAGGTCGGCCCGATCGCCTCGCTGCAACGGGTCGACGTGGTGGCGGCGCTGCCCAAGACCCGGTCCGGCAAGATCCTGCGCAAGACGATGCGCGAGATGGCCGACGGCCTGCAGGCCAGGGTGCCCGGGACGATCGAGGACGCGTCGGTCCTCGAGACCCTCGCCCCCGTGCTCGCCCCGCCGCCCTAGCCTGTCGGCATGCAGGGGGTGCTCACGGGCTTCGCGAGCATTGCCGTCGTCATCGCCGTCGGCTCCCTGCTCGCCCACCTGCGCGTGGTCGACGCCGGCGCCCAGCTGGTGCTGTCGCGGATCGCGTTCTTCGTCGCCAGCCCGGCCCTGATGGTCGGGACGCTCAGCCGGGCCGACGTGCACCAGGTGCTGTCGGGGAACCTCCTGGCGTCGCTCGCCGGGGTGCTCGTGGCTGTCGTCCTCTACGTCGTCCCGGCGAGGCTCGTCTGGCGACGCTCGTTGGGGGACACCACGATCGGGGCTCTGTCATCGGCATACGTCAACGCCGGCAACCTCGGCATCCCGGTGGCGAGCTACGTCCTCGGGAACGCGGCCTACGTCGCGCCCACCCTGTTGCTGCAGCTCCTCGTGCTCCAGCCGCTGGCCTTGGGCCTGCTCGACGCGGACGCCCGCGGGCGGGAGCTGCGCTGGTGGGACCACGCACTGCGGCCGCTGCGCAACCCGCTCACCGTCGGCTCCCTCCTGGGGCTGCTGCTGTCGGTCACCGGCTGGACCCTGCCCACTGCCGTGTCGGCGCCCCTGGCCCTGCTGGGTGCCATGGCGGTGCCGAGCATGCTTGTGGCCTACGGGATCGCCCTGCGGCTGGGCCCGGGACTGGGCCGTGCGGGGTCGGTCGCCGAGCTGGTGACGACCTCGACGCTCAAGCTCGTGGTGCAGCCGCTCGTGGCGTGGTTCGTCGCCGACGTGCTGCTCGGCGTCTCCGGCCACGCCCTCCTCGCCATCGTCGTGACGTCGGCGCTGCCCACCGCGCAGAACATCTTCGTGCACGCCACGCGGTACCAGCGGGCCACGGTCCTCGCCCGCGACACCATCCTCGTCACGACGGTGGGCGCGGTCCCGGTGATCCTGCTCGTGGCCGCCTTGCTGGGCTGAGACCGGGGGTCGGGACCGGGGACGGGAGGGGGACTCGTGACCAGGCGATGGGCGGCTGGCTGCCTGGATGGCGCGGGGGTCAGGGGCGCAGGAGCGCCGCGGGTTCAGGGGCGCAGGAGGGCCGCGATCTCCGGCGACCGCGCCAGGTGCGCGTCGAGGACGGCCCGCGCCGAGGTGACCGAGTCCACCAGCGGGTGCAGCGCGAAGGCCTCGAGCGCCGCCGCCTCCGAGCGGGTGGTCACCGCCTCGACGACGAGCCGCTCGACCGCCTTGACCGACTGCATGAGCCCGAGCATGTGACCCGCAGGGGCGGCCAGCGCGTGCGGGCGCGGTCCGTCGGCGTCGACCGTGCACGGCACCTCCACGACGGCGTCGTCCGGCATCCCGGGGACGGCGCCGCCCGACCGCACGTCGAGGACCAGCTCGGCGCGCGGCCCCCCACGCAGGGCGGCCATGAGGGCGAGCGCCACGCCCTCGTAGCCGCCGCCCTCGAGGTCGAGCTCGTCGCGCTGCTCCCCCTCGGCGCGCGCCTCCTGCAGGTACGTCGCCTCGCGTTCCGCGCGTGCCCGCCGCCAGGACGCCAGTGCGGTGCCGGCATGGCGCGCGACCTCGGCGTAGAACGCCTCCTGCTGGTCGCGCAGGAACTCCCCGCGCGTGCGGTCAACGCCCCTGAGCGACGCCACTGCCTCCCTGGTGAAGTAGTAGAAGTAGAGGTACTCGTTGGGGACCACGCCCAGTGCCCGCAGCCAGTCGGCACCGAACAGCCTGCCCTCCTCGGTGCGGGCCAGCAGCTGCTCGTCGGCGAGCAGCCGGGGCAGGTGGTCGACGCCACCGGAGTGCAGGCCCCGCAGCCAGCCCAGGTGGTTGAGACCGACGTAGTCGACCGTCGTGGCGTCCGGCGACAGGCCCAGGACCCGCATCGCCCTGCGCGCCAGGGCGACCGGTGAGTCGCAGATGCCGATGACCCGGTCCCCGAGGACGGTCTGCATCGCCTCGGTCACCACGCCGGCGGGGTTGGTGAAGTTGACGACCCACGCGTCCGGGGCGAGCGCGGCCACGCGCCGCGCCACCTCCAGCGACACCGGGACACTGCGCAGGGCGTACGCCACGCCGCCCGCACCCGTCGTCTCCTGGCCGAGCAGCCCCAGGTCGAGCGCGACCCGCTCGTCCACGGTGCGGCCGCGCAGGCCGCCGACCCGCATCGCCGAGAAGACGACGTCGGTGCCACGCAGGGCGTCGTCAAGAGAGTCGGCCACCACGACCCGCGGGGCGTCCGGCACGCCTGCCGCCTGCTGCTCCAGCACCGCGACGATCGCCGCGAGCCGGGCGGGATCGGTGTCGTGCAGCCGCAGCTCGTCCACCTGGTGGGTGGCGTCGCCCAGCAGGGCACCGTGGACCAGGGGCACGCGGAACCCTCCGCCGCCGAGGATGGTGAGCCTCACCCGGGCAGGGTACCGAGCCGGTGCTGCGCCGAATGTCGGTTGCACGCGCCGGCGCCGCCACGACACGATGGCGAGGAGGACCGCGACGGCAACGGGCCCGGGACGGCGGGTGCGGTCGCGGCACGAGGAGGGAGCCACCGTGGCCGCGGACCGCGTCTTCGACCCGCTCGCGCACCTGCGCGGCGACGGAGACCCGGAGGTGGACGTCTTCCTCCAGGGGATGGTCTTCCTCGACATCATCTTCACCGGCCTGTCCGCGATGCCCAAGAACGGCACGGAGGTGTGGGCCGAGGGCATGGGCTCCTCGCCCGGGGGCATCGCCAACCTGGCCGTCGCCACCGCCCGCCTGGGCCTGCAGACGGCGCTGGGAGCCGCGTTCGGCGACGACGACTACGGCGAGTTCTGCTGGCGGACCCTCGAGGAGCAGGAGGGGGTGGACCTCGCCCACTCCCGCCGCTACCCGGCCTGGCACTCACCGGTCACCGTGTCGATCGCCGTCCACGGCGAGCGCCGCATGGTCACCCACGGCCACCAGCCGCCGGAGCCGGCCACCGTGATGATGGGAGCGCTGCCCCGGGCCCGGGCCGTGCTGCTGGACCTGCGGGCCGACGAGCCGCTCGGCACCGGCCACCCCGACCGGGAGTGGGCCGACGCCGCCCGCAAGGACGGCGCCCTCCTGTTCGCCGACGTCGGCTGGGACCCCACGGGGCGCTGGTCGTCGTCCGTCCTCGACCAGCTCGACTCGTGCCACGCCTTCCTGCCCAACGCGGTGGAGGCGATGGCGTACACGCGCACCGACACGGCCCAGGAGGCGCTCTACCGCCTCGCGGACCGGGTGCCCCTGGCGGTGGTGACCAACGGCAAGGACGGTGCGCTGGCCATCGACGCCGACACCGGCGAGGAGGTCTCGGTCCCCGGGCTGCGCGTCAACGCGATCGACCCGACGGGCGCCGGCGACGTGTTCGACGCCGCCGTCACCCTCGGCACCCTGGCCGGCTGGCCACTCGGGCAGCGGCTCAACTTCGCCAGCCTGTGCTCCGCCCTGGCCGTCCAGGAGTTCGGCGGGTCGCTGGCGGCCCCGGGCTGGGGCGACATCGCCGACTGGTGGCACCGCGTGCGCGACCACGGCACGACCGCCGAGGCCCTGTCCGTGCGCCGACGGTTCGGGTTCCTCGAGGACCTCGTGCCGGCGACCCCGGCCGGTGCCGTGCGCCGGGCGGCCGCGACCATCGCCAAGCGGTCGGACGCCTGACCCCGCGCCTGACTCCGCCGCATGGCCCCCGCCCCTGCCCGCTGCCGCCTACTCAGCGCGAGCGGCGGGCCGTCCCGAAGATCGAGCGCGTGATCTCCCGCCCGATGACCGTGCCGGCCGAGCGCATCACCGACCGGAACGCGCTGGACTTGAGTACCTGCTCGACCACGCCGGGCTCCTCCTTGGGGGGTCGCGCCCGGGTGGGTGCGGGTGCGGAGGGCGCCGGCGCCTGCTCCCCCGAGGGTGCGGCCGGCGCCGGCGGGGCTGCCTGCAGGCGGGCCTGGAGCTTCTCGTACGCGGACTCCCGGTCGACGACGGCGGCATACTTCGACGCGATCGGGGACGCGGCGACGACCTGCGCCACCGTGGCGTCGTCCGAGGGGGCCATGAGCGACTGTGGTGCGATCATCCGGGTCCACGCCACAGGGGTCGGCGCACCCTTCTCCGACAGCACGGTCACGACCGCCTCGCCGGTACCGAGCGAGGTGAGCAGCTCCTCGAGGTCGTAGGCGCTGTGCGGGTACGTCGACACCGCGGCCTTGAGGGCCTTCGCGTCGTCGGGGGTGTAGGCGCGCAGGGCGTGCTGCACGCGGTTGCCGAGCTGGGCGAGCACGTCGGAGGGCACGTCCTTGGGGCTCTGGGTCACGAAGAACACGCCGACGCCCTTGGACCGGATGAGGCGCACCGTCTGCTGGATCGCGTCGAGGAACGCCTTGCTCGCGTCCTTGAAGAGCAGGTGGGCCTCGTCGAAGAAGAAGACCAGCTTGGGCTTGTCCGGGTCACCGACCTCGGGCAGGTCGTGGAACAGGTCCGCGAGCAGCCACATCAGGAAGGTGGAGAACAGCGCCGGCCGGTCCTGCACGGCCGGCAGCTCGAGGATGGTCACCAGGCCCTTGCCGTCGGGGGCGGTGCGGAGCAGGTCGTTCGTGTCGAACTCGGGCTCGCCGAAGAACGCGTCGGCCCCCTGGTCGGAGAACGTGATGAGCTCGCGCAGGATCACGCCGGCCGTCGAGGAGGACAGGCCGCCGAGCCCCTTGAGGTCGGCCTTGCCCTCGTCGGAGGTGAGGTACGAGACGACCTCGCGCAGGTCCTTGATGTCGAGCAGCGCCAGGCCGTTCTTGTCCGCGTAGTGGAATACGAGGCCGAGGCTGGACTCCTGGGTCTCGTTGAGCCCCAGCACCTTGGACAGCAGCGTGGGCCCGAAGGAGGTGATGGTGGCGCGGACCGGGATGCCGTGGCCGAGCCCACCGAGGGTGAGGAACTCGGTGGGGTATGCCGTGGCGGTCCAGTCCTGCCCGACGTCCTTGGCGCGCGCCGCGATCTTGTCGTTCGACTGGCCGGGCGTCGCCATGCCGGACAGGTCTCCCTTGATGTCGGCGAGGAAGACGGGGACACCCTGGCCGGACAGCTGCTCCGCCATGAGCTGCAGGGTCTTGGTCTTGCCGGTGCCGGTCGCACCGGCCACCAGCCCGTGCCGGTTGAGCGTCCCGAGGGGGACCTTGACCGGGACGTCCGCGTGCGCGGTGTCGTCGATGACCGCGGCCCCGAAGGTGAGCGCCCCTCCCTCGAACGTGTACCCCGCCCGGATCTGCTCGAGCTGGTCGGACGACTCGGACTTCCCTGCCGCAGTGTCGGTCACGCTCGGCACTCTAGTGCGGCACCCCATAGGGTGACTCGGTGATCTTCAAGAAGGTGGGCGAGGGACGCCCCTACCCGGACCACGGCAAGCAGACGCCCCGGGACTGGGCCGACGTCCCTCCACGCATGGTCCGGCTCGAGGAGCTCATCACGACCAAGCGGACCCTCGACCTGGGTCAGCTGCTCGCGGAGGACTCGACCTTCTACGGTGACCTGTTCGCCCACGTCGTGGAGTGGCAGGGCGACCTGTACCTCGAGGACGGGCTGCACCGGGCGCTGCGCGCGGCACTCCAGCAGCGACCTACCCTGCACGCGCGCGTCCTCGTGCTTGACTGACCCCGACAGCAGTCCGGGACCGCGGGGAGCGGGCGGAGGTGGTGGGGTGAGCTACGACGACGAGTCGGAGGCCTGGCACGCCCGCCGAGCGCGCCGTCGTCGCGCCCTGATCACCCTCGGTGTCGTCGCCCTCATGCTGTTCTTCGCCTTCTGGTACGCCTACTCGTACTTCCGCGCCGACGGCCAGCGCACTGCAGCACCCCGGCCGTCCTGCCCGACCGCCGCCGCCGCGTCGACGGCGCTGAAGCCGGCTGACATCACGCTCAACGTCTACAACGCGACCACCCGGGACGGCTTGGCCAAGAAGACCGCGAGCGAGGTGCGCAAGCGCGGCTTCCTGGTGGCCACGGTCTCCAACGACCCCCTGCAGCGGACGGTGCGCGGGCCCGCCGAGGTGAGGTACGGGCCCACCGGCAAGAAGGGCGCCCCCCTCGTCCTCGCCCTCGTCAAGGGAGCCAAGGGGGTGCAGGACGCGCGGAACGACTCCTCGGTCGACCTCGTCCTGGGGAACACCTACAAGGCGCTCGCTCCGCCCCCGAAGCAGGCCCCTGCGACCGGCTCCACCACCAAGAGCGGTGCCACGACCACGCGCGGCACCGCGACGCCCTCCACCGGCTGCTGAGCGCGCTGCGCCCGCGCGGCACACCCGATCCCGGACGTAGGCTCGGGCCCATGATCACGGTGGACCTGGCCCGGCAGCTCGCGGAGTCGGGCGTGCTCTGGGAGCCTGCGCCCGGCGACCGTTTCACCATCGACCAGCCCAACGTCGTCGGCGAGGTCTTCTGGATCAGCCACCTCACCATCGACGTGCACACATACCACGGCCAGCCGCTGCTGGGCTTCAACGGCACCACCGAGTGGGCGCTCGACTCGGTCACCCTCGACACGGCCCTGTGGCTGCCCCGGGAGGACCAGATGCGCGACCTGCTCGGGGACCGCTTGACGGCCCTGCGCCGTGAGGACGAGGACTGGGTCGTCGACGTCGTCGACCTCGACGTGGGGCGCGCGGTGTTCCGCGACCCCGACGTCGAGTGCGCCTACGCGCTCGCCCTGCTCAGCTTCACCTGACCGGCCCCACCGCCGCGGTGGCACCGGTCACCGAGCGGTGGCACCACTCGGTGCTGGGCGGCCGTCCCGCTCAGTGCTGGGCGGCCATCCCACCGCGGTGCGAGCGGGTGAGGCTGTAGTCGGCCGCGCCGACGGCGAAGGTGATCACCCCTGCGGCCCAGGCGGTCCAGGACATGGCCCGCAGGTCGGAGAAGCCCATGACCCACGGTGCGATGAAGAACAGGACGCCCATGGCTGCCATCAGGCCCTCGACGCTCATCATGTCGGGACGCACCATCTCGACGAGCGCCAGGACGGCGGTGACGGCACCGAGCACGACCATGGTCCAGGTCGTCTTGGTGGTCGTGGTCGTCCAGATCGGGGCCAGAGCGGCGTAGATGCCCACCACCAGCGGGATGATGTCCTGCGCGTGCATTCGGTTTCTCATGTCAACCACCTCTGTGGAGACGTGGTCCGTCGATCCGAGACGGACCTGACACCTCCATCGTCTGCTTCGAGGCGCCCACGGTCAATGGTCCCGGGACCCGAGCCGCAGCAGGGTGGCGAGCCGGCGCTCGTACTCCTGCTCGTCGATCTCGCCCGCGGCGTACCGCTCCGCGAGCCGGGACTCACCGGCGCGCTGGCCGGCCTGGGCGTGGAAGCGGCCCCAGCGGCGGCGGCCGAGGTACCCGAAGGCCACGAACAGGGCGATGACGAACAGCAGCCACAGGAGCGGGAAGACCGGCCACCACGGGCCCGGCCCGTTCCACGGGTGGGGGTTGTCCGCGAGCGCCGCGGCGAGGGTGGTTGCCATGCTGACCTCCTGGGTCGTTCGGGTGATGGCTCCATCCTTCGACCCCGACGCCGCGAGGGGATCCCACGGCGGGCGACACCTGCCCTACCCCCGGGGAGGTATGCCGCGGGGCGTCACCCCTGCGACCAGCCGGGGCGGACCAGGCCGCTCTCGTAGGCCAGGACGACGAGCTGGGCCCGGTCGCGGACGTGGAGCTTGACCATGGCCCGGCTCACGTGGGTCTTCGCCGTGGCCGGGCTCAGGAAGAGCCGGGCGGCGATCTCGTCGTTGGACAGGCCCTCGCCCACGAGGGCCACGACCTCCCGCTCGCGCTCGGTGAGCCCGTCGAGGCGGGCGGGAGTGGCGCCGGCCCTGCTGCGCGTTGCGAACTCGCCGATGAGCCGGCGGGTGACCCCGGGCGACAGGAGGGCGTCGCCCGACGCGACCGCGCGGATGCCGCGCAGCAGCTCCTCCGGCTCGGTGTCCTTGACGAGGAAGCCGCTGGCGCCGATCCGCACCGCCTCGAAGACGTACTCGTCGAGGTCGAAGGTGGTCAGCACGATCACGCGGGCGCCGGAGGTGTCGTCCCCCTCGACGATCGTGCGGGTGGCTGCCAGCCCGTCGGTGCGAGGCATCCGGATGTCCATGAGGACGACGTCGGGGGCGGTCCGGCGCACGACCTCCACCGCCTCGGCCCCGTCGGCCGCCTCGCCGACGACCTCGATGTCGTCCTCGGCGTCGAGCAGCGCCCTGATGCCGGCCCGCAGCAGCGCCTGGTCGTCGGCCAGCACGACCCTGATCACCGCGACCCCTCCCCGGACCCGACGGCACGTTCGGCCGTCGGGAGGAGTGCCTCGACCCGCGACCCGCCCAGGGCGGACGGGCCGACGTCGAGGGTGCCGCCCAGGGCGGCCGCGCGTTCGCGCATCCCACGGATCCCGTTGCCCGGCAACGACTCGCCGTCGGCGACACCGCCACGGCCGTCGTCCTCGACCCGCACCCCGAGCACCCCGTCACCGTAGTCGAGGTGCACCTCGGCGCGCCGGGCGTGAGCGTGCCGGACGACGTTCGTGACGGCCTCCTGGACGATGCGCGTCGCAGCCAGCTCGACCGCTGCCGGCAGCGGCCGTTCGACCCCCGCGACCGTCCTGCGCAGGTCGAGGCCGGCGTGGCCGGCCCGCTCGACGAGGTCGTCGAGCGTGGCCAGGGTGGCGACCGGCGACAGCGGCGCCGGCCGGTCGGGGTCGCGGAGCACCTCGACGAGCGAGCGCAGCTCGGAGAGCGCCTCCCTGCTCGCGTCGCGGATCGCGCGCAGCGCCGGCTCGACGTTCTCCGGCCGGCGGTCGGCGAGGTGCAGTGCGACGCCCGCCTGCACGTTGATGAGCGACATGTGGTGGGCGACGACGTCGTGCAGCTCCTGCGCGATCCGCAGCCGCTCCTCCCCCGCCTGCCGTCGCCGTCGCTCCGCGAGGGCCTGCCGGAACGAGGCTGCCCGCTCCGCGCGCCCGCGGACCAGCTCACCGACGGCCAGGACGACCAGGAGCCAGGCCAGCTCACCGGCGAGCTCCACCCACGACCAGGGGCCGCGACCGGGCAGCAGCCGCACCACGGCGTCCACGAGGAGCAGCCCCGACCCCGCGACCCACGCCGTCACCCGGTGCCCCATGACCACGGCGGCGACCATCGCCACGGCCAGGCTCGCGAACACCGGGCCGTACGGGTAGCCCAGACCGATGAACGCGCAGGTCGCCGCGCCCACCACGAGGACCACAGGGCGCGGGTACCTGCGCAGGAACCCGAGGGCCACCGGTCCCACGAGCAGCAGCAGCACGCCCACGGCGTCCAGGTGCCGCCGGCCCTGCTGGCCGTGCGCCGCACCGAAGCTGCCGCCGACCTGGACCAGGGCGAGCACCACCAGCAGGAACCCGCGAGCGACCCGCGGCGGCCCGGCATACCCCCACCCGTCCCGGTCCCGCGCCCACGGGGGTCCCCAGGGCAGCGGGTCGCGAGCGGTCATCCCGCCAGCGTACGAGCGCGCGACGCCCGCGGTCGTCGTCCGAGGGAGGCAGCGGGCCCTACCCCTCTGGGCGTATGCCGGGCGGCCGAGCCTGACGCGGCAGCCCCGGGGTCCTCGGGCGCGGCGTACGCGTCGCGGGTGCTGCGTCACTGATCGGCTGGGGTGATCAGTGACGTAGCACCGGCGGAAGGTGTCCGGACGCGCCCTACGTCACTGACCACTGGGGTGATCAGTGACGTAGCACCGGCGGGAGGTGTCTGGGCACCGGTGGCGGAGGGAACCGTCGCGCCCAACCCGCCAGACGCGAGAAGCGGCCACCCCGTCGCTTCGCATCGGGGGCGGCCGCTTCTCACATGGCGGTGGCGGAGGGATTTGAACCCTCGGTGGACTTCCGCCCACAAACGCTTTCGAGGCGTTCTCCTTAGGCCGCTCGGACACGCCACCGCCGAGCAGGGTACCCGAGGGGTGGACCGGTTCCGAAATCGCCCCGGAGGCGTGCGACGCCCCTTGGTGACGGCGGGCGTGACCGCCTTGTGGGACACCGGGGAATGCACCGCCCCCGCCCGGGACTTGCACCAGAACGTGACCCCGACGTCCCGTGCCTCCGTCGGGCTGCGTTCCGAGCGCGGCCCCATCCTGCTGGCCCTGATGGTCTCGACCGGCCTCATCGCCATCGACGCCACGATCCTGGCCACCGCCGTGCCGTCGATCGTGCGCGACCTCGGGGGCTTCGCCCAGTTCCCGTGGCTCTTCTCGGTCTACCTGCTCGCCCAGGGCGTCTCCGTCCCGGTCTACGCCAAGCTCGCCGACACCTTCGGCCGCAAGCCGCTCATGCTGCTCGGGATCGGGCTGTTCCTCGCCGGCTCCGTGCTGTGCGGGTTCGCCTGGAGCATGCCGGCCCTCATCGCGTTCCGGGCGGTCCAGGGCCTGGGGGCCGGAGCCGTCCAGCCCATGGCGATCACCATCGCCGGCGACATCTACACGGTCGCCGAGCGGGCGACCACCCAGGGCTACCTCGCCAGCGTGTGGGCGGTCTCGTCGGTCGTCGGCCCCACCCTCGGCGGCGTGTTCTCCGAGCTGGGGATCTGGCGCTGGATCTTCTTCGTCAACGTGCCGCTGTGCCTGCTGGCGGCCTTCCTCATCGCCCGCGACTTCCACGAGTCGGTCGAGCGGCGCGCACACCGGGTCGACTACGCCGGCTCGGCGCTGCTCACCGCCGGGATGGCGCTGGTGATCCTCGGCGTCCTCGAGGGCGGCCAGGCGTGGTCCTGGTCCTCCCCGACGAGCATCGCGGTGTTCGGCGCCGGTGCCGTCCTGCTGGCCCTGTTCCCGTGGGTCGAGCGCCGGGCGGCCGAGCCGGTCCTGCCGCTGTGGGTGCTGAGCAGGAGGCTGCTGGTCACGACGACCGCGCTGTCCCTCGGCGTGGGCGTGATCCTCATCGGCCTGACCTCGTTCGTCCCGACGTACCTCGAGAACTCGCTCGGCGTCTCGCCGCTCGTCGGCGGTCTCGCCCTCGCGGCGCTGACCCTCGGCTGGCCCCTGGCCGCCACGGTCTCCGGCCGGCTGTTCTACCTGCGCCTCGGTTTCCGGCCGACCATCCTCATCGGACTGGCCCTCGTCCTCGTGGGGTCGGCGGCGCTGGCCCTGCTGTCGGGCCACCCGTCGGTCCTCGTCGTCGCGGTGACCTGTTTCGTGGTGGGCATGGGCATGGGCCTGGTCGCGACGCCCTCCCTGATCGCGGCCCAGGCGAGTGTCGAGTGGCAGGAGCGGGGGGTGGCGACCGGCACGAACATGTTCGCGCGCTCGATCGGCAGTGCCCTGGGCGCCGCGGTGTTCGGCGCCGTCGCCAACGCGGTCATCGCCGCGTCGGGTCGTCCCGAGACCGACCCCACGACGGCGACGTCGTCGGGCCGGGCCGTCTTCGTCGCGGCCCTCCTGGCCGCTGCCCTCACCGTCGTCGCCGGCGTGCTCATGCCGAGCGTTCGCGCGGACACGCAGCCGGCTCGGGCCCCCCAGGCGGAACCCGAGCCGGCGTGAGGTCCTGACCGGTCAGCCGGTGTACGGCACGCGCTCCCAGCTGAGCACCCGCTCGGCGCCCGGGCGGTTGACGGTCACCTTGAGCCAGTCGTGGTTGTTGCCGGAGCCGTCCACGGTGATGCGCTGGAGGCCTGCGGCCGACCCCGTCACGCCGTAGCGCTCCAGCCAGACCGAGCCGGGCGCCAGCGGCCGGTCGGAGTTGTACACGTGCGAGTCGCCGTTGACGAGGTAGACCTCGCCGTCGAACGCCGACGTCTCGTCGACGAGCGCCTGCACCAGCGGCGTGAACGCCGAGGTGTCGTCGGCCGTCGGCGTGTACGTCGGGTCGAACATGTCGGCCTGCTGCAGCACGACGACGGCCCGGTCGTGGCGCTGGCGCGCCTGGGCGAAAGTCCTGCGCAGCAACGCGATCGAGGCATCCATCCGCGCCCGCTCCTCGGCCAGCTGCTCGGGGGTCGCGGACGTCTCACGGATGCCGGTCCACGGCTGGAGGTCGTTGTTCGAGCCGACGACGTGCAGCGCGGCGAAATCGACACCGTCCCGCCGCAGCGAGACGTTCTCCGGGAACGCCGGGTCGGCGACCGACACCGCCGCCGGGGCCCCGAGGGTCGTGCCCGGGCGGTCGAAGAACACAGAGCGGTCGAAGGCGAGCCGCTCGAGCGGGTTGTACGCGCCGTTGTTGGCGCGGTGGCAGTCGGTCCACTCGTTGTCGCCGGGGGTGTAGACGAGCGGGTCGGCGAACCGGTCGAACTGGGTGCGGATCATCCGGTAGTACTCGTCGTCGCACCGGGTCGAGCCGTTCTTGATGTCACCGACGTGGAAGGCGAGGCTCACGTCCGGGTCGGCGTTGACCTGGTCGACCCAGGCGGGGAACTTCGCGACCTGGTCGGCGCCGTACGGGACGTCACCGATGACGGCGAAGGAACCGTGACCGGACTTGGCCTGCCCGTCCGCGGCCTGGGCCGCGGCGGAGGAGAGGAGGACGGCCGCGAGCGCGGTGGCCAGGACGGTCGCGGGCGCGAGGGCACGGGTATGACGCATGGGAGCTCCTGTCGAAGGGGGACGTCCGAGTTCTCCCGTGCCGAGGTGAACACGGAGTCGGCATCCCGGCGACGAGCAGGTGAACTCGGCGGACAGCTCGGTCCGGCGCGGGCGTGCCCGTGCCAGGGGCGCCCTCAGCCGTCGGAGCCGGCGTGCTCGCGCCGCCGTCGGCGCACGACCACCACGAGGATCGCCACGACGACGATGAGGCCGACCACCACGGCCGCGCCCGTGCCGAGCCACTTCTCGACCCGCCGGTAGGACTCGCCGGCGAGGTAGCCGGCGGTCACGGCCGTCGCCCCCCAGGCGATGCCGCCGGCTGCGTTCCACGGCAGGAACATGCGGTACGGCATGCCGCTCAGCCCGGCGAGGGCGGGCATCACCGCACGGAAGAACGCCGTCCACCGTCCTAGGAACACGGCCGAGCCGCCGCGGCGCCGCAGGAAGTCCTGGGCGTCGTCGAGCCGCTTGCGCCGGCGCTGGAGCACCGAGAGCGACATGACCCGTGGGCCGAAGTGCTTGCCGATCTCGTAGCCGACGGAGTCACCGACGATCGCGCAGAGGACGACGACGAGCAGCACCACCGTGAACGACGTGTGCCCGATGCTGGCCGTGACACCGCCGATGATGGCCAGGGTCTCCCCCGGCAGGACGAAGCCGACGAACAGGGCGTCCTCGGCGAAGACCACGAGCCCGACGAGCAGGTAGACCAGCCACGGCGGCGCACCGAGCACGGTGTCGACCAGGCTGCCGACGAGTCCGCTCACGGCCGGGCCGCCTCTCGGTGGGTGGCGAAGAAGTCGAGCAGCAGGGTCGCGCACTCCTGCTCCCGCACCCCGCCCACGACCTCGACGACGTGGTTGACGCGGCGGTCGCGGACGAGGTCCCACACCGAGCCGGTCGCGCCCAGCTTGGGGTCCCAGGCCCCGAGCACGAGCCGGTCGACCCGGGAGAGCAGCAGGGCCCCGGCACACATGGGGCAGGGCTCGAGGGTGACGACCAGCGTGCACCCCTCCAGCCGCCACTCGCCCCTGGCCAGGGCGGCCTCGCGCAGGGCCACGACCTCCGCGTGCGCCGTGGGGTCGTGCGCCACCTCGCGCAGGTTCCGGCCCCGCCCGACCACCTCGCCGGCAGCGTCGACGACGACCGCCCCCACGGGCACGTCACCCTCGCGCGCGGCCTGCGCGGCGAGCTCCAGCGCCTCGCCCATCCACCCGGCATACCGGGCATCGGGCGCCGGGCCGCGGGAGGAGGTCACGCGCTAAGTTTCGCCTATGCGCGTCCACGTTGCCGATCACCCCCTCATCACGCACAAGCTCACCTACCTGCGTGACAAGCGGACGGACAGCCCCACCTTCCGCCGGCTGACCGAGGAGCTGGTGACGCTGCTGGCGTACGAGGCGACGCGCGACGTGCGGGTCGAGCCGTTCGCGATCGAGACCCCCGTCGCGCCCACCACGGGCATCAAGCTGAGCAACCCCAAGCCGCTCATCGTGCCGATCCTGCGGGCCGGTCTCGGGATGCTCGAGGGCATGGTCCGCCTGCTGCCCAGCGCCGAGGTCGGCTTCCTGGGCATGCAGCGCAACGAGGAGACGCTCGAGGCGGTCACGTACGCCAACCGGCTGCCCGAGGACCTCTCCGGGCGACAGTGCTACGTCGTGGACCCGATGCTCGCCACCGGCGGCACCCTCGCCGACGCGATCCGCTACCTCACCGACCGTGGCGCCGACGACATCACGGCGGTGACCCTGCTGGCCACGCCCGAGGGTGTCGCGCACGTCGAGGAGGCCCTCGCCGACCTGGACATCCCGGTCACGATCGTCACCGGGGCGATGGACGAGCGCCTCAACGACAAGGGCTACATCGTCCCGGGCCTCGGGGACGCGGGCGACCGCCTCTACGGCGTCGTCTGAGGGGTCGCGCGGCCCGACCGGTCCCGGGCCGGGCGATCCTGGGACGGCGCGGCCGGTCCTCGGACGGCCCGACCACTCCTCAGCCGTTCGGACCGGCGCGCCTCCCCCGAACGGCTGACCTCCTCCGGCAGCCTCAGGGCTGAGGTGTGCCCGCTCGGGTGGACCGGCCCCGACACCCGAGGAGTGTCCATGCAGCGCGCAAAGAAGATCCTGGTCTGGGTCCTCGTCGCGTTCGCCGCGTACGCGATCGTCACGTCCCCCCAGCAGGCAGCCGACATCGTCAAGACGTCCGGCTCGATCCTGGCCGACGGGGCCCGGGGCATCGGCACCTTCTTCGACTCGCTGCTCGGCCGCTAGGCGACCCCGGCCGTGAGCCTGCCCGAGCCGCGCCGCCTGTCGGACCCAGGGGGTCTGCCACAGCAGCGCAGGCACGCCGAGCTGGACCGCTACCTGCTCGACGGCGAGCGGCTCGTCACCGCGGTCCACCAGCACTGGGGCAAGGTCGCCGAGCCCGTCGGCAGCGTCCTCGTCGGCGCGGTGCTCGCGCTGTGGGTCGACGCTCGGATCCCTGCATCGGTCGGGTGGCTCGGCACCGCCATCTGGTGGCTCTGGTTCGCCCTCGTGGCGCGGATGGCCTACCGGGTGGCCGAGTGGCGGCACGACTGGTTCGTCGCCACCGACAGGCGCCTCCTGCTCTTCTACGGGTTCATCACGCGCAAGGTGGCGATGATGCCCCTGATGAAGGTCACGGACATGTCCTACGAGCGGTCGGTGCCCGGCCGGCTCCTCGGCTACGGCCGCTTCGTCATGGAGTCCGCAGGCCAGGAGCAGGCCCTGCACGAGGTGAACTGGGTCCCCCAGCCCGATCACAACTACCGCGTGATCTGCGCGGAGATGTTCCGCGGTCCGGGCCGCGACGGCACCCCGGCGGGACGCGACCGATGGGGCGCGACCGGCCAGCCGTGGGACGAGCAGTGGGACGCGCCGCAGGCGCAGGAGCCGTGGGTCGACGAGCCGTGGACCGAGCCGGTGCCGGTTCGTGCGGACCTGCCGGACCCGTACGCGGGCTGGGACTCCCCGCGGCACAGCCCGGCGCACCCCACGGCGGGGGAACCCGGCACCACGACCGGCGACCAGGGCGACACCCTCTACCGGTCTCCCGACCTGCGGGCCCGTGACCGCAGCGCCGACACCGGTCCCATCCCACTGCGTCCTCGTCGCGCCCGGGACGACGACCAGCGCTAGCGTGGTTCGCCATCCGGGTCGCGACGGGGCGCCCCGGGCGTCGAGCCACCGGAGGTCCAACCCATGTCCGTGATGCGGACCAAGTCGGTCGAACAGTCCATCCGCGAGACCGACGACCCAGAGTTCGCCCTCAAGAAGAGCCTGTCCTGGCTGGACCTGACGGTGTTCGGCATCGGGGTCATCATCGGCGCGGGCATCTTCACGTTCACGGGCAAGGCCGCGCAGGCGTATGCCGGGCCGGCGATCACCATCTCCTTCGTCGTGGCCGCGGTCGTCTGCGGCCTCGCCGCGCTCTGCTACGCCGAGTTCGCGTCGACCGTGCCGGTGTCCGGGTCGGCCTACACGTTCTCGTACGCCTCGCTCGGCGAGATCGTCGCGTGGATCATCGGCTGGGACCTCCTGCTCGAGCTGGCCCTCGGCGCCGGGGTGGTCTCCCAGGGCTGGTCGTCCTACGCCAACCTGCTGCTGAACGACCTCGGCCTGCACCTGCCCGACGCGCTCGCCCCCCGCACGCAGGACAACCCCGGGGGCCAGTTCAACCTGCTGGCCTTCCTGCTCGTCGCGGTCCTCACGGCGCTGGTCGCGTGGGGCATCAAGGAGTCCATGCGGGTCAACCTCGTCCTCGTCGCGATCAAGCTGTTCATCGTGCTCTTCGTCATCGTGGCGGGGATCGCGTACATCAAGACGGCGAACTACCACCCGTTCGTCCCGCCGGCCAAGGCAGGCGAGTCCGCGTCCGGGCTCACCCAGCCGCTCATCCAGGCGATCGCCGGGTTCACCCCCACGACGTACGGCTTGGGCGGCATCTTCGCCGGCGCCGGGATCGTGTTCTTCGCCTACATCGGCTTCGACGTGGTCGCGACGACCGCCGAGGAGGCCAAGAACCCCCAGCGCGACCTGCCCATCGGGATCCTCGCCTCGCTCGTGATCTGCACCGTCCTCTACGTGGCCGTGGCCTTCGTCATCACGGGGATGGTGAAGTACGACAAGATCGACCCCGACGCCGCGCTGGCCACGGCGTTCCGCGACGTCGGGAAGTCGGCCTACGCCACGGTCATCTCCTGTGGCGCCGTCGCAGGCCTGACCACGGTCGTGATGACGTTGATCATCGGCGCGACCCGCGTGCTGTTCGCCATGTGCCGCGACCGGCTGCTGCCGTCCGGGTTCGGGCGCACGAACCCGCGCACGGGGACGCCGATCCGCATCACCGTCCTGGTCGGTGTGGTCATCGCCGTGATCGCCGGCTACGTCGGCAACCACGTCGACCTCGAGGAGATGGTGAACATCGGCACCCTCGCCGCCTTCACGCTGGTCTCGCTCGCCGTGCCGATCCTGCGGCACCGGCGTCCGGACATCCAGCGGGCGTTCCGCGTGCCCCTGTCGCCGTGGCTGCCCGGGTTCGCCGCCCTGGCCTCGCTCTACCTCATGCTGAACCTGTCGGTGGAGACGTGGATCCGGTTCCTCGTGTGGATGGCCCTGGGCTTCGTCGTCTACTTCGCCTACAGCTACCGCAACAGCCGCCTCGCCGGCCGGGCCCGCGAGGGCGAGGTCCCGAGCCTCTCGAGCACCTGACCATGCACCTGTCGATCGTCCTCGACTGCCTCGACGCGCAGGCTCTGACGCCGTTCTGGTCCGCGGCGATGGGGTACCGCGTGGCCTCGGAGCTGCCCGGCTTCGTCGTCCTGCGCCCCGACGAGGGCGAGCCCAGGGGTCCGGTGTTCATCCTCCAGCAGGTCCCCGAGGGCAGGAACGGCAAGAACCGCATGCACGTCGACGTCCACCCGCCGCTCGACCTCGGGCTGCCCGGGCTGGTGTCGAGGCTGGAGGACCTCGGCGGCCGGCGGCTCGGCGAGCCCGTCGTGGACCTGCTCGACACCGTGGGCGTCTGGTGGCAGGTCATGGCGGACCCCGAGGGCAACGAGCTCTGCGTGGTCGCCGAGCCCGGCCACCCGGGCCCGGAGGAATGGTCAGAGCGCTAGAGCGCCTTGATGATGTCCTCGACGCGCTCCTTGGCGTCGCCGAAGAGCATCGCGCTGTTCTCCTTGAAGAACAACGGGTTCTGCACGCCGGCATACCCCGTCGCCATGGACCGCTTGAAGACGACCACGTTGCGCGCCTTCCACACCTCGAGCACCGGCATGCCGGCGATCGGGCTGGACGGCTCCTCGGAGGCCGACGGGTTTACGGTGTCGTTCGCGCCGATGACGAGGACGACGTCGGTGTCGGGGAAGTCGTCGTTGACCTCGTCCATCTCCAGGACGATGTCGTAGGGGACCTTGGCCTCGGCCAGCAGCACGTTCATGTGGCCGGGGAGCCGACCCGCGACCGGGTGGATGCCGAACCGGACATTGACGCCCTTCTTGCGCAGCTGGCTGGTGAGCTCAGCGACGGGGTACTGCGCCTGGGCCACGGCCATGCCGTAGCCGGGGGTGATGACGACCGACGACGCATCGCGCAGCAGCTCGGCGACGTCCTCGGCGGTGGTCTCGCGGTGGTCGCCGTAGTCGGTGTCGGCCCCGACCGCGACCTCCTGGCCGAACCCGCCCGCGATGACTGAGAGGAACGAGCGGTTCATCGCCCGGCACATGATGTAGGACAGGATCGCACCGGAGGAGCCGACGAGGGCGCCGGTGACGATGAGCAGGTCGTTGCCGAGCATGAAGCCCGCCGCGGCGGCCGCCCAGCCCGAGTAGCTGTTGAGCATCGACACCACGACCGGCATGTCGCCGCCGCCGATCGAGGCCACGAGGTGCCAGCCGAACGCGAGCGCCACGACGGTCATGAGCAGCAGCGGCACGATCGACCCGGACGCGACGAACCACACGAGCAGGCCGGCCGACACGAGCAGCGCAGCGAGGTTGAGCCAGTGCCGCGCCGGCAGCATGAGCGGCGAGGACTTGATCCGCGCCGACAGCTTGAGGAACGCCACGATCGACCCGGTGAAGGTCACGGCGCCGATGAAGACCCCGAGGAAGACCTCGACGAGGTGGATGGTCCGGCCCGTGCCCGCCTCCCCGCCCTCGGCGAAGGAGTTGAACCCGACGAGCACCGCGGCGAGGCCGACGAACGAGTGCAGCATCGCGACGAGCTCGGGCATCTGCGTCATCTCGACGACCCGCGCGCGCCACAGCCCGATCGAGCCACCGACCGCCATCGCGACGAGCACGAGCAGGATCGTGACGAGGCCGTTCTCGGACCGCGACGCCGACAGCCAGAGCGTGGCCACGAGCGCGATGACCATGCCGGTCACACCGAAGGCGTTGCCCTCCTTGGCCTTCTCGTGCTTCGAGAGGCCGGCGAGGGAGAGGACGAAGAGGACGGCCGAGACGATGTATGCCGCCTGCACGACGTTGCTGGTCACGCGACGACCTCCCGAGGACACGAGCGACGAAGGAGCGAGGCCCGGAGGGACGAGGAGCGGGGCCGGTCGATGCTGGTCATGGTCCGTCAGTCCTTCCGGAACATCTGGAGCATGCGGCCGGTCACCGCGAAGCCACCGAAGATGTTGATGCTCGCGATGACGATGCCGCCCAGGGCGATGGCGCGTACGACCGGGTCGCCGCTGCCGACCTGCAGGATCGCGCCGACGAGGATGATGCCGCTGATCGCGTTGGTCTCCGACATCAGCGGCGTGTGCAGGGCGTGGGCGACGTTGGAGATGACGTAGAACCCGACGATGACCGCGAGCGCGAAGACGGTGAAGTGACCGAGGAAGACCGACGGGGAGTTCGCGGCGACGAGGCCGAACAGGACCGCGGCCAGGGCCATCACGGCATACCGGCGCCTGGGGTCCGGTGGCGGCTTGGGCGCGGCAGGCTCGGGCGCTTTCGCGGAAGGTGCCGCGGGCGCGGCGCTCACCTGGACGGGCGGCGGCGGCCAGAGCGTCTCGCCGTCGCGGCACACGGTCATGCCCCGCTGGACGACGTCGTCGAGGTCGAGGACGACCCGGCCGTCCTTGCCCGGCGTGAGCAGCTTGAGCAGGTTGACGAGGTTGGTGCCGAACAGCTGGCTGGCCTGCGTCGGCAGGCGGCCGGGAAGGTCGGTGTAGCCGATGATCTTGACCCCGCCCGCTGTCGTGACGAGCTGGTCGGCGACGGCGCCGGCGACGTTGCCTCCGTTGGCTGCTGCCATGTCGACGACGACCGAGCCCGGCTTCATCGTGGCGACCATCTCCTCGGTGATGAGCCGGGGCGCCGGGCGGCCGGGGATGAGCGCGGTCGTGATGACGATGTCGACCTCGCGCACCTGCTGGGCGTAGAGCTCGGCGGCCTTGCGGTTGAAGTCCTCGCCCATCTCCTTGGCGTACCCCGTCGCCGACGGGCCCTCGTCCTCGATGTCGATCCGCAGGAACTGCGCGCCCATCGACTCGACCTGCTCGCCGACCTCGGCCCGGGCGTCGAACGCGCGCACGACGGCGCCGAGGCTGTTGGCGGTGCCGATGGCCGCGAGCCCTGCGACCCCGGCACCCACGACGAGCACCGTGGCAGGAGGGACCTTGCCGGCCGCGGTGACCTGGCCGGTGAACAGGGACCCGAACTCGTGGGCCGCCTCGATGACCGCGCGATAGCCGCCGATGTTGGCCATGGAGGAGAGCACGTCGAGCGACTGGGCGCGCGAGATGCGCGGGACGGCGTCCATGGCGAGCGCGGTGACCCCCGCAGCGGTGAGCCGCTCCACCAGGTCGGGGCGCAGGGCCGGGGAGAGCAGGCAGGCCAGCAGCGTGCCCGCCCGCAGCCGCGCGACCTCGGCGTCGTCGGGGGCGTTGACCTTGAGCACCACCTCGCAGGCCCACGCCTCCGGCGCGTCGACGCAGGTGGCTCCGGCCGCGGCATACGCCTCGTCGGGGAAGGAGGCGCGCGCGCCGGCGCCGCGCTCGACCACGACGTCGTACCCGAGGCCGACCAGCTGCGCGACCGTCTTGGGCGTGGCGGCGACCCGGGACTCACCCGGCTTGGACTCCGCAGGGACACCGATCCGCACTGTTGCTCCCGTCGTTGGAAGGCCGTGACGCACCTCAACCTATTGGCTGGGTGTCCGAGAGTGGTGGCTTTGTGAGCACGGTCCCCCGCGCGTCCACGCGCTGGACCGGAAGGGAGTGGCACGGCCGTCGTCACATCCGCGGGACGTGCTGCGTCAGTGGGTCGACAGCGTCGTTTCGTGGAAGGGTCGGCACCGTGGACCGGACGGAGATCTTCATGGCCGAGCGGCCACGGCTGGTGGGGCTCGCCACCCGGGTGCTCGCCGACCCGGCCGAGGCCGAGGACGTGGTGCAGCAGGCCTGGCTGCGGCTGCACGCGGCGGCCGACGACATCGACAGCGTGCCCGCCTGGCTCACCACCGTGACGACGCGGCTGTGCCTGGACCGGCTGCGGGCCCGCCGCTCCGTCCCCGTGCCCGAGGTGGAGGTGGCCGAGCGGGCGCCCGACCCGGCCGAGGACGTCGTGCTCGCCGACACGGTGGGCGTCGCCCTGCAGGTCGTGCTCGACCGGCTGACACCGCAGGAGCGGGTCGCGTTCGTGCTGCACGACACCTTCGGCTTCGAGTTCGCCACGATCGCCGCGGTGCTCGACAGCACCCCTGCGGCTGCCCGCAAGCTGGCGTCACGGGCCCGCGCCAAGGTCCGCCAGCCCGCGCCCGAGGACCAGCTCGCCGACTGGGAGGTCGTCGACGCGTTCATGTCGGCCGCGCGGCAGGGGGACTTCACCCGGCTCGTACAGCTGCTCGCACCGGACGCCGTCGTCACGGCCGACGACGCGGCGGTCCTCGCGGGGACCCCGGAGCGGATCGAGGGACGCGAGGCGGTGGCGGGCTTCTTCAACGGGTCGGCGCAGTCGGCCCTGCCCGTCCTGGTCGACGACCGCCCGGCTGCCGCCTGGTACCTGCGCGGCGAGGCCAGGGTCCTCTTCGACTTCACGCTCGAGGGCGGGGTCGTCACGCGGATCACGTTCCGCGCCGAGCCGGCCGTCCTGTCCCGGGTGTCCCGCCGGGACGGCGCCGTCCCCCGCGACTGACGGTCACACCCGCGGCAGCTCGGACGTCAGCACGGCAGGGGCACCACCCACCCGACACCAAGGCCACCCGGCCGGAGGAGAACCGATGAAGACGATGACCTGCCGCCAGCTCGGCGGCCCCTGCGACCTCGCCCACCGGGGCGAGACCGCGGACGACGTGATCAAGGCCCAGGACCAGCACCTCAAGGACGCCGAGAAGGCGGGCGACACCACGCACCTGCAGGCCCGTGAGGACATGAAGGGTCGGTGGCGCCACCCGAAGCGGTCGATGGGCTGGTACCGCGACGCCAAGGCGACGTTCGCCGCGCTGCCGGAGTCGTAGGGCCGCCGGCCCCGCGGGGGCCGGCCCCGATTCGCCGCGCACCGAGGCCCCGCCTACCGAGACCCCCACGCGACGAAGCCCTCACCCGAGCTTGTCGGGTGGGGGCTTCGCCGTGCGCCGGACCGCCTGGTCGCTAGAACAGCAGGCCGGTGACGATGAGCGTCATCAGGGCGATGAGCGTGACGGCGCCCAGGAACAGGCTGCCGCCGATGTCGCGCTGCGACTGCTCGTAGGTGCGGTCGGTGTGCAGGTAGTCGTGGGGGTAGCGCCGGGCCTCGTGGGCGGCGCGGGCGCGGCGGTCCGCGCGGGTGCGAGTCATGGTGTGGGTCATCTGTGCGCGCCTCCTCTCGTTACGATACGAACCGTATCGTATTGGATCGGAGGATGCCAGTTCAGGCTCCTACGACCGGCGCGACAGCCACGGGACACGCGATCTGGGGCTGCAGCGCGCGGTTCCCCGAACGCTCCAGCCCCCGATGCGGCTCGGACCCCGCCTCAGGCGGAGGCGCCGCCCACGTCGCCGTGCGGGACGGGCTGGCCCAGCCGTCCGGCCTGGTAGTCCTCGAACGCCTTCATCACCTCGGCCTTGGTGTTCATCACGAACGGGCCGGCCCAGGCGACGGGCTCGCGGATCGGGCGGCCACCGAGGACGATCACGTCGAGCCCCGCGGCATACCGCTCCTGCTGGGTGCGCGCGGACGACAGGCGCAGGGTGTCGCCCACCCCGAGCACCGCGAGCTGGCCGGTGCCGATCGGGGACTGGTCCGGGCCGACGAAGCCGTCGCCGCTCATGACGTAGACGAGGGCGTTGAAGTCGCTGCGCCACGGGAGCACGGCCTCGCCGCCGGGAGCGACCGTCGCGTGCACCATCGCCATCGGCGTGTGCGTCGAGCCGGGACCCGTGACTCCGGCGACCTCGCCGGCGATGACCCGCAGGAGCGTGCCGCCGTCGGCGGAGGTGAGCAGCCCGACCTCGGAGGAGCGCAGGTCCTGGTATGCCGGGGGCTTGAGCTTGTCGGCGCGGGGCAGGTTCACCCAGAGCTGGAACCCGTGGAACAGGCCGCCGCTCACGACGAGGTGCTCCGGCGGGGCCTCGATGTGCAGGATGCCCGACCCGGCGGTCATCCACTGGGTGTCACCGTCGGTGATGGTCCCGCCGCCACCGAAGGAGTCCTGGTGGTCGAAGATCCCGTCGATGATGTAGGTGACGGTCTCGAAGCCGCGGTGGGGGTGCCACGGCGTGCCCTTGGGCTCACCCGGGGCGTACTCGACCTCGCCCATCTCGTCCATGTGGATGAACGGGTCGAGGTCGCGCAGGTCGACGCCCGCGAAGGCGCGCTTCACGGGGAAGCCCTCACCCTCGAGCCCGCCGGGCGCGCTGGTGATCGAGCGCACCGGACGCTGGACCGCCGCCGGCGAGGGCGACGGGACGCGGGGCAGCACGGTGAGGTCGGAGACGGTGACGGCTGGCATGGTCCCTCCATCGGGATAGTTTCAAATTCAACTATCCACGCCAACGGCGTCCCGCGTCAAGACATTCCCTCCGGCCGACCCCGCGGCCCGCCGCCGCGGGCGGGTCAGGCTCCCGGCGGGTCAGGCTCCCGGCGGGTCAGGCTCCCGTCCGGCCGGCCTCGGTGCCCGTGGTGGTGTCGGTGGTGGTGTCGGCGACCTCGTGCCGCTCGCCCAGGGGGTGGCGGTCGACGTCGGCGGCGTCGACCTCGTGCCGCTCGCCCAGCGGGCGGCGGTCGACGTCGGCGGCGTCCTGCTGCAGCGTGTCGCGGTGCAGGGTCGTGCCGTCGTCCACCCGCTCGGTGCCCTCCGCCGGGCGCGCGGCGTCGCGCCCTGGCTGGACGTCCCGGTCGACGTCCGGCTCGACGTCGGGGTCGGTCTCGTCGGCCCGGCGCAGGTGCTCGTCGCGCACCTCGCGGACCTCCTGCGCACCCTCGCCGTGTCGCTCCGCCTCGGCCTCGAGCCGCTTGGCCTCGGCGGCCTTGCGGTCGGCCTCGGCCCGGGCGGCGCGGGCCTGCGCCTCGGTCTCCTCCGCGCGGGCCTCGCGGGCCCGCAGCTCGCGGTCGTGCTCCTGCGCCTGGGTGCGGATGCTGTCCGCCTCGGCCCGCTGCGCCTCGACCCGACGGGCCGACGAGCGCCGGGCGACGAGTGCGACGACCACCGCCACGACGATGACCGCGACGATGATCCAGATGATGGTGCTGGTGTCCATCCCGACCTCCTGGTCCCTGCGGCCGGGGTGCCGGCCGCACCTCGAACGTAGCCCCGACCCGGCCCACTGGCACGCCGAGTGCCCGGCATCGCCGCAGGTCAGCGGCCGTTCGGTCGTCAGGACCGGCGCCGTCCTCAGCGCCCGTCCGGCGCCTGGGGGCCGACCTCGGCGGCGGCGGTGGTCCGGTCCACGACCTCGGTGAGGAACCGCAGGACCACCGCGCGCTCGTGCGGCGTGAACCCGGCGATGACCTCACGGATGGCGCCACCGATGGGGGCGAAGACCTCGCGACCCACGTGCATGGCGGCGTCCGTCATCTCGATCGAGACCCGTCGGCGGTCGGTCTCGCTGTGCCTGCGCTGCACGTGGCCGACCCCCTCGAGCCTCGTGAGCAGCGCCGACGTCGCCGGGGCGCTGAGGTTGAGCGCGGCGGCCAGCTCCCCCGGCCCGAGGTCCTCGCCGCGGCGGCTGGCGTCCATGACGTGGGCCAGGGCATTGAGGTCGGTGCGGTGCAGCCCGTGCCGACCGCCATGGGCGTCGATGTAGTGGTCCATGGCGGTGGTGAACTCGCGCAGCCGGTCGATGATGGCCGCGTCCAGGGCGGCGGAGGGGTTCGGCTCGCGGTGCGTCACGGGGACAGTCTAGTATTTCCAGCATGGAAATGTTCCAGCACGGAGAGAAGCAGCCGGCTCGGGACCCGCACGGGTTCTTCTCCCCCGTCGGGCGCGCGCTCGGCCGCCTGGTGGGACCCCGGGCCAAGTGGGTCGTCGTGGTGCTCGCGGTGCTCGTTTCGGCTGCCGCCTTCGCCTTCGCCGGCGAGCCGAAGGCCGTCTCGACGACCGCGGCGTCGCTCCCCGACAGCGCCGAGTCGGCCCAGGTCAGCGCGCTGCGCGAGCAGCTGCCCTCCAGCGGCGTCGCCCCGGCGATCGTCGTCTACAAGGCGGCCTCCGGCCCGGTCGACGTCAAGGCCGTGGAGGCCTCGCGTGACCGGGGCCTCGCTGCGGTGAAGCAGTGGGCGCCCGCTGCGGGCGCCACCGGCGCGCCCGGCGCGCCCGGCGGGACGGGCGGGACCGGCACGGCCGGCGGAGGCGGCGCCCCTGGAGGCGCCATCCCGCCCCAGCTGTCGGACGACAAGGGCACCGCGCTCGTCATCGTGCCGCTCAAGGCCGACCTGCCGGACGGGCAGAACTCCGACGCGGTGGCGGCCCTGCGTGCCGCCGTCCGCGAGGGCCTGCCGCAGGGCCTCACCGCGACCGTCACGGGCGGACCGGCGTTCGGCGCCGACATCGGCGCGGTCTTCGACGGCGCCGACATCCGCCTGCTCGGCGCCACCGCGGGCGTGGTGGCCGTCCTGCTCCTCATCACCTACCGCAGCCCGTGGCTGTGGCTCGTGCCGCTGACGGTCGTCGGCACCGGCGACCAGGTCGCGAGCAAGGCCCTCACGATCCTGTCGCGCATCAGCGACGTCCGCGCCGACGGGGCGGTCACCGGCATCACGTCGGTGCTGGTCTTCGGTGCCGGGACGAACTACGCCCTGCTCCTGATCGCCCGCTACCGAGAGGAGCTGCGCCGGACCGAGGACCGCCACGAGGCCATGCGCGCCGCGCTGCGCTCCGCCGCGCCCGCCATCCTGGCCAGTGGCGGCACCGTCACCCTGGCGCTGCTCTGCCTCGGCCTGGCCGACGACCCCTTCGCGCAGTCGCTGGGCTACGCCGGCGCCCTCGGCATCGTCGTCGCCCTCCTGTACGCCCTGCTCGTCCTGCCCGCCGCGATGGTCCTGTTCGGGCGCCGGCTGTTCTGGCCGTTCGTCCCCCGCGTGGGCACCCTCGACCCCAGCCACGCCGGCGTGTGGCGCCGACTCGGGGATGCCGTGACCGGGCGGCCCGTGGTCGTGGCCGTCTCCTCGGTGGCCGTGCTCGTCGTCCTCGCCCTCGGCGGCCTCAGCCTGTCGGTGGGGCAGTCCCCGAACGAGCAGTTCCTCACCAAGCCGGAGGCCGTCGTAGGCCAGGAACAGCTCGCGGCCGCGTTCCCGGCCGGCACGAGCGAGCCCGCGACCATCATCGCGAAGGCCTCGGCTGCCGCGGCGGTCACCGACGCCGCCAAGGGCGTCCAGGGCGTGCAGGAGGTCCGGAAGACAGGAGGCGACGACCGGCTCGTCGAGCTGAGCGCCGTCCTCGACGCCTCCCCCGGGACGACCAAGGCGTTCGACGAGGTCCGCGCGCTGCGCGACGCGGTGCACGCCGTCCCGGGCGCCGATGCCCTCGTCGGCGGCAGCGACGCGGAGGCCCTGGACGCCAAGACCACCGCCGACCGTGACCGCGTGGTGCTGTTCCCCCTCATCCTGGGGATCGTCGTCGTGGTGCTCCTGCTCCTGCTGCGCTCCGTGGTCGCCGCGCTGGTCCTGGTGACGACCGTCGTCGCGACCTACCTCGCGAGCATGGGCGCGAGCTGGTTCGCGTTCCAGCACCTCCTCGACTACCCACCGTTGGCGGTCAGCACCCCGCTGCTGGCGTTCCTGTTCCTCGTGGCGCTGGGCGTCGACTACAACATCTTCCTCACCACGCGGGCCCGGGAGGAGGCAGCGGAGGGCGCGCCGGCGCGCGAGGCGATCGTCCGGGCGCTCGCGGTCACCGGTGGCGTCATCACGAGCGCGGGCATCCTGCTGGCGGCGGTGTTCGCCGTCCTCGGCGTGCTGCCGCTGGTGCAGCTGGCGCAGATCGGCGTCATCGTCGGGTTCGGCGTGCTGCTCGACACGCTCGTCGTGCGCAGCGTGCTCGTCCCGGCGCTGGTCAGCCTCCTCGGCGAGCGCTTCTGGTGGCCGAGCCACCCGGCGCAGCAACGACCACGTCGCGCCTGACCTCGGCGCGTCCGGCGCGACACGCCGGCCGCCGGTCGAACTGGTCGTCGGTCCGCCCGGCCTCCGGCGCCCGACCGCAGGCGAGGGAGCCCGGCACCCCACGGTGGGGGTGCCGGGCTCCGTCGTGGGTGGAGCGTGTCGGGGTCAGGCGTGCAGGCCGAGGTCGGCGACCGTCTTCTCGCGCATCTCGACCTTGCGCACCTTGCCGGTGACGGTCATCGGGAACTCGTCGACGACCACGACGTACCGCGGGATCTTGTAGTGCGCGAGCTTCCCCGTGGCGAAGTCGCGCACCGCCTCGGCGTCGAGCGGCTGCGCCCCCTCGCGCATCCGGATCCACGCGCACAGCTCCTCGCCGTACTTCTCGTCCGGCACCCCGATCACCTGGGCGTCGAGGATGTCGGGGTGGGTGTAGAGGAACTCCTCGATCTCGCGCGGGTAGACGTTCTCACCACCGCGGATGACCATGTCCTTGATCCGGCCGGTGATCTCGACGTAGCCGTCCTCGCCCATGACCGCGATGTCGCCGGTGTGCATCCAGCCGTCCTGCAGCACCTCGTCGGTCTTGTCCTGCTGCTCCCAGTACCCGAGCATCACCGAGTACCCCTTGGTGCAGAACTCCCCCGGCGTGCCGCGCGGGACCGTCTCGCCCGTCACCGGGTCGACCACCTTGATCTCCAGGTGCGGCATGACCCGACCGACCGTGCCGACCTTGTGCTCGAAGGAGTCGTCGGTGCGGGTCTGGGTCGACACCGGCGAGGTCTCGGTCATGCCGTAGCAGATGGTCATCTCGTCGATGCCGGCGTCGATGAGCTTCTGCATCATCGAGGCCGGGCACGGCGAGCCGGCCATGATGCCGGTGCGCACCGTGGACAGGTCGTACGCCGCGTGGTCCGGCAGCGCCCACTCCGCGATGAACATCGTGGGGACGCCGTAGAGGCTGGTGCACCTCTCGTCGGCCGTCGCCTTCAGCGTCGCCGCCGGGTCGAACCCGGGGGCCGGGATCACCATGGCCGCCCCGTGGGTGGTGGCCGCGAGGTTGCCCATCACCATGCCGAAGCAGTGGTAGAAGGGCACGGGGATGCAGATCCGGTCGGCCTCGGTGTAGTGGCACAGCTCGCCGACGAAGTAGCCGTTGTTGAGGATGTTGCGGTGGCTGAGGGTGGCGCCCTTGGGGAACCCGGTCGTGCCCGACGTGTACTGGATGTTGATCGCGTCGCCGGGCTCGAGCCCGCGCTGGACCTCGGCCACCTGCTCGGCCGTCACCTCCTCGGCCCGCGCGAGCAGGTCCTCCCACGACTGCTGCCCGAAGACCCAGGCGTCGCTGACGTCGGGACGGTTGTCCCGCACCTCGGCGAGCATCGCGACGTAGTCGCTGGTCTTGAACGAGTCGGCGAGGAACACCCGGGTGATCCCGGCCTGGCCGAGCACGTAGTCGAGCTCGTGCGTGCGGTAGGCCGGGTTGATGTTGACGAGGATCGCGCCGATCTTGGCCGTCGCGTACTGCACGACCGTCCACTCGGCCCGGTTCGGCGACCAGATGCCGACCCGCTCGCCCTTCACCACACCCACGGCGAGCAGCGCCCGCGCGAGCCGGTCCACCTGGCCGGCGAACTCGGCATACGTCCAGCGGATCCCCTGATCCACGTCGACGAGCGCCTCGCGGTCGGCGAACCGGGCCACGGTGGCGTCGAGGTTGTCGGGGATGGTCTGCTCGAGCAGGGCCGGCTCGGTCTCGCCCACGGCGTGCGACAGCGATGTCATGGGCCCATCCCACCGCGCCCGGCCCGGCCGGACAAGACCCGTGTCAGGACAGGAAGAGGTCCGGCGCCAGGCCCTCGTCGCGACCGGTCATGGAGTAGGCCGCGAAGTCGGTGACGCCGCGCTCGCGCAGCAGGTCCTCGTCGACGAGCGTCTTCCCGTTGAGCGCCTGGCCCTCGGTGGTGAGCACCTCGTAGGCGGCGTCGGCGACGATGTCGGGCTTGCGGCTGACGCGCACCATCTGGTCGCCGCCGGGCAGGTTGCCGATCGCGTCGGTGGCGACGAGCGTCGCGGGCCACAGGCAGGTGGAGGAGACCCCCTTCTGCCCCAGCTCGTGGGCGAAGCCGAGCGCCGCCATCGTCATGCCGTACTTGGCCATCGTGTAGGCCGGGTGCCCGGCGAACCAGCGCGGGTCCAGGTCGACGGGCGGGCTCAGGGTGAGGACCTTGGGGTCGGGGCTCGCGAGCAGGTGCGGGATCGCCGCGCGGGTGAGCATGAACGTGCCGCGGACGTTGACGTCGTGCATCAGGTCGTACCGCTTGGGGTCGAGGTCTGCGGTCGGGCTGAGGTTGAGGACGCTGGCGTTGTTGACGACGACGTCGATGCCGCCGAACTCGGCCACCGTGCGCTCGACCGCCTCGGCGATGGTGGCGTCGTCGCGGATGTCACCGACGATGGGCAGCGCGTGGCCTCCGGCCTCGCGGATCGCGTCAGCGGCGGTGTGGATCGTGCCGGCGAGGCGCGGGTCGGGCCGGTCGGTCTTGGCGACCAGGGCCACGTTGGCGCCGTCGCGGGCGGCGCGCACCGCGATCGCCAGGCCGATGCCGCGGCTGCCGCCGGACATGAGGATGGTCCTGCCAGCGAGGGTCGTCATGGTCGGGGAGCCTAGTTACCGATCGGTAGTGGCGGAACGGCCGAGCCGGGTGTCCCTCGTCACCACGCTCCACGGCGGGCGAGCAGACAGGGCAGGCCCGCGGCGGCCCCCCGGCACACCGCGAGCCCGCCCCGGGCTCCTCGCACCTGGCGTCAGCTCGTGATGTCCTTGCCCGCGAACCGGGCCCACGAGGCGGTCCAGAACACGACGGCATACGCGGCCGCCAGCGCGAGACCCGTGCCGACCTCGCCGCCGCCCCCGATCGGGTCGCGCAGCAGGTCGCCGAAGGCGAGCCAGTGGTCGACGACGAGCCAGGGGTGCAGCCACGCCAGCTGCGGCACCGCGTCGAGGATCCACGAGACGATCGTGAAGATCATCAGCGCGATGGCGGCCGCGATCGGCTGCTCGGTGAGGGTCGAGATGAACAGCCCGACGGCCGCGAGCGCGGCCAGCCCCGCGGACAGGTAGAGCATGACGAGCAGCAGCCGCCAGAGCGCCTGGCCGAAGGTGATCTGGCTCCCGGACAGCGTGGTCAGCGGACCGGTCCCGAAGATCGCGATGCCGACGACTGCCCCGGGCAGGACGACGGCCGTGATCCCCCAGAAGGCCCCGATGCACAACGAGACGTACTTGACCAGGAGCAGCCGCGTCCGGCCCACGGGGACGGTGAGCAGGTAGCGCAGGGTGCCGATGTTGGCCTCGCCCGCGATGGCGTCGCCGGCGAGCATCGACATGGCGAGCGGCAGGAACATGCCCATCTCGACGCTGAGGGCCGCGAGCGGCACGAACAGGCCGTTGCTCGTGATCGAGGACAGGAAGTCCGGGCCCTCGCCGGCGCGCGGGGCCGACATCTTCACGGCGATGGCCATGACGACGGGGACCGCCGCGAGCACGGCCAACCCCGCCTGGTTGCGCCGCCGGCCGGCGATGAGCCGCAGCTCGGAGCGCAGCAGCCGGGTCGAGAGAAGGCGGTGCGGAGCCGGCCGGGCCATGGTGCGTGGCGTGCTGCGTGGCGTGCCGGTCGAGACGTCAGCCGCTGACATCGAAGCCCTCCCCCGTGAGCGTGACGAACAGGTCCTCGAGACTGGGCCGGTCGAGGGCGAACCCGCGCACCCCCACGCCGGCCCGCACGAGCTCGGCCACCACGGCCTCGGGCTCCAGCGTGCCGGCGTCGGCCCGCACCCCGGTCGGGCTGATGCTGACCGACGTGGCGCCGAGCCGGGTGAGCACCTCGGCCGCCTGGGCGGGCTGGCCGGTGTCCACCCGCACCGTCACCACCCCCGCACCGCGGACCTGCGCCGTGGTGCCCTGCGCCACCACCCGCCCCTCGCGCATGACGCCGAGGTGCGTGCAGATCTGCTCGACCTCCGAGAGCAGGTGGCTCGAGACGAGCACCGTGGTGCCGTCCGAGGCGAGCGAGCCGATGAGGTTGCGGACCTCGCGCGTGCCCTGCGGGTCCAGTCCGTTGGTGGGCTCGTCCAGGACGAGCAGGTCCCGCGGCGCGAGCAGGGCCGCGGCGATGGCCAGCCGCTGGCGCATGCCGAGGGAGTACGCGCGGTACCGCTTGCCCTCCGCGGCGCGAAGGCCGACCCGGTCGAGCGCGTGGTCGATCCGCTCGGCGCTGGTCCGTGGGTCGGCGAGCAGGTCGGCGGCGTCGAGCCGGACGAGGTTCGCCCGGCCGGAGAGGTAGGGGTGGAACGCCGGCCCCTCGACGAGCGAGCCGACCCGGTGCAGCGCCTCGGTGGCACCCTCGGGCATCGGCAGGCCGAGGAGCGCGCGGCTGCCCGCGGTCGGCTCGACGAGTCCGAGCAGCATCCGGATGGTCGTGGTCTTGCCCGACCCGTTGGGGCCGAGGAAGCCGTAGACGGCGCCTCGCGGGACCCGCAGGTCGAGGGAGTCCACAGCCACCTGGTGGCCGAACCGCTTGGTGAGCCCGTCGGTGCGCACCGCCAGGTCGGGTTCGGCGTCCCCCCGACCCCACGCAACGGGCTCCCCCCGGGGCGCCCGCTGCGTGGGGTCCGCCAGCTGGGTCACTTCGCCGCCAGCGCCGCGTACAGGCGGTCCGGCGAGACCGCGCCCACGGCATACCGGCCGTCGCTGGTCACGACCGCGGAGAAGAGGGTCCCGGCGAGCAGGTGCCCCGAGCCCCACGAACCGGAGACCTTGGGCAGCAGGGCGAGCAGGCGCTGGAGCTGGGCCTGGCTGTCCGCACCGGACCTGCTCCCGGTCTTGTCACCCGTCGCACCGGCAGCGGGTGGCGTCGACTCGGGAAGCTTCCCGACGAGCACGGTCGTCCAGCCCTTCCCGACGACGGTCGGGCGCACGGCGGCAGCCCTGGCGCGGTCGGCCGCCGTGCCCTTGACGAGGTCGGCCTTCGCCGGGAGCGCCTGCTCGGTGACCTTGGTGCCGGGCGGCGGGTTGAACGCGAACTGCGACGCAGCGGGCGTGGCGAAGTCGACACTCGTGAAGCCCACCTCGAAGGCCGGGTTGGCGACCTTGGTCGAATAGACCTGGACGCGCAGCGGAACGTGCTCGGCGGCGTCGATCGAGATGCGGACCGAGGCGACCAGGCTCTGCGCGTCGCGGGGCTTGAGGACGAGGTCGTACGCCGAGCGGCCCGCCACCGAGGAGGTGCCGCTCGTCGTCACCGCGGTGGTCGGGTCGACGGCCGCGAGCGCACGCTGGGCGGCCTCCTGCGGCGTCTTCGGCAGGTCGGTCGCCGACGGGGTGGGCCCGGACGCACCCGGCGCCGACCCACCGCTGCGGGAGTGGTCGCCCGTCGCCGACTCCGCGGGCAGGACCGTGTGGGTGGCGGTCTTGTCCTTGCTCGACCACACCCACACGTTGCGACCGTCGCGGATGACGTCGGACTCGCCGAGGCTGCCGACCAGGGCCAGGCGCTGCTTGTCCTGTCCCGCCAGCCACACCCGCCAGGTGTGGGTCCCGGCGATGGTCGAGGAGAGGGCGGCGGACCCGCCCGAGCCGCCCTCGGCACCGCCCGCACCGCCGAGCCCGGCGATCGCCGGCAGGCCGAGGTTCGAGGTCTGCACGACCGTGCCCGACAGGCCGGCCAGCCGGGCCTGCTGGACGTCGACGAGCAGCTGGGCCGCCGACCGGGCCGGCAGGCTGGGGTCGGCGCTGGCCCGGTGGTTCGCCGCGAGGGCGACACCACCGACGAGGACGACGGCCGCGCCGGGGGCGAGCCAGCGGGTGGCGGGATGGGTCGAGAAGACGCTCATGGGGACAGCGTGCGCCCCTCCACCTGAGAGGACTCTGAGAGCCGGCGGCCACGCGGTCACCGGGAGCGGGCCTGCCGCGGGCCGGGCCGTGCGAGAGTGGGCGCCGTGCGGGTACTGGTGGTCGAGGACGAGCGACGGATGGCTGCGGCCCTGGCCAAGGGTCTCGGCGCCGAGGGCTTCGTCGTGGACCTCGCCGCCGACGGGCCGTCGGGGCTGGAGTCGGCGCGGTTCGGCGGCTACGACGCCGTGGTCCTCGACGTGATGCTGCCGGGGCTGTCGGGGTACACCGTGGTGCGGACCCTGCGTGAGGAGGGCAACGGCGTGCCCGTGCTGCTGCTGTCGGCCAAGGACGGCGAGTACGACCAGGCCGACGGGCTCGACTACGGGGCGGACGACTACCTCACCAAGCCGTTCTCGTTCGTCGTGCTCGTCGCGCGGCTGCGCGCCCTCCTGCGCCGGGGCCCGGCCCCCCGGCCTCCCGTGCTCGATGCCGCCGGGATCACCCTCGACCCGTCCTCGCGCCGGGTCGAGCTCGACGGCGCTCCCGTCGAGCTGTCGCGGCGGGAGTTCCTCGTGCTCGAGCACCTGCTCCGTGCGCACCCGAGCGTGGTGTCCAAGGAGTCGCTGCTCGACGACGTCTGGGGGGCGGGCGAGCGCGGCGACCTCAACGTGGTGGAGGTCTATGTCGGCTACCTGCGGCGCAAGCTGGGCCGCGAGCGGATCGAGACCGTGCGGGGCAGCGGCTACCGCCTGCGGGCGTGAGGGCGCGAACGTGAGGGCGCGGGCGTGAGGGCGCGGGCGTGAGGGCGCGGGCATGACCTCGGTGGACGCGGTCCGCGGCCGGTCGGGCTGGTTCGCCCGTCGCACCCTGCGGGTGCGGCTCATGGCCATCGGGCTCGTGGGCATCACCGGGGCGCTGCTGCTGGGGGGCTGGGTCCTGTATGCCGCGACGGGCGCCTCGCTCGACCGGGCGGTGCGCAACGAGGCGAGGTCGAGCGCCCAGGACGTGGCCGCCCTCGTCAACGACGGGCGCCTGCCCGACCCGGTCCCGGTGAGCGGCGCCCAGCTGGTGCAGGTGCTCGACGCGCAGAACCGGGTGCTGGCCGGCTCGGTGGCCGCCGACCGGCTGACCCCGATCGTCACCGAGCAGGAGCGGGGGCGGGTCCTGCGGGGCGAGCCCGTGCGGGTCCCGGGGTCCCGCGCAGGGGTGGCCGGGCCGCTCGAGGTCGCGGGGGTGCGTGCGGGCCCGGCCGAGGCACCCGTGCTGGTCGTGGCGGCAGTCCCGACCGCCGACCTGGAGACCAGCCTGCGGGTGGTGCGCACGCTGCTCCTCGTGGCCTTCCCCGTCTTCCTCGTCGTCATCGGGGCGATCGCCTGGCGGGTCATCGGCTCGGCGTTGCGCCCCGTCGAGGCGCTGCGGCAGGGCGCCGAGCGGATCGGCGAGTCGGCCGACCCGGGCGAGCGGCTGCCGGTGCCACCCACCCGCGACGAGGTGCAGGCGCTGGCCACCACCCTCAACGGCATGCTCGCGCGCCTGGCCGAGTCCAGCGCCCGGCAGCGCACCTTCGTCGCCGACGCCGCCCACGAGCTGCGCAGCCCGCTGGCCACGATGCGTACGCAGCTCGAGGTCGCGCAGCGGCTCGGTGAGGACGACGGGATGGCGGCCGACCTGCTGCCCGAGGTGGAGCGGCTCGGGCGGATCGTCGACGACCTGCTCGTGCTCGCGCGGTCGGGCGCACCGAACGCCGCACCGCGCGTGGAGTCGGTCGACCTCACCGACCTGGTGGGCGTCGTGGTGTCGCGGTATGCCGCGGCCCGCGTCCCGGTGTCGGTGCGCCTCGCGGGGCCGGTGCGCGTCCCCCACCCGCACGCCGGCAGCGCCGCCGGCCCGGCCGCGCCGGCCATGGTGCGGGGGCGGCCCGAGGAGCTCGACCGGGCACTGTCGGCGTTGCTGGACAACGCGGTGCGGCATGCCGCCTCGGCCGTGGTGGTCGAGGTCTCCGCGGGACCGGCCGCCGGTGGCTCATGGGTCCGCGTCACGGTGGGCGACGACGGGAACGGCATCCCCGAGGCCGACCGCGAGCGCGTGTTCGACCGGTTCGCCCGGCTCGACGACGCTCGGGACCGCGACAGCGGTGGCAGCGGGCTGGGGCTGGCGATCGTGCGCGAGCTGGTCACCCGGCACGGCGGCCGCGTCCGGCTCGAGGACGCGGCCCCGGGGGTCCGGGCCGTGGTCGAGCTGCCGCCCGCCTGAGCCGGTCGCGGACCCGCGACCTCCTCGGGTCAGTCGCCGCTCGAGCGGGGCGCCGCGCCGGCGGTCGCCAGCGGGGCACCGGTCGAGGTCACCAGGCCGGTGGCCTCGGGGGCGCCGGTCCCCGTCGTGGCCGCGGTGGCCGCGGCCGCGGCGACCGGGGCCTCCTGCGTCATCGCGACCGTGGTCCGCAGAGGGGTCTCCTTGACGAAGAGCACCGCGAGGAGGGCGATGACGCCGAACGCCGCGGCGATGGCGAAGATGTGGCCCGTCGAGTCGCCGTAGGCCGCCCGGACGATCTCCCGGATGGGCGCCGGCATGTCCTTGATGTCCAGCGTGCCGGTCCCACCGCCGGACTGCGCGGCGGCAGCGGCCTTGGGGCCCAGGGCCTTCAGGCCCTCGACGATGTGGTCGCGCACACCGTTGGCCAGCACCGCACCCAGGACCGAGACGCCCATCGCGCCACCGAGCGTGCGGAAGAACGCGATGCTCGCCGAGGCGGCACCGATGTCCCGGACGTCGACCGAGTTCTGCACGGCGAGGACGAGGTTCTGCATCATCGCGCCCATGCCGACGCCCATGAGGGCCATGGCGACGCCGATCTGCCACAGCGGGGTGACGTGGTCCAGGCGGCCCAGCCACACGAGGCCGGCCACCAGGAAGGCGCCGCCTCCGATGATGATCCCCTTCCACTTGCCGGTGTTGCTGACGTACCTGCCGCCGAGGGTGGAGGAGAGGAGCAGGGCACCCATGAGCGGGATGGTGAGCAGGCCCGCGTGGGTGGGGCTGTAGCCCCGGGAGACCTGGAAGTACTGGGTGAGGAAGGTCGTGCCCCCGAACATCGCGACCCCGACGGCGACGCTGGCGACGATGACCAGGCCGGTGGTGAGGTTGCGCAGCAGGCGGATCGGGATGATCGGCTCGGCCGCCCGCAGCTCGACGACGACTGTCAGCGCGAGGCCGACGAGCGTGCCACCGAGGTAGAGCACGGTCTGCGTGGACCACCACGGGAAGTCGTTGCCCGCGAAGGTGACCCACAGCAGCGGCAGCGACGAGGTGATCGCGATGAGCACCGCGCCCAGGTAGTCGATCCTGGGCATCCGCCTGGGGGTGCTGATGTGCAGGGTCGACTGCAGGACGAACATCGCGATGATCGCCAGCGGCACGCAGACATAGAACGTCCAGCGCCAGCCCAGGCCGCTGTCCACGATGAAGCCGCCGAGCAGCGGGCCGCTCACGGTCGAGACGGCCATGACGGCGCCCATGTACCCGGCATACCGGCCGCGCTCACGCGGGGCGATCATCGCGCCCATAATCGACTGGGTCAGGGCCGTGAGGCCGCCCATCCCGAGTCCCTGGACGACCCGGCAGGCGATGAGGAAGCCGACCGTGTGCGACTGGCCCGCGGCGACCGACCCCAGGACGAAGACCGCGAGGGACAGCTGGACGAGCAGCTTCTTGCTGAACAGGTCGGAGAGCTTGCCCCAGATCGGGGTGCTGACCGTGGTGGCGAGGAGGGACGCGGTGATCACCCAGGTGTACTGGCGCTGGGTGCCGTGCAGGTCGCCGATGATCGTGGGGAGCGCGGTCGAGACGATCGTGCTGCTGATGAGGGCGGTGAAGAGGCCGGCGAGCAGCCCCGTCATCGCCTCGAGGATCTGGCGGTGCGTCATCTCCCCCGGCTGTTCGGGGTTCGCGGCGGCGGCGGTCGCGGCGGTCGTGCTGGCTGACATCAGTGGGAGTCCTGGGGGGTCGGGGTGGGCTGGTGGTGCCGCGTCGTTGCGGGGTGGTCGGTGGCGCGCACGAGCGCGCGGTCGAGCTCGGAGAGCAGGCCGGGCAGCCGGTCCAGGTCGCCGCGCGGTATGCCGTGCAGCGCCGGCGCGAGCAGCGCGGCCGTCTGGCGCTGGACCCGGGCGAGGTGCGCCACCCCGGCGTCGGTGAGGGCGATCCGGCTCGCCCGGGCGTCGCACTCGTCCGGGCGCCGGCGCACGAGCCCGTCCTCCTCGAGCCTGGGCAGGACGCGGCTGACGACCGACGGGGCGACCCCCGCGGCGACGGCCAGGTCGCCGGGGCGGTCGTGACCGTCGGCGCGGGCCAGGGCCTTGAGGACCGCCACGGGCGTGCCCGAGGCGCCGGCTCCCTCCTCCTGGAGGCGGCGGCCGATGGCACGGCTGGTGCGGATCAGGCCGGTCAGCGCCGACAGTACCTCCACGGCACGGTCGACCTCCGCCTCGGTGGGCGGCGTGGTCGTCGGGACCGGTGCGGTGGCCGTGCTGGTCATGGCGTGCTCCTTTGGTTGCGGAACACAACATAAATCATTTAGTTGCTGAACGCAACTTGATTCTCCGGGGCGGTGGTGGACTGCGCGCCGCCCCGGCCGCCCGGGCAGGACCGGCAACCCCGGCAGCCCGGCGACCCGCGCAAAACAACGGTTGTCCGGCATACCGCGGGTTGGCATCCCGCGGGACGTCGAGCAACCGTTGTCTTGCGGAGGGCCGGGGGTGCGGAGGGCCGGGGCGGGGGGCGGCAGGGTCAGGGGGCTGAGTCGTTGAGCTTGCGCAGCAGCCGGGCCAGCGCGGCGATGTCCCCGCCGTCCCACTCCTGGAGCTGGGCGCGGAGCCGGGCCCGACGACCGACGACCGACGACTCGAGCGCCTCGGCGCCCTGTGGCGTCAGCCGCACCTGGCGGGCCCTTGCGTCGTCGGGGTCGGGGATGCGCTCGACGAGACCGAGGTCCTCCAGCGTCGTGAGGTTCCGGCTCGTCGTGGACTTGTGCAGGCCCAGCACCTCGGACACCTCGCCGCCCCGTGCTCCCCCGGCGGTGGCGGCGAGGTCGCGGACGGCGACCAGCACGGCATACCCGGCGGAGTCGAGGTCGGGGTGCACCTCGGCAGCGGTCCGCTGCTGGGCGCTGCGGGCCCGCCGCATGAGCCGCGTGAGCTCGACCTCGAGCTCACCGAGGGGTGATCGGGACATGGCCGCAGCCTACGGGCGCGACAGGCGGTCGAGGAACGCCACGAGGAGGGCCTCGCGCAGCCGCGGCGGCGCGAGGTCGAGCAGCGCGTTGACCGGCGCCATCCGGGCGGGCAGGTCCAGCGCGCCGTCGGCTCCCGCGAGGCCGGCCACCTGGAGCAGCCCGTCGAACGCCGCCTCGTCGAGGGTGGCCGGGTCGATGGCCCCCACCACCGCGGCCAGCTCCGCCGGGACGGGCACCGGCCGGGCCTCGACGGCTGCCGCCACCGCCTCCCGCAGGGCGTCGAGGAACTCGCCCACGACGGGTGCCGTGGCGGCGCTGAGGCTCAGGTGCAGGGTCGGCGGCCGGCCCCGGTAGGACATCTGCGGCTGGACGAACCAGCCCCGCTCCCGCATCTCGTCGGCGACGGTGAAGACGTCGCAGCTGCCGTCGGTGCGGACCGCGACGAGGGTCGAGTCCGGCTCCGCCTCCAGCGCCAGCTCCGGTATGCCGCGCAGCCCCTCGACGAGCGCGCGGATCCCGTCGCGGACCTGCTCGGCGAGCGCGGCGTACCCGTCGTCGCCGAGGTGCTGGACGACCGCCCACGCGGCGGCGAGGGGGCCGCCGGACTTGGTGGACTGGGTGGTGGAGTTGAGCATCGTGTACCCGGGCCAGTCGGCGGAGGCGAAGAACTGCGGGCGACGCAGCTCCGCCGTCCGGTGCAGCAGCAGCGAGATGCCCTTGGGCGTGTAGGCGTACTTGTGCAGGTCGACCGAGATGCTCGCGACGCCGTCGACCGCGAAGGTCCACGCAGGGACCTCGTCGCCGAGCCGGGACAGGTACGGGAGCACCCAGCCGCCGATGCAGGCGTCGACGTGGCACCGGACGCCCCGGGCGGCGGCCGCTGCCGCGATGGGCCCGACCGGGTCGACGACCCCGTGCGCGTACGAGGGGGCGCTCGCCACGACGAGGACCGTGCGGTCGTCCGTCGCCCGGTCCATCCCGGCCGGGTCGGCCCGGCAGGTGAGCGGGTCGACGTCGACGAGCACCGGCTCGACGCCGAAGTAGTGGGCCGCCTTGTGGAACGCCGCGTGCGCGGTCGTGGGCAGCACCATGGCCGGCCGTTCCACGTCGGGCCGGGAGTCGCGGGCGGTCTGCACGGCGAGCAGGATCGACTCGGTGCCACCGCTGGTCGCCGTGCCGACGAACCCGTCGGGCGCGTCGAGCAGCCGGCCGGCGAACCGCACGAGGTCCTGCTCCATCCGCAGCAGGCTCGGGAACGCCGTGGGGTCGAGCCCGTTCGTCGACGCGAAGGCCGCCAGCGCCCTGCAACCGAGCTCGTCGGCCTCGTGCAGTCCCGAGTCGTAGACGTACGCGAGGGTGCGGCCCCCGTGGGTCGGCAGGTCTGCGGCCCGCAGCTGCTCGAGCCGGGCCAGCACCTCGTCGGCGGACGGTCCCATCAGGGCTCCTCGGGGGTCACGGGCGTTCGGATGTCGTCAGCGGGAAGGGGGCCGGGTTGGCTGTCGCCAGCGGGGCGGGGACCGGGTCGGCTCCCGTGGGTGCCGGGCAGGGCGGGGCCGGCGTCGCCGGAACGTGCTGCGTCGGCCACCGAGGCGGCCACCGAGGCGGCCACCGCGGACTCGTCGAGCCGGTAGCGGGCCAGCAGCAGCAGGCTCAGCGCCACGAGCACGGCGGGCACGACCGAGAAGCCGAGGGCGATCGCCCTCACCGCCGAGTCCGGCTGCGCCGCAGCGGAACCCGTCGAGGAGACGTAGCCGCCGGCCGCGAGGACGAGGGCGTACAGGCCGGGCCCGAGCGCCAGCCCGAGGGTCTCCCCGGCAGTCCAGACGCCGGTGAAGACGCCGGTCCGGTTGCCGCCGGTGCGCGCGGCGTCGACGGCGGCGACGTCCGGGAGCATCGCGAGCGGGAAGACCTGCGCGCCGGCGTAGCCGACCCCCACCACCGCGACGGCCAGGTAGACGACGACCAGCGGCAGCGACCTCGACCCGGCCAGCGCCAGAGCCCCGCCGCCGAGCAGCACCGACGCCACGGCATACCCCCAGCGCTTGCCCCGCGCCGCACCCACCCGCTGCCACAGCGGGGTCACGAGCAGCGCGGGACCCACGAAGCACACGAACAGCACGGTCGACGCGGACGCGCGCCCGAGGACGTGCCGGGCGACGTAGTCCACCCCGGCGAGCATGGCGCCCGTGGCCAGGGCCTGGAGCACGAACGTGCCCAGCAGCAGCCGGAAGTCGCGGACCGCGGCCACCACCCGCAGCTGCGCCGCCAGCCCGCCGGCGGACGCGGCGACCCGCCCGACCGGCGCGGACGCGGTGCCGCGCCAGGCCCCGAGCACGCCGACGAGGATCAGCGCCGCCACGACCAGGCCCATCACCCGGTAGCCCTGCTGCGGCCCCACGGCGTCACGCACCGCAGGGGCGGAGGCACCGCTGACGAGGATCGCGAGCGCGAGCACCGCGACCCGCCACGTCATCAGCCGGGTCCGTTCGCCGTAGTCCTGGGTCATCTCCGCGGGCATGGCGACGTACGGCACCTGGAAGAACGCGTACGCGGTGGCGCAGGCGACGAAGGCCACGACCACCCAGGCGGCGGCCAGCGGCTTCGGCCCCGACGGTCCGGCGAAGAGCAGGGCGAACCCGAGCGCGAGCAGCAGGCCACCCCGCAGCAGGAACGGCCGGCGCGGGCCCTGGGGCGAGGTGGAGGAGTCGCTGATCCGCCCGGCCACCGGGTTGAGCACGACGTCCCAGGCCTTGGGGAGGAAGACGACGAGCCCGGCCAGTCCTGCGGCGATGCCGAGCCGGTCGGTCAGGTAGGGCAGGAGCAGCAGCCCGGGCACGGTCCCGAAGGCGCCCGTGGCGACCGAGCCCAGCGCGTAGCCGCGGACGACCCGGCCCGGCAGCGGTGCGCTCATGCGGCGACTCTAGGGGCGCCGCCGCGCCGCGTGGTGGTGTTCAGCGTGGGTGCCGCGCGCGATACTGGCGCCACCGCGCCCGGCCGCCTCCGTCGACGCGTGCACCCTCGCCAGAAAGGCGCCTCCCGTGGCCGCAGCCGCTCCCGCCCGCACCGACCTGCCCCCCGGCTACCGCCCGTGGCCGGCGTTGTGGGCCATGGTGATCGGGTTCTTCATGATCCTCGTCGACTCGACCATCGTGTCGGTCGCGACCCCGGCGATCATGCGGGGCCTGGACGCCGACGTGAACGCCGTCATCTGGGTCACCTCCGCCTACCTGCTCGCGTATGCCGTGCCGCTGCTCATCACGGGCCGCCTCGGCGACCGGGTGGGGCCCAAGTACGTCTACCTCGCGGGCCTGGCGCTGTTCACCGTGTCGTCCCTGTGGTGCGGGCTGACCGGGTCGATCGGCATGCTCGTCGTCGCCCGCGTGGTCCAGGGCCTGGGCGCCTCGCTCATGACGCCGCAGACCATGGCGGTCATCACGCGGACCTTCCCGGCGGCCACCCGCGGTCGGGCGATGGCACTGTGGGGAGCGACGGCCGGCGTCGCGATCCTCGTCGGGCCGCTCGTGGGCGGGCTGCTCGTCGACGGCCCCGGCTGGGAGTGGATCTTCTTCATCAACGTGCCGGTCGGCGTCGTCGCGTTCGTGCTGGCGATGCGGCTCGTGCCCACGCTGGCGACCCACAGCCACAGCTTCGACTGGGTCGGGGTGGCACTGTCGGCGGTCGGCATGTTCCTCGTCGTGTTCGGCATCCAGGAGGGCGAGACCTACGGCTGGGGCACCATCACCGGGATCGTCTCGGTGCCACTGCTGATCGTCCTGGGCGTCCTGGTGTTCGCGGCGTTCGTGTGGTGGCAGGGCCGGGTCCGGCGCGAGCCGCTGGTGCCGCTCAGCCTGTTCCGTGACCGCAACTTCTCGCTGTCCAACATCGCGATCAGCTCGGTGGGCTTCGCCATCACGGCGATGGCCTTCCCGTTCATGCTCTACGCCCAGGTCGTGCGCGGCCTCAGCCCCACACGCGCGGCCCTCCTGCTCGTGCCGATGGCGGTGCTGTCGGCGGCCTTCGCGCCGTTCGTGGGTCGGCTGACCGACCGCGCGCACCCCCGCACCATCACCGCGTTCGGCCTCGCGCTGTGCTCGGCATCGCTGTTCTGGCTCAGCCGGCTCACGACCGTCGACAGCGCGACCTGGACCCTGCTGCTGCCGATGGCGACGATGGGGGTGGCCAACGCGTTCATGTGGGCGCCGCTGGCCGCCACCGCGACGCGCAACCTGCCGCTCTCCTCCGCGGGCGCGGGGTCCGGCATCTACAACACCACCCGCCAGGTCGGAGCGGTGCTCGGCAGCGCGGCGATCGCCGCCCTCATCGAGGCGCGCCTCACGGCGAACCTGCCCGGGGTCCCGACGACCGGCGGTGCGGGCGCCCAGATGTCCGGGCGCAGGCTGCCTCCGCAGATCGCGGACGGGTTCGCCGCGGCCATGTCGCAGTCCCTGCTGCTGCCCGCCGCCACGCTGCTCATCGGGCTGGCGGCCGCCCTGCTGTTCACCCGCCCCACGCACGCGACCGAGAGCTCGCCAGCGGTCGTCGGCGAGCCTGCCGCGACCCCGGCGCCCGGCGGCGAACCCTCAGCGACCCCGGGGCCGGCCGCGCCGCCCGCCTCGACCACGCCTGCCTCGGCCAGGCCTGCGTCCGGGTGACCCTGCTGCGGTTCACCGGGGCGATCGCGGGCGTCGGGACGACCTCGGGCGTGCGACTCGTCGTCGGGCGCTGGGCCGACTCGCCGTTCGGGGCGTTCTGCGACGTGATGGTCCAGGACACCACCGGGCACCGGACCCTGCTGGCACCGAGCCCGGCAGTCGCCGAGTTCGTCGCGCAGACCTACGCCTTCGACGAGGTCGACGTGGCGCCGGTCACCGCCGTGGACGACGACGGCACCGGGGAACGCCTCTGGCAGGTCACGGCGCGGGACCTGCTGTCACTGCGGCTGGGGCTCGGGCGCCGCGCCCCGCTCGGGTGGCTGCTGCGGACCGTCCCGCGTCCCGTGGCGACGAGCCCGGGGTGGGCCACCGCGGTCGACCCGGTAGCGCGGACGCTCGTGCGGGGCGTGCGCACCCGCGGCGCCGCCCTGGAGGGACGACGCGAGTGGTACGGCGCGACCGACCTGCACCGCGTCTCCTCGGCGTCGGGCACGTGGCGGGGGGACGGACCTCGGCAACCTCGCCCCGGTCGAGCCGCCCTGCGACTTCGGCTTCTCCTCGACCCCGCGGACCCCCGGCGTCACGAGCGTCGTCACCACGGTCGAGCTCCTCGAGCCCGCTGGGCGCCCCTGACCCGGGGCTACGCCCGTCCGGCAGGTGGCGCTTCCCCGCCCGACCCAGCGGGGTTTGGCACACTGCACGGGTGCGCCGCATCACCCAGTCCCGAAAGCTGCACCAGGTCCGCTACGACGTGCGCGGGCCGATCCTCGTCGAGGCGCAGCGGCTCGAGGCCGAGGGCCACAAGATCCTCAAGCTCAACATCGGCAACCCCGCCCCGTTCGGCTTCGAGGCCCCCCAGGCCGTGCTGCAGGACATGGTCCACCACCTGCCGAACGCCCAGGGCTACAGCGACTCCCGCGGCATCTACTCGGCCCGCACGGCCGTCGCGCACTACTACCAGTCGCGCGGCCTCACCGACACGCACGTCGACGACGTCTTCATCGGCAACGGCGTCTCCGAGCTCATCTCGATGGTGCTCACGGCGTTCGTCGACGAGGGCAACGAGATCCTCGTCCCGGCCCCGGACTACCCGCTGTGGACCGGTGCGGTGACGCTCGCCGGTGGCACGCCAGTGCACTACCGCTGCGACGAGTCGAACGGCTGGAACCCCGACCTCGAGGACATCGAGGCCAAGATCACCCCGAACACGCACGCGCTCGTCGTCATCAACCCCAACAACCCCACCGGCGCTGTCTACAGCGAGGACACCGTCCGTGGGCTCGTCGACATCGCGCGCCGGCACGACCTCGTCCTCATGTCCGACGAGATCTACGAGAAGATCCTCTTCGCCGACGACCAGCACCAGCCGGTGCACCACCACACCGCGACGTATGCGGGCGACGACGTCCTGTGCCTCACCTTCAGCGGGCTGTCCAAGGCGTACCGCGTGTGCGGCTACCGCGCCGGCTGGGTGATGGTCTCCGGTCCCAAGTCCCTGGCCTCCGACTTCCTCGAGGGCCTGACCCTGCTGGCGAACATGCGCATGTGCGCCAACGTCCCCGGGCAGCACGCCATCCAGACGGCCCTCGGCGGCTACCAGTCGATCGAGGAGTACATCCACCCGGGCGGCCGGTTCTACGAGCAGAGCAAGACGGCCTGGCGGCTGCTCAACGAGATCGAGGGCGTCTCGTGCGTCGAGCCGCACGGCGCGCTCTACTGCTTCCCGCGGCTCGACCCCGAGCAGTTCCCGATCGAGGACGACCAGGCGTTCGTCATCGAGCTGTTGCGGGAGAAGAAGATCCTCGTCACCCACGGCACCGGCTTCAACTGGTTCGAGCCCGACCACTTCCGGCTCGTGACCCTGCCCGACGTGGAGGTCCTCACCGAGGCGATCGGCCGCATCGGCGAGTTCCTCGACACCCGTCGCCGCTGAGCCCCCACCTCACCCCATCACGAGTCGAGGCGCGGGCGCGCCCCGCCACGTGGTCCGGCCCGGTGGTCGCCGCGCGAGGTGGCCAGCCACCTTTGACAGACTGGGGCACGTGCCCGCCCCCCGGACGTCCGCGACGCCTGCGCTCGTGGGGGTCGTGGCCCTGGGCGGACTGACCGGGTCGCTGGGCCGGTATGCCGTGGGCCTCGCGCTGCCGCACGCCCCCGGCGGCTGGCCGTGGGGGACGTTCCTGGTCAACGTCACGGGCTCGTTCGCCATGGGCGTCCTCGTCGTCTGGGTGCTGTCGATGGACCGGCCGCACCCGTGGCTGCGGCCCTTCCTCGGTGTCGGGGTGCTCGGCGGGTGGACGACGTTCTCCTCGTTCGCCCTCGACGTGCACGTGCTCTCGGGCGCGGGGCAGGGAGGGCGGGCCGCGGCATACCTCGTCGCCTCCTTCGTGGTCGGGCTGGTCGCCGTCGGGCTCGGGATCAGCGCCGGCGAGCGGCTCCTCGGGAGGCGCCCGTGACCTGGCTGCTGGTCGCGGCCGGCGCCGCCGTGGGTGCCCCCGTGCGCTTCCTCGTCGACCGCTGGGCCCGCGCGCACTCCTCGGCCGGGACGATCCTCGGGACCCTCGTGGTCAACGTGGCCGGCTCCTTCGTGCTGGGGCTCGTCGCGGGGTGGCAGGGTGCCGCGTCGTGGGTGCTCCCCCTCGTCGGGATCGGCTTCTGCGGGGCGCTGACGACCTTCTCCACCCTGGCTTTCGAGACCTGGGTGTTCCTCGAGGAACGCGCCTGGCGCCCGTTCGCCGCCAACCTGGCCCTGAGCCTCGGCCTCGGCCTCGGAGCCGTCTGGCTCGGCTTCGCGATCTCCTCCACCTGACCCCGGCCCACTGTCGTCCCGCCCACGGTCGGTGTGGGGTCGCCGGCCCGAGCTCGTGCTGGCGGCCGTGGCGGCTGCGGGATGCTCGTGGCTGCCGCCTGGTTCGACGTGACCACCGCAAACTCCGCCGACCGCCTCGGTTCGGTCCCCAGCCCCGCGCTCGTGGAGCTGCCGCTGGCGCTCGCCCTCGTCGTCGCGGCCGCCCGGCGGGTGCACCGACCGCCGGGGCCACCGTTCTCGCGGGTCCGGGCAGTGCGTCGAGGTGACGCGACACGCTGAACTCCAGGGAGCCGCATCAGCGTGTCGCGTCCTGTCGACCGCGGGCGCCGGTCGGCGGTCGTCCTCAGTCGCCGGCGTCCGCCTGGGCGCCGATCGCGACCTGGTGCGGTGGCAGCGCCCGGGCGACGACGGCGGCCGCGACCATGAGGCCCACCAGGACGGCCAGGGCCGCCTCGAGGGCCGGCCGGAACACCTCCACGGGCGAGGCCGAGGCGTGCGCCTGCGCCACGGAGAAGAACAGCGAGCCGACCGCTGCGACCCCCGTCGCCCCGGCGAGCTGGCCCGTCGTGCTGAACAGGCCGGAGGCGGAGCCGGCCTTGTCGAGCGGGACGTCGGCCAGGGTGAAGACGCCGATCGGCGAGACCATGAGCCCGAACCCGGCGCCAGCCACGACGAACCCCGGCAGGAACGTCCACAGCGAGGTCGACGCATCCGCCCCGCGCACCGCCACAGCGATGAGCACCGCCCCGGCGGCCCAGGTCAGCGCGCCGATCTGCAGCACCCGCCGACCGATCCGTGGGGCGAGGACCGCGACCCCGAGCCCGGCGAACACTGTGGTCGTGAGGGCGAACGGCACGCCCGCCAGCCCGGCTCGCAGCACCGACCAGCCGAGCCCGGCCTGGAGGTAGATGGTCTGGCACAGGAAGTAGGACGACATCGCCATGAACAGCAGCGCGTTCATCGTCGACCCGGCCGCGAAGCCGCGCCCGCGGTACAGGCTCACGGCGACCAGCGGCTCGCGCCCCGCCCGCTCGGCCCTCCACTGCGCCCGGCCGAAGGCGAGGAGGACGGCGACACCGGCGGCCATCGCGGCGTACACCCAGGCCGGCCAGCCCAGCTCCCGCCCGAGCGTCAGCGGGTACAGCACGCCGAGCAGCCCGGTGGCCAGCACCACCACGGCCCGCAGGTCGATCCGCGGACGTCGCGCCGTGACGGACTCCGGCACCCAGCGCAGTGCGGCCACGACGGCCGCCAGCCCGAGCGGGACGTTGACGAGGAAGATCGAGCGCCACCCGAGACCGGCGAGGTCGGCCTGGGTCAGGACCGCGCCGATGACCGGCCCGAGCACCGCGGACAGCCCGGCGAGGCCGGTGAACAGCCCCATCGCCTTCGCGCGCTCCTCCGGCCGGTACATCACCTGCAGACTCGAGAGCACCTGCGGGATCATCGCCGCCGCCGCGACGCCCTGGAGGGCACGGAAGGCCACGAGCGCCTCGGCGTTCGGCGCGAGGCCGCACGCGGCCGAGGTCGCCGTGAAGCCCACCAGCCCGGCGACGAAGACGCGCTTGCGGCCGAGCAGGTCGCCCAGGCGCGAGCCGGTGATGAGGGCGAGCGCGAAGGCGAGCGGGTATGCCGCGACCATCCACTGCAGCTGCGTGTCGGTCGCGCGCAGGCCGGACTCGATGGTCGGCAGGGCGACGTTGACGATGGTCGTGTCGAGCAGCTCCATCGTCGAGGCGAGGAACAGGCTGAGCAGGGCGATGGTGCGCGCCCGGCCGACCGGCAGGGCGCCGCGGGTCAGCGCACCGTCCGGGGCGGTCGCGGTGGGGAGGTCGTCGGCGTCGGTCTCGAGGCCGGGGTCCAGCGTGGTGCTCATGGGTCTCTCCTTGTCGGTGGGTCGTCCGTCCCGACGCTAGGGAGCATTCCGGTCACTTCCTGACCGGATGGTGCGAGACTCTGGGTCCATGGCCAACACGAGCTCGCGCACCCTGCGGCTGCTGTCCCTCCTGCAGACCCACCGGTTCTGGCCGGGTGGGGAGCTCGCGGGGCGGCTCGAGGTGTCCGAGCGGACCCTGCGCCGGGACATCGAGCGGCTCCGCGAGCTCGGCTACCCCGTCGACTCGGTCCGCGGCGCCGACGGCGGCTACCAGCTCGGGGCCGGGGCCGCCATGCCGCCGCTCACGGTCGAGGAGGACGAGGCGATCGCCATGGTCGTCGCGCTCAACGGCGCCGCCCAGCTGACCAGCGGTGAGCTGGCGGAGGCCTCGGTGAGCGCCCTGTCCAAGGTCGTCCAGGTCCTGCCGCCGAAGCTGCGACGGCGGGCCGAGGCGCTGCGGGCCGTCACCGACGACTCGCCCTTCTCCCAGGCGCCGACCGTGCGGGCCGACGTGCTCGCCGTCATCGCGCAGGCCGCCAGGGACACCGAGCGCGTCCGGTTCACCTACCGCGCCAAGGGCGGCCAGGCGGCAGGGTCGGACCTGCGCCGGCACGTCGAGCCGCACCGGCTCGTGACGGTCGGGCGCCGGTGGTACCTCCTGGGCTACGACCTCGACCGGCAGGACTGGCGGTCCTTCCGGATGGACCGGCTCTGCGAGCCGCAGGGCACCCGAGCCCGGTTCCGGCCGCGCGAGGTGCCCGGCGGCGACGCCGCGGCCTACGTGCGAAAGGGCCTGTCCCGCAATGAGGTCCGCACCACCGTGCGGGTGCTGGTGCACGCACCGGCAGCCCAGGTCGAGCCGCGGACCGGGCCGTGGGCCACGCTCACGCCGGTGGACGAGCACTCGTGCCGCATCGAGATGGACGCCCTCGAGCCCCGCTGGGCCATCTTCGGCCTCGGGGTGGTCGGTGCGCCGTTCACGATCGAGGAAGCCACGCCGGAGGTGCGCGCCGAGCTCGCCGACTGGTCGGCGCGGTTCGCCGCGGCCGTCGGCTGAGGCCCCGGCGGCGGCCCCTCGCCGGCCGGGTCGCGGTCAGCGGGTGCACACGGACGACTGGGCGCACTAGGTTCGGATCGCCCCACCGGCGCGGCCCCAGGAGCGCAGCATGAGCGACACCGTCCCCAGCGCGTCCACCGACGCGGCCACGGGCGGCTCGGGCGGCCCGGCCGGTGCCTGGTGGCGCGACGCGGTCGTCTACCAGGTGTACCCGCGCAGCTTCGCCGACGGGAACGGCGACGGCGAGGGCGACCTGCCCGGCCTGCTGGAGCACCTGCCCCACCTCGCCGACCTCGGGGTGGACGGCATCTGGATCTCGCCGTGGTTCCCCTCCCCCATGGCCGACGGCGGCTACGACGTCAGCGACTTCCTCGACATCCACCCGATGTTCGGGACGCTCGCCGACGCCGACGCCGTGATCGCCCGGGCGCACGAGCTCGGGCTCAAGGTCATCATCGACGTCGTCCCGAACCACACGTCGGACCAGCACCCGTGGTTCCGCGCGGCCCTGGCGGCCGGGCCCGGGTCGCGCGAGCGGGCGCGGTACCTCTTCCGCGACGGCCGCGGACCGGACGGCGACGAGCCCCCGAACAACTGGATCAGCTGCTTCGGCGGCTCGGCCTGGGAACGCGTCACCGAGGCCGACGGCCGTCCCGGCCAGTGGTTCATGCACATGTTCGCGCTCGAGCAGCCTGACCTCGACTGGACCAACGCCGACGTGCTCGCCGACTTCGACGACGTGCTCCGGTTCTGGCTCGACCGCGGCGTCGACGGTCTGCGGATCGACGCGGCCCCGGCGATGGGCAAGGCGGCCGGGCTGCCCGACGCCGACTACGGCGACGTCGCCGAGTTCCGCACCCTGGAGTGGACGGACAACCCGCACTGGGACGTCGACACGGTGCACGAGGTCTTCCGCCGGTGGCGCCGGATCGCCGACACCTACGAGGGCGACCGGGTCTTCGTCGCCGAGGCCGTCGTCAACGGGCCCGAGCGGCTGGCGAAGTACCTGCGGCCGGACGAGATGCACTCTGCCTTCAACTTCCCCTACATGAAGTCGGCCTGGGACGCGGCGGCCCTGCGGTCGGTGATCGACGCGACGCTGGCCTCGTACGAGCCGATCGGGGTGCCCTCCACCTGGGTCCTGAGCAGCCACGACGAGACCCGGCTCGTGACCCGCTACGGCCGCGGGACGACGAGTTCGGTCTTCATCACCGACGGCGCCGGCGAGGAGTCCGACCTCGAGCTCGGCACCCGCCGGGCCCGGGCCGCGGCGCTGCTCATGCTGGCCCTGCCGGGCGGCGCCTACGTCTACCAGGGCGAGGAGCTCGGCCTGCCGAATGTCGACGACCTGCCGGACGAGGTGCTCCAGGACCCCATGTTCGCCCGCAGCGGCGGGACGATGCGCGGCCGCGACGGGTGCCGGGTGCCGCTCCCGTGGAGTGGCGACCGTCCTCCGTATGCGTTCAGCCCGGCGTCGACGTCGACCTGGCTGCCGCAGCCCGAGGGATGGGGGCGCTACACCGTGGAGCGCGAGCGCGCCGACCCCGGCTCGATGCTCAACCTCTACCGGGATGCCCTGCACCTGCGGCGCGGCCTGCAGGGGCTGGCGGCCGAGGGCCTGCAGTGGAGCGAGGCGCCCGAGGGGGTGCTGGACTTCCGCCGCGGGCCGGTCCTGCGCTGCGTCGTCAACATCTCGGCGTCCCCCGTGCCGCTGCCGCCGGACGCCGAGGTGCTGCTCGCCAGCAGCCCCCCGCAGCACGGAATGCTCCCGGTCGACGCCGCCGTCTGGCTGCGGCCCGCCTGAGCTCCGGCTCGCCGGCCGCGGCGGTCGGGACCGGACGAGCCGGGACGGCCTCGGTCCTGGATGACCTTGGGCCGGAACGGGCTCGGGCCGGAACGGTCTCGAGACGGGACGGCCTCAGCGCGGGCGACGGTCCCGGGAGGTCGCCCGGGCCGCGGCCGCACCAGAGCGAGCGCTGCCGCCGAAGAAGATCGAGACGCCCAGCATGAAGCCGAAGTCGTACCAGGCCCCGCTGTTGCGGACGGCGTAGATGCCGACGTCGTCGCGGAACAGCGACACCAGGAACGTGATCGGGCTGATCAGCCCGTGCCACAGCCCGAGCCAGAAGCCGGGCACGTCCGAGCCGGAGGCCACCATGGTGTTGCCCTTCGCGGCGCAGGCCGTGCTGACCAGCAGGACGACCACACCCACGGCGAGCGCCCTGGCCGCCATACCCCGCCGGCCGGTCACGCCGCACCCACCGGCGGTGGAGGCCCACCTCCGGGCGGTGGAGCCGCACCCACGGGCGGTGGAGCCGCACCCACCGGCGGTGGAGCCGCACCCACCGCCGGTGGAGCGGGCGGCCCGCGGTGGGTGGACGCGCGCTGCACCATCACCACCACCAGCACGCCACCGGCCACCAGGAGCAGGACGCCGATCACGATGAGCACCACGCCGGCCGTGCCGAGCCAGGGCAACCCGGCACCGGCGACGACCGCGGCGGTGACCCCGGCCGAGGCGTCGGAGTTCATGACCACGACGGACCACGTCCCGTTCGTCGGTCGCCACCGCAGGTCCAGCGTGCCGGTGCCCTCGGCCTTCGCCGTCCAGATGCCGAGGGTGTCCGGGGCAGCCACGGGGGCCCCACCAGCCACGTCGCGGTCCCCGCTGGAGCGGGAGTCCGGCTCCGTCCGGGCGACGCCCCCGAGGTACCGGTCGATCGCGGAGGCCGGGGCGATGCCGACGAAGACGGAGCGGCCGGGCGTGGTCGGCGTCACGCGGATCCGGACGTCCCCGACGATCCTCGCTGCCCAGTCGGTGCCGCCGGCACGGGTGTCGACGACCGCCGAGGGCGCCACCACGGCATACCCGGAGGAGCGCACCGTGCGGTCCACGACGGTGACCAGGCCGCCCTCGCGCATCGTGTTGTCCATGACCACCAGGGCGAGCCCGCCGGTGAGCACCCCCAGGGAGAGCATGACCGCGACCGACCCGGCGATGACGCCGACGACGCGTCCGGCGACCCACCCCGAGCGCCGCGCCGGGCCGGCGCCCGGACCCGGTCCCGCAGCGCCGGGGTAGTCCCCGGCGGGGCCGCCGGGGGAGCCGCTGGAGGCTCCCGGGTAGGGCACGGGCGGGGCGGCGCCGGGCTGCACGCCGGGCGAGGTCGCGTCGCCGTACGTCGGCGCGCCGGGTGGGGCCGCGACGCCGTATGCCGGCGCACCGGGCGAGGCCGCGCCGCCGCCGGACGTCGGTGCGGAGGGCGGCGTCGAGAACGCCATGGCGGACGGCTCGTGCGGGCCCTGGTCGAGCCGGAACGGCGGGTAGGCGTCGGTCATGAGGCCGACGTACGCGGCCACCCGGATCACCCAGCGGTTGAGCCCCAGGAGCAGGTCGTAGAGCGCCTGCGGGTACCGGCCCGTCGCTGCGAGCAGGACACCGGCGACGAGGGCGAGGACGCCGATGAGGCCCGTCTGCGCGCCGATGGTGCGCCAGCGGTCGATGGTGTGCACGGCATAGGAGCCGGAGCCCACGAGGAGGGCCACGACCACGTAGTGCGGGATGGCGAGCAGCCACCACTTCACGAGCACGAGGCCGCGGGAGAGGTGCTGCGGGTAGTCGATCTCCAGGTGGGCCGGGTAGTCCGGGACCTCGTCGAGCGTGAACGGCGGGTACCGGTCGGTGCCCAGGGCGCCGTAGGACCAGTACGCCACCCGCCAGCTCCAGCGGAGCACCCCGGCGTTGAAGTCGAACAGCGCCCGCGGGTACTCACCAGTGACGAGGATCGCGAAGAACGCCACGATGCTCAGGAGGACGAACGCCACCCAGAGGAAGGCGAGCACGAGCACGTGCGGGACCGCGAGCAGCCACTTGACCAGCCACAGCCAGCGCGAGGCGTGCGGAGCCGAGTCGGCCTCGAGGTGCACGGGGTACGCGACCGGGCGGGGCGCGAGCGTGGGCGGGGCGGCGGAAATGGCAGCCATGACGGACCTCCTGTGTCACCTCGACGGTCGCGCCGACCAGCGCCTGGTCACAGGGACGTTGGGCCCGGGTCCGCCCGGTCCGCCCCGTCCAACCCGTCCGCCCCGTCCAACCCGTCCGTCGCGTCGGCGGCAGACTCGCCGCGCCGCAGGCGTCGCCGCAGCCGCAGCCGGCCCAGCAGCCACCAGCCGAGGAGCGCGCCCCCGACGGGCACCTCCATGCCGATGACGAACAGGCGGTAGAGCAGGACGCCGGCCGCCGCGGACGCCGGGTCGGTGCCGAGCGCGACGAGCAGCCCGGTCATCCCGAGCTCGACGATCCCGGTCGCGGCCGGGGAGATCACCGCGAGGGACAGCACCCGCTCCACCGCGAACGCCCCCGCCACCACGACGAGGGCCGGCCGGGCCCCGAGCAGCAGCAGGCAGAGCCAGAGCAGGAGGCCCTGCAGGACGGCATACCCGAGCTTGCCCACCGTGAGCCGCACCCAGGCCACGCGGACCAGGTCGGCGACCGATGCCACGGCCGCGACCACGCGGTCGGTGTACGACGTCCCTGCCGGGGGCGGGTGGTGCACGAGCGTGCCGACGCGGTCCAGCAGCCGGCCCACCCAGGCCGATCGTCCGGGCGTGCGGAGCACCACGACGGTGACCGCGACCAGGCCCAGCAGGGTGGCCGCAGCACCCAGTCCGGCGGTGGTCAGCGCCTCGGACTCGGTGCCGGACGCGGCGAACCAGCCCAGGACGAGCGCGGGCACGGCCAGCCGTCCCAGCACGTCCCAGATGTTGGTGAGCAGGGCCCACCGAAGGAAGGCGGGGGTGCTGAAGCCCCAGCCCCGCACCGCCCAGTAGTTGACCGCGGACCCGGCGGCGCCCCCGAGGGGGAGGAGGTTCGACACCGCGCTGCCGGTGATGTTGAGGAAGAACGCCCTCGGGTGGCTCAGGCCGGGCAGTGCGGCCGACAGCGCCACGGTCTGCACCGCGAGCCCGGCGAGCCAGACGACGGCGAGCAGGCCCACCTGCGGCGCGGTGAGCCGGCCGAGCACCGCGCCGACCTGCCCCCAGCCGACCCCGGCGACCCGGGGCAGGCCGAAGACGAGGAGCGTGACGGCGAGCGCCGCCGCGGCGACGGCCTCGCCCTCACGGCGCCAGCGGGCCCCCCTGGAGGCGGGCAGCGGCGACCGCACCTGCCGGACGGGACCGGTCACGGACATACCCCCATGGTGCGGACCGCTCCCGCGGGCGGACAGGGACCTAGGCCCCGCGCACCCGGCGGGGCGGTGGCCCCGTGGGTGGACGTACCGGCCCGGCGCCCACCGACACGCCGGGACACGCGGGTCCCACATGTGGTGCCGAGAATGCCGGCGACCACCCCATATGGTGGTGGCAGCTGGTCCGGGGCCGAGATCCATCGGCTCCGGGGCAAGAGGGAACCCGGCGCGAATCCGGGACTGCCCCGCAGCGGTGACCGGGAACGACCGCCGTCAACCAAGCACTGCGCCCCCGGGCGTGGGAAGCGACGGCCAGTAGGAACCGTGGTCGGCACCTGCCGTCCACGGCACGCCCGGGAGTCCGAAGACCTGCCAGCGGCCACGCGCACCCCGCGCGTGGTGGAGTCGTGGCCTCGAGGGCGGGTCCAGCGGCAGCGGTGCGACGTGCGTGGCGGTATGCCGCGGGCGCGCGACCGCGTCGTCGTCCCCTCCCCGCGTGGCCCGCCTCCCTCCGGTACAGCTCGCGAGGAGAGAGCAGATGACCCAGGTCGAGGACCGGGCGCCCGACGCCCCCGGCAGCACCACAGATCCCGACACCACACCGCGCCGCAGCACCATGCAGGTGCGCAAGCGCAACGGCGACGGCGAACCCGTCGACGTCATGAAGATCGTCCGCGCCGTCGAGCGCTGGTGCGACGACCTCCCCGAGGTCGACCCGATGACCGTCGCGACCCGCACCATCAGCGGGCTCTACGACGGCGCCACGACGGCCGAGCTCGACCGGCTGTCGATCCAGACGGCGGCCGAGATGACCGCGAGCGAGCCCGAGTACAGCCGCCTCGCGGCCCGGCTGCTGTCCAACTACATCGACAAGGAGGTCCGCGGCGCCCAGGTGGCGTCGTTCAGCCAGGCCGTGCGGCTCGGGCACCTCGAGGGCCTCATCGGCGACGAGACGGCCGCCTTCGTCGAGGCGAACGCGCGCAAGCTCGACCACGCCGTCGACCCGTCCGCCGACCGGCGGTTCGAGTACTTCGGCCTGCGCACCGTCTACGACCGCTACCTGCTGCGCCACCCGCAGACCCGCGACGTCATCGAGACCCCGCAGTACTGGCTGCTGCGGGTCGCCTGCGGCCTGGCGCACACGCCGCAGGAGGCGATCGACTTCTACCGGCTCATGTCGAGCCTGGCCTACCTGCCGAGCTCGCCGACGCTCTTCAACTCCGGCACCCGGCACACCCAGATGAGCTCGTGCTACCTCGTGGACAGCCCCCGCGACGAGCTCGACTCGATCTACGACCGGTACGCGCAGGTCGCCAAGCTGAGCAAGTTCGCCGGCGGCATCGGGATCTCGTGGTCGCGCGTCCGCGGCCGCGGTGCCCTGATCCGTGGCACCAACGGCCACTCCAACGGCATCGTCCCGTGGCTGCGCACCCTCGACTCCTCGGTCGCAGCCGTCAACCAGGGTGGCCGCCGCAAGGGCGCCGCCTGCGTCTACCTCGAGCCGTGGCACCCCGACATCGAGGAGTTCCTCGAGCTGCGCGACAACACCGGCGAGGACGCCAGGCGCACGCACAACCTCAACCTGGCCAACTGGGTCCCCGACGAGTTCATGCGCCGGGTCGAGGCCGACGAGCCGTGGTCGCTCATCGACCCCAGCGAGGTGCCCGAGCTGCCCGACCTGTGGGGGCCCGCCTTCGAGCAGGCGTATGCCGCCGCGGAGCGCGACGGGCGGGTCGTGCGCACCGTGAGCGCCCGCGAGCTGTACGGGAAGATGATGCGCACGCTGGCGCAGACCGGCAACGGCTGGATGACGTTCAAGGACGCCAGCAACCGCACCTGCAACCAGACGTCGGACGAGCAGGGGCCGGGCGCTCCCGTCGTCCACCTGTCGAACCTGTGCACCGAGATCATCGAGGTCAGCAGCGACGGCGAGACCGCGGTCTGCAACCTCGGGTCGGTCAACCTGGCCCGTCACCTCACGCCCACCCGGGACGGGGTCGACTGGGCCGCACTGCGGTCCACGGTCCGGACCGCGGTGACCTACCTCGACCGGGTCATCGACGTGAACTACTACCCGAGCACCGAGTCGGCCGCCTCCAACCCGCGCTGGCGCCCGGTCGGCCTGGGGATGATGGGGCTGCAGGACGTCTTCTTCGCGCTGCGGCTGCCGTTCGACTCCGACGAGGCGCGCGAGCTGTCGACCCGCATCGCCGAGGAGGTCTACCTCTCGGCCCTCGAGCGGTCGGCCGAGCTGGCGGCGGAGCACGGCGCGCACCCGGCATACGGGCAGACGCGGGCGGCCCGGGGCGACCTCCAGCCTGACCTCTGGGGGGTGACGCCGACGCAGACGGAGCGGTGGGGCGCGCTGCGCGCGGCCGTCGCCGACCACGGGCTGCGCAACAGCCTCCTCGTGGCGATCGCGCCGACGGCGACGATCGCGTCGATCGCCGGCTGCTACGAGTGCATCGAGCCGCAGGTGTCGAACCTGTTCAAGCGCGAGACGCTCTCCGGCGAGTTCCTCCAGGTCAACACCGCCCTCGTCCGCGAGCTCAAGGACCGCGGGCTGTGGACGCCGGAGGTGCGCGAGGCGGTCAAGCGCAGCGAGGGGTCGGTGCAGGGGGTCCTCGACCTGCCGGAGGAGGTGCGGCTGCTGTTCCGGACGGCGTGGGAGCTGCCGCAGCGGGCGCTCATCGACCTCGCGGCCGCGCGCCAGCCGTACGTCGACCAGAGCCAGTCGCTCAACCTGTTCCTGGCCGCCCCGACCATCGGCAAGCTCAGCTCGATGTACCTCTACGCGTGGAAGGCCGGGCTGAAGACGACGTACTACCTGCGCTCTCGCCCGGCGACCCGCATCCAGCAGGCGACCGTCTCGGTCACCGGCACCGCGCCCGCCACCACCCCGACGGCGGCGCCCTCGTCGGCGCCGGTCACCACCCCGACCGACCAGGAGGCCATCGCGTGCTCCCTGGAGAACCCCGAGACCTGCGAGGCCTGCGAATGACCATCGACCAGACCACCACCACCGCCAGCGACCACACGACCACCCGGATGCTGCTCGACCCGGGGATGAACCTCACCCTGCGGCCGATGCGCTACCCGCACTTCTACGAGCGGTACCGCGACGCCATCCGGAACACGTGGACGGTCGAGGAGGTCGACCTGCACTCCGACCTCGCGGACCTCAAGCGGCTGACCGACGCCGAGCGGCACCTCGTGTCGCGGCTCGTCGCGTTCTTCGCGACCGGCGACACGATCGTCGCCAACAACCTCGTGCTCAACCTCTACCAGCACGTCAACTCCCCCGAGGGCCGGCTCTACCTGAGCCGGCAGCTGTTCGAGGAGGCGGTGCACGTGCAGTTCTACCTGACCCTGCTCGACACCTACGTGCCCGACGAGAAGGAGCGGGCGGAGGCGTTCGCGGCCGTCGACACCATCCCGTCGATCAAGCACAAGGCCGACTTCTGCTTCCGGTGGATCGACTCGGTGTTAGAGCTCGACCGGCTCGAGACCCGCGAGCACCGCAAGACGTTCCTGCTCAACCTGATCTGCTTCGCGGCGTGCATCGAGGGGCTGTTCTTCTACGGCGCGTTCGCCTACGTCTACTTCCTGCGCAGCCGTGGCCTGCTCAACGGGCTGGCGTCGGGCACCAACTGGGTGTTCCGCGACGAGTCGATGCACATGGCGTTCGCCTTCGACGTGGTCGAGACGGTGCGGGCCGAGGAGCCGGACCTGTTCGACGACGAGCTGAAGGCCCAGGTGCGCGCCATGCTGCGCGAGGCGGTCGACGCCGAGGCGCAGTTCGCCCAGGACCTGCTGGGGGGAGGCGTGGCCGGGCTGTCCACCGCGGACATGCGGCTCTACCTGGAGAACGTCGCCGACCGCCGGCTCCAGCAGCTCGGGCTCGAGCCGGAGTACGGGTCGGCGAACCCGCTGGCGTTCATGGAGCTGCAGGACGTGCAGGAGCTGTCGAACTTCTTCGAGCGCAGGGTCTCGGCCTACCAGGTGGGCGTCACGGGGCAGGTCGGCTTCGACGACGACTTCTGACCGGGTCCCGCCCCCGGTGCACGGTCGTGTGCCGGGTGGTCCTACCGCGAAGACCACCCGGCACACCCCGCCCCGCGTCGGCGACCCCGCCCCCCGGCCGGTCGCGCGCAGGCTCGGGCTCGTCCGGGACGCTCCTCCTGCGGATGCCTGTGGTCAAGAGCGTCGGGTCCGTATGCCGGTGATGTCCGTGAAATCCCGTGGGTCGGCCCCGTTCTCGTGGCCACGCGTCCACGACGGCATACGGTGGACGCATGTCCCGACCCCTCGCCCTCGCCCTCGGTGGCGCGGTCTTCGCCATCGGGGTCCTGTGGACCCTCCAGGGGCTCGGCGTGGTGGGTGGCAGCCCGATGACAGGCGTGACCCTGTGGGCCGTGGTCGGCCCCGTCGTCGCCCTCGTCGGTGTCGTGCTCGCGCTGCGCGGAGCCCGGCTGCGCCGCTGAGGCCGGCGCCCCCCTCCCCGCTCGAGGCGCCCGGCCTGCTGGGGCGGCCGTGCGCGGCTGCGGTCAGCGTGAGACGTCGACGAACGCGTCGACCACAGCCTGCGCGCCTGCCTTGACCCGCTCGGTGTTGGTGGCGCGGTTCCAGGCCTCCCAGTGCAACCGCAGGTCCGCCCTGCCGGCGGGGCCGCCGTCGACCACGATCCCGATGCCCTGCACGGGGACGCCCTTCGGCTTCCCGTGGGAGGGCACCACGGCCGTCCTCGACGACGGGTCCCCGAGGCCCAGCATCGACCACGGCAGGCGCAGGGTGAGCCGGGTGCCCTGGAGCTGCCACGTCGAGCGGTCGTCGTAGCCGGGGGTGCCGGGGTCCCAGGAGCCACGCCGCAGCCGACCGACCTCGAGGAACTCCGCGGGGGCAGGGCGACGGGTGAGCGGCAGGACGAACGGCCGGTTGGTGGTCAGCCGCTCCAGCGACCAGCCGTCGGGCCCCGGCTCCGGAATGGCGGAGGCAGGCAGGCCGTCCAGGAGCACCGGGTCGATGGCGCCGTCGACGACCATGGTGGCCGTCTGCGCCGCGGGGTCGACGCTCACCGCGTAGTCGTTGACCCCGACCGACCTCGTCGAGCCGCCGGGCAGTGCGAGCCCGCCGGGCACGACGTCGAAGCCGATGCTCACCGGCGCACTCGGGGCCTTCTCGAGGTCGACCGTGAGGTACACCCACGACGCGTCGTGGTCGAGGGCGACCCGCTGCACCCCCGTGCGCGACTCCCACGGGACGCGCTGGCCGACCCGCGCCGGGTCCTCGGCCACGAGGCCGAAGTGCTGCTCGTTGGTGAGCGGGTCGTGCCACACCGCCCGCCGCTCACCGTCGACGACCGCCTGGCGCTCGATCGTGTTCCAGGTGAACTTGAACCACTCGTCGACCCACGCGAACAGCAGGCCGCCCGCGAGCCCCGCCTCCTTGAAGGAGCGCAGCATGGCGGCGTCCATCGCCAGCGCCTCCTGCTCGCTGTGGTCGCCCTGGTCCCGGCCCTTCGTGCCGGTGTGGGCCGAGCCCAGCGAGGAGGGCACGCCGAACTCGCTCACGAGCAGCGGCATGTGCGGCGCGTAGTGCCTCAACAGGTCGAGCAGGTAGGCGAGGTAGGGGTCGTCGGCCCCGGCGTAGGACGACTGGTGCCGTAGGAAGTCCGGGTAGTAGGGGTAGGCGTGGAAGCTGGCGAAGGTCCCGCCGGGCCACGCCGCCGTCGGCAGCACGTGGTTGGCGTCGACGCCCACGGCGTCCTCGCTCGTGAGCGGCTCCGCCGGGTGGCGCAGCGGGTCGGTGGTCGGCCAGTTGACGAACGCGATGGGTGCGCTGACCCCCCGGGCCGCCTCGTGCGTCGCGAGCTCGTCCATCCGGGCCGCGAGCCAGCGCTCGGTCGGGCTGGCGTCGGGGGTGTTGGCGAAGTACCGGCCCCGGTGGAGCGGACGGCGGACGTTGCGGGTGTCCGAGGCCCGCGTCGCGTACCCGTCCCACTCCACCCCCACGATCCACGCGGCCACCCACGGCGACACGTCGGCGGTCCAGGTGCCGCTCGCGCGCCCGGTCCGCGGGGCCCGCACGAGGTCCCCGTGGACGGCTGCCGAGGCGTCGCGCAGCTCGGCCGACATCGCGGCCGTCGGCGCGGCAGCGAACAGGTCGTGGCTGCGCAGGTAGGACTCGTCCGGAAGGTAGACGCCCTGCACGAGGTAGATCGGCGCGTCCCGGTGCGCCTCGTTGTAGGCCACCAGCTCCTCGTACATCGCCGGCGGGTGGATCGTGTAGATCCGCAGCGTGTGCACGCCCATCTGGCCCATCTGGGCGAACCAGCGGCGGTACTCCTCGCGGCTGATCGCGAGCTCCCCCGGGCTGTGGCCAGGAGTGGTGCTGCCGAGGTTGACCCCGGACCAGAAGTCGACCTCACCGTGCCGGGTGTGGAGCAGCAGCCGCCCACCCTGTGCGGCCGCGACGGTGGACAGCCCCCGGGTGGTGGTCGGCCGAGGCGCCCAGGACCTGGGGTCGGCAGGCACCGCGCTCCAGCTCGCGGGGGCGGCCGCCGCAGCCGAGGTCGCCTTCGTGGGCGCGGGCTCCGAGGTGCAGGCGGCCAGCGAGCCGAGCGCGAGCACGCCGACGAGGGCGGTGGACCTGGTCAGTGCCCGTCGCGGGGCAGGCGTCATCGTGCGTCTTCCTTCGGGCTGTGGGGTCGTGCCCGACCGTAGGCCGCCTCGGTGCCGGAAACTGCCGGATCTGTCCGTTTCCGTCCGTTCGGCCGAGGACGGACCAGCCGTAGGGCGGCATACAACGCCCGACGCGGGGTAGGACCGGGCCATGACCGAACGCGCAGACCTCTCGTCGATCCCCGCCCAGGGCCAGCAGTGGCCGGGAAGTCTGGCCGCGCTGGACCCGCGGCCCGACCACGGGGAGACCTCGTGGCAGGGCCGCGGCCGGCTCGCCGGTCGCCGGGCCCTGGTCACCGGGGGCGACTCCGGTATCGGCCGCGCCACGGCGATCACCTTCGCCAAGGAGGGTGCCGACGTCGCGATCGCCCACCTGCCGCAGGAGCAGGCCGACGCCGACGACACCGTGGCGGCCATCCGGGCCGAGGGCCGCACGGGCCTCTCGGTCGCCACCGACCTGCGCGAGCACCAGGCGAACGTCGAGCTTGCCGCGGAGGCCGTCTCCGCCCTCGGGGGGCTGGACGTGCTCGTGTGCAACGCGGCGTTCCAGATGTCGCACGACGAGCTCGCCGACTTCCCGCCCGACCAGGTCCGGCGGACGTTCGAGACGAATGTCTTCTCGACCTTCTGGCTGGTGCACGAGCTGGCTCCGCACCTCGCCGACGGCGGCAGCATCATCGTGACCACGTCCGTGCAGGCGTACCAGCCGAGCTCGCACCTCGTGGACTACGCCGCCACCAAGGCCGCGCTGACCAACATGGTGGTCAACCTGGCCCAGGAGCTCGGCAGCCAGGGCACGCGCGTCAACGCCGTCGCCCCCGGACCGATCTGGACACCGCTCATCCCGGCGACCATGGCCGCGGAGAAGGTGGAGGGGTTCGGCGCCGACACGCCCCTGGGCCGGGCCGGGCACCCGGTCGAGGTCGCCGCGGCCTACGTCTTCCTCGCCTCGGACGAGGCCAGCTACGTCTCCGGGACCGTGCTCGGGGTGACGGGGGGCAAGCCGGTCTTCTGACCGGCCCGTGGCCACGAGAGCCCTCAGCCCCACCCCCAGCCCCACCCCCGATGGAACCCGCCGGCGCTCGGACCCCGCCCCCAGCCCCACCCTCCGATGGAACCCTCCGGCGCCCGCCCCACGCTGGGACCGGGCCGGCCGACCCGGGCCCTTCGGCCCTGTGGCGGCCGCCGCTCGCCGGGCACCGTGGGGGCAGGACGCCAGCGTCGCGTCCACGGCGCGAGGGAGCGGAGACCCCGATGATGTACGACGACCGCGGCTGGGGCTGGGGCTGGTGGATGATGGGCGGCGGCCTGCTGCTGCTCCTGCTGGTGCTGGTGGCGGCGGTCGTGGCCATCGTGGTCGCCGGCCGGAGGCCCGAGGAGCCCCGCAACCCCGTCGCGCGGGGTCAGGGCACCCAGGCACCGCCGACGCAGGCGTACGCCCACCCCTCCGACGAGGCACTGCGCGAGCTGGACCTGCGCCTGGCGCGCGGCGAGCTCGACGAGGACGCCTACCGCAGGACCCGAGAGCTGCTCACGCAGCACCGCACCGGCTGACCACGGCCGGTCCTGACCAGGGCCGGGCTCAGTCCAGGGTCTGGACCGCGAGCCCACCCTCGGCGTACCGGCGGCGCAGCACCTTCTTGTCGAACTTGCCGACACTGGTCTTCGGCACCTCGTCGACGAGCGCCCACCGCTCGGGCAGCTGCCAGTGCGCGAGCTTGTCCTCGAGGAACCCGCGCAGCGACTCCGGGGTGGCGGCGGCTCCCTCCCTCAACACGACCGTGGCCAGGGGTCGCTCACCCCAGCGCTCGTCCGGCACTCCGACGACGGAGGCCTCGAGCACGTCCGGGTGCGCCATGATCGCGTTCTCGAGGTCGACCGAGCTGATCCACTCGCCGCCGGACTTGATCACGTCCTTGGCGCGGTCGGTGAGCCGGAGGAAGCCGTTCGGAGTCAGCGTGCCCACGTCTCCGGTCCGCAGCCACCCGTCGTGGAACTTGTCGGCCATCTCTGCGAGCTCGTTCTCCGACTCCCCGCCGAAAGCGTTGTAGGAGCCGGTGATCCACGGTCCTCGGACCTCGAGCTCGCCGACGCTCTCGCCGTCCCACGGCACCTCACCCCCGTCCGGGCCGATGAGCCGACCCTGGACGCCGAGGACGAGGCGTCCCTGGGAGGTCGCATAGTCCCAGTAGGCGTCCGACCCCTCCTCCACCGCGGCCGGGGGCACCGCCGCGGTGCCGATCGGGGACATCTCGGTCATCCCCCAGGCATGCAGGATGGTGATGCCGTGCCGCTCCTTGAACGACTTCATCATGGCCGGGGGCGGGGCCGACCCGCCGACGATGAGGCCGCGGCACGTCGAGACGTCGACCGTGTTCTCCTCGAGGTGGTGGAGCAGGTCCAGCCAGATCGTCGGCACACCAGCGCCGTAGGTGACCTTCTCGCTCTCGATCATCGTCGCGAGCGGGGCCGCCTGGAGGAAGCGGTCCGGCATGACGAGCGAGGCGCCCACCGCCATCGCGAGGTAGGGAAAGCCCCACGCGTTGGCGTGGAAGAGGGGCACCACCACGAGCAGCCGGTCACCCTGGCGGGTGTCGGCCGTCATCGCGGTCGTCACGGCGTGGAGGTAGTTGGAGCGGTGGGAGTACGCGACGCCCTTGGGGTTACCGGTGGTCCCGGAGGTGTAGCACAGCGACGAGGCCGAGTTCTCGTCGAGGTCCTCGGGCCACTCGTACGTCGTCGGCTTCCCCTCGAGCAGCGTGGACCACTCGTGCACCCCCTCGACGTGCTCCGGCGCCGCGAGCGCGGCGCGGGTGTCGTCGTCGACCTGGCCGTTGACCACGACGTGGCGGACCTCGGGCAGGTGGGCCAGCAGCTTGGCGAACGGGGCTGCGAGGGTGTTGTCGACGATGACGACCTTCGCGCCGCCATGGTTCGCGACGTAGATGATCTGCTCGGGGAACAGCCGGATGTTCAGGGCGTGGAGCACCGCTCCCATGGACGGCACCGAGAAGTAGGCGATGAAGTGCTCGGCGTTGTTCCACATGAACGTGGCGACCCGGTCGTCCCCCTCGACGCCGAGGTCGTGGAGGGCATGGGCCAGCTGCGCCGCCTGCCGGCCGACTTCCGCGTAGGTGGCGCGGCGCGGACCGTGGTCGGTCCAGGTCACGACCTCCTGGTCGGCGTGCAGCGTCGTCCCGAACCGCAGGACCTGGCTGACGAGGAGGGGAGTCGGCTGCATCGTGCTGTCCATGAGGACAGCAAACTCTCTGGCCCCGCGAAGCGGAAGCCCTCGTCCGGCTCGGCCCTGCCCGCCCGCGCCCTCGTGACCGGCTCGCCGGGAGGCAGGACCACCCGTCCGCCGGACAGCACAAGGCCCCGACCGCGGTTCCGCTGGCCGGGGCCCGTCCTACTGTCTCAACACAGTGCGCGCCCGAAGGGATTCGAACCCCTAACCTTCTGATCCGTAGTCAGATGCTCTATCCGTTGAGCTACGGGCGCAGCTGTCGCCCCGGTCGGATCCGGATGTCCGTGCGCGGAGCAACGACGGGAAAGACTACCGGCTCCCCCCACCCCGAACGAAATCGGGTCCCTGGCCGACCGCCCTGCCACCGGCAGGCCCCCTCGTGGCGCCGACGCCCCGGCGCGCACACCGGGCCGACACACCACGACCGAGGCGCCGCCCCCACGCCTCGCGGACCGCGGCGGGCGCGGACGAATCCGCAAGGACCGCAGGACAATTCGGCAAGCTTCTTGCAGCCTCTGCAAGAAGCCGTCAGGCCGGCTCAAACATCTTGGAGGTTGTGAGGCTTTTCACGAGCGCTGCCGTGCATCTGCGGTACCGACCCCCTCCGCCGTGGGCGTACCTTGGCCGGATCAGCAGCGTTCACCATGTGGACACCACCCGGTGTCGCGTGGACGCACCACCGCACGAACCGCGGCGAGGGATCTGCGGGACGAAAGGGACGGCCGATCACATGACGACCGAGGCGACTCAGACCGACCAGCGCGCAGGGGGGACGACGCACGCCAGGCTGCAGGCGTGGGTCGACGAGGTGGCCGCGCTGACCACCCCCGACTCCATCGAGTGGGTCACCGGCTCCGACGCCGAGTGGACCCGCCTCACCGACAAGCTCGTCGAGGCCGGCACCTTCGTGCGCCTGGACGAGTCCAAGAAGCCGAACAGCTTCTACGCCGCGTCCGACCCGATCGACGTCGCCCGGGTCGAGGACCGCACCTTCATCTGCTCCGTGGATGAGAAGGACTGCGGGCCCACCAACAACTGGATGGACCCGGAGAAGATGAAGGACCTCATGCGCGGGCTCTACGCCGGCTGCATGAAGGGCCGGACGATGTACGTCATCCCGTTCGTCATGGGCCACCTCAACGCCGAGAACCCGATGTTCGGCGTCGAGATCACCGACTCGGAGTACGTCGTGGTGTCGATGCGGGTCATGGCCCGCTGCGGCGTCAACGTGCTGCGCCGGATCGAGGAGCTCGGCGAGGACGCGCGCTACGTCCCCGCGCTGCACTCCCTCGGCGCCCCGCTCGAGCCCGGCCAGGCCGACGTGCCGTGGCCGTGCAACGACGAGAAGTACATCGTCCAGTTCCCCGAGGAGCGGATGATCTGGTCGTACGGCTCCGGCTACGGGGGCAACGCCCTGCTGGGCAAGAAGTGCTACTCGCTGCGCATCGCCTCGGTCATGGCCCGCGACGAGGGCTGGCTCGCCGAGCACATGCTCATCCTCAAGCTCATCTCCCCCGAGCAGCAGGTCTACTACGTCGCGGCCGCGTTCCCCTCGGCCTGCGGCAAGACCAACCTGGCGATGCTCGCCCCGACCATCCCCGGGTGGAAGGTCGAGACCCTCGGCGACGACATCGCGTGGATGCGCTTCGGCGAGGACGGCCGGCTGTATGCCGTGAACCCCGAGTTCGGGTTCTTCGGCGTCGCCCCGGGCACCAACGAGCACACCAACCCCAACGCGATGAAGACCATCAACAAGGGCAACTCGGTCTTCACCAACGTCGCGCTCACCGACGACGGCGACGTGTGGTGGGAGGGCTTGGAGAACACCCCCGCCCACGCCACCAGCTGGAAGAAGCAGGACTGGACGCCGGACTCCGAGGAGCTGTCGTCGCACCCGAACAGCCGGTACTGCACCCCCATCGAGCAGTGCGACATCCTCGCCGAGGAGTACTACGACCCCAAGGGCGTGCCGATCTCGGCGATCTTCTTCGGCGGCCGCCGCCAGACGACCGTGCCGCTGGTGACCGAGTCCCGCGACTGGGTCCACGGCACGTTCATGGGCGCGACCCTCTCCTCGGAGACCACCGCCGCCGCGACCGGCCAGGTCGGCGTCGTCCGCCGCGACCCGATGGCGATGCTGCCGTTCATCGGCTACAACGCCGGCGACTACTTCCAGCATTGGATCAACCTCGGCAAGGACGCCGACGCGGCGAAGCTGCCGAAGATCTTCTACGTCAACTGGTTCCGCCGCGACGACGAGGGCAAGTTCCTGTGGCCAGGGTTCGGGGAGAACAGCCGGGTGCTGAAGTGGGCGATCGAACGGATCGAGGGCAAGGCCGCTGCGGTCGAGACGCCGATCGGCCACGTCCCCACGCCGGAGTCGCTCGACACCGACGGCCTGGACCTGACGGACGCCGAGCTCGAGCAGGCGCTCGCGGTCGACGCCGAGGAGTGGAAGGCCGAGATCCCGCAGATCGAGGAGTGGTTCGCCAAGTTCGGCGAGAACCTCCCGACCCAGCTGCAGGTCGAGCTCGACGGCCTCAAGGCGCGCCTCGGCGTGGAGTGACGTCCGGGGTGTAGCAGGACGGCCGACGACCCAGGGGCTCGGGACCGACGAGGTTCCGGGCCCCTCGGCGTGTCCGGGGCCCTTCGTCCCTGCTGCGCCCGCCCGGGGTGGACGCAGCCTGTGGTCGGAGGTGTCATGACCGCACGCCACGGCTCGCTGGACCGCATCGGTGTGCTCGCGCTGCTCGCGAGCGCTGTCGTCCTGCTCTCCCTCGGGGTGGGCATCGGTCTGGGCTGGGCGCGCGAGGGCTGGTCCGTCCTGGCCGTCGTCGGCTGTGCGGCCCTGCTGCTGGGGGCCGTCGAGTGGGTGCTCGCGGCGCGCGCGGTGGTCCGCGCCGGTGGCGGTGTGCGGCGCTGGGTCGGCCTCCCCCTGGCGGGACTGCTGTCCCTGGTCCTGGTGTACGTCCTGGCGGTGCCGTTGGCGGCCGCGGTCTCGGCACCGGTGGCCGTCGGTGCCACACCGGCCGGCCTTGGCCTGGCCTACCGCGACGTCCGGATCCCGGCCGGTGGCTCAGCCACCCTCGCGGGGTGGTGGCTGCCGTCGCACAACGGCGCCGCCGTGGGCGTGCTGCACGGTTCGGGCTCGACGCGCTCCTCCACCCTGGCGCAGGCAGCGGTGCTGTCCCGCCACGGGTACGGCGTCCTGCTGGTGGACGCGCGAGGCCACGGTGACAGCACAGGGCGCGGCATGGACTGGGGCTGGTTCGGCGACCAGGACGTCGCTGCCGCCGTCACCTTCCTGCGGTCGGCGCCCGGGGTGGACCCGCGCCGCGTCGCGCTGCTGGGCCTGTCCATGGGCGGTGAGGAGGCGATCGGCGCGATGGGCCGGGACCCACGCATCCGTGCGGTCGTGGCCGAGGGCGTGACGGGGCGGTCGGCGCGCGACCTGGGCTGGCTCTCCGACGCCTACGGCTGGCGTGGTGGGGTCACAGCCTGGGTCCACTCGGTCCAGACGTCCCTCGCGGACGTGCTCAGCCCGGCCCGCATCCCCCCGCCGCTGGGCGACGAGGTCGCTGCCGCCTCCCCACGACCGCTCCTGCTCGTCACGGCCGGGACGCGACCGGACGAGGGGCACGCCGCCACGGCGCTGGAGCAGCGGTCACCGCGGACGGTCGAGGTCTGGACGGTCCCGGGCGCCGGGCACTGTGAGGCACTCGCCACGGAACCGGAGGCCTGGGAGGCGCGCGTCACCGGGTTCCTGCGCAAGGCGTTGGGGTGAGGCGCCCGCGGGCACCCGGCATACTCGCGCCATGGCTTCCAGCGGCGTGGTCTTCCCCGAGGTCGACGGCAGGCGCAGCACCTCGGCCCTGGGCCGGGCCGTCGTCGCCGACGCGCTGCGTGAGGTCGACCCTGTCGGTGCCGCGGCGGCCGAGCGGGAGACGAACTGGCGCCAGGCCTACCTGACCCACTTCCGCCGGCTGGTCGAGGCGGGCCTGCTGCGTGACGGGGAGGCCGCCGTCGACATCGCCCGCGCCGGCCTCGAGTCCCTGCACGCCCGCATGCGCGCGACCGGTCCCGGCGGGGAGGTGGCGCTCGACGCCGTGTTCGACCAACCGGTCGACGTCCCGTTCGAGACCGCCACGGTGCGCGGGACGCAGCACCCGGCACGCGAGCTCACCCTCCCGCTGCACGGCCGCCGGATCGGGGGCGACGAGCTGCGCCGCCAGCTCGACGACTGGCTCTGGCGCGGGATCATGGAGCCGTCGGCGACCGAGGCCGTGCACGAGGTCCTCGCCAACCCCGACTGGCTCGACCTCTCGGACCTGCGCCTCGTCGTGCTCGGGGCGGGTGCGGAGATGGGTCCCCTGCGCAGCGTGCTCTCGTGGGGCGGCGACGTCGTGGCGGTCGACCTGCCCCGGCCCGACCTGTGGCGCCGGGTCCTCGAGGCCGCCGGGGGCTCGGCGGGCACCGTGCACCTGCCCGTGGCGGCCGGGACCGCGTGGTCCGCGGACGACCTCGCCGAGCACGCCGGTGCCGACCTGCTCCATGCGCTGCCCGCGGTCGCCCAGTGGCTGGGCGGCCTGGAGGGCCGCCTCGTGCTGGGCAACTACGTGTATGCCGACGGCGCCACCAACGTGCGCGTGTCCACCGCGGTGGACGCGCTGACCCAGGAGGTCCTGCGCCACCGTGCCGACACCGCGCTGGCGTTCCTGGCCACGCCGACGGACGTCTTCGCGGTGCCTCGCGACGCGGTCGAGCACTCGACCCGCGCCTACCAGGAGCCGTCGTCGGGGATGCGCCTCGTGCGTCCGGCGGTCCGTGCGGCCAGCGCCGGGCGCCTCCTGCGCCGCAACTACGCACCGGGCTCGGACCCGGGGATCAACGACAGCTTCATCCCGCAGCAGGGGCCCAACTATGCCCTGGCCAAGAGGCTGCAGCGCTGGCGTGCCACGACGGCGCGCCGCGACGGCCTCACGGTCTCGCTCAACGTCGCCCCGCCCACCCGCACGCGGTCGGTGGTGAAGAACCGGGCGCTGGCGAGCGCGTACGCCGGCGCCCACCGGTTCGGGATCGAGGTGTTCGAGCCGGCGACGAGCAACACGCTGATGGCGGCGCTGCTGGTCCACGACCTGCGGACCGCCCCGGCCGCGCCCGAGGCACCGTGGCGCGAGGAGGCCCGGGCCGCCGTGCACGGAGGGCTGTGGCGTACGGCGTACGACCCGCGCAGCGCGCTCGGCCTCGCTGTGGTGCTCGGACTCGGGGGCGCCCGGGGCTGACGGGCCGGGGCCTGGTCCTCGGGGCGGGCGACGCCCGGGGCCGAGGGGCGCCTGCCCGGTCTGTCCTTTCCTGACCCAACCCAGACCGCGCCCAGAACCACGAACCGGCCGGTAGGCCTTGGGGTGGGGGCACGTGTGGCGACCCCTGGCGTACCGCAACGCCGTCGACGCACGCCGAAGGGAGATCGACCATGACCCACAGGGGACACCGGTGGTCCGCCGCTGCGGCCACCGCCGCACTCGCCGTGACCGTCACGGCGGCACTGCCCGGGCAGGCCGCGCCTCCGGCCGGACCACCGGCCGCGCAGGGATCGGCGTTCGGGGGTGACCACACCGGCCAGCTGCCCGACGTGGACCGGCGTGCGGCACGGGAAGCGCCGTCCGCCGCGCAGCGGTCGGCGGCCGAGCGGCTGCGGGGGACGGGTTCGCGCGGCACGGCGCCCGCGACGGTGACCTGGAACCGCTACGGCTCCGCCGCCACCATCACGGCGGAGGGGGACGCCCCGCTGGCCACCGGGCTCGGCGCGGACGCCGTCGCCGCCGCCCGGGCCTACCTCGTGCGTGAGGCAGCCGTGCTGGGCCTCACCTCGGCCGACGTCGAGGCGATGGAGCACGTCACCACCAACCGGGTGGGCCGGGCGGACGTCGTGACGCTCCGGCAGACCGCGTACGGCGCGCCCGCCGGCCTCGACGGCCTCGTCGTCGTGGCCGTGCAGGGCGGCACCGTCCGCCACCTCACGTCGAGCCTGTCACCCAGCCGGGGCACCACGGCGAGCCGGACGGCAGCGCCCCGGCTGACGCCCGAGCAGGCCCTGGAGCGGGCGGCGGACGACATCGGCAAGGGCGTCTCGCAGGTCCGCCGCACCTCCACGGGCACGACCCGCAGCGGGGCTGCCGCCTGGACGACCCTGACGGCCACCGGGCTGGTCGGTGACCAGCACGTGAAGCAGGTCTCGGTGCCCGTGCCCGGGTCCGCGCCCCGCGTGGCGTACCAGGTCGTCACCCGGGACGCGCAGGACAGCGGCTACTCGACCTGGGTCGACGCCGCGACCGGCGAGGTCCTCGCCCGCGACGGCCTGGTCGACCACGACTCCGACAACCCGCGCTGGTCGGTCTTCACCTCGGTGCCCACCGTCGGTCCCAGCCCCGCCGACACCCGCGCCCAGTGGTGCTGGACCGCGGCGGCCGGGTGCTCGGAGACGCTCGCCAACCCCGCGTCACCGCTGGCGTGGGACATCGACCCGGCCACCAAGCAGGCGACGGCCACGACGAGCGGGAACAACGCCACGAGCGGTGAGCGCTGGACCAGCTCGACGGTCACCCCCGCGACGCCGCGGCCCGATCGGACGTATGCCTACCCGTTCACCGGCCAGTGGACGAAGGAGAAGTGCAACCCGGCCAACTACACCAGCGCCGCTCGCAACGACATCGACGCGGCGACGGCCAACCTGTTCGCGATGCACAACCGGATGCACGACTGGTCCTACCAGCTCGGCTTCACCGAGTCGGCCTGGAACTTCCAGCGGGACAACTTCGGCAAGGGCGGCCTCGGCGGCGACCCCGAGCTCGGCTACAGCCAGTCCGGCGCGCAGCGCGGTTCGCGGAACAACGCCAACCAGGGCACCCCGCCCGACGGCATCAGCGGGTACAGCAACATGTACCTCTGGCAGCCGCTCGCCGGCTCGTTCTACGCGCCCTGCGTCGACGGCGACTACGACATGTCGGTCATCGGCCACGAGTACGGCCACGGCATCAGCAACCGCATGGCCGGCGGCCCCGACCGCGGCCTCTCCGGCCTCCAGGCGGGTGCGATGGGCGAGAGCTGGTCGGACCTCATGGCGACGGAGTACCTGCAGGAGCAGGGCTACGTGCCTTTCAGCCGCACGGCCACGCCGATGGGCTCCTACGTCACCGGCAATGCCGACCACGGCATCCGCAACTACAACTTCAGCAAGAGCCCGCTCAACTACAGCAACGTCGGCTACGACCTCACCGGCCCGCAGGTCCACGCTGACGGCGAGATCTGGTCGGCCACCCACAGCGACATCCGCAGCGCGTTCATCGACCGGTACGGCGCCGGCGACGCGGCCCTGCAGAAGAGCTGCGCCGTGGGCGCGACCCCGGTCGACCAGTGCCCGGGCAACCGGCGCTGGATCCAGCTGGTGTTCGACGCCTGGCTGCTCATGCCCAGCGGCGCCGTGAGCATGGTCGATGCCCGCGACGCCATGCTCGCCGCCGACCAGCTGAGGTTCGGCGGGGCCAACCAGGACCTGCTGTGGAACGCGTTCGCGGCCCGTGGGCTCGGTCGCGGCGCGTCCTCCAACGGCAGCGGTGACAGCACACCCACCCCCGCGTTCGACTCGCCGTACGCGAAGAACGCCACGCTGCGGTTCGTGCCGAGCGGTGACACCGGTCGCTCCCTCGAGGGCGCCAAGCTGTACGTCGGGGAGTACACCGCCCGCTCCCGCCCGGTCGCGGACCTCGACCCGGCGACGGACCTGGGCGACTCGTTCGAGACGGTCCCCGGCACGACCAGCTACACCGTGACGGCACCCGGGTACGGCCAGAAGACGTTCACCTTCACCGCCAAGCCCGGCCAGACCCGGGACCTGCCGGTCTCACTCGTCACCAACCTCGCCAGCCCCGAGGCCGGCGGCACCGTGACCGGCGTCGGCACCGCGGTGCCGGCGATGACCGACGGCGACGAGGGGACGACGGCCACGACCGTCGACGCCCCGACCGACGCGCAGAAGGTCTTCACCATCGGCCTCGCCGGCGGCCGCCAGGTCGTGCGCACCGTGCAGGTCAGCGCACTGCCCCAGCCGGGATCGGCGGGCCGGTTCCAGAACCTGCGGCAGTTCCGGGTCCGGGCCTGCGACGCCAAGGGCACGGTCACCTGCGACCAGGACGCCGACTACCGGGTGGTCTACACCTCGGCACCGGACGCGTTCCCCGGGGCGGCACCCCGGCCGGTGGCACCCGAGCTGAAGATGCGGTCCTTCACGATCCCGCAGACGGCGGCGACGCACCTGCGGTTCGAGCTGCTCACCAACCAGTGCCAGGGTGGGCCGCAGTTCCAGGGCGAGCAGGACGATGACCCGGCCAACGCCACCGACTGCCCGACCGCCTACAGCGGCAGCCGGAAGATGGCCGTCTCCGAGGTCCAGGTGATGCGCCACTGACCGGCCACGTCCCGGGGGTGCAGGCCCCCTGACATGCGCGGGTGCCGCGTGGCCGACGCCACGCGGCACCCGTGTGTCCGGGGGGTCCGTGGCACCCGTGTGTCCCGGGGGGTCGCGGCACCCGCGTGTCCCGGGGGTCCGCGGCACAGAGGGTTCACAGGAACCGCACAGGGTTCGCCGCGCGGGCTCCCATGTTTCGGGTGTTTCCTTGGTGCCATGAACACGCAGCAGCAGACGAACCCGCGCCTCCAGCGCCTCGACGGCTCCCCGGTGCGCGTGCTCGTCGTCGACGACGAGAGCAACCTCACCGAGCTGCTCTCGATGGCGCTGCGGTACGAGGGCTGGGAGGTGCGGACCGCCTCCAACGGCCAGCAGGCGGTGCGGGTGGCGCGGGAGTTCCAGCCCGACGCCGTCGCCCTCGACATGATGCTGCCCGACTTCGACGGCCTCGAGGTGCTGCGCCGGATGCGTGGTGACAACGCCAACATCCCCGTCCTCTTCCTCACCGCCAAGGACGCGGTGGAGGACCGCGTCGCGGGGCTGACCGCCGGCGGCGACGACTACGTGACCAAGCCGTTCAGCCTCGAGGAGGTCGTCGCCCGGCTGCGTGCCCTCATGCGCCGTACCGCCGTCGTCGCGGACGAGTCCTCCTCGATGCTCGTCGTCGGCGACCTCACCATGGACGAGGACAGCCACGAGGTCACCCGCGGTGGCGAGCAGGTGCAGCTGACTGCCACCGAGTTCGAGCTGCTGCGCTACCTCATGCGCAACCCCAAGCGCGTCCTCTCCAAGGCCCAGATCCTCGACCGGGTCTGGAACTACGACTTCGGCGGCCAGGCGAATGTCGTCGAGCTCTATATCTCCTACCTGCGCAAGAAGATCGATGCCGGTCGCGAGCCCATGATCCACACCATGCGCGGCGTCGGGTACGTCCTCAAGCCGACCGCATGAGCCCTGGTGCTGCCGTGGGCGCGGCCCGCGCGCGGGTCCGGCCCTCCACGTGGTCGCTGAGCACCAAGCTGGTCGCCACGGTCGTGGGCCTGTGGCTCGTCGTCACGCTCACGACGTCGGCCCTGACGGTGCTGCTGCTGCGCGACTACCTCCAGAACCGGCTCGACAACGACGTGCGCTCCAGCGCCCTCCGGCTCGGCGGCGGCCCGGACGACCGGGACGGCGACAACCGGGGCCGGCCGTTCGGCGCGCCGCCCGGCGGCGGCGAGTTCCTCACCCTGACCCTCGCGGGCGGGACGGTCACCGGCAACCGGGTGGTCGCCGGCAACACCTACGGCCAGCTCACCGACGCCCAGGTCCGCCAGGTCGAGGCGGCAGGGGTCGGCGAGCAGCCGCAGACGGTCGACGTCAAGGGACTGGGCGAGTACCGGCTCATCTCCCGCCGCACGCCCAGCGGGACGACCGTGATCACCGGTCAGCCCCTGGCGGTGGTCACCGAGACGGTGACCAAGGTGCTCACCCTCGTCGTCGGCGGCACCATCATCGGCTTCGTCCTCGTCGGCACCGGCGGGCTGTGGCTCGTACGCCGCAACCTCGCGCCGCTGCAGCGGGTCGCCCACACCGCCACGAGCGTCTCGCGGCTCAAGCTCGACTCCGGTGACGTCGCGGTGGCCCAGCGGGTGCCCGACGCCGACACCGACCCACGCACCGAGGTGGGCCAGGTGGGCCTGGCCCTCAACAACATGCTCGACAACGTCGAGGGCGCCCTGCAGGCGCGGCACGAGAGCGAGCAGCGGGTGCGCCAGTTCGTCGCCGACGCCTCGCACGAGCTGCGCACGCCACTCGCCTCCATCCGGGGGTATGCCGAGCTGTCCCGTCGCGAGCGCGAGTCGGTGCCGGCGTCGGTGAGCCACGCCCTGGCGCGCGTCGAGTCCGAGGCGCTGCGGATGCAGGGGCTGGTCGAGGACCTGCTGCTGCTGGCCCGGCTCGACGCCGGCCGGCCGCTGGAGCGCAAGCCGGTCGACCTGACCCTGCTGGCCATGGACGCCGTCAGCGACGCCCACGCCGCCGCTCCGGACCACCGGTGGGTGCTCGACCTGCCCGACGAGCCCGTCGAGGTGAGCGGCGACCAGGCCCGGCTGCACCAGGTGGTCGCCAACCTGCTCGCGAACGCCAGGACCCACACACCGGCCGGGACCAAGGTCGTGACGTCGGTGCACCCCGACGACTCCTGGGTGCGGATCAGTGTCGCCGACGACGGCCCCGGCATCCCCGAGTCACTGCAGCGCCACGTGTTCCAGCGCTTCACCCGCGGTGACGACTCCCGCAACCGGGCCGCCGGGTCCACTGGCCTGGGGCTGTCGATCGTCGACGCGGTGGCGAAGTCGCACGGCGGCCGGGTCGAGCTGGCCAGCCGGCCGGGAGAGACCAGGTTCTCGGTGCTGCTGCCCGCGGGCTGAGCCGCAGGGGCTGGGCCTGACGCCTACTCGGGGACCCAGGCCTACTCGGGGACCCAGGCCTACTCGGGCACCCAGGCCTACTCGGGCACCCAGGCGATCAGCTGGTCGAACACCTCGACGTCGCCGTCGATCGGCAGCTCGTCCACGCGCCGACGGCCGTACATGAAGAGGACGACCTCGGCCGCCGAGGCGTGGGCCGACACGTCCGCGGGCTCCTGCGGCCCACCCTGCCCGGCCGGTGCGGCCAGTCGCTCCGCGCGTGCGCCGTCGCCGGACAGGGAGAGCCGCCACGCGCGCCCCTCGCTCACGACGTAGTCGACGGTCGCCGGGTCGTGCGGCCACGGGCTGGTCGTCGCGTTGCAGGTCGCGAGGAACTCCTCGACGCCGTCGAGCGCCACCTCCGTCGGCAGCGACGCCGTGCCGTGGACGGTCAGCTCGGCGTCGTACGTGTGGACCGACACCTCCTGGAGCTGGTGGCGGGCCACGGCCCCGCAGGTGCTCGGGGACTGCGAGTCGCCCCACCAGGTCCAGCAACCCCGGTCGGGGCCGGCCTCGGCGAGGGCGTCGAGCAGCAGCCGGGTCGACTCCGCCAGCCACTGCCCGAGGGCCCCGTGGTCGCGCGGTGCGGGCGTGGGGTCGGCAGGAGCCGCCTTGCCGGTCGCGCCGGGGCCGGCGGTGACGGTGGCGGCCCAGGCCCGCCGGCCGGTACCGATGTGCTCGGCCAGGTCGAGCAGCGTCCACTCCGGACAGGTGGGCACCTGGGCGCCGAGGTCGGGCGCGGCCTCGACGGCGGCGCGGAAGGCCACGGACCGCTCGTCGATCAGCCGCAGCAGGTCGCCGAAGTCGAGGTCCCTGGACGAGAGGTCGGTCGACGGGAGGTTGGGGTCGTTGCGCACGGTGCTGTCTACCAGCCGCGGGCGCCTGCGGCCCAGCGAGTTTCCCGGGTCGGATGAGTGCCGACCCCTGGGGACCAGGATCCTGTCCCAGGTCCGGGCGCCGGCGCCGGCACGGGCACGACCGACCTCGCGGGGGTTGTCCCTGCCGCAGACCTTCGACGTCAGCCTGCGGCAGGCGGAGGGACGCCGTCGCGGGCGGACGGGTTTCGTTCCCCACCCGGCCGCCCGATCCTCCCAGATCCCGCGCGTTCGATACACGACGAAGGACCCCGACGGAAAGCGTGTCGGGGTCCTTCGTCGTGTGGCGGAGGCGGAGGGATTTGAACCCTCGATGGGCGATTAACCCAAACCGCATTAGCAGTGCGGCGCCATAGACCGGACTAGGCGACGCCTCCACGCCCAGGTGCACGCACCCGAGCCCGCACAGGGTATCCGGACGGCCCGGAGCGGAGCAAAGCGGCCCCGGCCACCGCTCAGCTGCAGATGTCCTGGTTCGCCGTGCGGGCCTTGATGGTCTCGGTCGACGAGCTCGGCGGCGTCGCCGTCACCGACTCCTTCGGCAGCGGCTGGGTGCCGAGGCGGTTAGGGACCTCGACGGCCTTCGGCGCCCCGACCCCCATGCTGAGCTCGAGCGTCGAGCCGAGCAGCGAGTCCTCGCGCACCTGTGCGCCCGGGTAGGCCGCGGCGACGGTGCGAGCCGCCTCCTGCATGCCGGGGCCGTAGCGGACGACGACGCCACGGGTGGGCGTCCCGGTGCCGGAGACGTAGCTGTCGACGTGGAACCCCTGGACCTTCAGCTCGCCCGCGGCCTGCTTGGCCAGGCCCGGCACGCCGGAGTCGTTGGTGACCCGCACGTGGATGTCGCCGGGGCTGACGGTGAGCGCCGGCGCGGACGTCGCGGGCGTCGTGGCCGAGGTCGTCCCGCCGGGGACCTTCGTGCCGGGCAGCGGCTTGTCCTCGCGCATCGCGGCCCAGATCGTCTCCGCCGCAGGGGTCCACTGCACCCGGTTGGGGTCCGGTGCGTACGTCTCGGTCGGCAGCTTCACGAAGCGGATCTGGTCGGTGCCGATCCGGGCCAGGCTCTGGGCAATGTCCTTCATCTCGCCGACGTCGAGCCCGGTGTCGGTCGTCATGGCCTGGGTCGCCGCGTCGAGGAAGCGGAAGAGCTTGTCCGGGCGCAGCAGCAGCGACGACTTCGTCGCCTCCTGCACGACCGAGGACATGAACGCCTGCTGGCGGTCGATCCGGCCGAGGTCGGAGCCGTCGCCCAGCGTCTTGCGCACCCGGACGTAACCGAGGGCCTGCGTCCCGTTGACCTTGGTCCGCCCCGCCTTGAGGTTGAGGTGGCTGTCCTTGTCGTTGATCGGGACCGGGGTGCACACGGTGACGCCACCGAGCGCGTCCACCATCTTGCTGAATCCACTGAAGTCGATGACGACGAAGTGGTCGACGTAGATGTCGGTGAGACCCTCGAACGTGCGGATCGTGCACGCCGGTCCGCCGAGGGTGAAGTTGGAGTTCCACTGCCGGACGACACCGTCGGAGACCTTGTCACTCGGGTTCTTGCAGTCGCGCGGTGCCTTCGTCATCGAGTCACGCGGGATGGAGACGACGATGGCTGACTTGCGGTCGGCCGACAGGTGCACGACGAGGTTGGTGTCGGACCGCGCGCCGTAGATGCCACGCTCGGTCTGTTGCTTGCCGAGGTCGGTCCCCTGCCTGCTGTCGGAGCCGATCACGAAGATGTTGAGCGGCTTGAGGTTGGTCTGGGCGTCCGTGGTCACCTGCTGCTTCGGCCGCTCGCCCAGCGCCTTGGTGATGTCCACGCGCTGGATGTTCCCGTTGAGCTTCACGTAGGCGGCGATGCCGAGGACCAGTGCCGCCACCGTGAGCGCGGCCACCACGAACAACCCGCGGCGCACCCAGGGGTGGCGGTGGTCCTGCCGGACCCGGTCCGAGCGACGGGTGACGGCAGACACCTCGTCCGTGCCGCCCCGCGAGGCTCCGGCGTCTCCTGGCTGGGGCTGGTCGCCCGCTGTGGAGCCGTGGGTGGGCTCGCTCACATGCACCTCTCTGGTCCGGAAGGGCCACCCTCCGGGGCGGCTGAGGCGACCGATCGCCTCCGGGAGTGTACGGGCGCAACCTGAGAACCTCCTCGGGATGCTTCCCACTCGTGGACGCCGCAGCCGGCCCCCCGGTTGGGCCGAACCGGCCCTTGGTCGGGCTCCCCGGCCGGGCCGACGGGCCCCGTGGTTCCGTTTGCCTGTCGGTGGTGGGGTTTGATGGGGTCATGGACAGACGAGGGGTCGTGGGGGCAGTGGCGGCGGTGGCCGTGGTGGCGGCCGGCGGTGCCGGGTTCTGGTGGTGGCGGCACGACCAGGCCGAGCAGGAGGCGGACCGGGCCGCACGAACCGAGGTCACGGCATACGCCTCGGGGTGGTCCCAGCGCTCCTTCGCCAAGGCCGGCGCCGACTTCACCACCCCCACCGAAGCGGTCCAGACCGACTTCACCCGGGCCACCTCAGGTCTCGGCGGGGGACCCGTCACCGTCGCCGCCGGGTCCGTGCGCCGGTCCGGCGAGCGGGCCACCTCGACCCTGCACGTCACGTGGAACCTGCCCGGTGGCGTTCCCTGGAGCTACGACGTCCCGGTGACGGTGGTGAGGCAGCAGGACGGGTCCTGGGCCGTCAGCCTGCCCGCCGACCGGTCACCGTGGCACCCCAAGCTGGCGAAGGCCGACGCGCTCAAGGCCTCCCGCACCTGGGGCGCGCGGGGCGACCTGCTCGACCGCAGCGGGACCGCGCTCATGCCGCTGGGCAAGGTGTACCCGGTCCAGCTCGACCCGGGCCGCGCGACCGCCGAGACCGCGAAGGCGCTCGAGAAGATCGTCGACGAGCCGGCCGGCAGCCTCGTGGCCAAGCTCGCCGCCGCCCAGAAGGCGGGGTCCAAGGCGCCCATCGCCGTCATCACCTACCGGCAGGCCGACTTCGACGCCCGGCGCGACGCCCTGGACGCCCTCAAGGGCGTCGTCTACCCCGCGCGCGAACAGCCCCTCGCCCGGACGCGGACGTTCGGCCAACCGCTGCTGGGCTCGTTCGGCCCGGTGAGCGCGGAGAAGGTCGCGGCCGGCAAGGGCCGCTACACCGCGGGTGACTACGCCGGGGTGAGCGGCCTGCAGGGTCAGTACGACACGACACTCGGCGGCACCGCGGGTGTCACGGTCACCTCCAGCGGCGCACCCGACACCCCGCTGTTCCAGAAGGCCGCGGTCGACGGCAAGGACGTGAAGACCACGCTCGACCCGACGGTGCAGGCGGCAGCCGAGAAGGCGCTGACCGGCACCAAGGACGTGCCCTCGGCGCTGGTGGCGGTCGACGTCAGGACCGGTGACGTGCTCGCCTCCGCGAACTCCCCCGAGCTCGGCCTCGACCGGGCGATCACGGGTCGCTACCCGCCGGGGTCGTCGTTCAAGGTCGCGACGACCTACGCCCTGCTCACCGGGAAGAAGGTCACGCCGACGACCACCGTCACCTGCCCGAAGACGTTCGTCGTCGACGGCCGCTCCTACAAGAACTTCGAGGGCGAGGAGCTCGGCACCCCCGACTTCGCCGACGACTTCGCCCACTCGTGCAACACGGCCTTCGTCCAGCTGTCGTCCCGGCTCGGTGACGACGACCTCGCGGCCGCAGCCAAGGCGCTGGGGATCGGCGCCGGGTGGGCGAAGACGCTCGGGGTGGCTGGTGCCTTCGACGGCAGCATCCCCACGAACAACGGCAAGACCGACAAGGCCTCGGCGTCGATCGGGCAGGGACGCAACCTCGTGTCCCCGCTCGCCCTGGCCGTGATGGCGGGCAGCGTCGCCCGGGGCAGCTACGTGCCCCCGGCCCTGGTCACCGAACCCGTCCCCGCCGGCACGGACCGCGCCCCGCAGCAGCTCGACGCCGGTGTGGTGGACCAGCTGCGCACCCTCATGGGGCGGGTCGTGAGCGACGGCACGGCGACGGTGCTGAAGGGCACCCCCGGCGGCACGGTGCGGGGCAAGACCGGCACGGCCGAGTTCGGTACCAAGAACCCGCCGCAGACGCACGCCTGGTTCATCGGCTACCAGGGCGACCTCGCCTTCGCCGTCCTCGTGGAGGATGGCCGCAGCGGCGGCGAGGTCGCCGCGCCCGTCGCCAAGGCGTTCCTCACCGACCTCGCGTCGCGGTAGACCACGGAACGGCGCACGACACGGCGCACGACACGGCGCCGGGGGCAAGGGTGCCCGGACCCGCGACGAGGCCCCTCACCGAGTGGTGAGGGGCCTCGTCGTGAAGACTGTGGTTGGGCAGTCCTCGATCAGATCGGGCGAACGGCGTCAGCCTGCGGGCCCTTGGGGCCCTGGGTGACCTCGAACTCCACGCGCTGTGCCTCGTCCAGCGAGCGGTAGCCCGAGGAGTCGATGGCCGAGTAGTGGACGAACACGTCGGGGCCGCCGCCGTCCTGGGCGATGAAGCCGAAGCCCTTCTCAGCGTTGAACCACTTCACGGTTCCCTGTGCCATGGGGTAACTCTTTCCTTCGTAGCCATTGGGAACCCGCACTTTGCAGGGCCCCAGGCTGCCGTACACAACCCCACCCGACGAGATCATGCTCGTCCACAGAAGCGAAAGGCCCGCGCGATGGTGCTGGCGGGCACTTCGTCGACCTGCGAGGAACTGCTTGGTGCAACCGCGAGAGACGCTAGCACGCGACGTGGGCGCCGTGGAGGTGCGGCGGACCAAATTTCGGTCAACCGGGAACTGACCTCCTCATCGGGGTCGGAACCGCCCCACGCGAGGCCAAACCGCCCTCGCCGCAGGCCATCTCATCGGACGTGTCAACCGTTCGGACTGATCCGGCCCAGGTCCCTCACCTGCATCTTTACCGTTCCCTGACCCGGTGCGACAGTTCCGGCCACCCATTCTTCCGGTTGCCCAGGGGACGTCATGCACCTACGCCTTGCCTCTCGAGGAGTCGCCGCGCTCGCGGTCGCCCTCCTCGGAACGTATGCCGCGGGGTCGGCCTACGCCGATTCCATCCCGGTCGTCGACGGCGACACTGCCGCCATGTCCACCACCGACATCGCAGTCTCCGGCTGCACCCTGCCCGTCCAGCGTGACGGGCTCATCACGGTCAAGCGCAACGGCAACGCCCACCTCGCGCCGGGTGCGGACTTCAGCCTGGTCTGGTCCAGCAGCGACACCAACGTCACGGTCCAGCGGACGGACACCACGCAGAAAGTGCCGTCCACCTACGACCAGAACGGCCAGGACTCCTTCCAGGTCGGCATCCGCACGACCATCAAGGCCAGCGCGGCCAGCACCGGGCAGTCCACCGTCTCGGTGAAGGTGACCCAGCCGGGCTACACCACCATGACCGCCGCGTCCTACGCGGTGAGCTGGAGCTGCACCTCCAACACCGCACCGGTGGTCACCATCGGTGGCGTCAGCGACGGTGCCACGTACGAGTACGGCAGCGTGCCGGCGGCCACCTGTGGGTGGACCGACGACCACGACGGCTCCGGCCCGGCGACCCCGACGGTGACCGGCCCGAGCGGCAAGCTCGGCACGCAGACCGTCAGCTGCAGCAAGACCGACTCCGCCGGCCTCGTGGGCTCGGCCTCGGCCAGCTACTCGATCGTCGACACGACCGGTCCGGCCTTCAGCACGGTGGCCGACGTGTCGGCCTCGGCCGTCGACGCCGGCGGCGCGCCCGTGACCTACCCGGCGCCGTCCGCGACCGACGCGGTCGACGGCGACCGCCCGGTGACCTGCGCACCGGCGTCCGGCTCGACCTTCGCGCTCGGCAGCACCCCGGTGACCTGCTCGGCCACCGACCTCAGCGGTAACAAGGGCTCGACCACCTTCGCAGTGAAGGTCGCGGACACCACAGCCCCCGTCGTCACGGTCCCCAACGACGACACCGTCGCCGCCACCAGCCCTGCCGGTGCGGCCTACTCGTACACGGCGACCGCGACGGACGCCGTCGACGGCGACCTCACCCCGGCCTGCGCCCCGGCCTCGGGCAGCACCCTCGCGTTCGGCGCCACCACCGTCACCTGCTCCGCGACCGACAAGGCGGGCAACAAGGGCACCGCCTCCTTCGTCGTCACCGTCCAGGACAGGACGGCTCCGGTCCTCACCGTGCACGAGCCGAAGCCCGTGGAGGCCACCGGCGCCGACGGCGCGGTCGTGGCCTGGGACGCGGCCACCGCGACCGACGACGTCGACGGCACCCGGCCGGTCACGTGTGACCACGCCAGCGGCGCCACCTACCCTGTGGGCAGCACGACCGTCACCTGCTCGGCGGACGACACCCACGGCAACACCGGCTCGGCCACGTTCACGGTGACCGTCACGGACACCACCCCGCCGGCGCTGCACCTGCCCGACGACCTCACCGCGGAGGCGACGAGCCCGGCCGGTGCGGTCGTCGACTGGAAGGCGAGCGCCAAGGACCTGGTCGACGGCGCCGTCGACGTCACCTGCGACCCCGCTTTGGGCACCCAGTTCGCGCTCGACGTGCCCGCCACGGTGACCTGCACCGCGACGGACGCCCACGGCAACAAGGGCATCGGGACCTTCGCCGTCTCCGTCGTGGACACCACCGCGCCGGCCCTGCCGAAGCTGACCGACGTCACGGCCGAGGCCACGAGCGGCAAGGGCGCTGCCGTGGAGTACTCGGTCGACCGGGCCAAGGACCTCGTCGACGGTGACGTGCTGCTCAGCTGCTCGCCCGCCAGTGGCTCCACGTTCGAGCTCGGGAGGAGCACGGTCACCTGCACGGCGACCGATGCCCACGACAACACGGGCACCGGCACCTTCGCGGTGACCGTGCAGGACACCACCCCGCCCGTGTTCGACCCGATCTCGGTCGACACCGTGGAGGCGACCGGCCCGGCCGGTGCCGCCGTCGGCTTCGCGCCGCACGCCAGCGACCTGGTCGACGCGACCCCGGCGGTCGACTGCGACCACGCGTCCGGCTCGACGTTCCCGCTCGGCGCCACGCAGGTCACCTGCACCGCGACCGACTTCTCCGGCAACAAGGCGAAGCAGACCTTCACGGTCAACGTCGCCGACACCACGGCGCCGGTCGTGAGCACCCCGCCGAGCCAGACGGTGGAGGCCACCTCGACGGCCGGAGCGGCCTACACCTGGGTGAAGGCGACGGCGACCGACGTGGTCGACGGCGACCGCCCGGTGACGTGCGACCACGCACAGGGCAGCACCTTCCCGCTCGGTGAGACCGTCGTCACCTGCTCGGCGACCGACCTCAGCGGCAACAAGGGCACGGCCGCCTTCACCGTGACGGTCCAGGACACCACGGCGCCCGCCTTCGGTGCGGTCCAGAACCTCACGGCGACCGCAACGTCCTCGGCCGGTGCCACGGTGACCTACACCAGCCCGACCGCCACCGACCTGGTCGACGGGCAGACGGCGGTCACCTGCGACCGGGCGAGCGGCAGCACCTTCCCGCTGGGCACCACCACGGTGACGTGCAGCTCGACCGACGCCCACGGCAACATCGGGACGACGCACTTCACGGTCGGCGTCACCGTCGCCTGGAGCGGGTTCCTGGCCCCGGTCGTGGACAAGGGCGTCTACAAGCAGGGCAGCACGATCCCGGTCAAGTTCGCCCTCACCGGCGCCTCGGCCGGCGTGACGAACCTGCCGGCCTCCCTCTGGGTGCGCCGCCTGCCGGACGCGGCGGGGACCGGGGCGGTGGCAGCCGTCTCCACCTCGGCCGCCACGACCGGGAACCTGTTCCGGTACACGGACGGGCAGTACCTGTTCAACCTCAACACCAAGCCGCTCGCGGTCGGCAGCTACGAGCTGCGCGTCGACCTCGGTGACGGCGTCGCACGCACCGTGACGATCAGCTTGCGCTGACCCCCTCGGTGGGCGCGGCCCGGGACCTGCTGGTCCCGGGCCGCGTTGCGTCTCCCCTCGGTTCCCGGAGCCCTCAGGTCCCGCGGACCGCGAGCACGGGCGGCCGGTCGCCGCGGATGACGGCCACCATGTCGACGACGCGCCGGGTGGCGCGGACGTCGTGCGCGCGGAACACCGTGGCGCCCAGCCACGCCGCAACGGCCGTGGACGCGAGCGTCCCCTCGAGCCGCTCGTCGGGCTCGAGCCCCAGCGACTCGCCCACGAAGTCCTTGCGCGACAGCGCCTGCAGGATCGGGAATCCGAGGGCCGCGATGTCGGCGGTGTGCCGCAGCACCTCCAGCGAGTGGGCGGTCGTCTTCCCGAAGTCCAGCGTGGGGTCCACGAGGATGCGCTGGGCCGGTATGCCGGCCTGCTGGGCAGTGCGCGCACCGGCAGCCAGGGTGCGCAGCACGTCCCGGACGACGTCGAGCGGGTCGGGTCCGTAGGTCACCTTCACCGGGTCGGTCCGCGGGGGCAGGCCACCGGTGTGGGACACGACGACGCCGGCACCGACCTGCGCGGCAACGCCGACCAGCTCGGGGTCGTGCCCCGCCCAGGTGTCGTTGACGAGGTCGATGCCCACGGTCCCCGCCTCGCGGGCGACCTCCGAGCGCCAGGTGTCCAGCGACAGCACCAGGTCGGGGTAGGTCTCGCGCGCGTGCACGAGGAAGGGCAGGACTCGCTCGACCTCCTGCTCGGCGCTGACCTGCTCACCCTCCTGGCCGGCACGGACCCCGCCGACGTCGACGATGTCGGCCCCGGCTGCGACGTGGGCGTCGAGTGCACGCTTGGCCGAGTCGAGGTCGGCGTGCCGGTTGCCGGCGAAGAACGAGTCGCTGGTGCGGTTGATGATCCCCATGACGGCGGGCCGCGCCGCGTCGAACACCCGCCCGCGCAGGACCAGCGGCGGCGTGCGGGGCAGCGCCAGCGGCTGCGGGTCGGGAGGCGTCACGCCGGCCATCCTCGCACCCACATCCTCGGTGGGTAGGGTCGGCTCGTGGCCTTCGACTTCAGCACCAGCCCCGCCCTGGAGGAGCAGCGCCGCAAGGTCGCCGCCTTCGTCGCGAAGGAGGTGGTCCCGCTGGAGCAGCGGGTGTTCCGCGACGGGATGACCGACGCGCTGCGCCGCGACCTGCAGGGACGGGCCAAGGCGGCGGGCGTGTTCGCCCCGCAGGCGCCGCGCGAGCACGGCGGCGGCGGGTTCCGCTTCGACGAGTCCGCGGTGCTGCTCGAGGAGGCCGGCTACTCCCTCCTCGGCCCGCTCGCGCTCAACTGCGCCGCCCCCGACGAGGGCAACATCCACCTGATCCACCAGACGGGCACCCCCGAGCAGCACGCGGCATACCTGCGCCCGCTCGTGTCGGGGGAGGTGCGCTCCTGCTTCTCGATGACCGAGCCACCGCCCGGCGCGGGGTCCGACCCGTCCGCGCTGCGCACCACCGCGCGGCGGGTCGACGGCGGCTGGGTGCTCGACGGCGACAAGTGGCTGATCACCGGCGCCGACGGCGCGGCGTTCTCGATCGTCATGGCGCGCAACACCGGGGACGACGCCCCCGAGGGCGCCACGATGTTCCTCGTCGACGCCGACAACCCCGGCTTCGTCGTCGGCGACCACATCGACACCATCGACGCGACCGGTGTCGGCGGTCACTGCCGCGTCACGATCCGCGACTGCTTCGTCCCCGACGACCGCGTGCTCGGCGAGCCCGGCCGCGGCTTCCAGAGCGCCCAGGTGCGCCTGGCCCCCGCCCGCCTCACCCACTGCATGCGCTGGCTGGGCGCCGCGCGCCGGGCCCACGACATCGCGCTCGAGCGCGCGGTGGGCCGCGAGCTGTTCGGGTCGCGGCTGGCGGACCTCGGGATGGCGCAGGCGCTCATCGCCGAGAACGAGATCGACCTCGACGCCGCCCGCACCGTCGTCCGGCACGCCGCCTGGCAGATCGCGGAGGGCTCGCGCAGCAGCGAGGAGTCCTCGCGCGCCAAGGTGTTCGTGAGCGAGGCGGTCTGCCGCGTGGTCGACCGCTCGGTCCAGCTGGCCGGCGGCATGGGCACCTCCGAGGAGCTCGTCCTCGGCCGGATCTACCGCGACATCCGCTCGTTCCGGATCTACGACGGCGCCACCGAGGTGCACAAGATGTCGATCGCCCGTCGTGCGGCGAAGCGGGCCGCCGAGCGGCTCGCCGCCCGGGGTGAGGCCGTCGACGGCTCCGGCCGGCACGGCGACGGCGGGCACGACGACGGGGGCCCTGCTGACGGCACCCGCGGCGGGGGCTCCGGCGCGTGAGCGCGCCCGAGGAGGTGCGCGGCATACCCCGCGCGTCGTTCACGGCCTGGGCGGCCGATGCGCTGCCCGGGCTCGGCGAGGACTGGCGTGCGAAGGTCATCTCCGGCGGCCTGTCGAACATCACCTACCGCGTCACCGGGGCCGAGCGGACCGTCATCGTCCGGCGACCCCCGATGGGCAGCCTGCTGCCCAGCGCGCACGACATGGCACGCGAGCACCGGGTGCTGGCGGCCCTGCAGGGCACCGCCGTCCCCGTGCCCGAGGTGCTCGCGCTGTGCGAGGACCCCGAGGTCGTCGGCGCGCCCTTCTACGTCATGGCCGAGGTGACCGGTGACGTGCACCGCGAGCCGGAGGAGGCGGTGGGCCTGACCGAGGAGCAGCGCGACGCCTGGAGCGACGCGCTCGTCGCGGTGCTCGCCGAGATCCACGCGGTCGACCTCGACAGGACCGGGCTGCGCGACTTCGGCCGCCCCTCGGGCTACCTCGAGCGCCAGCTGCGCCGCTGGTCCGGCCAGTGGGAGGCCAGCCGCACCCGCGAGCTGCCCGCCATGGACGAGCTGGTGCGGAGGCTCGAGGCCGGGCGGCCGCAGGAGGGCGAGGTGACGCTCGTCCACGGCGACTACCGGCACGACAACACCCTCGTGCGGGTCGGCCCCGGTGGTCGGCCCGAGGTCGCGGCGGTCGTCGACTGGGAGCTGAGCACGCTCGGCGACCCGCTCGCCGACCTCGCCACCTGGCTGACCTACTGGACCGGCCGCGACGCCGAGGGGCGCCCGCTGATCGTCGGGGCCGGGGTACCGGCGATGCCCGGCTTCCCGTCCGCCGAGGAGCTCGCCCGCCGGTATGCCGTGGCCACCGGCCGCGACGTGTCGCACCTGGACTGGTACCGCGCCTTCACCGACTTCCGCCTCGCCGTCATCGCCGAGGGCGTGCACGCGCGCTACCTGGCGGGCGCGGCGAGCGGACCGGGGTACGACCGCGCGGGCGCCTCGGTGCCGCTGATCGTCGACCGCGCCCTGTCCCACCTGGCCTGACCGGCTTATCAGGAGTCGAAGCCGAGGCCGGCGGCGTCGAGCGCGCGCAGCCACAGGTTGCGCCGGCCCTGTCGCTCGTCGGCGCGGGCGAGCGACCACCGGGTGAGCTCGATCCCCGCCCACGCCAACGGTTCCGGCGGGAACGGCAGCGGCAGCTCGCGCACCATCTGCAGCCGCGTGCGCTCGGTGCTGCGGGCGTCGAGCAGGTCGAGCATGACCTGCGCGCCGAAGCGGGTCGCGCCGACGCCCAGCCCGGTGTAGCCCAGGGCGTAGGCGACCCGGCCGTCGAGGGCCTCGCCGTAGAAGGCGCAGAAGCGGGTGCAGGTGTCGATCGCCCCACCCCAGCGGTGGGTGAACCGCAGGCCCTCGAGCTGCGGGAAGGTCCCGAAGAAGTGCTCGGCCAGCCGGTCGAAGGTCTCGGGCCGCTGGTCGAGCGACGGCCCGAGCCGGCGGCCGTAGTGGTAGATCGCGTCGTAGCCGCCCCACAGGACGCGGTTGTCGTCGGTCAGCCGGTAGTAGTGGAACTGGTTGGTCATGTCGCCGACACCCGCGCGGCTGGCCCACCCGAGCGAGGCCAGCTGGGCGTCGCTGAGCGGCTCGGTCATGAGGACGTAGTCGTAGACGGGCACCGTGTGCAGCCGGACCCGTCGCAGCAGGGACGGGAAGGCGTTGGTGCCCAACGCGACACGGCCCGCGCGCACCATGTGCCCGGTCGAGGTGGCGACCTCGACCCCGGCCCCGTGGCGTCGGAGCCCGGTCGCCCTGGTGCCCTCGACGATGCGGACGCCGAGCGACTCGGCAGCCCGGGCCAGGCCCCAGGCGAGGCGGGCCGGGTCGACCATCGCGGTCTCGTCCCGGTCCCAGACGCCGGCGACGTACCTGGGTGAGTCCAGGTGGGCCCGCACCGCGTCCCGGTCGAGGAACTCCCCCGGCTCGTCGGCCAGCCACTCGACCTGGTGCGGCTCGGTGGCGACCGTCAGCGCGCCCGACCGCCGGAAGTCGCACTCGATGCCGTACCGCGCCACCGTGGCCTCGATGCCGTCGAGGTTCTCCCGGCCGAGGCGGCGCAGCGCATCCATCTCGTCGGGCCACCGGGACCGGCCGTTGGCCTCGCCGTGGGTGAGGCTCGCGGCGCAGAACCCCCCGTTGCGCCCCGAGGCCGCCCAGCCGACCGACCCGGCCTCGAGCACGACGACGTCCCGTGAGGGGTCGGCCTCCTTCGCCAGCACCGCCGTCCACAGGCCGCTGTAGCCCGCGCCGACCACGAGCAGGTCGGTGTCGACCGACGCGTCGAGCGGCGGCCGGGGCGCCGGCCGGTCGGGGCGGTCGAGCCAGAACACCGTCGGCGCCGCGTCGGCGAGGGCAGGGTGCCGTGGCAGCCGAGGACTCGGCAGGCCAGCAGCCGTGCTGGCCCCGGCGTCCCCTGCCGACCGGTGCGTCGCCCTGCGCATCACGCGGCGCCGCCCGCTCAGGCGTCGGCGCCGGTGTAGTGCCAGTCCGCCACGGCGAGCGCCGCGTCGAGGATCGCCAACCCCTCGCGCACCTCGTCCGCCGTCGTCGTGCACGGCGGGACGACGTGGGTCCGGTTGAAGTGGGTGAACGGCCAGAGCCCGCGCTCCTTGCAGGCGGCGGCGAACTCGTTCATCGGCTTGGCGTCGGCCCCACCGGCGTTGAACGGCACGAGCGGCTCCCGGGTGGTGCGGTCGCGCACGAGCTCGACCGCCCAGAACGCGCCGAGGCCGCGGACCTCACCGACCGACGGGTGCCGCTCGGCCAGCTCGCGTAGCCCGGGGCCGATGACGTCCGCGCCCAGGGAGCGCGCGTGCTCGACGATGCCCTCCTCGCGGAAGACCTCGATCGAGGCGACCGCAGAGGCGCAGGCGAGCGGGTGGCCCGAGTACGTGAGGCCACCGGGGAAGGGGCGCGAGTCGAACGTCTGCGCCACACGCTCGGAGATGACCACGCCGCCCAGCGGGACGTACCCGCTGTTGACACCCTTGGCGAAGGTGATGAGGTCAGGCGTGACGCCCCAGTGGTCCACGGCGAACCACTCGCCGCACCGGGCGAACCCGGCCATGACCTCGTCGGCGATCATGACGATCCCGTGCTCGTCGCAGATCTCGCGCACCCCGGCGAGGTACCCCGGCGGCGGCACGAGGATGCCGTTGGTGCCGACCACCGTCTCCAGGATGATCGCGGCCACCGTGTGCGGCCCCTCGACCATGAGCAGGTCGCGCAGGTGCTGCAGCGCCCGCTGCGACTCCTCCTCCTCGGTGCTCGCGTGGAAGCCCGAGCGGTAGAGGTAGGGACCCCAGTAGCGCACCACACCCGGCATACCGGGCTCGGAGGGCCAGCGACGCGGATCCCCGGTCAGGGCAATGGAACCCGCGGTCGCGCCGTGGTAGCTCCGGTAGGCCGCGAGCACCTTGTTGCGGCCGGTGTGCAGGCGGGCCATGCGGAGCGCGTTCTCGTTCGCCTCCGCACCGCCGTTGGTGAAGAACACCCGGTTCAGGTCGCCCGGTGCGATCTCCGCGATGAGGCGGGCCGCCTCGGAGCGGGCGTCGTTGGCGAAGGCCGGGCTGATCGTCGTGAGCCGGGCCGCCTGCTCCTGGATCGCCGCGACGAGCTTGGGGTGCTGATAGCCGATGTTGACGTTGACGAGCTGGCTGGAGAAGTCGAGGTAGCGCTTGCCCGAGTAGTCGGTGAAGTACGACCCCTGCGCCGACGCGATCGGGAGCGGGTCGATCAGCGCCTGCGCCGACCAGGAGTGGAAGACGTGGGCGCGGTCGTCGCGCCGGACGCGCTCCTCCGAGGCCGTGGTGACGACGTCGAGGCTCATCAGCGGGTCCTCGGGAAGCCCAGGTCGACGGACGAGGTCGCCGGGTCGGGCCAGCGCTGCGTGACGACCTTGCCGCGGGTGTAGAAGTTGACGCCCTCCGGGCCGTACATGTGGGTGTCGCCGAACAGCGAGTCCTTCCAGCCACCGAAGGAGTAGTAGGCGACGGGCACGGGGATCGGCACGTTGATGCCGACCATGCCGACCTGCACGTCGTACTGGAACCGGCGGGCCGCGCCGCCGTCGCGGGTGAAGATGGCCGTGCCGTTGGCGTACTGGTTGGAGTTGATGAGCTCCAGGCCCTCATCGTAGGTGTCGACCCGCACCACGGACAGCACCGGCCCGAAGATCTCGTCGGTGTAGACCGTCATCTCGGGCTGCACGTGGTCGAGCAGGGTGGTGCCGAGGAAGAAGCCCTCCTGCGGGTGCTCGCCGGTCCGGCCGTCCACGACGACCGAGGCCCCCGCGGCCTCGCCGGCGTCGACGTAGCCGGCGACCTTGTCGCGGTGCTCGGCGGTGATGAGCGGCCCCATGTCGGTGTCGGGGTCGGCGCCGTCGCCCACGGTCAGCTTGGGCAGCCGCGCCGCGATGGCGTCGACGAGCGGCTGCGCGACGTCGCCGACCGCGACGGCGACGGACAGCGCCATGCACCGCTCGCCGGCCGCGCCGTAGGCCGCCGAGACCACCGCGTCGGCGGCCATGTCGACGTCGGCGTCGGGCAGGACGAGCGCGTGGTTCTTCGCGCCACCGAGGGCCTGCACCCGCTTGCCGTTGGCGGTCCCGCGCTCGTAGATGTACTTCGCGATGGGCGTCGAGCCGACGAAGCTGACGGCCGCCACGTCGGGGTGGTCGAGCAGGGCGTCGACGGCGAGCTTGTCTCCCTGGACCACGGTGAAGACGCCGTCGGGCAGCCCGGCCTCCTTCCACAGCTCGGCGAGGAAGAGGGCGGCCGAGGGGTCCTTCTCGCTGGGCTTGAGGATGAAGGCGTTGCCGCACGCGATCGCGTTGGCGCACATCCACAGCGGCACCATCGCGGGGAAGTTGAACGGCGTGATCCCGGCGACGACCCCGAGCGGCTGGCGGATCGAGTACACGTCGACGCCGGTCGACGCCTGCTCGCTGTGGCCACCCTTGAGCAGGTTCGGCACCCCCGTGGCGAACTCGACGTTCTCGAGCCCGCGTGCGATCTCGCCGGCGGCGTCGGAGACGACCTTGCCGTGCTCGGCCGTGATGATCCGGGCGAGCTCGTCGGTGCGGGAGTGCAGCAGCTCGCGCATCGCGAACAGCACGGCCGAGCGCTGCGACAGCGACGCGTGCCGCCACTCGAGGGCGGCGGCGCGGGCGCTGGCCACCGCGGCGCCGACCTCCTCCACCGAGGCCAGGTCGACCTCGCCGGTCGTCTCGCCGGTGGCCGGGTTGTACACGGGGGAGGTCCGGCCGGAGGTGCCCTCGTGGCGGCGGCCGTCGACCCAGTGGGGGATGCGCGTGGTCATGACGCCCACGATACGAACCAGTCGCTGGTCACACAATACGGGGATTGCTACGGTACAAACCGTGACCGCGATCCTGTCCGCCCTCGAGGAGCGCCTCGAGGAGCCCACCGGCAGGGGGCTGGCCCACGCCGTCTCGGCAGCCGTCCGCGACGGCGTGCTCCGCCCCGGCGACCGGCTCCCACCCATCCGCGTCGTGGCGACCCAGCTGGCCATGTCGCCCACGACCGTCAGTGCCGCCTGGGGGCTGCTGACCCGCTCCGGCACCGTGGCCACGGACGGGAGGCGGGGCACCCGGGTGCTCGACCAGGGGGTCCCCGGCGCCGGGGGCCGGTACCGGACGGCGCTCGACCGGCGCACGGCCTTCGCCCTCGACCTGTCGACCGGCGTCCCGGACCCCGAGCTACTGCCCGACCTCGGCGCAGCCCTGCGCAGCCTGCCGGCCGCACCGGCGACCGGCAGCTACCTCGACGACCCGGTGCTGCCGGACCTCGCCGACCTGCTCCGGACCGACTGGCCCTACGAGGCGGCCGAGCTCACCGTCGCCGACGGCGCCATGGACGCCATCGACCTGGTCGTGCGCACCACGCTGCGCTTCGGCGACCGGGTCGTCGTGGAGGACCCCGGCTTCCCGCCGCTGCTCGACCTGCTGGAGTCCGTCGGCGCACAGGTCGTCGGCGTCCCCGTCGACGACGAGGGCCTGGACCCCGAAGGGCTCGACGGGGCGCTGCGCGAGGGGGTCCGTGCCGTCTTCCTCCAGCCGCGGGCGCAGAACCCCACCGGTGTCGCCACGAGCCAGCGCCGGGCGCGGGCGCTCGCCGGCCTGCTCGAGAGCCACGACGCGCTCGTGGTCGAGGACGACTCGGCATACGGACTGTGCACCGCGCCGCTGGTCAGCCTGGGGCGGTGGCGCGCCTCGCACACCGTCCACGTGCGCTCGTTCTCCAAGGCCTACGGGCCCGACCTGCGGCTCGCGGCGATGAGCGCGCCGCCGGAGGTGCACCGCGCCGTGGCGGCGCGCCGCCAGCTCGGGCAGGGGTGGTCCAGCCGGCTGCTCCAGCAGGTGCTCGTGCGACTGCTCACCGGTGCCGGCGAGGAGGTGGCGCGGGCGTCGAGCGCGTATGCCGAGCGGCGGGCCTCGCTGGTGGCGGCGCTGCGTGAGCGCGGGGTCGAGGTGGGCGGGGTCGAAGGGCTCAATCTCTGGGTGCCGGTCCGCGACGAGACCGCGGCGGTGGTCCGGCTGGCCAGCCAGGGCATCGGCGTCGCCCCGGGACGGCCCTTCCGGGTGGGCGCCGGCGGCGACCCGGGACACGTGCGGGTCACCGTGGGACTGGTCGCGGGCGGCGTGGAGGAGCTGGCCGACGCCCTGGCCGCGGCCGCGCGCTCCGGGGGTTGGGGCGGCGGACGCTGACGCGAGGTCCCGGCGAGACCGGGCCACGCCGCGGTCGGGCGGTCGTGCGGGTCTGGCGGTGGGCCGGGTCTTGCGGTCGAGCGGGTCTTGCGGGTCGGGCAGTCAGGCGGGTCGGGCAGTCAGGCGGGGTGGGGAACCACTCGGCTGCAGACGGCACGAAGGCCGGGCTGCAGGGTTGCCCGGCCTTCGGCCATCCACCCGAAGGTGGACGACTGTGTTAGCCATCCACGCGAAGGCGGACGACTGTGTTCCCCAATCGTCAACGCTAGAGGGCGCCCGGAGGGGACGACTCCCTCAATTGTTGTACCGATGCGACCCCGAACGCACGGAAACGGGCGGATGTGCGCCTGAGGACGGTCCCTCCGCCGGCCCATTCCTGACGGTTCTGCCGCCAACGGCCCTCGCGACCCGACCGCGAGGGCGACTCGTGACGATTCCGGCACGAATCGCCCCGCGGAGTGCGTGGCGCTCCGCGCCCGAACGGGGCCTGGCGGAGGGCGTGGGAACCGTCGCGGCTCGTTCCTCGCCGCTCCTCCCGAATCCCGCATGCTTCATGCGCAGGAACCGGACGGGCCTCGTCCCTCGGCCCGCCCGAACCCTGCGCGCGGAGGGCGTGGGATTCGAACCCACGATGACGTTGCCGCCATAGCGGTTTTCAAGACCGCCGCACTAGGCCACTATGCGAGCCCTCCCTCGAGCCGTCCCGCGCGTTCCGGGCCGACCCGACGTGGCGGCCGGCCGGCGCGCCACCGCCCCGACGGGGCTGCGGCACCGCGAGGACCAGTCGCCGCGCCCAGCCTATCCGCCGACTCCGCCCCTCAGCTTCCGGTCCACGGCCACCACTGCGGCGAGCGCCCTGCCGCCCCTGGGAGCGCGGAACGCGGGGATGCAAACCCGCCGACCCTGCGACCGAGTCGTCAGTGGTTCTCGAAGATCGACAGCAGGGCAGCGACCCGGACGGTCGACTCGGCGGGGTGGCGCAGCCGCATCTCCGGGTCGAGGCGGTAGGTGTTGCGACGCCCGACCCGCTCCTTGCTGATGTACCCGGCGGTCTCCAGGTCGCTGAGGATCGACAGCGTCGCCCGCTCCCCGATCCCCACCTCGGCCGCCAGGTCGCGGACCCGCGCCTCCGGGGACTTGCTGATGGCCACCAGCACGTGGCCGTGGTTGCTCAGAAAGGTCCACTGACGATCCCCTGCCGCGTCCACCAGCCCCACGATAGCCCGAGGTCGCGGCGAAGGGGGCCGACCCGCGCACGCCGCCGGCCCGCTACGGCACAGGCGTCGGCGCGCCGACACCTGCAGTTTGACGCATGCATTGCAATGCATGCATGATTCAGCGCATGTCCTGGTCCTGGTCGACACCGCCCCGCCTCCTCGCTCTGCTCGCCGCGGCCCTCGGCCTGGCCGCCCTGGGCCCCGCCACCGCCGGGCGCCCCTGGTCCGGGGCGTTGGGGCCCGTGGAGGGGGCGGCGTGGCCATGGCGCCTCGACGTCACGGCCAGCCTGCTGCTGGTGTTCGTGGGGGTGCTGACCTGGCTGGTCGCCCGGTTCTGCGCCGTCAACCTGCGGGGGCGAGGCCGGGGCCGGGACGTCGGGATCCTGCTCATTGCCGTGCTGCTCAGCCTGGGGGTCATGGCGGCGAGCGCCAGCATCATCGGCTTCGCCGCAGGCTGGACTACCAGCGGCCTGCTCGTGACCGTCCTCATCGCCCGGGCCGGTACGCCGCGTGCGGGCACCGCCGCGGCCGGCATGCGCCGGTGGCTGCTCGTGGGTGATGCGGCCCTGTGGGCCGGGGTGGGGCTGTGGGCCTGGTGGTTCCCGACCACGCAGCGCGGTTCGCTGGCCACGCCCACGACGGGGTGGCAGGCGACCGTGGTCGCGGCCCTGCTCGCCGTGGCCTGCCTCGCGCGCAGCGGGCTGGTGCCGGCCCACCGCTGGCTCCCGGAGACGGCCGAGGCACCGTCGCCGGTGTCGGCCCTCCTGCACGCCGGCGTGGTCAACGGCGCCGGCCTGTTGGGTGTCGCCGCGTGGCCCGTCTTCGCCGCCAGCCCCGCCGTCCTGGCCTGCCTCCTGGGTGCCGGCCTCCTCACCGTGGTGGTCGGCGCGTGGGCCGGCACCGTGCGCCGCGACGTCAAGGGTCGCCTCGCCTGGTCGACGACCACCCAGATGGGCTACATGGTCGTGCAGCTCGGGCTGGGACTGCCCGGTATGGCGTTCATGCACCTCATCGCCCACGGGTGCTACAAGTCCTGGCTGTTCCTGCGGGCCGGCGGATCGCCCGAACGGCACCGTCACCGGTGGGCGACCAGCCGCCGTCCCCTCCCTCGGTTGGCGGGCGCGCTCGGCGCGGTCGCACTCCTGGGCGCCGCCGGTGCACCGGCGGCAGCGGGGGTGCTGTCCTCCTCGGGACCGACGGCAGTCGTGCCGCTCCTGGTCGCGGCGACCGCCGTCGCCCTGGCCGGGTGGGCCGCGGCCGGCCAGCAGCGCGCCTCCCTGCCGGTGGTGCTCGGGGTGGTGGCCCTCGCCGGGGCGGCCGGCGTGGCATACACGTGGCTCCTGCGGGGGTGGGAGGTCCTGGTGTCGGCCGCCCTGGCGGCGCCGCCCGTCTGGGGCCCCGTCGCCGCCGCCGTGCTGACCGGCGCCTGCGCGGCAGCGGGCCTGGTGCTGGTACGGGGCCGCAGCGCACTGGCGCGGTCCGTGGCGAGCCCCCTCGCCCTGCGGTTGCTCCCGCTGTCCCTCAGCCCCGGCCGCACGCCGCGCGGAACCGTCCCGGACCTCCTCCTCTCGGCGACCCGGCGAGCGGTCACCGTGGAGCCGACCGGCCTCGACCGGTCCCGGCTCGAGGCGGCCGCCGGCAGGGCTGCCGCGACGACCGGGCCTGCCTGGCCGGTGGGGGCGATGGTCGCGGCGAACCCGCTCTCGGCCCTGGAGTCCGTGCCGTTCGCGGACGCGGTGGCGGCCGCCGAGCAGGCCCACGGCAGCCGGGTCCTCCCGGCGCTGGGACGCTACGTCGCCCTGCACGAGTCAGGACGCATCACCGAGGCGCACCTCGACCGCGCCCTTCAGGACCACCCCGACCTGCCGCCGACCGCCGCGGCCCTGGTGGCCGAGACGCGACAGCTGCTCGCCCGGCCCAAGGCCGGGGCGGTCCCGCGACAGCACCGGCGCCTGCGTGAGGTCCTCGCCACCGGGTCGCCGCGTCGGGCGCAGCTCGCCCTCGAGCACGAGGGCGTGTGGACCCAGCTCGCCTGGTCCGACAGTGCTGGCCCGGTGGGCGCGACCGCACCTCGCGGAGCGCGGCGGCCGGACGGGCCCTACGCGCTATGGCGCACCGCGGCCGCGCAGCGGGGCTACGACCGCGTGACCGGGATCCGGGGCGCCTCCGCCTGGGTGCGGTCACTGCCGGAGGACCCCGCGGCCGCCATCCTGGCCCTCGCGACCGTGCTCGGGATCGACGAGCCGGCGCTGGAGGACCACCTGCGGGCCACGGCCACGGATGGCCCCGGCTGGACCGCCCACGCGATGTGGCGCTGTCGTGAGACGGGCCGGACCACGCCACTGCTCGAGCTGCTCGCGCTGCGCCTGGCGCACGACGTCCTCTTCTGCTGGGAGGCGGCGACCGCGCAGGACGACCCCCGCTGGGACGGTGCCGCCCGTGGGGCGGTCCGGGCCCCGGCCCGGGTGGCGGACGCCGACCGGCTCGCCGGGGCGGTCAGGGCGCGGGAGCTGGCCCTGGGCATGGCGTGGCAGCGTGCCCTCGAGGCGGGAGTGCAGGACTGGCTCCTCGACACCATCGACCACGCCCGCCCGCTCGGGGCGGCGCGCACCGGAGCGACCCCCTCCCGCCCGGCCAGCCAGTCGTTGTGGTGCATCGACGTGCGGTCCGAGCGCATCCGCCGCCACCTGGAGTCCATCGGGCGCCACGAGACCTTCGGGGTCGCGGGCTTCTTCGGCGGTGCCGTCCGGCTCACCGACGCCGACGGCAACGTCGAGGACCTCTGCCCGATCCTGCTGCAGCCGGACCACGTCGCCGGCGTGGGCACCCGGACCCTGCGGCTGCGCGAGGCCGTGCACCGGACGGCGACGTCCGTCAGCCGGCACCCCATCGCCGCGCTCGCCGTGGCGGAGGGCGGCGGCTTCCTCTCCGGGGCGACCAGCCTCGCCTCGACGTTGCGGCCGGCGGTGACGCGCAGGGCCGTCCGGACGAGCACGGCGCACGGGGCCCGGGCCGTCGCGCGAGAGCTGCGGCACTCCCCCCTCGCCACCGACCTGACCCTGCACGAGCGGGCCGACCTGGCCCACGGCGCCCTCCTGGCCGTCGGGCTGGTCTCGGACTTCGCACCCGTCCTGCTCGTCTGCGGGCACGGGGCCACCGTCGAGAACAACGCCTTCGCGGCGGCCTACGACTGCGGGGCCTGCGGGGGCCACCCCGGCGTGGTGAACGCGGTCCTCCTGGCGCAGGTGCTCAACGAGCCCGAGGTCCGGGCCGAGCTGGCGCTCCGCGGGGTCCACCTGCCCGACGACACGGTGGCGGTGGCGGCCCTGCACGACACGACCACCGACCGGGTGGAGCTGCTCGGCCCGGTCGAGGACCCCGAGCTCGTGCGCGACCTCGAGGTGGCCGGGGCGCGGGCGGCGCACGAACGGCTGCGCACGCTGCCGCGCCGTCGTCGTGGGGAGACGCCGGGGGCCCTCCCGGCGCGGGCCGCCGACTGGTCCGAACCCGCACCGGAGTGGGGTCTGGCCGGGAACGCCGCGCTGGTGATCGGCCCCCGCTCCCTCACCCGGGGGGCCGGCCTCGACGGGCGCGTGTTCCTCCACTCCTACGACGAGCGCGTCGACCCCGAGCGCACCGTGCTCGAGCAGCTGCTCACCGCACCGCTGGTGGTCGCCCAGTGGATCAACGCGCAGTACTACTTCTCGACCGCTGCGCCGCACCTGTACGGCGCCGGGGACAAGACGACCCACAACGTGGTCGGCGACGTCGGGGTCCTCACCGGCGCCCGCGGGGACCTGCGCACCGGGCTCCCCTGGCAGACCCTCTCCCGCAGCGAGCCCGCGGACGCGGGGCCGGCGCACGACCCGGTCCGGGACCTGGTGCACGAGCCCGTGCGCCTGACGGTCGTCGTCGCGGCCCCGCCACAGGCGGTGGCAGCGATCGTGGAGCGGCACCAGGAGCTGCGCCGGCTCGTGGCCAACGACTGGATCACCCTCCTGGTGGCGACCCCCGAGGGCCGGTACCTCGCCCTCGGCCCGGACCTGCAGTGGCGACACCGCACCACCGGACGGAGCACCCCGGCACCGCACTCACCGGCCGGCCCGTCCCGGACCGCCTCCACGACACCGGCCGGCCCGTCCCGGACCCCCTCCACGACACCGGCCGGGCCCCCGGCACCCGAAGTCACCGACGCCCCCACGCCGGCATCCAACCGGCGCATCCGCACCTCCACCACCCAGGAGTCCTCATGAGCACCACCGCAGTCCCCCACGTCGAGCGCGGCGCCGCCACCCTGACGGCCCCGCCCACCCCGCCCCTCCCTCGGGTCCTCTACTCCGGGCGCCCCGTGGCACTTGCCACCGCCCACGGGAAGGCGTCCGTGCTCGGCGACGTGTTCGCCACGGCCGGGCTGCCCCTGGTGGAGGTCCGGGTCGAGACCGACCGGCTCGGCACCTTCACCGGCGACGTCCCCAGGACGGCCGGCCTCATGGAGACGGCCGTGGCCAAGGCGCGGATGGGGGCGGCCACGAGCGGCCTGGCCCTCAACATCGCGTCCGAGGGCAGCTTCGCGCCCGACCCGGCGACCGGAGCCGTCGTCCAGCGCGAGGTCGTCGCCTGGGTCGACGAGGAGTCGGGGCTGGTCGTGGTCGGGCGGGCGGGCGGGTACGCCCCGTGGGTGCGGAGCTGGACGCTCGCACCCGGCGACGACCCGGGCGTCCTCGCTGCCGACGTCGACCTGGCGTCGCACCGGCTCACGGTCCGGCCGGAACCCCTCGGGCGCGCGGGGGAGGACCGGCCCGACGGTCCGGACCACCAGCGCAGCTCGGACCACCAGCGCAGCTCGGACCACCAGGGCGCCCCGGACCACCACGAAGACCCGGACCACCAGGGCGGCTGGGGCCACCGCGGCGGACCCTCGGCGATCACCAAGGGGATCGCCGACGAGCCGTCGCTGCGGGCCGCCGTGGCGCGGGCGCTGGCCGCGGCGCCCCGGGCGCTCGTCGAGACCGACCTGCGCTCGCACGTCTGCCCCCCGCGCCACCGGGTCATGCGCGAGGCCGCCCTCGACCTGCTGCTGCGGCTGCACACGGACTGCCCCTCGTGCCACCGACCCGGGTTCGGCCCGGAGGAGCGGGTGGGCAGCGCACCGTGCCGCTCGTGCGGGACCCCCACCGACGTTCGCACCGAGGTCGTCGACCGGTGCCCCCACTGCCACCACGCGCAGGGCAGGCCCACAGGAGCCACCAGCGCGGAGCCGTCCCAGTGCCCCTCGTGCAACCCGTGAGGCCGTCGCCCTGAGGCCGTCCGCGTCCCCCGACGTGGACCGCCCGCGGCCGGGGTCCTGCCGGTTGTCGCGGAGGCGGCACCGCAGGGCGGGTAGCGTCGCACCGTGTCCTTGGCCGTCGCCCTGCCCTGCGCAGTCCTGTCCGCGGTCGCGTACGGCACGTCGACCGCGGTCCAGCACCGGGCGGCCCACCGGGGCACCGGCAAGGCGGATGCCCGTGGCGTGGTCCGGCTCCTGCGCGACCCACGCTGGCTGGCCTCGGTCGGTGGGGACACCGTGGGCCTGGTCCTGCAGGTGGTCGCCCTCGCGACGGGGCCGGTCCTCGTCGTGCAGCCGCTGCTCGTGCTCGCCGTCCCCGTCGCCCTGCCCGTGGGCCGGCTGCTGGGCGGTCCTGCCCCCGGCTGGCGCGACTATGCCGCGTGCGCCGGGATCCTCGCCGCCCTGGCCGCGTTCTTCGCGCTCGTCGGCGACCCCGGGCATGCCTCACCCCTGCCCGCCACCGAGGCCGCGTGGGCGCTCGGCGCCGCCATGGTCGCGGGCGGCGCGCTGCTGCTCGCGGTCCGCCGGGGCTCCTCCACGGTCCGGGCCGCCGTCTACGGCGGGGTCGCGGGTGCGGGATTCGGCCTCGTCGGCGTCCTGCTCGACGCGGTCGCCGGCCGGTGGCAGCGGCTGGGGCCGTCCGGCCTCGCCCAGCCCGACGGCTGGGTGCCCCTGCTCGCGCTCGTCCTCGCCGGCGCGGCCGCCCTCGTCCTGACCCAGGTCTCCTTCCAGGTCGGGGCTCTCGGTGCCAGCTTCCCCGCCAGCGAGGTCGCCGCACCGGTCGTGGCGGTCGTCCTGGCTGCCGCCCTCCTGCACGAGCGGCTGCCGGTGTCGCCGGGGCACCTCGCGGCATACCTGCTCTGCGTGGTGGTCCTCACCCTCGGCACCGTGCAGCTGGCCCGGGGGCTCTCCCCGACCGCGCCGGGTGCGGCGGGGGGCCTCCCGCCGCACCCGGCGGCGGGGCCGTCCCACGACCGCCCACCGGCCCCCGGGGACCGCTCGACGAGCCCCTGACCAGCGCCCTTGTTAGGGTCGACGGATCCCCTCAAGGAGGTCGAACCATGGCAAAGCTGTCGTTCATCGCTGGTCTCGCGGCGGGCTACGTGCTCGGCGCCAAGGCCGGCCAGAAGCGCTACCAGCAGATCAAGGGCCGGGCCACGCAGGTGTGGTCCAGCGAGCCCGTCCAGTCCAAGGTCGACACCGTGGTGCAGACGGTCAAGGAGCAGGCACCGGTCGTCGCGGCCAAGGTCGGCGACGCGGCGAAGACCGCCGGCTCGGCCGCGCGCGAGCGCGTGACGGGCGAGCACCTGCCGGAGACGCTGCACCGCGGCACCGACGGCCGGCTGCACGCCGACACCACGGGCTTCGGCCCCGGTCCCGGCAAGCTCCCCTAGCCCCGGGGCACCACCACGCCCCCCACTTGTTGCCAGCAGGTGGTCACGGAGGCGGCCTCAGGCGCCGTCGGTGACCACCACGTGGCAACAAGTGGGGACACCACGACAGACGAGAGCGGCGCGGCCACCCCTGTGGCCGCGCCGCTCCCGTGTCCCCTCACCGCGCGGCCCCCCGACCGCACGTCCTGCCGTTCAGCGGCGCCGCCGGGCGGGTCCGACCGGGCGCGTGCTGGGAACCCCCGACCAGCACCTTCCACGACCGAACCCGCCCGACGACGTGCCCCGAGGGGCGTGGCAGCGACGTGTTCCCAACGCCGGCCGCCGGGACCAGTGGCACCCCTGTTGCCACCGCTCCAGCGTCGGACGACCACCCGGAACCTTCATGCCCCTGCACGACATCCCGGGCGTCCTTCCTGTGTCACCACTACCTCGTCCCCCGACCAGGCTGACGGTGGAAGGAGCACCCGGTCCGGCCCCTGATACCTCCGCTCGAGAAGAAGGTTCGGTGGGCGGCGCGGACGTACCACCCGGTCCTCGGACGTATCACCCGGACCTCGCCGGTTCTCCTGTCAGGTGACGCCAACCTCACTACGCTGACCGATGCACCAGCGCGGTCCGCGCCGAGCCAGGAGAACCGATGACCGCAGACGTCCCACCCCCGCAGGGAGGCCCAGGGCGGATCCCGCGCGTGGCTGTTCCCCGCTCGGCCGAGCGACGGCTCGACGTCCGCGTCCTCGACCCGGCCAAGGCAGTGCGGCTCGACGGCGACGACGCCCTCAGCCCCACGATCTACAGCGGCAACCGGCTGATCGTCCCGGGGCTGCAGACGCGCTCGGCCGACGGGCCCATCCGTGTCCTGTCGCAGATCGCCGAGCGCCTCGGGTACGTCGCGATCCCGCGGGACAACGAGCGGCTCGCCGGGCTGCTCGACCAGTACGAGCTCGGTGCCGAGGTGGACGCGGCAGCCGTGACGGTCGTCGAGTTCCGGCCGCTGCCCGACCGCCCCGTCGAGGCCCCGGACGCCTGGCTCATCCTGCAGACCCTGCGGGCCGAGGACCCGTCCGCCGCCCGGGGGGTCACCCTCAGCCACGTCATGACCGCCTCCGGGTACGGCGACGGGGTGGGCTACGGGGACGGGGTCGGGTACGGCGACGGCGTCGGGTATGGCGACGGGGTTGGCTACGGCGACGGTGTGGGGTACGGCGACGGCGTCGGGTACGGCGACGGCGTCCAGCTCCCCGGCGGCGGCCCCTCCGCCCGGCGGCCGGTGGTGTGGTCCGCCCCCGACCCGCGACCCGCAGACGTCAAGGAGGGACCCGTCGTGGCCCTGCTCGACACCGGCATCGGCGAGCACCCGTGGTTCGAGCACGGTGTGGTCCGGGACGTGGAGGTCGGCGGCCTGCCCATCGGACTGCGCTTCACGCCCGAGGACGACCCGGAGCTCACGGGCTGCACCCTGGACCGGGTCAACGGCGTGCTCGACCGGTGCGCGGGCCACGGCACGTTCATCGCGGGCGTCGTCCGCCAGCACTGCCCGGAGGCGACGCTGCTGGTCGTGCCGGTGATGTACGGCGACGGCGTCGCGGACGAGGCCTTCCTCGTCGAGACGCTCCAGCTGCTCTGGATCCGTCAGCTGCTGGTCCACCGGGGCCGGCACGAGGGGCCGGCCGTCGACGTCCTGTCGCTCTCGCTGGGCTACTACCACGAGACGCCGGGCGCCTTCGACGACGAGCCGGCCTTCGTGTCCGTCCTGCGCGCCCTCGCCGCGACCGGGGTCGCGATCACGGCCGCGGCCGGCAACGGCGGCACCGACCACCCCTTCTACCCCGCAGCGTTCGCGCTGGCCGACGACTTCGACGTCCCGCTGACGAGCGTCGGGGCGCAGAACCCCGACGGGCGGACGGTGGCGGTCTTCTCCAACACCGGGGCGTGGGTGCGGGCCTACCGCCGCGGCACGGCCGTCGTGAGCACCATGCCGGTCACCTTCGACGGGAGCCTGCGGGGCACGCTGTACCACCACCCCTCGCCGAACCCGCCCCGCGGTGCGTCCAAGCCCGACCTCTACTGCGGTGGCTTCGGGCTCTGGAGCGGGACGTCCTTCGCCGCGCCCGCCCTCGCCGGCGAGGTCGCGGCCCACCTGGCCGCCGCACGCTCGGCCGGCGAGGTGGCCGCCCCCGACCCGCAGGAACGCTTGAAGCAGGTCGCCGAGGCGCTCGCCCGGGCCCTCGCCGAGCAGGACGAGAAGGACGGGGGGAGCCGGTGATGCAGGCAGAAGGCGGCACCCGCAGCCTCGCCGAGGAGGCCGCGGCGGCGTTCACGGCATACCGCGACGGGGACCAGGACGCGATGGGCACGCTGGTCGACGCGCTCACGACGCTGCTGTGGCACACGGCGCGGGCCCAGGGCCTCGGGGCCGCCCAGGCCGAGGACGTCGTGCAGAACACCTGGCTGCAGCTGCTCCAGCACGCGCCCTCGATCACCGAGCCGGCCGGCGTGCTGAAGTGGCTGATCACGACCACCCGGCGCGAGGCCTGGGCCAGCGCCCGCAGGTCACGGCGCGAGGACGTCCGCGAAGACCTGACCGACGCGGTGGGGACACCGTCGGCGCACGCCGACGAGACCGTCGAGGTGGTGCTGCGCAGCCAGGAGCAGGGCCTGCTGTGGCGGCACTTCACCGACCTGCCCGAGCGGTGCCAGGCGCTGCTGCGGGTCATCGCGCTGGCCGAGCGCCCGGACTACGCCCAGGTGGCGCAGGCGCTGGGGATGCCGGTCGGCAGCATCGGCCCGACGCGCGGCCGGTGCCTGGCGAAGCTGCGGAGAGCCCTCGTGGGCGACCCGGGATGGGCGGCGTCATGACTTCCGGACCCGACCGGGACGCGGTGACCGGGCCCGTCGAGGGCGAGGACGAGCTCCTCGACGACCTCGACCTGCACGCGCTCGCCACGCTCCGCACACTGTGGCAGGCGAGCGACCCGGTGCCGAGCGGCCTCGCCGACCGGGCCAAGTTCGCGATGAGCGTCGCAGCGCTCGAGGCCGAGGTCGCCGAGATCACGACCACGACGGCCGAGCTCGCCGGGGTGCGCACGACGGCCTACGACCGGGCGGGCACCATCACGTTCTCCAGCGACCGGCTCAGCGCCATGATCACCATCGAGGTGGTCGACGGCACCAGCGCCCGGATCAGCGGGTGGGTGACGACCGGCCCGACTGCCGTCGAGCTGCGCGAGCGCTCGGGCACGCAGGAGACCACCACCGACGAGGCCGGGCGGTTCACCTTCGCCTCGGTCGAGCGGGGGCTCGTGCACCTCGTGATGCGCCGCCTCGACGAACCGACCGGCAAGCCGGTCATCACTCCGGCGATCGAGGTCTAGGAGATGCCATCGAGGTAGTCGATCCCCGGGTGCAGCAGCTGCTGGACCAGGGCCGCCACCTCAACACACTGGGCCGCTTCCGCGAGGCGGAGCGCTGCCTGCGCCGTGCCCTGCGCGTCGCGGACACCCTCACCGGGGCGGACCGCGAGGTCGCGCGGGGCCGAGCCCTCATCACCCTCGCCTGGTCGACGGTGGCCCTGCGCGGTCGCGACCCGGCCCTGGCGATGCTGGCGGAGGTGCGCGGGTCCACCACGTCGCCGAGGCTGCTCGCCCTGACCTGCGTGCAGGAGGCTGTCGTCCAGGTGGCCTGCCAGGACTGGCGGGGGGCCCTCACCGCCCTTGCCGGGCTCGAGCGCCCCACCGAGCTGCTCACGCCGCGCGAGCAGGTGTCGGCGCTGCTCAACGGCGGCCTCGCCCACCTGTCCCTCCTCGAGCTCGAGCCGGCCCGCGCGGAGCTCGAGCAGGCCCTGGCGACCGCCGTCGCCGAGGGGATCCCCGAGCAGGAGTTCAAGGCACGGCACAACCTCGGGTGCCTCGCCTACTACGCCGGCCGGCTGCCCGAGGCGATCACGCTGATGCGCGAGGCCGACGCCATGGAGGCGCCCGTCGGGCGGGTCCGGGCGCAGCACGACCTCGCCCTCGTCCTGCTCGAAGCGGGCCTGCTCGACCAGGCCCGCGAGACCCTCACCCGCGCCCTCGGCGCGGCCCGGTCCGAGGGGCACCGGCTCGAGGAGGCAGACCTGCGGCTCGACCTCGCCATCTGCGCAGTCCTGAGGGGCGAGCCTGCGGCCGCCCGCACCCACCTCGACGCCGCGGTCACGGCCTACCGCGCCCGCGGGGCCCGCGAGCGGCAGCGGTATGCCGCGCTGCTGCGGTCCTCGGTCGCCCTCGCCGAGGGCGTGGCGCCCCGGGGGCTGGACCGCGTGCTCGGACCCTGGCGGGAGGTGGCCCGGCCGGTCCTGCCGGACGAGCGGCTCGCCACCCGCGTCGAGGTGGAGGCCCTGCTGACCCGGGGGGACGTGGCGGGGGCCACCCGGGCGGCGGCACGGCTGGCCGCCCCGGCTCGGCAGGGGCTCGCCGCCGACATGCACGAGCGGCTGCTCGTCGCCCGGGTGGCAGCGGCCCAGGGCGACCGCACCCGCGCCCGGCGCACCGTGCAGGGCGCCCTGCGCCGGCTCACCGACCGGGTCGCCCCCACCCAGAGCATGGAGATCCGCTCCGCGCTGGCCCTGCACGGCCAGCGGCTGGCCGACTTCGACGTCACCGACGCCCTGGCCGACGGCTCGGTCAGCCGCGTGTTCGACTCGGTCGAGCGCTGGCGCGCGGTGTCGCACCGCCTCGCGCCCGTCACCGCACCGGCCGACGCCCGGGTGGGCCAGCTGCTCGCCGAGCTGCGCCAGGCCCGCCGCGACGCGGCGGACCCGGTCGACGGCAGCGACCCGGCCGGTTCGCGGTCGCGGGCCGCCGCCCTGGAGTGGCAGGTCAGCCAGCTCGACTGGGCGACCGCCGAGCGCGGCGACGCGCACGGCGACGGGCGCGGCGACGACCGGCCCACGGCATACCGGACGGTGCGCGGGCTGCTCCGCGACCGGGGCGGGCAGCTGCTCGTGATGTTCGCGCACGACGGCGAGCAGCACGCCCTCGTGGCCACGGGCGCGACCGCCTCGCTGCACCACCTCGGACCCTCGGCGAGGGTCGGGGCGCTGGCCGACCGGCTCTCCCGGGACCTGCGGGCCCACGCGTTCGCCGGCCCCAACCCCGCCCTGCACGCCGCCGTCGGGCGGGCCGTGCAGGAGTCGCTCGGCGCGCTCGGCGCGGCCCTGCTCGACGCCCTCCCGCTGACGGACGCCCCTGTCGTCGTCGTGCCGGGACTCACGCTGCGGTCCGTGCCGTGGGGCATGCTGCCCGGCTTCTCGGGGCGGCCCGTCACGGTGGCGCCGTCGGTGACCCGGTGGTCCGCCCCCCTGCTGCGCGAGGACCGGCCGGCCACCAGGAGCCTCACCGTCACGGCCCTCTCCGGGCCACGGCTGCGGCGGGCCGACCTGGAGGCCGAGCAGGTCGCCGAGCACTGGCGCTCGGCCGGGGTGCCCGCCGGGCTGGTCCGCCAGGCGACCAGCGCGGACGTGCGCGCCGCCCTGGCCGCCGACGGGCTCGTCCACGTCGCGGCCCACGGCACCCACGAGCCGCAGAGCCCGTGGTTCTCCTCGCTGCACCTGGCCGACGGGCCGGTGTTCGCCCACGAGCTGCCGCGCCCGGCGGTGCCCCGTCACGTGGTGCTCTCCGCCTGCGAGGTGGGCCGGATGGACCCCCGACCGGGGGACGAGCCGCTGGGCCTCACCGCCGCGCTGCTCGGCCTCGGGGTGCAGAGCGTGGTCGCGGCCGTGGCGCCGGTGTCCGACGAGGTTGCCGCCGACGCGATGGCCGGCTACCACCGGCGGCTGGCGTCAGGGATGTCCGCGTCGGCCGCGCTGGCCGCCGTGGTGGCGGAGCAGCCCGGGGCCGGGGCGTTCTGCCTCTACGGCACCGACTGGCCGCCGCCGACGCCGCGGTCCCGGCCCGACCGCGGGTCGGTGGACGGGTCGGCGGACGGGTCGGCGGACGGGTCGGTGGAGGCGTCGGTGGACGGCCCGGTGGAGGCGGCGGTGGACGGGCGTGCCGGAGGTCAGATCCAGATCGCCGGGTCGCGGAACATCGCCTCGTAGGGGTCCTCGCGCCCCTGCGGGAAGCGGATCGTCGCCGGCACGCCGGTGGCAATCGCCCCGGACGGGACGTCCTTGACCACCACGGAGTTGGCGCCGATCTGGACGTCATCGCCGATGTAGACCGGCCCGAGGACGCGGGCCCCTGCCCCGATCGTCACGCGCGAGCCGACGGTCGGGTGCCGCTTGACCTTCTCCAGCGAGCGGCCGCCCAGGGTGACCCCGTGGTAGAGCATGACGTCGTCGCCGACCTCCGCGGTCTCGCCGATCACCACCCCCATGCCGTGGTCGATGAAGAACCGGCGGCCGATGACGGCCGCCGGGTGGATCTCCACCCCGGTCACCGAGCGGGTCGCCGTCATGAGCAGCCGGGCCGCGAGCTTCCAGGCGCCACCGCGTAGCCACATCCGGTGCGCGAGGCGGTAGGCCCAGACGGCGTGCAGGCCGGGCGAGTTCAGGGCGAGGTCGAGCCGCGAGGCGGCCGCCGGGTCGCGCGCCACCGCGGCGTCGAGGTCGTCGACGACGCGCAGGCGAGCCCGACGGGCGTAGAGGGCGAGGGTCACGGAGGAAGCGCCGCCGGTCAGTCGAGCAGGTCGGAGAAGAGGATGGTGGACAGGTAGCGCTCGCCGAAGCTGGGGATGATCACGACGATCGTCTTGCCGGCGTTCTCGGGGCGACGCGCCACCTGGTCGGCTGCCGCGAGCGCTGCACCCGAGGACAGCCCGACGAGCAGGCCCTCCTCCGTGGCGGCACGACGGGCCCACGCGACGGAGGTGTCGGCGTCGATGTCGATGACCTCGTCGTAGATGTCGCGGTCGAGGATCTCGGGCACGAAGTTGGCGCCGAGGCCCTGGATCTTGTGCGGGCCGGGCTGGCCGCCGTTGAGGATCGGCGACTCGGCCGGCTCGACGGCGATCATCTGCACCTCGGGCTTGCGGGCCTTGAGCACCTGCCCGACCCCGGTGATGGTGCCGCCGGTGCCGATGCCCGCGACGACGATGTCGACCTGGCCGTCGGTGTCCTTCCAGATCTCCTCCGCCGTGGTCCTGCGGTGGATCTCGGGGTTCGCGGCGTTGGCGAACTGGCGGGCCAGGATGCCGCCCCGCTCGGCGGCGATCTCCTCGGACTTCGCGACGGCCCCCTTCATGCCCAGGGCACCCTCGGTGAGGACGAGCTCGGCGCCGTAGGCCTTCAGCAGGGCCTTGCGCTCCTTGCTCATCGTCTCCGGCATCGCGAGGACGACCTTGTAGCCGCGGGCCGCCCCGACCATCGCCAGCGCGATGCCGGTGTTGCCCGAGGTGGCCTCGACGATCGTGCCGCCCGGCTTCAGCTCCCCCGACGCCTCGGCGGCGTCGATGATCGAGACGCCGATGCGGTCCTTGACCGAGCTCGCCGGGTTGTAGAACTCCAGCTTCGCCGCGACGGTCGCGTCGCTGTCGATGATCCGGTTGATCCGGACCAGCGGGGTGTTGCCGATGAGCTGGGTCACGTCGTCGTAGATGGGCATGGGGCTCCTTGTCGGTATGCCGCGTGCTCCGGGCGCGCCGGAGCGGGGCGTTCGCAGTTCGTCACCCGGTGCAGCGAATCTGGCGTTATGCATATTCCAACAGACGGTTATCCGCCGCCGCAACGCCGGGGAGGCAGCCGCGGACCGCCTGTCACACTTCGGGCGTGGGCGGACAGTACGGGGGCATGGACACCACCACGCCCACCGACGACGACACCCTGGGGGCGCTGCTCACCGCAGCCGCCCCGGCGCTGCCCGAGCTCGACCCCGACCGGACTGCCGGACTGGCCCGGGCCCTCGCGGCCGAGGTCGTCGAGGCCGACCGGACCCTGCGTGGCCGGGTCCGCACCCTCCGACGGCGCCACAAGGTCGCCACCGTGGCGACGGCGGCCGCGATCGTCCTCGTCCCCAGCGGGGCGTGGGCGGCCCAGCACTTCCTCGCCCAGACCGGGACGTACGGCAACCCTGCCGTGAACCCCGACTTCGAGGACGGCTCGGAGATGATCAACCTCTGCGCCAAGGACTTCCCGGAGTTCGTGTCGACGTTGGCTCCCACCAACCTGCCCACGCCTCCCGGGCACTCGTGGGCCGAGTACGCGAAGCGCGTGGCGAAGAACTGGGACGGGGATGGCTCCTGCGCCACGGCGCGCGCGGGCTACGTCCAGGCCACGTCGTTGCAGAGCGACCTCATCACCCAAGCGAACGACGACTGGGGATGTTCCCTCGTGTGGGCCGCTCGGGACGGCGACCCGAAGGGCGCTGCAACCGCCCGAGCCGCGATGCTCGCCCTCGCCGCCGAGGAGGAGCGCATCACCACGATCGAGGGCACCAACGGTATCCAGAGCCCGGACGTCTTCCTGTCCAACTCCCGGCGCCCCGACTTCACGGGCTGCCAGCGATGAGCCGGGCGCCGCGGACACCCGCGGAGCGCCGGCTCGAGGAGCTCGCCGCCGCCCACGGGCCGCGGGTCCTGGCCTACCTCGCCCGGCGCACCACCCCTGCGGAGGACGCCGCCGACGTGCTCCAGGAGGTCCTCACCACCGCGTGGCGGCGGATCTCCGACGCCCCCGACGACCCCGACCACGCCCTCGCCTGGCTGCTGGCGATCGCCCGCCGGACCCTCGCCAACCACCGTCGCGGCCAGGCGCGCCGGCACGACGCGACGGCACGGCTGCGCGTCGAGCTGGCGGGAGGCCCGCGGCCGGGCGCCGAGGACGACGCCGCGGTCGACGGCGTGCGGGGAGCACTGCTCCACCTCGGTCCCGACGACCGGGAGGTGCTCGCGCTGGCGTACTGGCACGGGCTCACCGGCGAGCAGGTCGCCGTCGTGCTGGGGACCACCCCCGCCTCGGCCCGCAAGCGGTTGCAGCGCGCCCGCGAGCGGCTGCGTCAGGTGCTCGACACCGGGCTCGCGGAGTCTCCTGACGGGCGGGTACCGGAGGCGACCGGCACCGGCGTGCGGCACGGGTCACAACGAGGTGAGCGGGCGCTTACCGGCCAGTAGAGTGGCGCGCATGTCTGCCCTCCAGATCGTCGCCCTCGTGGTCTGCGGAGTCGTCACCCTCGTCGCGGTGGCCCTCTTCGCCCGCGTGGTCGGCCAGTTCCTCGCGGTCTTCCGCCTCGGCCAGCCGGCTCCCGGCCGCACCGACGACAAGGCCGCCCGCACCCGCACCCTGCTGCGCGAGTTCCTCGGCCACACGAGGATGTCGCGGCTGCCGGTGGTGGCGGTGGCGCACTGGTTCACGATGATCAGCTTCGGGGTGCTGTTCTTCACCCTGGTCAACGCGTTCGGGCAGCTCGCGAACCCGGAGTTCGCGCTCCCGCTGATCGGGCACTTCTTCCTCTACGAGTGGGTCACCGACGTCTTCGCCTTCGGCGGCTTCATCGGCATCCTCGTGCTCATGGCGATCCGCCAGAAGAACCACCCGCGCAGCGCCGCCGGCGAGGGCGGGCGCCGGTCCCGGTTCTTCGGGTCGACGTTCTGGCAGGCCTACTACGTCGAGCTCACCATCCTCGGCGTCACGATCTGCATCGGCCTGCTCCGCGCCCTGGAGTGGACCCTGGCCCGGCAGCTCGGCACCGGCCAGGACACCGCGCTGCACTTCCCGCTCACCGGCTGGATCGGCAACGCCTTCACCGGCCTGTCCACCGACACCGTGAAGAACCTCATCGTCGTCATCGCGGCGATCAAGATCCTCATCTCGTTCGCGTGGATGATCACGATCTCGCTGCAGCCGACGATGGGCGTGGCCTGGCACCGCTTCCTGGCCTTCTTCAACATCTTCCTCAAGCGGCACGCCGACGGGCGCACCTCCCTCGGCGAGCTCCAGCCGCTGCTGGTCAAGGGCGAGCCGGTCGACTTCGAGAACATCGAGGAGCTCGACGAGGACGCGGCGCTCGGCGTCGGCAAGGTCGAGGACTTCACCTGGAAGGGCCTGCTCGACTTCACGACCTGCACCGAGTGCGGCCGCTGCCAGTCCCAGTGCCCCGCGTGGAACACCGACAAGCCGCTGTCCCCCAAGCTGCTCGTGATGACGCTGCGTGACCACGCGCACGCCAAGGCGCCGTGGCTGCTCGCGTCCGAGGACGCCCGCGGCGAGCTGCCGGAGTCCCTGTCGGCCCTCGCGCAGGTGCCGCTCATCGGTGACACCGGGTATGCCGAGAAGGCCGGCGACGGCGCGCTGGGCACCCACGGCGTGGGGGGCGGCGTCGGCGCGCTCGCGGCATACAACCCGCACGGGCCGGACGCGGTCATCGACCAGGACGTCCTGTGGTCGTGCACCACCTGCGGCGCCTGCGTCGAGCAGTGCCCCGTCGACATCGAGCACGTCGACGCGATCGTCGACATGCGCCGCTACCAGAACCTCATCGAGAGCGCCTTCCCGAACGAGCTCGGCGGCCTGTTCAAGAACCTCGAGAACAAGGGCAACCCGTGGGGCATGGCCGCCCGGGCCCGGCTCGACTGGGCCAAGGACCTGCCGTTCGAGGTCAAGATCCTCGGCCAGGACGTCGAGTCCGCCGACGACGTCGACTACCTGTTCTGGGTGGGCTGCGCGGGCGCGTACGAGGACCGGGCCAAGAAGACCACCCGCGCGGTGGCCGAGCTCCTCGACCAGGCCGGGGTCACCTTCGCGATCCTCGGCGACGGCGAGTCCTGCACCGGCGACTCCGCGCGACGGGCCGGCAACGAGTTCCTCTTCCAGATGCTGGCGCAGCAGAACGTCGAGACCCTCAACGAGGTCGGCGCCACGAAGATCGTCGTCACCTGCGCCCACTGCTTCAACACGATCAAGAACGAGTACCCACAGCTCGGCGGCAAGTACGAGGTCGTCCACCACACCCAGCTGCTCAACCGGCTCGTCCGGGAGAAGAAGCTCGTCCCCGTCGCCCGCCCCGCCGAGGCACCGGCCAAGTCCTCGAACAAGGACGTCGCCTCCACCGCCGCCACGGTCACGTACCACGACCCGTGCTACCTCGGCCGGCACAACGGCGTCTACGCCCCGCCGCGCGAGCTCATCGGCGCCCTGCCCGGCGTCGAGCTCACCGAGATGGAGCGCACCAAGGAGAAGTCGTTCTGCTGCGGCGCCGGCGGTGCACGCATGTGGATGGAGGAGAAGCTCGGCACCCGCATCAACACCAACCGCACCGAGGAGGCCCTCGGCACCGGCGCCCAGCGCATCGCCATCGGCTGCCCGTTCTGCCGGGTCATGATGTCCGACGGCCTCACCGCCGCCCAGGCCGACGGCCGCGGCGAGGACGTCGAGGTCGTCGACGTCGCCCAGATGCTGCTCGCGGCCGTCAAGCGCGGCGACGGCGGCCAGCCCGTCGCGGCCGAGGTGCAGGAGCCCACGCCCGACCCCGAGCCGGAGCCGCAGCCCCAGCCGGCCTGAGGCTCCGCGGGGCAGCCGTCAGCGGCGGCCCCGGCCCGCGTCCGCCCGGAGGCGCGCTTCCTCGTCGAGGAGGCGCCCCTCCTGCGTCGCCGGCGCCGCTCCTCCCCGGGAGGCCGGCCACCACCAGGCGGCCGACAGCTCGGCCGGTGCCTGCGGGTAGGTGTCGAGGAGGTGCTCGACCATCTCGACCAGGGTCGCGTGCCACCGGTCGGTGAGCGACTCGGCGTCCTCGCCGGGCCGTGGGACGAGTGGCTCGCCCACCAGCACCGTCACCGCCGTGCCCCGGCGCAGGCTCCAGCGGCCGCCCACGGTCAGGACGCGGTGCACCCCCCAGTGCGCGACCGGCACGAGAGGGGCGCCGGTCGCGAGCGCGAGGTACGCGGCCCCGCGCTTCACGTCGGCGCGGTCCTTGACGACGAACGCCCGGCCGATCGTGGCCTCGGGGTAGACCCCGACTGCCTCTCCGGCCCACAGTGCACGCAGGGCGTGCCGGCCGGCGACGGCACCGTGGGCCCGGTCGACGGCGATGTGGTGCATGCCGCGCATCAGCCGCCCCGACACCGGCGCGTCGAAGACCGCCTGCTTCGCCATGAACCGCACCAGCCGACCGCGCCTGGTTCCGGCGAGACCGACGACCATGAAGTCGAGGAAGCTGCTGTGGTTGGCCGCGAGGACCACCGGACCCGTGCGCGGGATCCGCCGCGCGCCGACGACCTCGATCCGCAGGCCGAGGGCGCGGAAGAGCCCGTGGCAGGCCGCGATCACGAGGCGGTAGGTCAGGTCGCGCACGCCCGGCATTCGGAGCCGGCGGCAGCCCGGCCTGCCCGGCCTCCCCGGCCTGCTCCGTGGGGACCGCTCAGGCCACCTCGGCCATGAGCGCCGCGAGCTTGGCGCGCGAGGCGATCTCGAGCTTGCGGTAGATGTGCGAGAGGTGGGCGTCGACCGTCCTGGGCGAGACGAACAGCCGGGTGGCGATCTGCCGACTCGTCAGCCCCTCGGCGACCAGCTCGGCCACGGCCCGCTCGGCCTTGGTCAGCGCGTCGAGCGGCGTCACGACGGCGGCGGTCGACTCCGCGAACAGCGCGGTCACCCCGGCGACCCCGTCGGCGGTCAGCTGCCGGTCCACCACCCAACCGGAGGGACAGTCGCGGACGGCGCCCGCGGCGTACGAGACGCCGGGGCGGTCCCGCCCCACGGCCTGCCGGGGCACGCGCAGGGCGGCCGCCGCGCCGGCGACCTGCCGGTGGGCGGGGTTCCCGGCCCGGCGCAGCAGACCGGCGAGGCCGTCGAGGGCGTCGGCAGCGCGCAGCGGCAGGGGCACCTGGCTCGCCCGGCGCAGGGCCGACAGGTACGACGCCCCGGCCTGGCCCGGCTCCCCCAGCTCGACGAGCGCGTCCCCGACGAGCAGCCGGGCCTCGACCGCGTCGCGGCCGAGCTTGCTGCTGTCGGCGAGGACGACGATGTCGGCCGCCAGGCCTGCGGCGCGCGCCGTCTCTCCGGCGGCGAGCAGCTCGCGCGCCTCCTGGAGCTGGACCACGAGGCGCACCGCCCACGGCAGCGCGTCCGACTCCACCTCGGTCCCCGGCTCGCCGGTCACGAGCCGGTGCACGGTGTCGGCGAGCAGGGCGATCCGGTCCTCGTGGATCTCGCGCGCTCCGTCGCGGGCGGCGCGGGCGAGCGACGCGGCCTCCACCAGCCGCCCCTGCTCCCAGGCCACCTTCGCCTGCAGCACCCGAGCGGCCAGCGCGATCCACCGCTCGTCCGGCGGGGGCGCGTCGACGATGAGGCCGGCAAGCCGCTCGGCCTCGTCCCACTCGCCGGTCGAGACGCAGACGTCCATCAGGGTGCGGCGCACCTGGCGCAGGACGTACGGGTCGTCCCGGCCGAGCTCGAGGGTGCGCTCCGCGTCGGCCCGGGCCTGCGCCAGCTTGCCGGCGTCGAGGTGCATCTCGGCGCGGATGGCGGCGGTCCGCGCGATCTCGAGGTCGCGCTGGCGCGGGTCGAGCGCCTCGGCGTGCTGCTCGGCGCGGTCGAGCAGCCGCAGGCCGTCGTAGGTGCCCCGCGCCTCCGAGGCGCAGATGCCGGCGCGCCGGGCGAGCTGGGAGCCGATGAGGGGCGGCCCGTCGCCGCTGTCGAGGACCGACTCGAGCAGGTCCACGGCCTCCCGGACGCGCATCGCGGTGTAGAGGGTGGAGAAGGCGCGGTTGGCCAGGGCGTAGCCGTGCGGTCGCGTCTCGTCCTGGGCGCAGGCGTAGCGCACCGCCATGGCGAGCAGGTCGAGCTCGGCGAGCCACGGCTCGTTGGCCGCGCCGGAGAAGAAGTCGCGGGGCAGCACGCGGTCGGCCCAGGCGACCAGGCCCTCGAACGCGCCGACCTCGTCGTCGGTCTCGGCGGCGAGCGAGCGGCCCACCTCGCGCAGCGGGGCCAGCATCGCGAAGCGCCCGTCGGGGTGGACCTCGACGAGGCTGCGCCGGGACAGCGCCGAGGCGAGCTGGACGGCCTGCGCCCGGGAGACGCCGCAGCCGTGGGCGATGACGTCCAGGCCGACGGGCAGGCCGATCACGGCGAGCCGGCGGAAGCACCGCTGCTGCTCCTCGTCGAGCAGCTCGTAGGACGCCCGCACGGCCTCGTCCATCGAGCCGGCCGGCGCGACGTCGCTGACGCCGACGAGGGCGATCTGCACCGCGAGCTGCTCGATCAGCAGGGGCAGGCCGCCACTGGCCACGAGCAGCCGCCGGATCGTCTCGCCGTGGCTCTCGAGGTCGACGGCGTGGCCCCCGGCGGCCGCCACGCGGGAGAGCAGCAGCTCGACCGCGGGGCCGGCGAGCTCGGCGGAGGGCTCCGGCGCGGGCAGTGGCTGCAGGCGCACGACCCGCTCGTGCGGGCGACCGGCGACGGTCTGGGCCGTGCACAGCAGCCGCCAGGTGTCGGCGTCCTCGACCAGGTCCTGCAACAGCTCGCCCAGCCCGTCCACCGCGTCGACACCGTCGAGCACGAGCAGGACGTCGCGACCGTCGAGGGCGCGCTTGAGCGCCATCGTCTCGGAGTCGCCCGGCGCGACCTCGGCCGCGAGGGCGCTCAGGCAGGCGGCGACCAGGCTCGCGCGGGAGCTGTGCGCGTGCGCCGTCACCCAGGCCGAGCCGGGGACGGCCGCCGCCGCGTGCCGGGCGACCAGCGTCTTGCCGCACCCCGGGGCGCCGGTGAGCGTCACCCAGCGGTGGGTCCCCACGAGCTGGCGGACGTGGTCGATGACCTCGTCACGGCCCATGCAGGGAGTCAGCACCCGTTCAGGCTACCGACGCCGTCGAGCGACATCAGTGGTTTCACCGATGCCCCCGGTCGCCCGGTGCGGGCAGGCTTGGCCGACGCACAGCTCGCGGGACGGGCACGGGAGCGTGGAGGGGCGCATCCCAGGTCGGTCCGGCGCAGGCAGGAGGGGGGTCCTGCCGCGACGAGGCCGGGTGCGGACTCGGGGGGAGTCCGCACCCGGCCTCGTGGTGTGCGCGGGTGCAGGGCGGTCGGATCAGCCCGGGTCGCTCACGTCCGGGTCAGCCCAGGCTGTTCTTGGTGAGGAACTCCTTGGCCACGACGTCGGCGTCCTTCTTGTCGACGACGACCTCCTTGAGCAGGGCAGCCAGGGTGGCGGTGTCGAGCTTGGCCGAGACGGCGTTGAGCGCCCCGGCGATGGTGTCGTTGCTCTTGCTCTTGGTGATGAGCGGGACGACGTTCTGCGCGGCATACATGCTCTTGGGGTCCTCGAGCGCCACCAGGTCGTTGGCCGCGATGTTCGGGTCGGTGGTGAAGAGGTCACCGGCGTCGATCTGGCCGTTCTTGAGCGCGGCCAGGGTGAGCGGGCCACCAGCGTCGAGCGGGCGGAACGACTTGAACTCCAGCCCGTAGATCTTCTTGAAGCCCGGAAGGCCCGTCATGCGGGTCTTCCACTCCGGCGGCCCGCCGACCGTGAGGTCCTGGGCCTTCCCCTTGAGGTCGGCGATCGACTTCACGCCGAGCTGGTCGGCCCTCGACTTCTTCATCACGAGCGCGTCCTTGTCCTCGGCCGCCGACTTGTCGAGGACGGTGAGGGTGGCGGGCAGCGAGGACTTGAGCTCGGCGTAGACCGCGTCGGCGTCGGTCGCCTTGGCGTTCTTGTTGAAGTACTGGGTCAGGACGCCGGTGTACTCGGGGATGAGGTCGATCGAGCCGTCCTGCAGGGCAGGGATGTACGCCTCGCGGGCACCGATGTTGAGCCGCTTGGTGACCTTGACGCCCTTGGCCTCCAGGGCCCCGGCGTAGATCTCGGCGAGCAGCGCGCTCTCGGGGAAGTCGGCGGAGCCGACGGTGACGCCCCCGCCACCCGAGCCCCCGCTCGAGCTGCTGCTGGTCTTGGTCGCGAGCGGGTCGCCACCGGAGCTGCCACAGGCGGCCGTCCCCAGCAGCGCGGCCACGGTGGCCACGGTCACGGTCATTCGGGTCAGCTTCACGGTCGTGCCTCTCGGTTCGGTCGACGGGTCGTCAACTGGATTGCGCGTCCACGGTACGCCGCGCCTCGGGAATCTCTACATCTGAGGGGGTATTTGGTCGCCGAGCCGACGCCCGGCGGCTGTTCGTGCCCCGGCCGGTCAGCCCCGGCGAGACGACGTACCGCTGCACGACGGCCAGGAGCAGGTCGACGACCAGTGCCAGCACCGCCACGAGAAGCGCACCGCCGGCCATCTGCGGGTAGTCGCGGACCTTCTGGCCGTCGATGAGGAAGCGGCCGAGACCACCGGTGCCCGCGACGGCCGCGAGGGTGGCGGTGGCGATCACCTGGAGCGTGGCGGAGCGGAAGCCGGAGAAGATCAGCGGCATCGCGTTGGGGACCTCGACCCTGGCGAGCACCTGCCCGCCGGTCATCCCCATGCCCCGCGCCGCGTCCCGGGCCGCAGGGTCGACACCCTCCACGCCGGCATACGCACCGGCCATGATCGGCGGCACGGCCAGGACGACGAGCACCACGAGGCACGGCACGAGGAACGCGGAGTCGCCCGACAGCCGCGGGAACAGCCACAGCACCATGAGGTAGAGCAGGCCCAGGCTCGGGATCGCCCTGGCCGCGCCCGCGAGGCCGACGACGAGGAACCGGCCGCGACCGGTGTGGCCGACGGCCAGCCCGGCCGGGATCGCGATGAGCGCGGCGACGAGCAGGGACAGCCCGGAGTACCAGAGGTGGGAGAGCGTCTGGGCGGGTATGCCGGTGGGCCCGGACCAGTTCGTCGGGTCCGTGAGCCACGAGAGGAGGTCGTTCATGCGCGCGCCGCCGTCGCCCGGGTCCACGGCGTCAGCAGGCGGGCCGCGGTGACGATGATGCCGTCGAAGAGCAGGGCCAGCGCGACGCAGCCGAGGATGCCCACGACGAGCGGGTCGTAGAAGTCGCGGTTGAAGCCGTCGCTGAAGAGCAGGCCCAGCTGCTGCACGCCGATGATGGTCGCGACGCTGACGATGCTGACGTTGCTGACGGCGGCCACGCGCAGGCCCGCGGCGATCACCGGCACGGCGAGCGGCAGCTCCACGGCGAAGAACCGCTTGCCGCGGGTGTAGCCCATCGCCGTGGCGGCGTTCTCGACGGCCTCGGGCACCGCGCCCAGGCCGTCGGCGACGGTGCGCACGAGCAGGGCCACGGTGTACAGCGACAGGGCGACGATGACGTTGAAGGAGCTGAGGATGTTGTGGCCGGTGAACAACGGCAGGATCACGAAGAGCGCGAGGCTCGGGATCGTGTAGAGCAGCCCGAACCCCGCCGTGAACGGCCCGTAGAGCCACGAGTAGCGGCGGGCGAGCCAGCCCAGCGGCAGGGCCAGCAGCAGCCCCACGACGAGCGGGATCCCGGCGAGGTAGGCGTGCTGGACGCCGAGGTCGAGGACGTCACCGAGGTGGTCGACGAACCAGGTCATGCGACCGGCGCCCCTGGCCGCTCGGGGTCCGCCAGCTCGGGCCGGTCGGTCTCCTCGATCGCGGTCAGCACCTCGTGCGCACGGACGGTGCCGACGAGCGAGCCGGAGTCGTCGACGATGACCCCGCGACGACTGGGGCTCGACAGGGCGGCGTCGAGGGCCGAGCGCAGCGGGCCGCTGGCCCAGGCCACCGTGCCGCCGCGGTGCAGGTGCTCGCTGGTCACCTCGCCGTCGACCCGGCGCGGCTCCACCCAGCCGAGGGGGTGGTTCTGCTCGTCGACGACCAGGGTCCAGTCGGCCTCGAGGCCACGGGTGGACTCGCCGAGGGTGACGGTGCGCTCCGCACTCAGGGGCAGCTTGGGGGTGGGCTGGAAGGACAGGGCGCGGTAGCCCCGGTCACGGCCGACGAAGTCGGCCACGAAGTCGTTGACCGGGTGGGCCAGGAGGTAGGCGGGGTCGGCGATCTGGGCGAGGTGGCCGCCCACCTGGAGCACCGCGACCTGGTCACCGAGCTTGATCGCCTCGTCGATGTCGTGGGTGACGAAGACGATGGTCTTGCCGAGCTCCTCCTGCAGCCGCAGGAACTCGTCCTGCAGCTGCTCGCGCACCACCGGGTCGACGGCGCTGAAGGGCTCGTCCATGAGCATGACGGGCGGGTCGGCGGCGAGCGCCCGGGCGACGCCGACCCGCTGCTGCTGGCCGCCGGACAGCTGCGCCGGGTAGCGCTTGGCGAAGGCCGGGTCGAGGCCGACGCGCTCGAGCAGCTCCATCGAGCGCTTCTCGGTCTCGCGCCTGTCCCGGCCGAGCAGGCGCGGGACGGTGCCGACGTTGTCGAGGACGGTGCGGTGCGGGAAGAGGCCGGCGTGCTGGATGACGTACCCGATGCCGCGACGCAGCTCGGACTCCTTCATCCGGGCCGTGTCGCGGCCGTCGAGGGCGATGGTGCCGGACGTCGGCCGGATCATCCGGTTGATCATCCGCAGCGAGGTCGTCTTGCCACAGCCAGAGGGCCCGACGAGGACGGTGATCTTGCCGGTGGGCGCCTCGAAGCTCAGGTTGTCGACGGCGACGGTGCCATCGGGGTACTCCTTGGTCACGCCGTCGAAGACGATCATGCCGATCAACCTAAACCCTGAGGCGGACAGCCGCCGATCCACGCAGGGGCGCGCGCTGAGGCGCGGGCGGGGCGCGCGCAGGCGGGCGCCGACACCCTGGGCCGGGTGCCCCACCCGAGCGGCGCGGGGCCGCGATACTGGTCGCCGTGGCACCGACCGTCGACCTCACCGGCGCAGACCTCGACCTCGAGGTCCTCGCGCTCGTCGCCGGCGGCGCCACCCTCCGGGCGCACCCGGACGCCGTCGCCGAGGCTGCCCGGGCGCACCGCGACGCCGCCCTCGTCGCCGAGCGTCGGGAGGTCTACGGGCACACGACGGGCGTGGGCGCGGCCCGGGCGCAGCTCACGGGGTCGGACGTCGAGCACGGGGTCCGGCTGCTGCGCTCGCACGCCGCCGGCTGGGGCGAGCCCCTCCCCGAGCCGCTCGTCCGGGCTGCCCTGGCGATCCGCGCGAACCAGCTGCTGGCCGGGGGTTCCGGCGCCAGCCCGGAGCTGGCCGTGGCCCTGGCCGACCTCGCCGGTGGGCCCGCGGACGACCTTCCCGTCGTCCACCGCCACGGCTCGCTCGGCACGGCCGACCTGACCGCACTGGCCGAGGTGGGCCTGACCCTGCTGGGTGAGCGGACCCGGGCCGGCGGCCGGCGGCACCGGGTCCTGGACCTCGCCGCGACCGACGCCCTCCCGCTGCTGTCCTCGAACGCGTTCGCGCTCGCCGAGGCGGCCCTGGCCACGCGCTCGGTGGCGCGCACCGCCCGGGCGGCGAGCACGGTGTGTGGCCTCACCTTCGTCGCGGTGCGGGGCAACCCCGAGGCCTTCAGCGACGCCGCCGCCCGCGCGACCCCGTTCCCCGGCGCCGCGGAGGTCGCCGGGCACGTCCGCGGCCTCGTGGGCGACCAGGGCGTCACACCGGCGCACATCCAGGACTTCTTCGGCCTGCGCACGTGGCCGCAGGTCCACGGCCCCCTCCTCGACTGGTCGGCGAACCTGCGGACCGTCGTCGAGACACTGGTGAACACCGCGTCCGAGAACCCCGTCTTCACACCGGGGCCGGACGGTCCTGAGGTGGCGCACCACGGCGGCTTCCACGCGGCATACCTCGCCCTGGGGGCGGACAGCACGCTGCTGGCCCTCGCGCGGTCCGCCGCCGCCGTCCAGTCGCGCGTCGCGCACCTGCTCACCGGGCGCGAGGGGCTGCCCCTCTTCCTCGCCGACGAGACATCGGGCTCGTCGGGGCTGCTCATCGCCGAGTACGTCGCAGCGTCGGCGGTCGCCGTCGTCCGCCAGGCCGCGGCGACGCCGTCCGCGGTGCAGACCGCGCAGGTCTCGGCCGGCATCGAGGACGACGCGTCGTTCGCCGCCGCCGCCGCCGAGCGGCTCACCCGGGCAGCGGAGGCGTACCGCCGGCTGCTGGCGGTCGAGCTCGTCTGCGCCGTGCGGGCCCTGCGGCAGTCGGGCGTCACTCCCGTGGGACGCCTGGGCGCGGCGCTGGCGCGGTGCGACCAGCTGCCGGTCGACCTGGCGGACCGCGACGTGGCCCAGGACTTCGCCGTCGCGGAGCAGGTCCTCGACGGGTATGCCGCGGAGCCGGTCTAGGCGGACCGCTCCGGCGAGCGGGTCAGGTGGTCGACGAGGAACCGCGCCGACTCGTGGTGCCACCGGCCCGGCTGCCGGAGCATCCCGTGCACGTCGCCGGGCACGGTCCGGTAGGTGACGTCGGCGCCGAGGGCGGCCATCGCGTCCGCCATGGCGCGGGACCGCCGGGGTGAGGTGATGCGGTCCCGGGTGCCGTGCATGAAGAGGACGTGCAGCCCCCGGTGCCAGCGGGCGCGGTCCGTGCCGTCGACCCACGGCGCCAGGGCGGCGATGGCGTGGACCCGCTCGTCGGCGGCGAGGTGCAGGGCCACGCGGCCGCCCATCGAGTGACCCAGCAGGCCGACCGGCACGTCCGGGTGCCGCGCCGCGATCTGCTCGAGGGCCAGCAGGGTGTCGACGAGCGGGCTGGCCTCGTCGTCGTTCCAGCCGCGCACGGCGTACCGGATCGAGGCGACCGCCACCTGCCGCCGGCCAGCTCGGGCCACGGCACGCTCGAACGGCCGCATCCGCCACACCGCGGGCTGCCAGTCGCGGACGGCGTCGTGCCCCCGCTCGCGCCCACCGTGCAGGACGAGGACGACGGCGCGGGGCTGGGCGAGCTCGGTGGGCCAGAGCAGGCGGGAGGCGGGCATGGGACTCCTGGGTCGGGACGGGCACGACGGATTCGCCGTGGCCCGGGCCGGCGGATTGGTCGGCCGGACCCGGGGGTCAGACCTTGCTCGTGTGGAAGTTCTTGAACGAGCGGCTCGCCGTGGGGCCGCGCTGGCCCTGGTAGTGCGAGCCGTACTTGGCCGACCCGTAGGGGTTCTCGACCGGGCTGGAGAGACGGAAGAAGCAGAGCTGGCCGATCTTCATCCCGGGCCAGAGCTTGATCGGCAGGGTGGCGACGTTGCTCAGCTCGAGGGTGACGTGGCCGGTGAAGCCGGGGTCGACGAAGCCGGCCGTGGCGTGGGTGAGCAGGCCGAGCCGACCGAGGCTCGACTTGCCCTCGACCCGGGCGGCGACGTCGTCGGGCAGGGTGACGGTCTCGTAGATCGAGCCGAGGACGAACTCGCCGGGGTGGAGCACGAACGGCTCACCGGCCGCGACCTCGACGAGGCGGGTGAGGTCGGGCTGGTCCTCGGCCGGGTCGATGTAGGGGTACTTGTGGTTGTCGAACAGCCGGAAGAACTTGTCCAGGCGCACGTCGATGCTGCTCGGCTGGACCATCTCGGGGTCCCACGGGTCGAGGACGACCCGTCCGGCGTCGATCTCGGCGATGATGTCGCGGTCGCTCAGCAGCACGGGGAGAGACTAACGCGAGGGCTGTGGCGGGGGCGGTCGGTCCCGCCCGCGGTGTCGGTTAGACTCCTGCCGCACCGCCGGTTCGGCGGTGCGCGCCGATGTAGCTCAATGGTAGAGCGCCAGCTTCCCAAGCTGGACACGCGGGTTCGATTCCCGTCATCGGCTCAGACGCGAAGGACCCCCGAACACGCTTTTCGTTCGGGGGTCCTTCGCGTCTGCACTGGAGGCACGGCGGGAATCGGGAGGAGCCCCTCGGCGCGAAGCGCCCCTCGCGACGGCTCCCGTCATCGGCGGACGCAACGAGCGCGAGGCGGCCCGGGCGAGGGGCGACCTGTTCCAGGTAGCTCCACGACTATGCGTTGCCCCTCAGGACGGGGCAACGCACCGTCCCAGCGACTTGGGCCTGGACGTGGACGGTGCAGGCCCTGGCGACGCCGATGGGCCTACCGGTTGGAGAGGTGCCCCCGATGCCCTGTCCCGCCCTGCCGGGCGGGGACGAGTCCTTCGTGGCCAGTGCGAAGCCGTACTCATCGGACGAAAACGGCCACATCGCCTTGACCTCCGCATTACCTAACGGCTCCTACAGACCATCACAAGATATTCCCCCAGACAGCCGTTCGTCACGCCCCAGATGCCCGAAGACGCAGTGACAAACCCTCCGTACCGTCCAACGCGGGCATCGGGACGCATCCGGCAAGGTCGCCGCCTCCGCCACACGGGCCCGGGACAGAAAGGGAACACGATGTCACGACCCAACTGGCGAGCACCGCTGGTGGTACTCGGCTCGACCGTCCTGCTGGTCGCCGGCGCCCAGGTCGTCGCGGCCCAGCCGTCGGCGGTCTCCGCCACCACCCCGACCGTCATCAACGCCTGCTACCAGAAGAACCAGGGGATGCTGCGGCTGCTGGTCGGCAGCGAGCGGTGCCGTCCTTCCGAGGTCCCCATCAGCTGGAACCAGCAGGGCATCCAGGGGCCCGTCGGTCCCCAGGGCCCAGCCGGACCCAAGGGTGACACGGGCGCCACCGGCGCGACGGGGGCCACCGGCCCGGCCGGTCCCGTCGGACCCGTCGGACCCGTCGGACCCAAGGGCGACACCGGCGCCACCGGACCGCAGGGCCCCTCCGGCATCAGCGGGCTCGCAGGCAAGTCCTGTCCGGCCGGGCAGTTCGTGACCGGCTTCTCGGCCGCGGGAGCGCTCCTCTGCAGCGGGACCACACCTCCGCCGCCCACCTGCTCTGCGGCGACGTTGAGCAACACCATCACGAGCATCAAGGACAACGACTTCGACTCGCACTGGCCCGGTGGGGTCGTCACCCTCGGCACGTCCGCCTGCAACGTCACCCTGGCCCGACCCTCGGGCAGCATCGTGCTCGTCGGCCTGCTCGGCGACGCCTGGCGGATCACCGGGAAGACGGGCTTCGCGAACGCGACGCTGACCGTCAACCTGCCCCAGTGCAACTCCCCGGCGGCCATCCCGAACGTCACGGCCAACCGGCCGTCGTGCTCCTCCGCCTACACCGGCATCCTCGGTGGCAGCCCGTCGACCGCGTCGGTCTCCATCGCGGCCAACTGACCGTTCCCCCGCACGACACGCACCCCCACCCGAGGGGGCCGGTCTCCCCGCCGGCCCCCTCGGCCTTGCGGTCCCCAGGGGGGGCCCGTCACCGGGCGTGCGCCCCGTCAGGACGTGACGGCCCGCACGGTGCCGCGTATGCCGGCCGCCTCCAGCTCCTCGCGCAGGACCTTCCGGAACGTGGCGGCCATCGGCTCCTCGACCGCCCCCTTGCAGTCGACGTACAGCTCGACCCCGTCGGCAGTCACCTTCGGGTCGGAGACGTAGTTGGGCGTGTAGAGGTCGGCCTCGGCGGCCGACTCGAGGGCCGCCTCGTCCTGGTACTCCCTGCCGTGCTCGTCCACCATCATGAAGCGGGCACCGGCTGCGGCGAGCGCCCGGACGACCTTCTCCTCACCGGAGTCGCTGACGACGCGGAGCACTTCGTTCGAGACGCCGACGTCCTCGCGGTAGGCGAAGACGTCCGCGTCGATCGTCAGTCCGTGGCCGCGGTCGGTCTGCACCACCACCGGGGCCGTCCCCTTCGGCTCGGCGAGCAGCCGCACCTGGCAGCCGGACAGGCAGACGACGGCGACGACCAGCAGCGCCGCGAGCCTCACCGGGGCACCGCGCATCAGGCGCCCCCGGCACCCCGCGCGCCGTCACCCAGCACCCCGTCCGCGAGCACCCCGTCACCGAGCGCCCCGTCCGTGAGTGCCCCGGCGACCACGGCGCCCGCCGCGGCACCCGCAGCAGCCTTGGCCGCCGAGCCGTTGCCACCGGCGATCCCGTGCATGAGTCCGTTCAGGTCCACGCCGGTGGCGTCCCGGAGCATCGTCTGCAGCTGGGCGAAGTTGTTGGTCACCGTCTTGGGGAGGGACCCGGCCCCGTCGGTCGACACGACCGTCAGCTTGTCGATGGCCGCCATGGGGGAGGCCAGCTCGCGCGCCACCTGCGGCAGCACCTCGACGAGCATCTGCATCTTGGCCGCCTCGCCGTACTAGCCGAGGGCGTCGGCCTTGGCCTCCATGGTCTTCGCCTCGGCCTGGCCGCGCGCCAGGGTGGCGGCAGCCTCGGCCTCGCCCTCCAGCCTGGTCGCCGCGGCGAGGGCGCCCCGGCGGTCGCGCTCGGCCTCACCGGTGAGCTTCGCGGTCTCGGCCTGGGCCTGCGCCTGGGCGACCTTGGTGTACTTGTCGGCGGCCGCGTTCTGCTCCGTCGTGAACCGGGCGGCCTCCGCGTCCTGCTGCGCGGCATACCGCTTGGCGTCGGCCGGCTTGCGCACCTCGGTGTCGAGCTGGCGCTCGGTGAGCTCGGCCTGGCGCTCGGCGACGAGACTCTGGGCGGTCAGCACCTCCTGCTGCTTGGCGGCTGCGGCGATGGGACCGGCGGCTGCGGCGTTGGCCTGGGCAGCCTCGGTCTCGGCCTTGATCTGGGCCTCGCGCAGCGCGAAGTCACGACGGGAGGCGAGGACCTCCTGCTGGGCGGCGAGCTGGCGCTGCTCGGCGTTGCGCATGGCGTCGGCCTCGGCGATCTTGGCGTCCTGCTCGACCCGCGCGGCCTCGGGCCGGCCGAGGTTGCGCAGGTAGTCGGTGTCGTCGTTGATGTCGAGCACCTGGAAGTTGTCGAGGGTCAGGCCCTGCCCGGTGAGCGCGTGCTCGGTCACCTCGGCGACCTGGGCGCCGAGGGCGGCCCGGTCGCGGATGATCTCCTCGACGGTCAGGGTGCCGACGATGCTGCGCAGGGCGCCGGACAGGGTGCGCTCGGTGAAGGCCGTGATGGCCGCCTGCTGGTTGCCGAACCGCTGCGCGGCGGCCCGGACGGCCTCCTCGGTGCCGCCCACCTTGACGATGGCGATGCCGTCGACCGTGAGCTTGATGTTGTTCTTGGACACCGCGTTCGGCACGCGCAGCTCTATCTCGCGGCTGGACAGGTCCATCACCGACATCTTCTGCACGACCGGCAGGACGAAGACGCCGGCGCCGATCACGACCTTCTGCCCGGCGAGGTCCTCGCCGCTGCTCTTGCGGCCGGTGATGAGCAGGGCCTCGTTGGGCTTGGCGACCTTGTACCGGGACACGACCGCGAGGACCGAGATGATGACGAGCGCGACCAGGGCGACGACGCCGAGGACGACGGGGTTGAGACCGAACACGAGGAGCTCCGTTCTGGGAGGTGACGAGGTCAGAGGGCGCGGACGCGCACGGACGAGCTGGACAGGGAGTCGGTGACAAGCACGTCGGACCCGACCGCGATCGCACCGGACTCCGAGCGGGCGTTGTACTTCTGGCGGTGGCCGCCGATGCGGACCAGCACCTCGCCGTAGGCGCCGTCGCCGATCGCGCTGACGACGACCCCGCGCGCACCGACGAGGTCGTCGGCGCCGGGCGCGCGGTCGGTCGGCGTGTTCGACACGACCTTGGTGGTCAGGCCACCGACCGCTCCCATGGCCGCCCCGGCCACGACGCCGACCACGACCGCGAGCACCAGCGGCGCCCCCATGCTCATGGCGACTGCGCCCGCGATGCCGAAGGCGGCGGCGAAGCCGGCGACCGCTGCGGTCGAGAGGAACCTGCCGGTGAAGTCGACGCCGTCGAGGACCCCGTCGAAGAGGTCCCCGACGACGAAGGTGAGCAGCAGCAGGACGACCCCCAGGCCGCCGACGATCCAGAACGCGAGCACTGTGGTTCCTCACCGGGTCGGGGCCGTCGGCGTCGCGCCCGGGGCCGTGGAGTCGTTGTGACGCCGGGGAAACGGCCCGCGTTCCACGGCAGCGCACCACGGCGCGCCGGCTCGACTCCCCCACGTGTGCCGCCGTTCCTGCCCTTCACCTCAGGCGGCGACGAAGGCGACCGTACGCGGTCGGCCGTCTCCCACGCAGGCAAATGCACACACTCCGGGCAGTGGAGTGCCCACCTGACCCGGCGGGCGCCGAACAATTTGCATTGAGTGCAACTTGGTTCCTACGCTCTCCCGGTGACCGAGATCCCCGTCGACGGGCGCAGCGCCCTGCGGGCGGAGCGCCGCCAGGCGATCCTGGCGGCGACGCGGGAGTTGGCGGCGTCGACCTCGACGACCCGCATCACCGTGGACCAGGTCGCCGACCGCGCCGGGGTGTCGCGACGCACCGTCTTCAACCACTTCGGCTCGTTCGAGGCGCTGCTCGTCGCGGTGTGTGAAGAGGTCCTGGCCCAGGTGACGGCGCAGGTGCTCGACGACATCGCCCGGCGGTCCGGCGCAGGCACGGCCTCGCCGCGCGACCCGGACGCGTCGCTCGACGCCCTCTGCGCCGCCGTGCGCGCCGCCGACCTGCCGACGGCGATGGTCTCGATCGTCCGCCTCATCGCGGGTCTCGGGGGAGACGAGACGAGGGTCGAGGCGATCTCGCAGTCGGCCCTCGACCAGGTCGGTCGCCGGCTCGCCGGACAGGTGCGCGAAGCCGACCCGGGCATCGACGCGCTGAGCCTCGACCTGACCGTCGCGTTCCTCATGAACGGCGTCGGGGTCCTCGCCCACCGTTGGCTCGAGGCCCACGGGGCGCAGCTCACCCCCGCGTCCCGCCGGGCCTGGTCCCGCTCCATGTCCCGGCTGCTCACGCAGGTCCGCACGGGCTACGTCACCACATGACCCAGGGAAAGGAACCGGAGCAGCACCATGGCTGAACTCCTCTACCGCATCGGCCGTTTCGCCGCCCGCCGCCACTGGACCGTCCTGGGGCTGTGGCTGCTGGTGCTCGTGCTGGGCCTCGGCGCCTTCCTCGGCTTCTCGGGCCCGGTCAGCTCCGCCATCACGATCCCGGGCACCCCCACGAGCGCCGTGGCGGCCCAGCTCGCCCGGGACTTCCCCGGCACCAGCGGCGGGTCGGGCAGCCTGGCCTTCACGACGACCGACGGCGCTGCGTTCACCGCCGCCCAGAAGGCGGGGGTGACCCGCCTGCTGCGACAGGTCGACTCCGTCACCGGGGTCCGCGGCACCATCGACCCGTTCGCCACCCAGTCGCAGCTCGAGAGCAGTGCCGGCCAGCTCGAGGCGGGGCGGACCCGGCTGGAGCAGGGACGCACCGCGCTCGCGCAGGCCGAGCAGCAGCTGGCCGCCCAGCAGGCGCAGCTGGACCAGCAGCGCGCCGCCGCCAAGGCGCCCGGCACCCCGGCCGCCGTCACCGCCCGGCTCGAGGCGGCACAGGCGAAGCTCGACGCCGGCCGCAAGCAGCTCGACACCCAGCGGGCCGAGCTCGAGGCCAAGGGCGCGGCGCTCACCGCCGGCCGCAAGGTCGCGGACCTCGCCTCCGGCTTCCGCTTCGTCTCGACGGACGGGACCGCCGCCATCGCCCAGGTGTCCTTCGAGCGCCCGACGAACGAGGTGCCCACGGAGACCAAGACGGCGATCGAGACCCTGGTCGCCCGGGCCGGGATCGACGGCGTCGCCGCGTACCCGTCCCAGGACATCTCGCAGACCGTGCCGTCGGTCCTCGGCCCCGGCGAGGTGGCCGGCGTCCTCGTCGCCGCGCTCGTGCTGGTCCTCATGCTCGGCACGCTCATCGGCGCGGCCCTGCCGCTGGCGAGCGCCCTGCTGGGCGTGGGCGTGGCGACCCTGGCAGCGATGTCGTTCTCCGGCGTCGTGGACTTCCAGTCGGTGACGCCCGTGCTCGGCGTGATGCTCGGGCTGGCCGTCGGCATCGACTACTCGCTCTTCATCCTCAACCGGCACCGCACCCAGCTGCGCCAGGGCATGGGGCTGCACGAGTCGATCGGGCTGGCCAACGGCACCTCGGGGAACGCCGTCGTCTTCGCCGGAGCCACTGTCATGGTGGCGCTGCTGGCCCTCAACATCACCGGCATCCCGTTCCTCGGGCTGATGGGGACCGTCGGTGCGGCGGCCGTGTTCGTGGCCATCGCGGTGGCCACCACCTTCACGCCCGCGATGCTCTCGCTGGTCGGTATGCGGGTCCTGCGCCACCGCGAGCGGGCCCGGCTGACCGGGTCGGCCGGGTCCACCAGCGACGCCGAGCCCACCGGCTCCACCGGCGACGGCGGGACGCACCCGCGGCACGAGGCCAAGGCTGCCGACCGGCCGATGCGCACGAGCCGGGCGGTCGTCACGCTCCTGGTCGGGGTGGCGGCCCTCGCAGTCGTCGCCCTCCCCGCCCTGCAGATGCGGCTGGGCCTGCCCGACGGCTCGAGCCAACCGCGAGAGACCGCGGCCTACCGCGCGTACACGCTGCAGGCGAACCGGTTCGGCGACGGGTACAACGGTCCGCTGCTCGTCGTCGCGGACCTGCCGGCCCCGGTCGCGCAGGCGTCGCTCACGGCCGAGGAGGCCGTCATCGGCACGGCGATCCGTGACACCGGTGACGTCGTCGCGGTCGTGCCGGTCACGGCATCGCGCGCCCGTGACGCCATCGCCTTCCAGGTCATCCCGAAGGAGGGCCCGAACAGCGAGTCGACCGCCGCCCTCGTCCAGTCCCTGCGTGACCTGGAGCCCCGGACGACCGACGGCGGCCGAGTGACGCTGGGGGTCGCGGGCAACGCCAGCGCCAACATCGACGTCTCGCAGAAGCTCAGCGACGCCCTGCCGCTCTACCTCGTCCTGGTGGTCGGGCTGTCGCTGCTCATCCTCGTCGTCGTGTTCCGCTCGCTGCTCGTGCCGGTGACCGCGACGCTCGGCTTCGTCCTGTCACTGCTCGCGTCGTTCGGCGGCCTCACGGCGATCTTCCAGCTGGGGTGGCTGTCGAGCGTCTTCGGCGTGCACGACCCCGGGCCGATCCTGAGCTTCCTGCCGATCATCGAGACGGGGATCCTGTTCGGCCTCGCCATGGACTACCAGCTCTTCCTGGTGTCCGGGATGCGCGAGGCGTATGCCCACGGGGCGCCGGCGCGGGTGGCCGTGCAGCGGGGCCTGCACGCGGGACGGGCCGTGGTCACGGCCGCCGCCATCATCATGACGTCGGTCTTCGCCGGCTTCATCTTCTCCCACGACGCGACCATCAAGCCGATCGGCTTCGGCCTCGCCTTCGGCGTGCTGGTGGACGCCTTCGTCGTCCGCCTGCTCCTCATCCCCACGGTCATGCACCTGCTCGGCGAGCGGGCCTGGTGGCTCCCGCGGTGGCTCGACCGTGCGCTCCCGGACGTCGACGTCGAGGGTGCCCGCCTGGAACGGGAGCACCCCCTCCCGCTGGGCGCACCGACGGACGACGACCCGGATGCCGTGGTGGCCGTGGGTGGCGCGAGTCGCGGCTGAGCCGAGCCGGAAGCCGACCCGGTCGTGCCGGCCCGCCCGTCCTGGCCGGCCTCGGCGCTCACGCCTCGTCGGCACCCCGCACGGCCGACACCGCGAGCAGCGCCAGGGCTGCCGTCCACGCGAGCGGGGCCACCGCCGCGGGACGCCCGTCGTGCAGCACCTTCTCGGGCAGCGACCCCGCTGCGGTCCGGTGCCGGTCGAGCCAGTCCAGCAGGGCAGCCGCCCCCTCGACCTCGCCCGCCTCGGCGTGGGCCAGCGCGAACAGGGCGGTCTGCGGGGTCCAGCTGACCCCGTCCGAGGCCCAGTCCTCCCCCGGAGCGACCCCCCCGGCCGGGCGCCGCAGCACGGCCTGCGCCCGCACGAGGGCGGCGCGGACCGGGGCGGACGGCGGCGCCACGGCATACGGGGGGAAGAGGAAGGCGACCGAGGCGTCGAGCGCCCGGCCGCCCAGCTCCCGGCCGTACCCCGTGACGCCGAACCGTTCGGACACCACGCGGGACACCGCGTCGGCCGCGGCGCCCACCCGCTGGGCGCCCGCGTGGTCGCCGAGGAGCTCGAGCACCCGGAAGCCGTGCGACAGCCCGGCCCACACCGGTGCGGCGATCCCGAGCGTGAGCACGTCCGTCGGCAGCTCCCAGTAGTCCGGGGTCACCGGCGGGAGCCCGTCCGGCCCCAGGTTGTCCACCAGCACGTCGGCGCTGCGGCGCACCAGCGGCTCCAGTTCGTGCAGCACCCGCTCGAGGTCGACGCCCGGCTCGTCGAGCAGCGAGGACACCGCCCACAGCGCCCACGCGGCCCCGTCGAACTGACGGGGCCGGCGGTCCGGCGGTCGACGCGTGACCGGGTCGTAGCGCGCCTCGAACCAGCCGTCCGCCGCCTGCACGTCCTGCAGGAACCGCAGCTGCGCCACCGCCTCCGCGGGGAACCCGCACCGGGCCAGCGCGACCGCGACGTGGGCGCAGTCGCGAGGCCAGACGTACCGCCACGGCGTGGTCCACGCGGCCACCGACGCCGGCAGCCCGTGGGTGAGCACGCGCAGGTCGAGCAGCGCCGTGCGGGTCATCTCGGACCACCGGCCGGTCCCGCGGACCCAGGCGGCGGCCGAGCCGAGGAACTGTGCCTCGGCGTCGACGAGCCGTGCGGCGTCGCGGTCGGTGTGCAGCACCCGGGTGCCCTCGACGAGCAGGTCGGCGCGCCCCACCGCGACGGGCGTCCGGGCGCCCGCGGCACCGAGCGCCACGGCCTCGGAGTACAACGGCAGGTCGCGCCGGCCCGCGCGCTCCCGGGCCGAGAGCACGCCGAGCGAGGCGACGGCCGCTCCACCGAGGCCGCCTGCCACCACGACCCGCCGTGACGGACCCCGTGCAGCACCCACGTGCGCAGGTTATGCCGGACCTCCCGGCTTGTCCGCTGGGTTGTCAGGCGGTGTGGCGCAACGGTGGCGGCGCGACGACCTCCGCCGGCAGCACGAACACGGCAGCGTCGCACGTCGTGCAGCACAGCCCGCCGGGCCGGCCCTCGTCGTCGACGGGCAGGAGCAGCTGCTCGGCGCCGCAGTCCTCGCACCAGGCCTGGACCGCGTGCAGCAACAGCACGTCAGCGAGCGGATCCATGCCACGAGGGTGGCACGGCGCCGGGAGACGCCGGCGGTCCCACGCCGGTCGGCCTCTGCCGGGGTCAGTCCCCTTCGCGCGAGCGCTGGGGGGCCTGCGCCACCCGCTCGGTGACGACCAGGTCGGGCACCACCGGCTCCTCGGCGCCGGGGGGAGGCGGCACCTCCGGTGTCACGGGCGGGAAGGTGGTCCCGTCGGGCTGCAGGTGCGAGTGGTAGGTCTCCATCGGGTTCTCCGTATCCTCGGCTCGCCTTCCACCCTGCCGCGGGGTCACGCCCCGCGCCACCCCTGTGACCCTGCGACGATGCTGTGGATCGGCTCAACCCGGGCCCTCCGCGGCGAGCGCGGACGCAGCCCTCCCGCCGTCGTCGGAACCGTCCGCAGGCACCCGCAGGCAAGGCCTGGTCCGGGCTCGGGTGCGGGCGGCGACCGCCGCGACGAGCTCTGCCCGGCTCAGGGCACCAGCCACACGAGGACCGTGACGAAGCCGATCACGGCGCACACCACGAACAGGCCGGCGAGCACGAGCGCCACGACGACGGCCGCGTCGACACCTCCGGAGCCCTCGCCCGGGGCCACGGCAGCCGCGGACTCGACCGGGGGGATGGCGGCAGCCCGGCGCCGCAGGGCGTCGACCCGCTTGTTGCCCTCGTGCTCGCGCACGGGACCGGGCAGGCTCAGCCACATCTCCGGGAAGTGGTCGGCGTACCGCTCGCGCCAGGCGTCGACCGCGGCGTCGACGTCCTCGCCGCGGCGGCTCGTCCCGAACCAGGCCGCGCCCGCCGCGGGCAGGTCGCGCATCGCGTACTGGACCTCGCCGAGCAGCTCGAGCGCCTCGGTGTCGTAGGCGTCGGCCAGGTGCGCGACGAGCCGCTCGCGGGCCTTCCACTCCCGCCCGTGCGCCAGGTCCGCGCGGGCCTGCGCGACGGCACCCCCGCTCCCGCTTCCCGGGGTCCCGGACGCCTGGTTGCCGGGACCCCGGGGCTGCGCGGCGCGGGCGGGGCGCGGGTCCCCGTCGGCGGCCGTCGCCCGGCCCGGCGTGTCGTCGCTCACCCCCGGAAGTATGCCGCGTGGGGGCGGGTCAGGCGGCCGGCGGCACGGCGTCGGGGTCGGCGAGGTCGACGACCACCTCGTTGCGCCGCAGGAACCACGGCTTGAACGGCGGGTCGTACCGCAGCCAGCGCGGCGCCCCCACCACCGCGAGCCCGGCCTCCTCGACCGACCGCAGCAGGCGGTCGCGGTGCATCTCGAAGGCCGAGCCGCTCCAGCGGCCGGAGTACCGGATCGCCGCCGTGAGGCTGGGGGGCACCGCCCGCAGGCTCACCCGCTGGTCCGTCGGCTCGGGCGCGGTCTGCGCGGTCAGGCTCGAGGGCAGCACGAACCCCACCGTGAAGGAGGAGCCGGTGCCGTCGCGGCCGCTCTCCTGCTGCACCACCGGGGCGGTCATCGCCACCTGCCGACCTCCGGCCTGGCCCGCGCCCGGCCCGCCACGGGCCCGTTCCTGCATCACCGGAGCCGTCATCGCCACGGACGCCCGCCCCCGGTTCTCCCCGCGGATGTACGCGAAGAGCGGGGCGAAGGCGACGTTCCCGGCGCCGCCGAGGGAGCCGCGGATCGTCACCTCCGCCACGGCATACGAGGGATAGCGGCGCAGCTCCACGCCGTCGCCGAGGTGGCCCACCACCTCGTAGGGCAGCTCTTCGGTCACGGTTCGAGGCTACGCGCGGACGGCGGGGCGGCACAGGTCACGGCCCGGCGGGGTTGCATTCGTTACTGGTGAGTAGCACCATGGATGTTACCGGCTGGTACGGGCCGGTGACACCGACGTCCGAGCGTGGAGGTGCCCCGGTATGGGCCACTACAAGAGCAACCTGCGAGACCTCGAGTTCAACCTCTTCGAGGTCTTCGGCCGTGGCGAGGTGCTGGGCAGCGGCCCGTATGCCGAGGTCGACGCCGACACCGCCCGCGAGATGCTCAAGGAGGTGGCCCGGCTCTCGGAGAACGAGCTGGCCGAGTCCTTCGCCGACGCGGACCGCAACCCCCCGGTCTACGACCCCTCGACCTACTCGGTGACGATGCCCGAGTCGTTCACCAAGAGCTACCGGGCCTACGTCGACTCCGGCTTCTGGAACGTCGACGTGCCGGGGGAGCTCGACGGCACCGTGGTCCCGCCCAGCCTGAAGTGGGCCATGAACGAGATGGTCCTGGGCGCCAACCCGGCGATCGCGATGTTCGCCGCGTCCTACTCCTTCGGCAAGCTGCTCTACCTGCTCGGCAACGACGACCAGAAGAAGCTGGCCCGCTGGATCGTCGAGAAGGGCTGGCACTGCACCATGGTGCTCACCGAGCCCGACGCGGGGTCCGACGTCGGCGCCGGCCGCACCAAGGCGGTGCAGAATGCCGACGGCACCTGGAACGTCACCGGTGTCAAGCGGTTCATCACCTCGGCCGAGTCGGACATGACCGACAACGTCGTGCACTTCGTGCTGGCCCGTCCCGAGGGCGCCGGCCCCGGCACCAAGGGCCTGTCGCTGTTCATCGTGCCCAAGTTCCAGGTCGACCTCGAGACCGGCGAGCTGGGCGAGCGCAACGGCGCCTACGTCACCAACGTCGAGCACAAGATGGGCCTGAAGGTCTCGACGACGTGCGAGGTGACCTTCGGCGACAAGGAGCCGGCGATCGGCACCCTGCTCGGCGACACCCACGACGGCATCGCGCAGATGTTCCGGGTCATCGAGCACGCGCGGATGCTGGTGGGCACCAAGGCGATCTCGACGCTGTCCACGGCCTACCTCAACGCGCTCGACTACGCCAAGCAGCGCGTCCAGGGCGCCGACCTGACCCAGCAGGGTGACAAGTCCGCGCCGCGGGTCACCATCACCCACCACCCGGACGTGCGCCGCTCGCTCATGACCCAGAAGGCGTATGCCGAGGGGCTGCGGGCGCTCGTGATGTACACGGCGACGCAGCAGGACCTCGTCGACCAGGCGCTGCTCGAGTCCGGCTCGGACGAGCTCGCCAAGGGCAGCCCGGCCGAGCTGGCCGAGCGCGTCAACGACCTGCTGCTGCCGATCGTCAAGGGCGTCGGCTCGGAGCGGGCCTGGGTGCTCCTCGGGCAGGAGTCGCTGCAGACCCTCGGCGGCTCGGGCTTCCTGCAGGACTACCCGATCGAGCAGTACATCCGTGACGCCAAGATCGACACCCTCTACGAGGGCACGACGGCGATCCAGGGCCTGGACTTCTTCTTCCGCAAGATCATCAAGGACAAGGCCCAGGCGCTCACGTCGATCGCGATGCAGGTGCAGGAGTTCGCCAAGGACCTCGGTGCCGACGGTGGGGCGCTCGACCGCGAGCGCGAGCTGCTCGGCCAGGCGCTCGAGAACGTCCAGGGCATCCTCGGCTTCATGGTCGGCGAGCTGATGAAGTCCGACCCGCGCCAGGAGGGCGGCGACCTCGCCAACCTCTACAAGGTGGGCCAGAACACCACGCGGCTGCTGCTCGGCGCCGGCGACCTCGTGATCGGCTGGCTGCTGCTGCGCCAGGCCGAGGTGGCCACCCGGGCGCTGCAGTCCGGTGAGGCGTCGGCGAAGGACCGCGACTTCTACGAGGGCAAGGTCGCCGCCGCCTCGTTCTTCGCCCGCACGTTCCTGCCCAAGCTCGCGGCCGAGCGCGCCATCGCCGAGGCCACCGACAACGCGCTGATGGACGTGCCCGAGAGCGCCTTCTGACGCACGCACGAGGAAGGGCCGGCTCCCCACGGGAGCCGGCCCTTCCTGCGTGCGGCGCCCCGGCCGTGGGACGCGGCGAGGGCGGCACCACGGCTCGTGGTGCCGCCCTCGGGGAGCGGATCGGGCGCGTCGCCCGGCGGCGTCAGAGCCGGTTGTCGCGGTCCACGTCGACCTCGTCGACGCGGGTCCCTGTGGCCGGGTCCTGGTGGCTCACGCGGCGCGCGGAGTAGCCACCGGCGGCGGTGCGCCGGGTCAGCACGAGCGACAGGAGGATCGCCAGGATGCCCGCGACGATGCAGATCCAGCCGACGGCGTGGACGCTGAGCACCCCGCCCAGGCTGGCGTCACCGGTGTAGGCGAACGTGATGATGGCGCCCACGACGAGCAGGAAGATCCCAAGTCCGATGTACATGTTCACTCCAGGGGTCCGGCGGGTCCAGGGTTGACCCGCTCCTGTCGACTGTAGTGCTCCCGGCCCTGACCTGCAGGGACGCCGAGGCCACCACCCGAGCGCCTGCACGGACGTCTGCTCACGGACGAGGGTGTCACTGCGCGCGGACCCGCTCCCTGCCCAGAGGCACGGGCATCTGTGCGCAGACCTCCGGGCTGCGTCAGGCCGTGCCGCGCAGGTCGAGGGTGAGCGAGCCGGGGGCGCCGTCGACCAGGACGACGGGGATGCCCCAGTCCTGCTGGTACAGGTGGCACGCGGCGTGCTCTGGTCCCTCGCCGGTGACGGGGTCGCCGTCGCACGAGGCCGCCTGCACCGAGATGTGCAGCACCCCGTCGACGACCGAGGGGTCCAGCACGAGGTCGCGGGTCAGGCCCTGCGCGCTCCCGGCTCCCTCGCGCAGCAGCGCCTCGGGCGTCGCCGACACCATGAGCCGGGTCGGGTCGCCCCACCGGTGGTCGAGCTTCTGGCCCGTCGGCGGGGTGAAGGCCACCTCGAGGCGCACCGCGCCGGGCGCCAGCTCGGTGCGCGGCCGCTGCGTCTGGTGGGCGAGGCCGTCTACGCGGGTCGCCCTGTCCGGCAAGGGGATGCGGACCAGCTCGTGGGCCGCCGACTCCACGACGACGAGTCGGGTCTCGCCGTCCTCGGCGCGCTCCACGACGGCGTCGGACGGCTCGCGCAGGCCGGTCGCCAGGGTGCTCACCTCGCCGGCGACGGGGTCGAACCGCCGCACGGCGCCGTTGTACGTGTCGCTCACGGCCACCGAGCCGTCGGGCAGCACCGTGACGCCGAGGGGGTGCTGGAGCAGCGCCTGCGCGGCCGGCCCGTCCCGGTGGCCGAAGTCGAACAGGCCGGTGCCGACGTGGGTCGTGACGGTGAAGCCGTCGTCGGTGACGTCGAGCGAGCGCAGGGCCGACGTCTCGGAGTCGGCCACCCACAGGCGGGTCCCGTCCTCCGACGCGGCCAGGCCCGACGGCTGGGCGAACCACGCCTCGTCCGCCGCGCCGTCGCGGATGCCCTCGGCCGTCGTGCCCGCGAGCACCGCGACCGTGTTGTCCGCGGGGTCGGTGGCCAGGTGCAGCGCCCAGAGCTGGTGGGTGCCGGCCATGGCGACGACGACGCGGTCGAGGAACCACGCGGCGTCCCACGGCGTCGACAGGTCCTGGCGCAGGGCCGGCCCGCTGCCGGAGCGTTCGCGCAGCTGTCTCCCGGTGCCTGCCAGCACCGTCCACGCGCCGTCCGCGAGCCGCAGTCCCTTCACCTGGTGGTGGACCGAGTCCGCGACGACGACGTCGTAGCCGACGCGCTCGGCCACCTCGGCGGGCAGCCGGAGCAGGCCCTGGGGCTCGTCGAGCCGGCCGGGTCCGTCGCCGTCGTGGTCGGCGAACCGCCGGCGCTCGGTCTGCAGGTCGGTCTCGAGGTGGACGACGTCGTGGTGGGTCGTGTCCGAGACGAGGAAGGAGCCGTCGTCGAGGGCGACCGCCTTCCCGGGGAAACGCAGCGCGGTCGAGGCGGCCGGCGGCGGGGCGTACGGCGAGTCGCCCTCGCGCAGCGTGCCCTTGGCGCGGTGCTCCTCGACCAGCTCCTCCACGAGGACGGTGAGCCCGTGCCCGTGCCCCTCGCCGGACATGGAGGCGACGATGTACCCCTCGGGGTCGACGACGACCAGCGTCGGCCAAGCACGAGCGGTGTACGCCTGCCAGGTCACCAGGTCGGGGTCGTCGAGCACCGGGTGGTGCACGGCGTACCGCTCGACGGCGGCCGCGAGGGCGTCCGGGTCGGCCTCGTGCTCGAACTTGGGCGAGTGGACGCCGACGAGCACGAGCGAGTCGGGGAACCGCTCCTCCAGCGGCCGCAGCTCGTCGAGGACGTGCAGGCAGTTCACGCAGCAGAAGGTCCAGAAGTCGAGCACGACGACCCGTCCGCGCAGGTCCGCCAGCGACAGCTCCCGGCCGCCGGTGTTGAGCCAGCCGCGGCCCCGTAGCTCGGGTGCGCGCAGCCGGGTGCGAGTCACCACGCCGGGCTCCTTCGTGTCTCGTCCCAACGGTCGGTCCCCTCCTCACGTGTTCGGTCACGGTCCGGCGCGGCGGACCGACGCTGTCGGTGCGCCGCGGTGTCATGGTGGAGGTGGCACGAGCTGCCGTGGTGACGATTCGGCGACGACGGCAACCCGCCCCGCCCCTGGTTCGTCATCCCAGTCAGGAGGTGTCTTCGATGAAGCACAGGGGGACCAACGCGACGAGGCCGGTCGCGCTCAGCACCGCCGTCGCGGTGCACCGACGAGACCACGTGCACACCGCCGGCCAGGTGTGCCACCCGCACGTCGTCGAGGTGATCGGCCTGGGCCACAGCGCCATGGTGGTGTGCCACGACTGCGGTTCGGACACGGCCTTCATGCACGCGCGCCGCGCCGACCTCGTGGCCGAGCGGCACCGGCGCATGACCGCCTGACCGCACGGACGCCACGGCGACGAGCGCGGCCCTCACCTGTGTCGACCACACCGGCGCCGAGCACACCGACTCAGCCCTCACAGCCGTCGGTCCGCCAGCACCGGGAACTGCTCGCGCCAGGCCGCCACGGCGTCGAGGTCGACCTCGACGCTGAGCACCTGCTCGTCCGTCCCGGCCATGGCGAGCGCCTCGCCGGTGGCGGAGACGACCTGGGAGTGCCCGCCCATCGGGGTGCCGGCGTGCGTGCCCGCCGTGTTGCAGGCGACCACGACGCACTGGTCCTCGACCGCCCGCGCGTGCGCGAGCAGGGTCCAGTGCCGCACCCGGGCCGCCGGCCAGGCGGCGGGCACGACGAACAGGGTCGCTCCTGCGTCGACCTGCCGCCGGTACAGCTCGGGGAAGCGCAGGTCGTAGCAGGTCGACAGCCCGGCCCGGACGCTCCCTCCGTCCGGCAGCGGGACGTCGACCACCACGACGTCCGTGCCCGCGTCCATGAGCCGCGGCTCGCCGGCACCGAAGCCGAAGCGGTGGATCTTGCGGTATGCCGTGAGCAGGCTGCCGTCCGCGGCGTAGACGAGCGAGGTGTTCCAGAGCCCGTGGCCGTCCGGGCCGACCTCGCCGTCGGCCGGGCGCTCGACGATCGACCCGGCGTGGAGCACGACGCCGGCGTCGCGCGCGGCCGCGGACATCGCCCGCCCGACCGGGCCGTCGACCGGCTCGGCGCGCTCCGGCCACTCGCGGTAGGCGAACCCGCCCGGGGCCCACAGCTCGGGCAGGACCACGAGGTCGTGCCCGGCCTGGGCGCGCACCAGGTCCGCGACCCGCTCGACCCGCTCCTGCACCGGCTCGGCGTCGCCGTAACCGACCTGCACCACCGCCACCCGCATCACTGACCTCGTTCCCCACGCCGGCGCAGCTGCGCCAGGTGCGCGTTGTAGGCCGCGAGCTCGGCATCGCCGTCGCGGTCGGCCTGCCGGTCGCGGCGGGTGCTCTCGGCCCGGTCCGAGCGCACCCAGGCGACCGCCACCATGAGGGTCAGCGCCAGGGTCGGCGCCTCGCCGATGCCCCAGGCGATGGCACCCGCGCGGTGCTGGTCGCCCAGCGGGTCGGTCATCCACGGCAGCTTGAGGGTCTCGAAGAAGTCCGGCGCCAGGACCGTGGTGCTGCTCGTCATCACCACGCCGAAGAAGGCGTGGAAGCTCATCGTCGCGAACAGCACGACGAGCAGCATCAGCGGCGGCCACTTCCGCGGGCCGGGGTCGACGCCCACGAGCACCCACACGAAGAGGTACCCGGTGAGCAGGAAGTGCAGCAGCATCAGCACGTGCCCGGTGTGCGTGCGCAGGGCCAGCTCGAACAGCGGCGAGTAGTAGAAGATCGCGAGGCTGAAGAAGAACAGCGCGGCGGCGACGACCGGGTTCGACAGCACCCGCAGGGCCCGGGAGTGCACGACCTGGAGCAGCACCTCGCGCGGGCCCCACGTCCGGTCGTGGCGGGCGGGCAGCGTGCGCAGCGCCAGCAGGATCGGGGCGCCCGGGACGAGCAGTAGCGGCACCAGCATGGCGACGACCATGTGCATGACCATGTGCAGGGAGAAGAGCACGCGGCCGTAGACGCCGGGGGCGCCGCACACGGCATACACGAAGACCAGCCAGCCGAGCACCCACACGATGGTGCGGTGGACCGGCCAGGCGTCGCCGCGGCGGTGCAGCCGGACGACGCCGGCGAGGTAGAGGCCGACCGCGACCGCGGCCACCGCGACCCAGAGCCACTCGGTGGTCCACGTCGTCACCCAGGAGGCGCCCGTGAGGGGCGGTGGCTCGGGGTAGCCGGTGAGGATGAACGAGCGGCTGGCGTCGGGCACCTGGGCGTCGGGGACAGGGGGAGCCGACCGCGACAGCGCGACGGCGGTGCCGAAGGCCACCCCCATGACGACGAGCTCGGCGACCACGAGGCGGATGAACGCCACCGTCGAGCCGGGCCCGGCCAGCCGCGGGAGCAGGGCGCGCCGGTGGCGCCACCCGGCGAGCCCGAGCAGGACGAGGGCGAGCGTCTTGACCAGGACGAGGACGCCGTAGCGGCTCGCCAGGTTGCCGAGGTCGCCCACGCGCAGGTACGCGTTCTGGACGCCGGAGAGCGCGACGGCGACGAAGCACCAGAGCGCCACGGCCGAGAAGCGGGTGGCCGTCGCGGCGAGGTCGCGGCCGAGCAGCGGGCGCAGCAGCGCCAGCCCGAGCAGGCCGCCCACCCAGAGGGTGGCCGCGACCAGGTGCACCGCGAGGGAGTTGACCGCGGTCGAGTGGTCCGTGGCGCCGGCGGCGTGCCCCGCGAGCGCCAGCGGGAGCAGCGCCCCGACGGCGAGCGCGAACAGCCACGCCATGGCCGCACGGCTGGTCGCTAGGAGGGCCCCGACGCTCACGACGACCGCGACCATGGCCGTGATGAGCTCGACCCGCACCGGCAGGAACTGCCAGGCGAAGGTCGTGAACTGCCGGGCGAAGCCGGGGTCGGTGAGCGCGATGCCGATCGAGTCGGCCATCGTCAGGAGCGCACCGGCCACGGACGCCAGCGCCCACACGGCCGCGGCCACGCCGGCCAGCCGGGTGGCCGTCTCGCGCCGGCGTGTGCGGGTGGTGTCGGGGACGAGGAAGGCCGCGTGCAGCAGCAGCCCGACGGTGGCGGCAGCCGCCACGTCGTGCACGACCCGGGCGTAGAGGACACCCCAGCGGACCAGCGGACCGGGGTCCGCCACCGCGGCCGCCACGGCAGCCTGGCCGACCAAGGCCGCGAGCGACGCCGCCACCAGGCCGGCGACCACCAGCACCCACACGGGGAGCCGGGTCGGCACCCGGGCGGGCGTGGTCACGGACGTGCTCATGCCGACAGCCTAAGTAGGGTGGGTCCATGCCATTGCACCCGGCAGCCCCGGAGGACCTCGCCGGCCTCGTCGCCGCGTACGAGCAGGCGGCCCAGGCCGTCGTCGACCTCGGGCGCAGCTGCCGGGACGAGGACTTCCTGCGACCCACCGCCCGCGAGGGCTGGACCGTGCGTGACGAGGTCGCCCACGTGGTCGCGGGAGACCCCGCCCACCGCGCGGGGGTGAGCGCGCCCAAGCTGGTCTCCGAGCTCGAGCTCGTGGCCGAGCGCCGGGTCCGCGGGCTCACCGAGCACCCCGACACGATGGCCGCCCTGCGCCATGACGTCCTCGAGGCGTGGGTGGCCGAGCAGGACATCCGCCAGGCGCTCGGGCGCCCCGGTGACCTCGACTCCCCCGCTGCGGCCCTCTTCATGGAGGAGCTGTTCGCCCGCCTGCCCGACCTCGTGGCCGAGAGGGCAGCCGTCCCGCCCGGCAACGTGGTCATCCTCGAGGTGACCGGCCCCGTGCTCGGCCGCGCCGGCGTGTGGGTGGAGTCCGGCGACGACGGGCAGCCGCGCGGCATACCCCTCTTCTCCGGCGTCGCGCACGACGGCGACCCCCAGGACGTCTTCACCACCATCACCCTGTCGACCGACGCGGTGACGCGGCGCGGCGCGGGTCGCGGCAGCCTCGAGGACGTCCACTACACCGTGCACGGCGACGACGACGTCGCCCGGCGCGTGCTGGAAAACCTTCCCTTCACCTCCTGACGACCGCCCGCCCGGGGTCGGCCGTTCGGGCCCCCCGGTTTTGCACGGTTCCCGGACCGGCGTAATACTTGTATGCCGCAAACAAGTATCCGACCGGAAGTTCCCATGTCCAACCCCAGCCAGCCCCTCGACCGGGCCACCGCCGAACGGGTCAGCCTCGACCTGGTGCGCCTGGTCAAGCTGCTCAAGGCCGTCCGGCAGCACGCCCCCCGCCTGCACCCGGCGGTCGACACGATGGCCTACCCCGTGCTGTTCAACCTCGCCGCCGAGGAACGTCGGGTCTCGGCCCTCGCGGAGTGCGTGCACTCCGACATCTCCACCACCAGCCGCCAGGTCAGCACCCTGGTGAGCCACGGCCTGCTCGAGAAGGTCAGCGACCCGGAGGATGGCCGGGCGCAGGTGGTCCGGCTGAGCCCCGCGGGGCACGACCTGCTGGACCGGATCACCGAGCAGCGCAGCGCCTGGTTCGAGCACCTCCTCGAGGGGTGGACGGCGCGGGAGGCAAGCGATTTCGCCGACCACCTCGAACGCTTCACGGCTGCCCTCGAGCGGTCGTACCTGTCCTCACCCACATCCACCACGTCCCCGACGGAGCACTGACACCATGGCAGCAACCGCCAGCGCGCAACCGGAGCACGGCGCCCTCACCCACCGGCAGATCGTCACGATCCTCGTCGGCCTGATGATGGGCATGTTCCTCGCCGCGCTCGACCAGACCATCGTCGCGACCGCCATCCGCACCATCGCCGACGACCTCAAGGGCCTCGACCAGCAGGCGTGGGCCACGACGGCCTACCTCATCACCTCGACCATCGTGACGCCGCTCTACGGCAAGCTCTCCGACATCTACGGCCGCAAGAAGTTCTTCTCCACGGCCATCACGATCTTCGTCATCGGCTCGGTGCTGTGCACCCTGTCGCAGTCGATGCTCGAGCTCGCGTTCTTCCGCGCGATCCAGGGCCTCGGCGCCGGCGGGCTCTTCTCCCTGGCCCTGGCCATCATCGGCGACATCGTGCCGCCGCGGGAGCGGGCCAAGTACCAGGGCTACTTCCTCGCGGTCTTCGGCACCTCGAGCGTCCTCGGCCCCGTCATCGGCGGGTTCTTCGCCGGCCAGAGCACCCTGCTCGGCGTGGACGGCTGGCGCTGGGTGTTCCTCGTGAACGTCCCGATCGGCATCGCCGCCCTGGTCGTCGTCGCCCGCACCCTGCACCTGCGCCACACCCGCCTCGACCACCGCATCGACTGGTGGGGTGCGGTCACGCTCTCCCTCGGCCTCGTCCCGCTGCTGCTGGTCGCCGAGCAGGGCCGTGACTGGGGCTGGGGCTCGGGTCGCTCGGTCGCGTGCTTCGTCGTCGGCGCCGTCGGGATCGTGTCGTTCCTGCTCGTCGAGCGGGCCATGAAGGAGGAGGCGCTGCTGCCCCTCACGCTGTTCACGAACCGCACCGTCGCGGTCGCCTCCGGCGCCTCGGTCCTCATCGGCATGGCGATGTTCGGTGGCCTGGCGTGCCTGCCGCTCTACCTGCAGATCGTCAAGGGCGCGTCCCCGACCGAGGCCGGCCTGCAGCTGCTGCCGCTGACCCTGGGCATCATGAGCGGGTCGATCCTGTCGGGCCAGCTCATCAGCCGCACGGGGCGCTACCGCCGGTTCCCCATCATCGGCGCGGGCCTGCTCACCGTGTCGCTGTTCGTCTTCCACTACGTCCACGCCGACACCCCGCTGTGGCAGACCATGATCGTGATGGTCTTCTTCGGCGTCGGCCTGGGCTTCAACTTCCAGCCGCTCACCCTGGCCGTCCAGAACGCCGTGTCGCCGCGGATGATCGGGGTGGCCACCTCCTCGGCCACCTTCACCCGCCAGATCGGCGGCACGCTCGGCACCGCGGTCTTCCTGTCGATCCTGTTCTCGACGGTGGGCGACAAGATCGCGATCGCCCTGAAGCAGGCGATCCCCACGCCCGAGTTCCAGACGGCGCTCAAGGACCCGGCGAACGCGGCCTTCGCCAAGCAGCTGCAGGCGTCGCAGGCCTCCGGCGGCGGGGGCGGGTCGAGCACCGGCGTGCTCAAGGACTCCTCGTTCCTCACCAACCTCGACCACCGGCTCGCCAAGCCGTTCCTCGAGGGGTTCTCCAACTCGATGGACATGGTGTTCCTGGTCGGGTCGGGTGTGATGGTCGTCGGGTTCCTCGTGATGCTGTTCCTGCCGCACGTCGAGCTGCGTGGCGGGTCGGCGTACTCCGAGCGAGGCGCCTCCGACAAGGCGGACGCCGAGCGCGCCGCCGCGGGACACGAGGCCACGGTCGCCCCGCCTGCGATGGGTCACTGACGGCGATCGGTCACTGACGGCGTCACCGCCCGCCACCGCAGGACGAAGGCCCCGCCCGCTCCCGAGGGAGCGGCGGGGCCTTCGTCCTTTGCGGGATCGTCGCCCGGGGGTCAGCCCCAGACGAGCCCGCGGGCCGGGTCGGCGAGGATGGCGCCGACGTCGGCGATGAACCTGCTGCCGAGCTCGCCGTCGACGAGCCGGTGGTCGAACGACAGCGCCAGCTGGGTCACCCAGCGCGGCTCGATCGTCTCGGTGCCGTCCGGGGCGGTGACCACCCACGGCTGGCGCCGGATCGCACCGAACGCCAGGATCGCCGACTCACCCGGGTTGATGATCGGCGTGCCGGTGTCGACGCCGAAGACGCCGACGTTGGTGATGGTGATCGTGCCGCCGGACATCTCGGCCGGCTGGGTGCGCCCCTCGCGCGCGGTGGCGGTGAGCGCGCCGATCGCCTCGGCCAGCTGCCGCATCGACATCTGGTCGGCGTCCTTGATGTTCGGGACGATCAGGCCCCGCGGGGTCGCGGCGGCGATGCCCAGGTTGACGTAGTGCTTGACCACGATCTCCTGGGCGGCCTCGTCCCACGTCGCGTTGATCTCGGGGTTGCGCCGGATCGCCACGGTCATCGCCTTGGCCAGCACGAGCAGCGGCGTGACCTTCACGTCCCTGAACTCGCGGTCCGCCTTGAGCCGCTCGACGAGCTCCATCGTGGCGGTCGCGTCGATGGTGACCCACTCGGTGACGTGCGGCGCCGTGAACGCGCTGCCCACCATCGCCTGCGCCGTCATCTTGCGGACGCCCTTGATCGGGATCCGCGTCTCGCGTATGCCGCGTGCGGCCTGGGCGCGCGCGCCGGCTGCCGTGGACGGGTCGTTGGCGTCGCCGTCGGCGTAGCCCATGTAGCTGTCGTCCTGCACGGCCGGAGCCACGGTCCCGGCACCCGAGGCGTGGGCCTCGACGTCGGCGCGGGTGATGATCCCGCCGTCACCCGATCCGGCCACGGAGGCCAGGTCGACGCCGAGGTCCTTGGCGTACTTGCGCACGGGCGGCTTGGCCAGGGCGCGGCCGCCACCGGCGCGGGCAGCCGGGACCTCCGGCGCGGTGGCCGGCGCAGCTGTGGCCGCCGCGGCGGGGGCCACCGGGGCGGAGACGACCGCGGCCGGGGCGGGCGCAGCGAGGCCGGGGGCCGTGCTGGTCAGCCCGGTCGGCGCAGGGGCGCCTGCACCGGGCTTGCGCGGGCGACGCTTGGCCTCGGTCTGCTTGACGCCGTAGCCGACGAGGACGGCGGTGCGACCGGTGGACGTCGTCCCGCCGATCTTGCCCTCCTCGATCTCCTCCTCCTCGGCCTGTGCGGCCGCGACCTCGGCGGCCAGTTTCGGGGCCGGGCTGCCCTCGAGCCCGGGCTCGACCGGTCCCTCGGCGGGCGCGTCCTGCACCGACGTCGGGGCACCGGCACCGGCGCCACCGGCGGTGTCGACGGCGATGATCGGCGTGCCGACCTCGACGGTCGAGCCCTCCTCCACGAGCAGGGCGGTGACGGTGCCGGCGAACGGCACGGGCAGCTCGACCAGCGACTTGGCGGTCTCGATCTCGACCACGATGTCGTTGACCTTGACCGTGTCGCCGACCTTGACGTTCCAGGTGACGATCTCGGCCTCGGTCAGGCCCTCGCCGGGGTCGGGAAGCTTGAACTCACGAACGGACATGGGTGTGCGCGCCCCTCTCAGAAGGCCAGCGAGCGGTCGACGGCGTCGAGCACCCGGTCGAGGTCGGGGAGGAACTCCTCCTCGAGCTTGCTGGGCGGGTAGGGCAGGTTGTACCCACCGACCCGGAGCACGGGCGCCTCGAGGTGGTAGAAGCACTCCTGCTGCAGGGTCGCGGCGATCTCCGCCCCCATGCCGAGGAAGGTCGAGGCCTCGTGCACGACGACGGCCCGGCCGGTCTTCTCGACCGACGCCGTCAGCGCGGGGACGTCCAGCGGGGACAGCGAGCGCAGGTCGATGACCTCCAGGTTCTTGCCCTCCGCCGCGGCGGCCTCGGCGGCCTGCAGGCAGGTCTTGACCATGGGGCCGTACGCGACGAGCGTCGCGTCGGTGCCCTCGCGGACGACGTTGGCGCGCAGCAGCTCGCGCGGTGCGCCGTCCTCGGCGACCTCGCCCTTGTCCCAGTACCGCCGCTTGGGCTCGTAGAACAGCACCGGGTCGTCGGTCTCGATCGCCTGCTGGATCATCCAGTAGGCGTCCTCGGCGTTGGAGCAGCAGACCACCTTGAGGCCCGCGGTGTGCGCGAAGTACGCCTCGTTGGATTCCGAGTGGTGCTCCACCGCGCCGATGCCGCCGCCGACGGGGATGCGGATCACCATCGGCAGCTTGACCTTGCCGAGCGAGCGGGCCCGCATCTTGGCGACCTGGCTGACGATGTGGTCGAACGCGGGGTAGACGAAGCCGTCGAACTGGATCTCGACGACGGGCCGGTAGCCGCGCAGGGCCATGCCGATCGCGGTGCCGACGATGCCGGCCTCCGCGAGCGGGGTGTCGATGACGCGGTCCTCGCCGAAGTCCTTCTGCAGGCCCTCGGTGACCCGGAAGACGCCGCCGAGCTTGCCGATGTCCTCGCCCATGAGGACGACCTTGGGGTCGCGCTCCATGGCGGCGCGCAGGCCCGAGTTGATCCCCTTGGCGATGGTCATGGTGCCCATCAGTGGCCCCCCTCCTGCTCGAAGCCGGCGTGGTAGGCGGCGAACTCCCTGCGCTCTGCCTCGACGACCGGGTGCTGCTCGACGTAGATGTGGTCGAACATCGAGTCCCCGGTGGGGTCCTGCATGCTCAGGCACCCCTCGCGGACGTGCGCGGCGAGCTCGTCGGCCTCGCGGTCGACCTCGTCGAAGAACGCCTGGTCGGCCTTCTTCTCGTGCACGAGGTAGGACTTGAGCCGCTCGATCGGGTCGCGGTGCTTCCACACCTCGACCTCGGCGGAGACGCGGTACTTGGTCGGGTCGTCCGAGGTGGTGTGGGCGCCCATGCGGTAGGTGAACGCCTCGACGAAGGTCGGGCCCTGGCCCGACCGGGCGGCGTTGAGCGCCTGCTGCGTCACGGCATACACGGCGAGGACGTCGTTGCCGTCCACCCGGACGCCCGGGAAGCCGAAGCCCCGCGCGCGCTGGTAGAGCGGGATGCGCGTCTGCCGCTCGTTGGGCTCGGAGATGGCCCACTGGTTGTTCTGGCAGAAGAACACCACGGGGGCGTTGTTGACCGCGGCGTAGACGAACGACTCGTTGACGTCGCCCTGCGCGGTGGCGCCGTCGCCGAAGTAGGCGATGACGGCGGCGTCGCGGTCCTCGTCGCCGGTGCCCACGGCACCGTCGCGCTGGATGCCCATGGCGTACCCGGTCGCGTGCAGCGTCTGCGCCCCGATGACGATCGTGTAGAGGTGGAAGTTCTTCTCGTTCGGGTCCCAGCCACCGTGGTTGACCCCGCGGAAGAGGCCCAGGAGGTTGAGCGGGTCGACCCCGCGGCACCAGGCGACGCCGTGCTCGCGGTAGGTCGGGAAGGCGTAGTCCTGCGGGCGCAGCGCGCGGCCTGAGCCGACCTGGGCGGCCTCCTGGCCGAGCAGGGAGGCCCAGATGCCGAGCTCGCCCTGGCGCTGGAGCGCGGTGGCCTCGGCGTCGACGCGCCGGATGAGGACGAGGTCGCGGTAGAAGCCGCGGAGGTCCTCGTCGCGCAGGTCCTTGACGTACTCGTCGTACTCGGTGTTCTCGACCCGCTGGCCCTCGGGCGTGAGCAGCTGGACCATCTCGGGCCCGCCGTCACCCACCTCGGGCACGGGTGCGGTCAGCTCGGCGATCACGTCGCCCTCATGGTCGACGCTGGTGGCGTCGGCGACAGCGTTGTCGCTCACAGGCACTCCTTCTTCACCCTGGCGGGGTCCCCGCCGGTGTCTGGCGGCATGGTGGTGTGGCACTGCTTGTGGCGGCGCTCACATGTGGCCCTTGCACGGCCAAGATATCCGCAGCAGCCGGGAATCTCAGAATCCGGACCGGGACCCTGCCCGGCCGCGGCATCTGGGCCGTGCTCCGCGGGGAGGCGGCCGCCGGGGGACGGGGAGGCGCCGGGCCGCGGAGGAGCAGGCGACCGGCCCGTGCCGGGGTGGCGGCCGGGCCGCGGAGGTCAGCCGGACTGGCCCAGCAGGGTCGCCTCGGCCGCGGTTGCCGAGGAGGTGGACGGCACCGGCGTGCTCGTGGGGGCGGCCGTCGTCGTGCAGGACGAGGTGGGCGTCGGCGAGGCGGTCCCGGCCGACGAGGGGGTCGTCGTGCCCGAGCTGGTCGGGCTGGTCGTCGACCCGGACGGGCACGCGGCGGTCGTCGTCGAGGAAGACGGCGTGGTCGTGGCCGTGGCCGAGGTCGTGGGGTCCGTCGTCGAGGTCGTGCTCGAGCTCGTGGTGGTGCTCGTGGTCGACGGAGAGGTGGTGCTGGTCGGCGACGAGCTCGTGTGCGACGAGGTGGTGCTCGTCGCGGTCGCCGAGGTCGTCGCGGCCGTCGTGGGGGGCGCGGTCCGCGTGCGCGAGGCGGTCCTCGGCGTGCCCGTCGGGGACGAGGCGGCGGAGCTGGTGCTCGGGCGGGTGGTCGGGGCCGAGGGTGACGCGGACGGCGGCGGCGCGAGCGGCGCGGGCTGGACCGACGGCGGACCCACGAGGAGCGCGGCCGAGATGGCGACGCCGCCGCCGGTGGTGCCGAGCGCGTTCGGGGTCATCCTCGGCACCAGCGCCAGGACGGTGGCCAGGTAGGCGGTCGAGTGGTTGTAGGACAGGATCGCCGCGCGCAGGTCGGCGGGGGCCGACAGGTCGCGGCCGCCGGCGCAGAGGTAGTCCGCAGCGCTCTGCGACGCGTCCACGATGTCCTGGGGGTCGGCGACGCCGTCGCCGTCCGCGTCGACGCCCCAGCGCGCCCAGGTGGAGGGGATGAACTGCATCGGCCCGACGGCACGGTCCCAGACGGGGTCGCCGTCCCACCGCCCGTGGTCGGTGTCGGGGATCCGCGCGAACCCGTTGCCGTCGAGGACCGGCCCGAGGACCGGCGGGACGGCCCGGTGGCGCGAGTCGAGGGTGCGGCCGGCCAGCGACCCGGACTCGACCTGGCCGATCGCCGCCAGCAGCCTGGGGTCCAGGTGGCACGACGCCGGGACGGCGGCGGCCGCGGAGCGGTAGGCGGCCCAGAGGTCCGAGCCGACACCGACGGAGGAGCCGGGAGCGACGGGGAGTCCCACCAGCACGACCGGCGAGAGGGGCAGCACGACCGGGGACGGGGCGACCGCCGCGGTCGCCGGGGCGACGGCAGTCCCGGGGGTGCGTGGGTCGGCCTCCTGCTGCCAGCCGGGAACCTGGGGCGCGGACGCGGCACCACCCGTCCCCGGGGTGCCGGCGTGCGCACCGGCTGCGTCGGCCTCCTGGCCGGGCGGCGCGGAGGCCGCCCCCACCAGCAGGGCGAGGAGCAGGAGAGTCGGGCCGGGGCGCAGCAGCCGGCGCAGGGAGGGGAGCCGGATCACCCGCGGGTCAGGCGTCCGGCCCGGCATCTGCACGTCCTGCGTCGAGGTCACGTCACGCTCCCACCCCGTCGAGCCTGGCCACGGTCGTCCTTCGACCATGCCCCGCCCCTGCGCGGCCCAAACACCTGCCGATGACGTAGACGAGCCGACCCGGTCAGCCCACCCCGGTCAGCTGAGCTGGGACTGGGTGCGCCAGAGGTCGATGCCCGCCTCCACGGCGTCGCGGTCGATCTCCTCGAGCTCGGCGTCGCTGAACCGCAGGTTCGCCACGGCGGCCGCCGAGTCCTCGAGCTGGGCGACGCTGGACGCCCCGATGAGCACCGAGGTGACCCGCTCGTCGCGCAGCACCCACGACAGCGCCATCTGGGCGAGCGACTGGCCGCGCTCCTGGGCGAGGTCGTTGAGCTTGCGGACGTGGGCGAGCGCCTCGTCGGTGAGCAGGTCCGGCGACAGCGACTTGCCCTGGCTGGCGCGGGAGCCCTCGGGGATGCCGCCGAGGTACTTGTCCGTCAGCATGCCCTGCGCGAGCGGGCTGAACGCGATGCAGCCGACCCCGCGCTCGCCGAGGGTGTCGAGCAGGCCCCCCTCGACCCAGCGGTTCAGCATCGAGTAGCTGGGCTGGTGGATCGTCAGCGGCACGCCAATCTCGCGCAGGAGGTCAGCCGCCTGGGCGGTGAGCTCCGGGCCGTAGCTCGAGATGCCGGCATACAGCGCCTTGCCCTGCTGGACGATCGAGGCGAGCGCCCCCATGGTCTCCTCGAGCGGGGTGTCGGCGTCGGGGCGGTGGCTGTAGAAGATGTCGACGTAGTCGAGGCCGGTGCGCTTGAGGGTCTGGTCGAGGCTGGCGACGAGGTACTTGCGCGAGCCGCCGTCGCCGTACGGGCCGGGCCACATGTCCCAGCCGGCCTTGGAGGAGATGACGAGCTCGTCGCGGTACGGGCGGAAGTCGTCGCGCAGGTGGCGGCCGAAGTTGGTCTCGGCGGCGCCGTAGGGCGGCCCGTAGTTGTTGGCGAGGTCGAAGTGGGTGATGCCGATGTCGAAGGCGCGGCGCAGGATGGCGCGCTGGGTCTGCAGCGGCTTGTCGTCCCCGAAGTTGTGCCACAGACCGAGGCTGACGGCGGGCAGCCGCAGGCCGGACTGGCCGACCTTGCGGTAGGGCATGGGGCCGTAGCGGTCGGGGGAGGCGAGGTACGGGGGGAGCCAGGTGTCGACCATGGCCCCCACCCTAGGAGGCGGGGTGGTCCGTGAGGAACTGGCCCGCGACCTTCACGAGCAGGTCGTTCGCCTCGGTCTCGCCGATGGTGGCGCGCACGCCGTCGTCGCCGTACGGGCGCACCGTGAGCCCGGCCTCCTGGGCGGCCCGGGCGAAGGCGGCCGAGCGGTCGCCGAGGGCGAACCAGACGAAGTTGGCCTCGGTGTCGGGGATGAACCAGCCCTGGCCGCGGAGCAGCTCCACGACGCGGGTGCGCTCGGCCACGAGGGCGTCGACCCGCTCCTTCAGCTCGTCGAACGCGTCGAGAGAGGCGACGGCAGCGGCCTGCGCGAGCGAGTTCACGCCGAAGGGGACGGCCGTCTTGCGCAGCGCGCCCGCGACGGGCTCGTGCGCCACTGCATACCCGACCCGCAGACCGGCCAGGCCGTACGCCTTGGAGAACGTGCGCAGGACCATGACGTTGGGGTGGGCGCGGTAGAGCTCGAGGCTGCGGGGCGCGTCCTCGCCGGTGACGAACTCGACGTACGCCTCGTCGATCACGACCAGCACGTTGCGAGGCACGGAGTCGACGAACGCGGCGAGCTCGGTGTGCGTGACCATCGTGCCCGTGGGGTTGTTGGGGGTGCAGACGATGACGACCTTGGTGCGGTCGGTGATGGCGGCACGCATCGCGTCGAGCCGCTGGCGGGCGTGGTCGTCCAGGCCGACCTGGACGGACTTCGCACCGGCGAGGGCGGTGACGATCGGGTACGCCTCGAAGGAGCGCCAGGCGTAGACGACCTCGTCGCCGGGGTCGCACGTGGCGGCGATGACCTGCCCGAGGACGCCGACCGAGCCGGTGCCCGTGGCGACGTGCTCGACCGGGACGCCGAGCCGGTCGGCGATGGCCTGCGAGAGCTCGCTGACGGCCATGTCGGGGTAGCGGTTGATGTGCGTGGCGGCGTCGCGGACGACCTCGAGGACCGACGGCAGCGGCGGGTACGGGTTCTCGTTGGAGGAGATCTTGTACGCCGTGACGCCCTCGCGGGCGGCGGCCGGCTTGCCGGGGACGTACGCGGGCACCTGGTCGAGGGCGTCGCGCAGGCGGACCGAGGCGTTCGCGCCCGAGGAGCTGGAGGTCATGGCGTCACTGTATGCGGCGCGGCGCCACCGGCGGGCTCGCACTGGCAGGGGCAGGCGGCCGGGCAACCGGGCCCGAGGAGGCACTCGTCGTCGCACGAGCACGGCGCGAAGGCGGGCGCGGGACGGACCTGTCGCTGCCTGTGCCGGGCCGCGAGGGCACGCAGGGCGGTGGAGGTCGGGTGGTCGGTGCTCGCGCGCTCTGCGGCCGCCGCGTCGGGGCGCGCGAGATCGACGGCGCGGCTGGGGCGCAGGGAGTACCAGGCTCGTGGTGCCGGCCGGTCGAACCGCTGCCCGTTGCCGCGGTTGGCCGGCATCGGCCACGGCGGTGCGACGTCGAGGTGGGCGGGGAAGCGGCGACCGGCGTTGTCGCGGACGGCGTCGGGATCGAAGGGCAGGACCTCCTCGCCACCACCGTCGACGACGGCGAGCCGGAGTCCCGCGGCCGACAAGGCTCTGACGAGCATCGGCAGCGGCACCGCCGCCGCCCCCGACTCCCAGCGGGCCACCGAGGACTGGTGGACCCCCAGTCCCGCCGCCAGCTCACGCTGGCTCAGCCCCCCAGCCGGCGAGCGCGAGGCAGGTATGCCGCAGCGTCGAAGTCCTCCATGCCGCAAGGATGCCGGCCGGTACCGACAGCGCGCCCGTGCGGCCTCTGGGGCGCAGGACTGGCGGGAGGGCCCGCGCGGCACGAGCCGGCAGCGGCCGGCAGGCAGCGGGCACTGGGCAGCGGGAGCCAGCGGGCACCGGGCAGCGGGAGCCAGCGGCACTGGGCAGCGGGAGTCGGCGGCCGGTAGGCAAGGGGAGGCGGCGCCCGGGAGAGGCGGCGAGGCTGGGGCGGGGGAAGCATGTCCACGGAACTGCGGCACTGATGCGCAGGACGCATCAGTGCTTCAGGGCGCCGCCCCACTCACCCACAGCCACCGCCCCAGCGATGCACCACGCGGATCAGTGCCGCGGTCGTCGGTCGCACTCACCCACAGCCACCGCGCCAGTGGCGCACGGGACGGATCGGTGGGCGCGGACGCCGCCCCCTACCCGGGCATCCCCACCGCGGCAGTGATGCACGGGAGGCGTCAGTGACGCAGCACGCGCGCGATGCACTCCCAAGGGCGGGTGCAGGGATGAGTGGGAGGACTGGGGTGGACGGGCCGGTGCAGGACAAGGTCGGGGACGCCCGGGCGGGCGACGCTGGGTGCCCGGCACTGGGTGCTCCGCGCCGTGCGGATCAGTCGTCGTCGTCGGGGAGGACCCAGCCGAGGACCATCGAGACGATGGTGATGACCAGCGCTCCGAGGATCGCGTCCCACCAGAAGTGGTCGATGACGAACGACAGCCCCAACGGCCCCGACACCCACTCGGTGAGCTGGAGCATGAACGCGTTCACCACGAAGGTGAACAGCCCGAGCGTCAGCACGATGAGCGGGAAGCTGAAGAACTTGGCGATCGGCTTGACGACGGCGTTGATGAGGCCGAAGAGCAGCGCGACGAGCAGGACGGTCGCGAACTTGGACCCGAACTTGCCCTCGCCGAACGAGATGCCCGGCACGAGCCACGCGGCGACCCACAGGGCGACGGCGTTCACCGCGATCTTGATCAGGAAGTTCATGGGCCCGATCGTGCCAGAGGGATGCCGCCATCCGCTGACCGCGCGGCGGCGGGTCGCCGACGTCTCGCGTTTGCCACGATGGCCCCATGACCGACGTCCCCTCGAGCGCACCCGACCTCACCCACGTCCGCCGCATGTGGGACGACGACCGGGCCAGCCGCGCGCTCGGGATGCAGGCGCTCACCATCGAGCCCGACCACGCCGTCGTCTCGATGGCGGTGACCGAGACGATGGTCAACGGCCACGACATCGCCCACGGCGGCTTCATCTTCACCCTCGCCGACTCGACGTTCGCCCTGGTCTGCAACTCCGGCGGTCGGCTCACCGTGGCCGCCGGAGCCGACATCACCTTCGTCACCTCGGCCCGGCTCGGGGACGTCCTCGTGGCCGAGGGTCGCACCCGGGCGGCCTACGGGCGCAGCGGGCTCACGGACGTGACGGTGACCCGCGAGTCCGACGGCGCGGTCGTGGCCGAGTTCCGCGGTCGCTCCCGATCGCTGCGTGGCTGAGCCCTTCCCCCGACCCCGACCGGAACGAGCGCACCGTCGGCGTCGCTGATCTCGCCGCGCGGTATGCCGCATTTGTCCCTAGGGTGCGCGGCATGCGACCGATGAAGCTCGTTGCCGTGGCCGCCGCGCTCGCCGCCGCCACGGTCGGACTGCCCACAGCGGCCACCGCCGCCACCGCCGCCCCCTCGACCCTCCCGTCGGTGACCGGCGCCGCGCCGGGCCCCTCCGCCGGGCCCACGTCCGGCCCGTGCGCCTACACGCCGCTGGCGGACCAGACGTACTCCACCTGGGTCGGCCTGCCCCAGGACCCCCGGCACACACCCGCGACCGGCACCCAGCAGGTCACCCTGCGGACGAACCACGGCGACATCCCGCTCGTCCTCGACCGCGCGCTCGCCCCGTGCACCGTGCAGAGCTTCCTGTTCCTCACCCACCGGAAGTACTTCGACGACACCGTCTGCCACCGCCTCACCGCCTACCAGACGCCGCCGTTCGCGCTGTCCGTCCTGCAGTGCGGCGACCCGCTCGGCACCGGTTGGGGCGACCCCGGGTACGCGTTCAAGGACGAGCTCGCCTCGGCCCAGGCCCTGGCGAACTGGCCCGGCTTCCCCGACGGCAGCCGCAAGAACTACCCGCGCGGCACCCTCGCCATGGCCAACGGCGGCCCGGACACCAACGGCAGCCAGTTCTTCCTCGTCTACCGGGACAGCCGCCTGCGCCCCGACTACACCGTCTTCGGGCACATCACCGAGGCCGGCATGAAGGTCCTCGACGAGATCGCCGCCGCCGGCATCGACCCGGGCACCGACGGCACCCCCGAGGACGGCGCCCCCGCCACGCCGGTCCGGATCGAGCGCGCCAAGAGCGGCCGCTGACCCTCCACCCGTCCGAGGACGAACCTCGGGCCGACGCCGTATGCCGCGTGGCCGCGCACGGGCCGCGCGGCATACGGTGTGCGCATGCGCGTCCTCGTCACCGGCGGTGCCGGCTACATCGGTTCCCACACCGTGGTCCAGCTGGTCGCCGCGGGGCACGACGTCGTCGTGGTCGACAGCTTCGCCAACGCCAAGCCGACCGTGGTGCCGCGGCTCGAGGCCCTGATCGGCGGCCCGCTCGAGGTGCACGCCTTCGACCTGACCGACCGGGACAAGACCGAGTCGCTGTTCGCCGAGCGGCAGTTCGACGCGGTCATCCACTTCGCCGGGCTCAAGGCGGTCGGTGAGAGCGTCGAGGTCCCGCTGGAGTACTACCAGAACAACCTCGACTCGACCTTCGCGCTCGTGCGCGCGATGCAGCGGCACGGCTGCTTCACGCTGGTCTTCTCCTCCTCGGCGACGGTCTACGGCGACCAGGCCGAGCCGCCGTTCACCGAGGACCTGCCCACCGCGGCGACCAACCCCTACGGCTGGACCAAGGTCATGCAGGAGCAGATCCTGCGCGACGTCGCAGTCACCGACGAGCGCTGGCGGATCGCGCTGCTGCGCTACTTCAACCCGGTCGGTGCCCACGCGTCGGGCACCATCGGCGAGGACCCGTCGGGCATCCCCAACAACCTCATGCCCTACATCGCCCAGGTCGCCGTCGGGAAGCTGGAGAAGCTGCGCGTCTTCGGCGACGACTACCCCACGCCGGACGGCACCGCCCTGCGCGACTACATCCACGTCGAGGACCTCGCGGCGGGGCACGTCGCCGCCCTGACCCGGCTCGGCACGACCGACCAGCGGGTCTGCACCTGGAACCTGGGCACCGGGCACGGCACGAGCGTCCTGGAGGTCCTGCACGCGTTCGAGCAGGCGTGCGGCCACGCGCTGCCGTACGAGGTGGTCGGGCGCCGCGCCGGCGACATCGCCGCGTCCTTCGCGGACGCCTCGCTCGCCGAGTCCGAGCTGGGCTGGAAGGCGACGCGCACCATCGAGGACATGTGCGCCGACCAGTGGCACTGGCAGCGCGAGAACCCGCTCGGCTACCCCGACTGAACCGCGCGCACGACCCAGTCGAAGAGCGCCTGCTGGTGCGGGACCCGCTCGGCGTCCACCTCGGGGTGCCACTGCACCGCAAGCACCCTGCCGTCGGCCGACTCGAACGCCTCGACGCACCCGTCGGGTGTCGTGGCGCCGAGCACCAGGCCGTCCGCCAGCCGGTCGCAGGCCTGGTGGTGGTTCGACCAGCCGCTGCGTGAACCGCTCCCCACCACCGACTCCAGGAGGGTGCCCGGCACGACGTCGACGTCGTGCGGGTTGCTCGCGTGCGGGACCGACGTCTCGTCGTAGTGCTGGTGGATCGTGCCGCCGAGCACGACGTTCAGCACCTGCATCCCGCGGCAGATCGCCAGCACCGGCACCCCGGCGGCGACCGCGGCCCGGGTGACCGTGATGTCCGCGGCGTCCTGCTCGGGCAGGGGGTGGACCTCGCGCGGGTGCACGTCCGGGACGCCGAACGGCCGCAGGTCGAGGTCGTCTCCGCCCTGCAGGACCACGGCGTCCGCGACGGCCACCAGGGCCTCGGCCCGCTCCGCCGTGTCGGGCCAGGCCAGCACCGGCTCGCCCCCCGCCCGGCTGACCGCGTCGAGGAGGGTCCGGGGCGCGAAGACGCCAGGCCGCTCGCGCCCGTCGATGACCCCCGCCCAGCGGGCGGGGACGAGGACGAGCGGGCGGCGGGCACGCGGCATACCGGCGACCCTAGCCAGCCGGGCGAGGCGGGTGCCGCAGGTCACAGCCGCGCGGGACCTTCGGCCCTGCCGACCAACCTACGACGCGGCGTAGTATTTACTACGGAACGTAGTAGCACTGATCCGAGCCGCGGCTCCGACCGAGCAGCAGCGCCGACCCGACGAGCCCCGGAGCATCCCCGATGGACAACCTCGACCTGGCGCGGTGGCAGTTCGCCATCACGACCGTGTACCACTTCCTCTTCGTACCCATCACGATCGGGCTCTCCGCGCTCGTCGCGTGGTACCACACGGCGTGGGTCCGCCGGCACCGGCCGGACGACCTGCGGCTGGCCAAGCTGTTCGGGAAGCTCTTCACCATCAACTTCGCCCTCGGGCTCGTCACCGGCATCGTGCAGGAGTTCCAGTTCGGCATGAACTGGTCCGACTACAGCCGGTTCGTCGGCGACATCTTCGGGGCGCCGCTGGCGATCGAGGCGCTGCTGGCGTTCTTCCTCGAGTCGACCTTCCTCGGGCTGTGGATCTTCGGCTGGGGCCGGATCCCGGAGAGGCTGCACGCCGCGTGCATGTGGATCGTTCACGTCGGCACGTTGCTCTCGGCATACTTCATCCTCGCCGCGAACTCGTTCATGCAGCACCCGGTCGGCTACCGGTACAACCCGCAGACCCAGCGGGCCGAGCTCACCGACTTCGTCGCCGTCCTCACCAACAAGGTCCAGCTCGTGACCTTCCCGCACGTCGTCGCCGCGGCCTACATGGTCGGTGGGGCGATGGTCATGGCCGTGTCGCTGTGGCACCTGCGCCGGGCCGACGTCGGCGAGGACGCCCCCATGTACCGCCGCTCCACCCGGCTCGGCGCCTGGGTGACCCTCGTGGCGGGCTTCGCGGTCGCCGTGAGCGGCGACATCCAGGGCAAGATCATGACCGAGGTCCAGCCGATGAAGATGGCGGCGGCCGAGGCCCTCTACACCTCCTCCGCCGGCAACGCGCCGTTCAGCCTCTTCACGGTCGGGTCGCTGGACGGGAGCCAGGAGAAGTTCTCGATCACCGTGCCGGGCCTGCTCAGCTTCCTGGCCACCGGTCGCTTCGACGGCAGCGTGCAGGGGATCAACGACCTCAAGGCCCAGTACGCGACGCAGTTCGCCGGCAGCCCGCTGACCGCCGACGCGACCTACGCGCCGAACATCCCGCTGTCGTACTGGATGTTCCGGCTCATGATCGGCGTCGGCATCCTCGCGATCCTGATCGCGCTCGCCACGCTGTGGACCACCCGCGGCGACCGGGTCCCGCGCGCCCGCGCCTGGCACTGGCTGGTCCTGGCCGCACCCCTGCTTCCTTTGGTGGGCAACAGCTTCGGCTGGATCTTCACCGAGGTCGGGCGCCAGCCGTGGCTGGTCTTCGGGGTGATGACGACCGCGACCGGGGTGTCGCCGTCGGTGTCCGCCGGGGAGGTCGTGACGTCGATGGTCGTCTACACGCTGCTCTACGGCGCGCTGGCCGTCATCGAGGTCAAGCTCTTCCTCGCCTACCTGCGTGCCGGGGCCCCGCCGTTCGAGGAGCCCGCCACGCCACAGTCCACCGACGAGGACGCCCCGCTGGCGTTCGCGTACTGAGACCTACACGTAGAGAACGGATTCCGTCATGGAGCTCAGCACCGTCTGGTTCATCCTCATCGCGGTCCTGTGGACCGGGTACTTCGTCCTGGAGGGCTTCGACTTCGGGGTCGGCATGCTGCTCCCGGTCCTCGGCCGCGGCCGGGACACGCAGGACACCGAGAAGCGCCGGCGCGTCCTCGTCAACACCATCGGCCCGGTCTGGGACGGCAACGAGGTGTGGGTCCTCACCGCCGGTGGCGCGACCTTCGCCGCCTTCCCCCACTGGTACGCCACGATGTTCAGCGCGTTCTACCTGCCGCTGCTGCTCATCCTCGTCGCGCTCATCGTGCGCAACCTCGGGTTCGACTACCGCGGCAAGCGGGACGACGTGCAGTGGCGCCGCCGCTGGGACCTCGCGATCGTCATCGGCTCGGTCGTGCCCGCCCTGCTGTGGGGCGTGGCCCTGACCAACGTCGTGCGCGGGCTGCCGATCGCGGCGAACAAGGAGTTCACCGGCAACCTCTCCACGCTGCTGAACCCGCTGTCGCTGCTCGGTGGACTCGTCACGCTCGGCCTGTTCCTCACCCACGGGGCGTTCTTCACCGCCCTGAAGACGACCGGCGACATCCGGGCGGACGCCCGGCGCATCGCGATCCGCACCGGCGCCGTCACCGCGGTCCTCGCCGTGGCCCTGCTCGGGGTGCTGGGCTTCCAGCAGGGCAACGGCTGGTCCTGGGCGACCACCGTGGTCGCGGCGGTGGCGCTGCTCGGCGCCCTGGCCGCCGGGGCGCGGGGCCGCGAGGGCTGGGCCTTCACCGGCACGTTCGTGACCATCGCGATGGCCGTCGCGACGTACTTCCTGCTGCTGTTCCCCGACGTCATGCCGAGCACGACCAACGCCGCGTGGTCCCTGACGACCGCCAATGCCTCGAGCACCGACCGGACGCTGACGATCATGACCTGGGTCGCGGTCGTCTTCACACCGCTCGTCGTGGCCTACCAGGCGTGGACGTACTGGGTGTTCCGCAAGCGGATCGGCACCCAGCACATCCCCGCGCCGGCGATGCACTGAGGCGCGGGTGCCGATGCGTCCGTTCGACCCCCAGGTCCTGCGCACCGTCCCGGAGGCCCGGCGCCCCCTGGCCGTCCTCGCGGCGGTCGGGATCACCCAGGGCGTGGCGACCGTGGCGACGGCCTTCGCCCTCACCGCGGTCGTGGTCGCGGTGGTGCGCGGCACCCCGCTGGCGGCGCCCGCGGCATACCTCGTCGGGCTGTTCCTGGTCCGCGGGCTGCTCGCGCACACCGCCGAGCGGGTCGCGGCGCGCGCCGGCACCACGGTGAGCTCGGCGCTGCGCCGACGGCTCGTGGTGCGCTGGCTCGGCGGGCGGGTCGAGGACCGGCCGGACCCGGCGACCGCCGTCACCCTCGCCACGTCGGGGTCGGCGAGCGTGGAGCCGTATGTCGCGCGCTTCCTCCCGGCGCTGGTCACCGCCGCGGTGGTCCCTGCCCTCGCGGTCGTCGTGATGGTGGCGGTCGACCCGCTGAGTGCCCTCGTGGTCGTGCTGACGCTGCCGCTGCTGCCTGTCTTCGCCGCCCTCATCGGAGCCACCACGCAGGATGCGACGCAGCGACGTTGGCAGGCCCTCGCCGGGCTGAGCGGTCACTTCCTCGACGTGGTGCGGGGGCTCCCGACCCTCGTGTCGTACGGGCGGGCGGAGCGCCAGGTGGAGGCCGTGGGCGAGGTGAGCCGGCGGCACCGGGTCGCGACGCTGGCGACCCTGCGGCTGGCGTTCCTCAGCTCGGCGGCGCTGGAGCTGCTCGCCAGCATCTGCGTCGCGATCGTGGCGGTCCTCGTCGGCATCCGGCTGACCCACGGCACGGTCGACCTCTCCACCGGCCTGCTCGCGATCCTGCTCGCACCCGAGGCGTACTGGCCGGTGCGGCGCGTGGGCGCCGAGTTCCACAACGCCGCCGACGGCGCGCAGGCCCTCGCCGACGCGACCCGGGCGCTCGCCTCGCCCCAGCCCAACCGGACCGAGCCGAACCCGACCGAGCCGAACCGGCCCGAGCCCGGCCGGCTCGCGCCGAGCGGCGCACCCCGCGTCTCGGCGCGGGGACTGGCGTACTCCCACCCCGGCACCGAGCGCCCGACCTTCACCGACCTCGACCTCGAGGCCGGCCCCGGCCTCACCGCCGTCACCGGCCCGTCGGGCATCGGCAAGACCACGCTGCTCGAGCTGCTCGCCGGGCTGCGCACCCCGACGGCCGGGGTGGTCCGCGCCCCGGCCACGCACCTCGTGACGCAGCGGCCGTTCCTCACCTCCGGCACCGTCCGCGACAACCTCGCCCTCGGGACGGGCGCCGACACCACTCCGGGCGCCGTCTGGGAGGCGCTGCGCGGGGTGGGGCTCGACGGTGTCGTCGCCGCGCTCCCCCACGGCCTCGACACCCCCCTCGGCGACGACGGCCGCGGCCTGTCCGCGGGGCAACGCGCCCGGCTCGTCCTGGCCCGCGCTGCGCTCTCTGACGCCCCGGTCGTCCTGCTCGACGAGCCGACGGCGCACCTCGACGACGCGTCGATGGCCCTGGCCCACCGGGCCATCCGCGCGCTCGCCCGGTCGCGGTGCGTCGTGGCGGTGACCCACCGGCCCGAGCTGGTGGCGCTCGCCGACGCCCACGTCCACCTCGGGGCCGAGCGGCTCGAGGCACAGGAGGTGCTCGCCCGATGAGGCTCTTCACGCCCCGCACCGTCCTCGCCGGCGTGCTCGGCGCGGCCGCCCTGTCGTCCGGGGTCGCCCTCACCGCGACCTCCGGCTGGCTGATCGTCCGGGCCAGCGAGCGCCCGGTCATCCTCACCCTGCTCACGGCGATCGTGGCCGTGCGGACGTTCGGCATCGCGCGCCCGGTGTTCCGGTATGCCGAGCGGCTGAGGTCGCACGACGCGGCCCTCGACGAGCTCGCCGGCCAGCGCACCCGGCTGTATGCCGCACTGGTGCCCCTCACCCCCGCCCGGCTCGTGCGCCGGGGCAGGGCCGCGATGCTCTCCGGGGTCGTGGACGACCTCACCGACCGCGTCGAGGCCCAGGTCCGGGTGGCCGTCCCGTTCGTCGCGACCGCGGTCACCGGCGTCCTCACCGCGGTGCTGTGCGCGCTGGTCGACCCGCGAGCCGGGATCGCGGTCGGTGGCCTGCTCGTGGTGGCCGCGGCCACCACGACGCTGGCGTGGTGGGTCGAGGAGCGAGGGCACGACGACCTCGTCCGGGCGCGCGCCGAGGCCACGGCGGTCGGTGAGCTCACCGCCACCCAGGCCCTCGACGTGGCCGCTGTGGGGGCCGGCCCGGCAGCCCTCGCCTCGCTCGACAGCGCCCACGACGCGCTCGCCGGGGCGGTGCGGCGCCAGAGCCGGGGCAGGGCGGGCGCCGCCGCGGCGCTCCCCGTCGCCACGGCCGTCGCGACCCTGGTCTGTGCCGCGGTCGCGACCTCGAGCGACCGGCCCGCCCCCGTGCTGGCCCTGCTCGTGCTGGCGCCGTTCGCCCTCGCCGAGGTCCTCAGCCCGCTGCCGGACGCCGCCCGCGCCCTGGCGACCGCCCGCGCCGCCGGGCGGCGGCTCGACGCGCTCACCGACGCGAG
>NZ_BAAGYN010000004.1:0-403674 GCF_054779295.1 Phycicoccus ginsengisoli
GAACGCCTGAACAAGGAGATCAAACGCCGCGCCCGGGTCGTGGGCATCTTCCCCAACGACGCCGCCGTGATCCGCCTCGTCGGAGCCGTCTTGGCCGACACCCACGACGAATGGGTCACCGACGAACACCGCTACCTCTCTGAAGGGTCCCTAGCGTTGCTGTATCCCGAGCGAGATACTCAACCCACGGCCGCCATCACCAGCGGCACGTAAGGCACCGAGGATCGGCCTCGAAAGCCCACCACCCCGCGGGACGCTGTCATTCGCGCGCTCTCAATAGTCGGAGCCAGCATGGATGAAGGGCACACGCATCAACTGATCAGGATCACGATCGCCAACATGGCGACATTGGAAACGACCAGACAGACCCACGTCCGCAGGACGTGCGCGCCATCGAGTAGACAGTCCGTCCCGGACAGGGCGCTCCTCCCCGATTGGTATTGACGTTGGGCGATGATGGCCAGATCGGCGCTCCAGGTCAGGCCAAGGAGCGCGAGGGCAAGGGCCACACCTCCGAGGTGGGCCGCCAGCACCTTGGCGAGGACGACGGAACCCACGGCCACCGCAAGGGCAGTCCGCCTCCAGGACAGAGCCGTGCGTTCCGCCTGTGGGCCCCGATCAGGAGACGTCACATCACCATCCCCACCGTCAAGACCACACAGGCCAGGGCCAGTCCGGTCGCAATGGGCAACTTCCAGCTGGCCGCCGGCAGTGGCGCGTCGGTGCCCAGCGCCTTCTCGGTACGGACCCAGCCCTGCCATGCCTGGATGGCCGCCAAAACGCCAAGCACGGTGAGCAGCACGGCGACGACCAGACGCATCGGTGGTGCGATCGGCGACATCGCCTCCAGCCCCACCCCGGCGGCCATAAAGGCGAACGAGGTGCGCGTCCAGGCCAAGAAGGTCCGCTCGTTGGCGAGACTGAAGCGTGGATCGAGCACCCGACCAAGGTCGGCGGGTGTTACACCACCGCTACCGCGAACAACTCCTATCGGCTTCGCGAGTCCGAAGCCACGCGAGCGATGTAGCTGCCGAGCGGGTCCAAGCGAGTTTGAGAGCCGAGGTCCTCGACAACCGCCGATGCAACCATGGCGGCGACCCTGAGGGCTTCCGGTAGGGGTGTGTCGACGATGAGCGCGCTGACCAAGGATGCGACGAAGGCGTCTCCGGCCCCGACGGTGTTCGCCGCCTGCATCACTGGGTGGGCCGGCACAGCGTGGGTGCGGCGACCATGCGCGCGGGCTTCCGCACCCTGGGAGCCCAGCGTGACCACGACAAGGGTTGCCTGCTCCAGTTCGGGCAGTTGTCGGTACTCCTCGGCGTTGACGACGAAGAGGTCGGCTCGGTGCAGTAGGGCGGCGGGGATGGACTGGGTGGGAGAGGGGTTGACCGCCACGAAACCGTGAAACTCTTCGACGGCTCGGGTGGCCGTGTCCAGCGGGATCTCAAACTGAATCATCAGCGCCGCAGCGTCCACGGCGGCACTCGCCGGTGCGGTGAGGTGCGCGTTTGCTCCAGGGGAAACGATGATGCTGTTCTCACCACGCTCGTCCACACCGATCAGCGCCAGGCCGGTCGGATGGTGTTCGTCGCGCTGCACGGTGCTGACGTCGACTCCGAATGCGGCGAGACGGTCCAAGAGCCAACCGCCCTCGGGGTCGGTGCCGACCGCGCCGATCATCCGACTCCTGCCCAGGAGTTGCGCGGCGGCCACTGCCTGGTTGGCACCCTTGCCACCCAGGCCGCGGGTTGCGTCGCGGCCTAGCACTGTCTGGCCGGGTCGTGGCAGGTCGTCAACTCGGATGGTGATGTCGAGGTTGATGCTGCCCAGCACGGCAACGAGCGGGCTCGTTGGAGGAGACATTGCCTTACTCCGTCGGCGTTTGCGTGTGCGGTCGGTCGCCGCCGATCAGGGGCAACCCGCGCAGGATGGAGCGCAGGGCAACCGCCTCACGGGGGACGAACTCTGCAACGGTGAGCCCCACGAGGTCGAACTCGGCCGCGATCTTGGCGATGGTGTTCGTTGCCGTGGCCCGCGAGATGCCGTCCGGCTCCCACGCCATGCCGAACGCGTGCTCGTCGCTGTTGATGACGTCGAGATCGAAGTGAATGGCGACGTGCCGAGCGCCGCTGGCTCGCAGCCAGGCCAGCACCCGGTCGATGAAGTCCTTCTCGTCGGCGGGGGGTACTAACTGCAGTCCCCATCCTTCATGAGTGTGACTGTCCTGGTCGTCCCAGCCGTGCACACCGGCCAGGAGGATTCGCTGCGGCGGAACCGTGGCTGGCAGGTGGTTGAGGACGTCGGTTTCGCCGTGGCCGCTGAGGTGGCTGACCACCATCGTGTTGAAGCCGCAGTTGGGCCCGCCGGGCAGGTTGCTGTCGGCGTGGCTGTCCAGCCAGACGACGGCGAGGTCGTCCGGGTAGCGCTGGGCCAGGTAGGAAAACGGCGTCAGGCTGACCGCGCACGTCCCGCCGAGCGTGACGATCTTGTCGGCGCCGGCTTGGCGGATGAGGGTGAGGGCCTCTTCGTGCTGGCGGATCACCTCGTGCTTGCCCACGATGCCGTCCACGACGGGGAGGTCCTCGGTGTATTCGGGGACGGGGACCCGGGCGGTGGGTCCGTGGTGATCCGGGGCCAGCAATGCCGTCAGTTGCCCGCCGACCCCGTAGGCGATGCGGCTCTCATCGGAGTCAAGCCCAGGCGTGTAGTGCGCGACGGCCTGCGGCTCGCCGCCCTGCCACTGGGGCCACTCGAGCCTCAGCGTCGTCCCGGCCATCACAGGCCTCCAATCGCGGACATCGCTGCACTCGGGGGCACGGGGGAGTCCTCAATGGTGTTGATGGGGGCCCGGGCCACCAGCTGGAACTCTGCCTCACGGTCGAAGTCGCGGGTGAGGATCAGGTAGAGCCCAGCCGATACCAGCAGTCCCACGGCGAAGGAGAAGTCGGCTCCACCCATGGCCTTCGCGGCTGGGCCAACCCACACGGTGGTGCTGAAGAACGGGATCATGGCAAGGAACCCGGCGGCGTAGCTGATCAGGCCCGAGCGTCCCCACAGCCCGTAGATGCCCCCATCGGTCTTGAGGATGTCGGTGATGGACAGGATCCCCCGTCGCACCACGTAGTAGTCGGTGAGGTTCACCGCGGTCCACGGGATGAGGAAGTAGACAAGGATCGCCAAGAAGACGCTGAACGAGTTCAACGCGTTCTCGGGCAGGAAGAGGCTGGCGACAATGGCCACGGACCCCAGCGCCACGATGGACAGGGCTCGGATCTTGAAGGTCGACCGGAATCGGCGGAACCCCTCGACGGCTGTCAGGAAGGCGACCGACCCGCTGTAGAAGGCGACCGCGACCGCATTGAGGCAGGTGATCAGCGAGACGACCATCACGATCACCTCCACCTCGGACGAGACGTTGCGAGCCAAGAGGCCGAAGGCGGAAACGGTGCTGGCATCGGGGTACGCGATGGCCAAGATGGCGCCCAAGATCTCAATCCAGATGGCCGACAACAGGGTGCCGCCGAAGACCGTGGCCGACACCTTGGCGGCTGAGACTCGCTCGGGCAGATACCGGGTGTAGTCGGAGACCACCGGCGCGACCGCGATCTGGAAGGTGGCCGAGGCGCCGAACTGCAGCAGGAAGGGGGTCAGCTTGAAGTCGGCCCGAGCCAAGTATTCACCGACCGGCAGGTACACGAAGGTGCACACGGTCAAGACGACCAGCGCGGTCACCATGAGGTAGGAGACGGTCTTTTCCGCGCGCATCACCAGCTGGTACCCGACAGTGGCCACCGCGAGGGCCGCGATGCCCACGCCCAGTTGCATCAGCCCCAGGGACGAACCGGCCGATACCTCCTTGATAGACGACGCGCCCGTCTGGACATAGAAGATGGCGAACCCGAACTGCACCAGTGCCGCCGCCACCAGGGGAAGCACCGCGCCACGGGTACCGAACTGGGCCCGGGACTGGATCATCTGAGGCAGCCCCATCCGCGGCCCCTGGGCGCCATGGAAGGCCTGGAACAGGGTGCCGAACACGCTGCCGAGAACAATGGCCACAATCGACCACGACAAGTCCAGTCCTGCAAGGGAGCCCAAGGCGCCGGTGAACGCGGTCAGGAACGAGGCGTTGATCATGAACCACAGCTGCGTCTGGGACCACAGGCTGCCCTTGCGTTCGTTGGGGGGGACGTAGTCGAAAGAGCGGTCTTCCAGCAATTCGTTGGCCATCAGGGGGGGTCCTTGGGTGTTGAGGTGGTTGGGGTTGCGGTGAAGGTGGGGCGGCTGTCGGTCTGTGACAGGGCTGAGTGCGAGCTCGTCCGAGCGTCCAGCGGGTCTTGGGCACCCCGACTTCGCGGATCGAGCGGCCCCCCACCCCTCGAGGCGCTTGGGGACTCCGTCGGAGTCGAGGGCCAGGGCGAGGGCGAGGCGCCGAGTGTGAGCGGCCGGGGCGTTACTCCCTCGCGCTGAGCCACGTGATGAGGTTGTCCCAGAGCTCGGCGTAGCCTTCCCAGGCCAGGAAGGTCGGCGGCGCCCAATGGGGGGCCAGGTCCGAGGTGAAGACACCCACACGCCCCTGCCCGACAGCGTTGACCGCGATCAGTGGGTCGTCGTCGACGGTCACCAGAACCTCGGCGGTGGCTTTGGCGACGGTCGCGTTGTAACCCAGCAGGGCTGGCCAGTCGGTCAGCGTGGGCAGGGCGGGGTGATCCAGCAGCGCCAGGGGCTTCACGCCCTGCGGCTTCTCGATCCGGTCGTCGCCAGCGAGCAACTCGACGGGCAGGATGGGTGCAAGGGGGCTGCGGGCGTAGTGCGCCTTCCCATCGATCCCGGAGAATGACAGGTAGCCGCCGACCATGAGAAGCGCGCCACCCTGTCTGACGTACTCGGCCAGGACCTCCAGGCGATTGACCTCAGAGATGGAGCTCTTGAACACGGTGGGGGTCAGCAGGAACGTGTTCGCGCCGACGTCGCTGACCACGACACAGTCGTAGGCGGACAGCCCCTCGATCGTGCGGGGCATGTCCTCGGCGATGCGGTGTGCGGGGATGTGCTCCACCTGCCAGCCGCGGCTGGTCAGTGCTTCCTTGAACTCAGCACCGCCCTCGACGTACTCGCTGTTGGTGAAGCTGTCGAATCCCTTCTGGTGGATCAGGTGGATGTGCCACGACTCACCCAGGAGAAGAATGCGCATTGTCGTTTCCTATTCGATGGTGCCGGTGGGGAAGAGTTGGTGGAACTGCCAGTCGTGTTCGGGGACGATGAGGTCTGCTTCGCGACGGATGCGGTCGTAGCCGCGCATCAGTTCTGGCAGGTTCCAGAACGAGCCCATCGGCCAGTTCAGCTCGAGGTTGCGGTAGTTGTACATGACGTCGCTAGTCAGGCAGACCGTGCCTTGATCGGTCTCCACCATCACGACCATGCACCCGGGTGTGTGCCCGCCGATCTTGACGAGGCGAACACCGTCGGCGATGTCGATGTCCCCGTCGATGACAACGAGGCGGTCGCGGACCTCGGTGACCTTGTAGGAGTACTCCGGGTAGTAGAACATGCAAAACGACGGCGGTGCGATGCCCTGCGGAAGCTCGTCGCGCTGGACGTAGAACCTCGCCCGGGGGAACAGGTGATTGTTGCCGACGTGGTCGAAGTGCAGGTGGGTGAGAACCACGATGTCGATGTCTTCCGGCTTCACGCCGTGTCGTGCCAATCCAGCCACCAGGTCTTGGTCTGAACCGCGGCTTGCGACGAAGTCGACTCCGTAACGGCTCTGCATGGTGCTGACTTCGTCGATGTCGCCCAGACCGGTGTCGATCAGGATCGTCTTGTCAGCACCCTCGATGAGCCAGACCGGGACAGGAACCATGACCCCTGAGGTGACCTCGCCGTCGAGCCGTTTGATGTCGTGCCGGAACCCGAACGGGAGCACGGCTTCCGGGTCAAGGTCCGGATGGGAGCCGGAGTTGAGCAGGCTGACGGCGAGCGAGCTCTCGAGCTCACCGGTCACGATGTTGTGGATGCGCATGTCAGTACCCGGTCTCGTTCTCGCCGTACTTCTTGACGTAGGCGTCCCACGTCTGCTGGACGAGGAAGTGGGTCTTGGCATCGACTGGCGCGGAGATTGCGCCGTTGGACGTGAGGTAGTCGTTGTCGCCGTTCCAGGTCTTCTCCCAGTACGACACCCCCGACGGCGAGAGGATCATGTCGTTGACGGCCTTGCCGTTGCCGGCGTAGAGCTCGAACTTCTGCCAGAAATCCTCGAACCCCTTGACCGTCAGGTTGGCGCCGGTGTCCTTGTTCAGCTTGTCGGTGATGATCGTTCCGCAGTCGGACGTGTTTGCGTCGCAGTACCGGATCGTCTTGTGGAGAACGTGGACGAGTTTGAGCAGGTCGGCGTCGTGCTCCTTGGCGAAGCCCGTGGTGGTCACGAGCCCGTTGATCGGCGGGGGTGCGAGGTCGGGGCCGGACGCGAGAACCGGCATGCCCTCGGCCGTGGCCCGTACCCTCTGCGGGATTCCGCCGAGGTATGCATCACCGGTTCCGCTGAGGAACGCGGCGAGCCCCTGGTCGGGGTCCATGTCGACGATCTTGACGTCCTTCTGCGTCAGCTTGACCGAGTTCAGGGCGGCGATGACCTGCTTGCCCATGTCGGTGGACATGGTGGTGACGATGGTGCGTCCCCGGAGCTGTTCGAAAGTCTGTGTGCGTGCGCTCGCCGGATCGACGCCGGCCCTTTCGAGATCATCGATCGTCTTGAGTCCTGCCCCCTTTCGACCCATGAGGGCCGAGCCCTCGGTGAAGGGGTTCCAGGCGTACCAGTAGACGACCTCGGGGGACCTGTTGGCCGCGGACACGACCCCGGTCGTGTTGTTGATGGCGGCGTCCACGCCTCCTGATGCGACGGCCGGCATGATGGCGTCCCAGGCGAGGGACTTGAGCTCTACGTTGATGCCTTCGCCCTTGAACCAGCCCTTTTGCTCGGCGACGATCGGCAGCATGGTGTCCTGGAAGGGTGAGATGCCGAGCTTGATGGTTGGCAGCGACTGATCGGAGCCTGTGCCGGAATCGGCGCAGGCCGCCAGCGTGAACGCAATGGCTGCAGTGACTGCGAGGGTGATGGTGCGACGCATGTCTTCATTCCTTAGCTGTTGTTTTCGGACCAGGTGGTGAGCCGGGCGCTGGCGAGCAGGATGAGTCGATCGAGCAGGACGGATTCGAGCGCGATGATGATCGTGCCGATAAGGACGACCGGCGTGTTGAGCGTTCGGCTGGCCTGCATGATGAGGCGGCCGATGCCGTGCTCGGAGCCGAGGAACTCCGCGGCGACCACAACGGCGAAGGCCAGCGCGCTGCCGATGCGCAGACCGGACACAAGCTCCGGCACGATGGCCGGGAAGACAACCGTTCTGTACACCTGCCCCTCGCGGGCGCCCAGCGAGCGCGCCGCTCGGCTGTACACGGGCGGGACGTTGCCGGCCGACACGATGGTGTTGACCACCATGACCATGAAGCAGGCGAGCGAGCCGAGGAACAGCTTGCCGCTGTTGCCGATCCCGAACCACAGGATGACGAAGGGGATCAACGCAATGGGCGGGACGGGACGCAGCGCCTCGATGACGGGCGTCAGCGCGTAGAACAGGAGTCGGGAGCGGACCATGACCAGACCGACCAGGACTCCAAGCGCCGAACCCAAGGCCCACGAGCCCAGCACCCGTGCGAGGGTGGCGACCGCGTCCAGCCACAGCGTGGTCCAGACCTGGGAGAGCGCCTGCAATACCTCGCTGGGGGCAGGGAAGAACAGCGGCTTGATGGTTCGTGTCGCGTCGGTGAGGAGCCACCAGACGACGAGGATCATCATGATGACCACGGCACCGATTCCGAGTCCAGTGGCCTTGGTGCGATCGCGCAGACTCGCCGGTGCGACTCCGCCGTTCGGATCAGACTGGTTCATGGGAGACCTCCCTGAGCGAATGGGCGATCTCGAGTCGCAGTTGCTGGAACTGCGAACTGCTTCGAAGGTCGAGGTCGCGGTTCTTGCCGAAGGGCACGGTCACGTCGGCATGGATGCGAGCCGGGCGTGGGGTCATGACGACCACGCGGTCCCCGATGAACAGCGCCTCTTCGATGTCATGGGTGACGAAGACGATGGTGCGCGGCTCTGAGGCGTTGATCGAGTGGAGCGCGAGCCACATCGATTCCTTGGTGAAAATGTCCAGGGCGCCGAACGGCTCGTCCAGCAGGAGCACCTCCGGACCCGATGCATACGCGCGAGCGATGTCGACGCGCTTTCGCATGCCGCCCGACAGCTCCTTGGGGTAGGCGTCCCCGAACTCATCGAGGTCGACCAGTCCGAGGAATCGCTCGACACGCTCGGTACGCGTCGCCTTGTCTACTCCTCGCAACCGCAGTCCGTACTCGACGTTGCGCCCCACGGAGAGCCAGGGGAAAACCGCATCCGCCTGGAAGACGACCGTGCGTGAGGCGTCCGGGGCGGCCACCGTCCGGCCATCCACCCGGACCTCGCCCTCGGTTGGCGTCAGGAAGCCGGCGATGAGGTTGAGCAGGGTGGTCTTTCCGCAGCCGCTCGGGCCGACGACGCAGACCACCTCATGTTCCTCGATCTGAAGGTCGGTCTCGGACAGGGCAAGGGTCCGCCTGCCGCGGCTGACGAACTCCTTGCTGACCTGGTCAATGGTGATGACGCCCATGGTTGGCAACCTTCTACTTGCGTTTTGGCGTAGAGGTCGTGCTGGAGCGCACGATCAGTTCGACAGGCAGCGCGGTGACCTGGCGAGCTTCCACGCCGGCCAGCTGGTCGAGCAGGGCCTGCGCCGCCATCGCACCCATCCCGCTGGCGTCCTGCCGAATTGTGGTGAGTGGGGGTGAGGCGTGCCGAGCCACGAATGAGTCGTCGAATCCCACGATCGAGCAGTCCGATGGCACGCCGATGTTGGCCTCCCGCAGGACCTGCATGGCGCCCAGCGCAGCAAGGTCGTTCGTCGCGAAGACAGCGGTGACCTCCCGTGCGCGTATCGACGGGATCAGCTCGCGCGCGGCTCGGGCGCCGGACTGCTCGTCGAAGGACCCCTCGAGGACCAGTGCGCGCTCGCCCGTTTGCCGCTTCCACTCTGTCTGGAAGCCGATCAGCCGTTGAGAACTGCTGGCCAGCTCGCGGTTGACGCCAACGACGGCGGCGCCCCGGTGACCCAGGCCCAGCAGGTGTGCTGCGGCTGCGCGCCCACCCTGGCGGTTGTTGGACGATACGGAGGTGACAGTCACGCCCTCAAGGGCCTCGTCGACCGCGACGACCGGCAGGCCGGCCAGCAGCTCCACGAGCTTCGAGGCGGCCGGGGGTGACCCGGCCGCGTACACCGCGCCGTCGACGGCACGGGAGCGAAGCGTCTCGAGGTAGAACACCTCGCGCTCCAGGTTCCACCCTGTGTTGCACAGGAGGACGTTGAAGCCGCTCTCGATGCACGTGCCCTCAACGCCTTTCGCGATGTCCGCGAAGAAGCTGTTACTGATGTCGGGAAGCAGGAGTCCGATCGTCTGCGTAGAGCCCATCGCCAGATTGCGCGCCGAGCGACTTGGCACGTACTCAAGCTCAGCCATCGCGGCCCGGACGCGGCCTGCCACAGCCTCACTCACTGGGCGGTTCCCGCTGAGGACGTGGGAGACCGTGGTGCGACTGACGCTTGCGCGTCGAGCGACGTCTGCGATGGAAACCGTCATTTTTGCTCCTTTGCAAACCGGTTTGGCAAACCGGTTTGGGAAACGTACGGAAGCCACGGTCGGGTTGTCAAGACTCTGGCGGATGGCTGTCACATGGCGGACGGAGCGCTGGCCGCGCTGGTCGATGCCCAGAAGGCCGGGGCCTGACTCGGCTTCCCGGGCTGGAACGGAGGCAAGACCGTTGCCATCAAGGCGCGAACGGCGTCGAAGCCCTCATAGAGGCAGTCCGACGCCCTTCGCTCGGACAGATCAGCAAGATGCGCCTTCTTCGAGGTCGATGGGCAGAGCCGCCGCAACGTCTGACCCCGTGTATCTGTGCGACCGGAGGCCGCTGTCGGTGGACGTCCGTACATTTGCTGCCGCAGCCCGCAGGTAGCGTCTCGATGCTCCGGAACTGGCGAGATGTTGCACGAGATGTAGCACGGCCGCCGAAAAGTGCCCCCTGACCTTCGCGTTCGTCTCTGTCTGAAAATCGGAAGGTCGGCGGTTCGACCCCGCCCCTGGCCACCACAAACCCGCAGGTCAGAGCACTGGCCCGCGGGTCTCGCTCTCTCAGTGCCCGGGCGGTCCCCGTCGGCCCTAGTTGGCCGTACCACCTGCACTAGGGTCGGCCGATGGCTGCGGCCTCCACGATCCCGTCCCCACCCTCCGGGTCGGGGGCGACCGGCCGGGCGCCGGCTCCCCTGTCGACGCGCCTCACCGGCGTCGTGGCACTCGCCGTCGGTGTGCTCGCCGTCTCCATCCGGGTCGGGACCATCGTGCGCGGCTCCGGCCCCCATGCCCTGTCGGTGTTCTACGACGACGGCGTCTACTACGCGGCAGCGACTGCCGTGGCGTTCGGACACCTGCCGTACCGGGACTTCGTGCTGCTCCACCCGCCCGGCATCGTGTGGGCGCTGCTGCCGTTCGCGTGGCTGGGCCGGATGACCAGCGACCCGAACGGGATGGCGGCCGCGCGACTCGCCTGGGCCTGCCTGGGAGGCCTCAACGCGGCGCTCGTGGTGGTGGTCACCCGCCGGTTCGGGCTGGTGGCCGCACTGGCCGGCGGCGTCTTCTACGCCCTGTGGCCTCCCGCGATCCGGGTCGAGTCCGGTCCGCTGCTGGAGCCCCTGGGGACCGTGGCGGTGCTCGGCGCGCTGGCGCTGCTGTCGGTCCGCGGCCTCGCCGGCCGTCGTGGGGTGCAGGTGGCAGCCGGCGCTGCGCTGGGTCTTGCTCTCGTGGTGAAGATCTGGTGGGTCGTTCCGGTCGTCATCGTCCTGGGCTACGTCGCGCTGCGGTACGGGGGCCGCGCGCTCCTGCGGACGTCGGTGGGCGCGGCGGTTGCGGCGACCGTCGTGTGCCTCCCCTTCTTCATCGCCGCACCGGGCGTCATGTGGCGGATGGTCGTGGCGGCCCAGGTGGGCGGAGCAGGGCGTCGGTCGGCACCTTGGAACGACTCAACGAGATCGGGGCTCGGAGACGTGGAAGCTGCTCGGCCGCAATGCATCTTTGATGGCGGGCGTGGGGTGGACCCTGCTCGTGGTTCTCGTCGTCGCCGGCGCGCTGGCTGCCCTCACGTCGGTGGAGGGCCGGCTGTTCGTGTGCCTCACCGTGTCGGTGATCGTCGTACTGCTGATGGCGCCGTCGTTCTTCGGGTTCTATGCCGCCTTCGCCGCGCCGATGTTCGCGCTCCTCGTTCCCGCCGCCATCAGCGGGGTGGCCCTCCTGCGTCCCCTCCCCGCGTCGTCCCGTCCTCGGCGTGTGGAAGCCGTCACGGTGGCCTCCATCGCGGTCGTGGCCGTCGGGGTCGGAGCCGTCGAGAGTCTCGACTACGCGGCCGGGAAGCCGTTCCCGGGACGAGAGCTGCGGCCCGTGGTGGCGTCGACGCGCTGCGTCACCTCGGACTCACCGTGGGGACTCATCGCCCTCGACGCGCTGTCCAGGGACTTCCGCAACGGCTGTCGGGTCGAGATCGACGTCAGCGGCGTCACCCATGACACCCTTCGCCTTCGCAGTGCGGACGGACGCGCGCTCGGACGGTCGAGGAACACGGCCTGGAAGGCGTACCTCTTCACCTACCTGCGCAGCGGGGAAGCGACGATCATCATGCGGGCGGCGAGCGGCAACGGGCTCACGGCCGCGGACCGGAAGGTCATCGGCTCCTGGCCGGTCCTCGGCCAGGCAGGGCCGTACCGCATCCGCCAACCCGGTCCGGCACGGCACGGGTAGGCCTCAGCCGTCGCGGCGGGCCACGGAGACGAAGTCGGCGGCGTGGCCGACCGGCCGCGTGCCGCCGGTCCACACCGCCCGAAGACGTCGTCGCATCGGCAGGTCCGCCACCGGGACGACCACCAGGTCCCCGGCGGCGACGGTATCGACCACGGCCAGCCGGCTGAGGACGGCGGGGGCTGTTCCGGCCGTGGCGGCGACGCGGACGGCGGTGTTGCTCGACAGGGCCTGCGTGGTCCCGGTCAGGCGCAGGCCCCGGGCCGCGCACGCCTCGGTGAGCGTCTGCAACGTCCCCGAGCCCTCCTCACGAACCACCAGGGGGCTGCGGGCGAGCTCCTCCGCCGTCACGGCGTGCGCCCGACGGCGCGTCCACGGGTGACCGGGTGCGACGACCACGACGAGGTCGTCGGTCGCGACCGTGGCCGAGTGCAGCCCCTTCGGGACCCGGGTCGTCTCGACGAAGCCGAGGTCCCGGCGACCCTCGCGGACCGCCTGCGCCACCGCAGCCGAGTTGACCACGTCGAGGTCCACGTCCACGTCGGCGTGCTCGCGCCGGAACGCGGCCAACCACCGGGGCACGAGGTGCTCCGCGATGGTCATGCTCGCGGCGACGCGCAGGTGGGACTTGCGCTCGGCCCGCAGCGCGGAGGTGGCCAGGCGCAGGCGCTCCGCGGCGGCGAGCACGTCCCTCGCCCAGTCCACGTAGAGGGCACCCTCGGCGGTCATCGCCGAGCCCCGCGGCGTGCGCTCGACGAGGGACAGCCCGAGCCGCCGCTCGTGCCGCGCGATGCTCGTGCTCGCGCTCGGCTGCGAGACGGCGAGGCGGGCGGCGGCCGCGCCGATGCTCCCGGTCTCCGCCACGGCGACGAGCAGCTCCAGCACCTCGAGGTCGGGCCAGCGCGCGCTCACCTGCACCTCCACCCTGGGTCATAACCGGTGGCTATGAGTCCATGCCGGATTGCAGGGTACCCGCCGGGTCGGGCCCGGGCGAGAGTTGGGCGCATGGACGTCACCGCCGAGAGAGAGACCCGCACCGACCGGCACGCCCCGTCCCGGCCGTGGCCCGGACTGGCGCTGGCGGCGGGCGTGGCCGCGGTGGCCGTCCTGCTGCAGCGGGCCGTGCCGGGTCTGAGCCCCCTGCTCGTCGCCGTCCTCGCGGGTGCGGTCGTGTCCAACGTCCGCACGCTCCCGGCGGTGCTCGGCCCGGGGCTGCACCTTGCCTCGCGCCGGCTGCTGCGCGCCGGGGTGGTCCTGCTCGGCCTCCAGCTGGCCCTGGGCGACATCGCCACCCTAGGTGGCCCCATGGTGGCCGTGGTGGTCTCGGTGGTGACGCTGGGCATCCTCGGGACGCTGCTCGCCGGGCGGTGGCTCGGCGTCCCGCCGGCCCAGCGCCTGCTCATCGCGACGGGCTTCTCGATCTGCGGCGCCGCTGCGGTCGCGGCCATGGAGGAGACCGCGGAGGCGGACGAGGAGGACGTCGCCACGTCGGTCGGGCTGGTGGTCCTGTTCGGCACCCTAATGATCGGAGTGGTCCCCGTGCTGACGGGCCTGCTCGGCCTCGGCACCCGCGCCTCAGGGCTCGTCGCCGGCGCCTCGGTGCACGAGGTGGCCCAGGTGGTGGCGGCTGCCGGCGTCATCGGGGGCGGCGCCCTCAAGGTGGCCGTGGTGACGAAGCTGGCCAGGGTGCTGATGCTGGCCCCGGTGATCCTGGTCGTGGGCGCCGTCCGGCGCCGGAGCAGCACGCTGGAGACGACTCGTCGCCCGACGCCCGTCCCGCTCTTCGTCGTCGGGTTCGTCGTGGCCGTCGCCCTGCGGACCTTCGTCGACGTCGGCCCCGGCATCCTCACCGCTGCGTCGATCGCACAGACGATCCTGCTGTCCGCGGCGATGTTCGCCCTGGGCTGCGGCGTCCGCTTCGACAAGGTCAGGAGCATGGGCCCCCGACCCCTGGTCCTGGGCGCCGTGTCCACCGTGTGGGTCCTCGTCGTGGCCCTCGCCGGCGTCGCCCTCGCCGGCTGACGCAGGCGTTCGGCCCGGACGCCGAACGTTGCTATGGTCTGGCCGCATGTCCGCCGTGGCCGTCGTCGAGCTCCCGAGCACCGTCGCCGGGTACTTCCCGCCGCACGTGCCCTCCGGCGCGGCCCTGCTGGCCCTCGAGCTCGGTGAGGCGGCACGGGGCATCCGCGGCCTCGACGTCCTGCGCCGCAGCGTCGACCGGGCCCCGCCGCGGCTGCCCTGAGCCCCCGAGCCCCTCCCTCGCGGGGACGCCTCCTCTCGTGCCCCGTCGCTGACAGCGCGCGGTCCACCACGGTGAGGCGACCAGGTCGCCACACCGCGGACGCCCGCGCCCGCACCGACGCCCGCGCGGTCCCGGCGCCCCCGCGACGCCCCGCCGACCCAGGACCCGCCATGCCCCGTCACGCCAGCACCCCCTCCACCACGCCGTCGACCACCACGGCGGTGCCGACGACCCCACCGACCGCCCCCGACCCGGGCGGCCACCACCCCGAGCAGGCGCCCGCGCCCGGCACACGGGACGCGGTCCGTCGTGCCGCCATCGGCGCCGAGCTGCGGCGGCGGGAACGGACCCGCCAGGAACAGCTCGACTCCCTGCCACCGGGCGACCCGGACCCGGTCGCCCGGGCGTACCGGGACAGCGTGACGAAGGCGCTGGCCGAGGTCCGGTCCGCCCTCGCACGGCTCGAGGCCGGGACGTACGGGCAGAGTCGGGGCTGCCTGGTGGCGATCCCCCGAGCGCGGCTCGAGGCCGCCCCGGCGGTCACCCTGTGCGTGCCCTGCGCCACCCAAGCGCGGGCGCGCTGACCGCCCGGACGTCCCGACCCCTCCGCGGGACCTGACCGCCAGCGGGACCTGACCGCCTGTGGGACTGTGACCGGCCGGAGCGCGGAGGGGGACGCCGCACCTAGGGTGACCGCATGGCAGAGGCGGTCCTGTGGTTCGGATTCATCGGCGCCTGGTTGCTGTTCACCGGCCCCGTCTACCAGGCCAAGCTCGAGCTCGAGGCCGAGGACGACGCCAGTGAGCGACTGCACGCCCTGTCCGAGCAGGTGGCCGCCCCGCCCCCGGTGTCACCGTGGTGGTGGCTGCTGCCCCCGGTCCGGCTGGTCCTGTCCTGACGGCGACGGGACCGGTACCACCGGGCCCTGCTGAGGGCGATCAGCCCCGAGGACCTGGCCCTCGTGACCCGCTACCTCGCGATCGCGCGGGGGTGGCTCATCGTCGCCGGCGGCGCCTGGCTCATCGCGCTCAAGGAGACGTGGGAGCTGGTGGAGCACCACGAGGCGGGGCTCCCGGCATACGTGGCAGTGGTGCTCGTCGCCACGGGGACCGGACTCGGCGTCACGGTCGCGTCCGCGCGAGGCCAGCGCTCCATCCTCGAGCAGGCGCGCGGGGACGCCTGACCGGACGGTGTCGGCGCGCTCGCCGCGCCTGACCGGACGGTGTCGGCGCGCTCGCCGCGCCTGACCTGCAGCGTTGCCGGCGCACCGGGAGCGTGCTGACGGGCGACGTCCCGCGGGGCGACCGGGACGCGCTGGCGCACCCTCCTGCCCGGCGAGCGGATCCGGTCGCACCGACTTACCGTTCCAGACATGGACCTGGGGGCGGCGCTCGCCGCAGTTGCGTCCGCGCCGAGCCTCCTGGAGGGCATGCGCGCGGGGGACGCGGTTGCCGACGCCGCAGCGCGGGCCACTGCTGCCGCCACGCCCGGGGTCGTCGACGTCCTGCGGTCGGCGGTCGTCACCGCCGACCCGCTGACGACGATCGCCGCGGTGCACGCCATCGGCGCCTGCGCCGACGAGCAGGCCGGCGAGGCACTCGCGGACCTGCTCGACGACGCCCGGCCCTTCGTGGTCGAGCACGCCCTCGACGCGCTGCGCCTGACACCCGTCGTCGACCGCGCGCTCGAACCCTTGGTCCGCGCGTGCTGCGAGGGAGGGTTCCGCGGGATGCTCGCCCAGCGCACGCTCGAGCACTGGGCCGTCCGCGCCCCGGACGTGGTCACGGCCGCCCTCGCCGGCGCGCTCGCACACGTCGTCGAGGCCGATCCCCGGGCCCGTGTGGTGGAGACGCTCGGGCTGGTCCCCGGACCCGGCTCGTCGCGCATCCTGCTGGACCTCGCCGCCGGTGAGGTGGAGCAGCCGGTCCCCGTCCGCCGCGCCGCCCTTGCTGCGCTCGGCCAGGGTCCGGCGGCGGACCTGCGCGCCGAGGAGCTCCTGGTCTCCTACTCGCGGTCCGTGGGGCCCCTGGCGGAGACCGCCCGGCTCGCGCTGCACGACCTCGGCCCCGACCCGGCGGTCCTCGTCCCGAGCCGGCCGGCCGTCGTCCAGCTCTTCCTGCACGCCGACATCGACGGCCAGCTGCATCAGGCCGGCAGGGGGGACACCGGCGGCATCGCCACCCTGCTGGTGCAGCTGGGGGACGCCCTGGTGCGGCAGCGGCCGCGTGGCGCCCGGGTCATCACCGTCTCCGGCGGCCGGCCCGACCTGGCGCACTTCCCCATCGCCCGCGGCAACGTCCTGGCCGGCGACTGGGAACCCGGCCACCGGGACCCGGCTCACCGTGAGCCGGGGCTGCGCGACCCCGGGCACCACTACACCAGGCTTCCCCTCGCCGGCTTCCCCCAGGGGATCCCGCGGGCCTGGCCCGCGCGGGTGGCGGCGCGGCGGGGCATGCGCCGGGTGCTCCGCGCCGCGGGCAGGGTGGACGCGATCCACGTGCGGATGGCCGACGTCGGCTCGATGGCTGCGGCGGAGGTGGCCCGCGAGCTCGGGATCCCGGTCGTGCTCACCGCTGCGCCCGACCCACAGGCGCTCATCGCCTCGCGCGACGCGGCCGGGACGCTCACGAGGGACGGCTTCGGGGACGCGGACGTGGTCGAGCACCTGTGGTTCCGGGACCGGCTGCTGCGGGACCTCGCCGCGACCGCTGACCACCTCGTGGTGCTGCCGCGGCGTGAGGTCGACGGCGACCTGCGCCGCTTCCTGGGCCTGGACCTGGCGAGCCGACGCGACCGCGTCGCCGTCGTGGCCGAGGGCATCGACCTCAGCGCGGTCGACCGTGCCGTACGGGAGGGGGCCGAGCCGGCCTTGCGCACGCGCGGCACCGCCACCGCCCTGGCGCAGCTGGAGGAGCTGCTCGCCACCCTGCCGCCGGACCGCCGGGCCCTGCCGATCGCGGTGTCGGTGGGGCGGCTGAGCCCGGTCAAGGGCATGGCGACCCTGGCGCGGGCCTGGGCCGACGACGACCGCCTGCGCGCCCGCTGCAACCTGCTCGTCGTCGGGGGTGACCTCGACGACCCCAGCGACGACGAGGCGGCAGAGCTCGCCCGGATCGCCTCGGTCCTCCCTCGTGAGCGGGCCGCGGTGCAGGGGCTGCTCCTGGCCGGCCACCGCCCGAACGCGACGACCGCCGCCTGGCTGGCTGCGGTGCGCCGGGGCGACCCGGCCTCGGGCCGGCCCCCGGGGGTGTACGTCAGCGCCAGCCTCAAGGAGGAGTTCGGCATCGCCATCCTCGAGGCCATGGGTGTCGGCCTCGTCGTGGTGGCTCCTGACGGCGGTGGCCCGGCGACCTACGTGGCGGACGGCCGGACCGGCTTCCTCGTCGACACCTCCTCCCGCGCAGCCCTCGTGGGCGGTGTGCACGCGGCCCTCGACCTCGCCGCCACCGACGGGGCGGACGAGCGGGCAGCGGGGTCCCGGCACATGGTGCGCAGCCGCTTCGGCATCGATGCGATGGCCACGTCGCTGGCGGACGTGTACGAGTCCGTCGCCCGGCGCAGCCGGCCCGGCACGGTGGGCCCGGCGGCCGTGGAGGACGTCTCGTGACGCTGCTCGTCATCAGTCCCGACTACGCCTCGCACCTGTACCCCCTCGCCACGATCGCGACCGCGTGGCGGGACGCCGGCGAACGTGTCGTCGTCGCGACGGGTCACGCGACCGACGCCCTGGTCCGTGGGTTCGGGTACGAACGCGCGCACCTGCAGCTCGGCCGCGGCTCCAACCCCGGCGTCATCCGCGCCGAGGAGCAGCCGCCGGGCGAGGACGACTCGCTGCGCGGCTTCTTCGCGGCAACGCGCCGTGGCGCGGTGGAGACGCTCGAGTACCAGGCGCAGGCCCGGCGCGACGACCTCCTCTGGAACCCGGTCGAGGTGGGGCGGGCGGTGCAGGACGTCGTCCACGAAACCCGACCTGACGCCATCCTCGTGGACCACCTGGCCTTCGGGGCCCGGCTCGGCCTGCTCGGCGCCGGCATCGAGCACACCGACGTGCTCCTCGGACACCCGTCGGCCCTGGTGGTCGGCGACGAGGTGTACGGCTGCCCGGAGGACTGGCCGCGCGCCCTCGTCCCGCACCCGCAGGGCCTCGAGCGGCTGAGGCGGCTGTGCGAGCAGGTGCGCGACGAGTTCACCGCCCAGTGGAACACCGCCCTCGCCCAGCTGGACGCCGGCGCGGCACCCAGCACGGACGCGTTCGCCGAGACCGGCGGCCGGCTGCTCCTCAACTACCCCGAGGAGCTGCACGACCCCGCCCGGACGGCGCTGCTGCCGCGGCACACCTTCCTCGGGTCCTGCGTGCGGGAGGAGTCGCGCGACGAGCAGGTCGAGGCGTGGCTCGCCCGGGGCGAGCAGCCTGTCGCCTACGTGAGCCTCGGCAGCTTCCTCTCGGCGCGCACCGACGTCCTGACCCGGATCGCCGCCGCCCTGCGCGGACTCGACGTGCGCGTGGCCCTCGCCCACGGGTCGACCCCGCGAGGGGCCCTCGGCGAGCTCCCGGACTCCTGGCTCGTCCGGGAGACCCTGCCCCAGGTGACCCTCCTGCGGCACGCGTCGCTGGCGGTCACCCACGGGGGCAACAACTCGGTGACGGAGGTGCTCACCGCGGGTGTGCCCCTCCTCGTGCTGCCCCTGTCCACCGACCAGTTCTCCGGCGCCGCCGCCGTCGAGCGGCACGGCCTCGGCGAGGCCCTGGCCCCCAACACCGCCCGTCCCGACGAGCTGCGCGCCGCGGCCACCCGGCTCCTCGCCGGTCGGGGTGCAGCCACCACTGCGCAGGCCGGCCACCTCCCGCTGGCGCGGCTGGGTGCCTCGCTGCGTGACCGACCCGGCCCCCAACGGGCTTGGGAGGCCCTCGTGCCGGGACGCACCGCACCCGAGCCGCTGCCCTCCTGACGGGCGGACCGGACCGCACCGAACCTCCCGGCACCCTCCGGACGCGCCGGTTTGCGCGGGTTGACGGCGGTGGTGGTGCGAGGATTGGCCCGTGCCCGACCCCCGCGACGTCGACCCCGCCGAGCTCCAGCGCTGGCTGGCGGAGGCATCCCCCGACGGCCTCTGGGTGTTCGACCGCGTAGGCACCACCGTCTACGCCAACGACCGCCTCGCCCACCTCCTGGGCCGCACGCCCGAGGAGATGCGCGGCCTGTCGGTGTTCGACACGCTCGACGAGGTCGGCCGAGGGCAGTTCGCCGAGCACCTGCGCGAGCTCGACGAGACCGGCCAGTCGGGCGACAACCTCGAGTGCGCGCTGCTGCGCAAGGACGGCAGCGTCCTGTGGGCGCTGGTGAGCCACACCCGCATCCACGACGACGCCGGCCGTCCGGTGGGGTGGCTGCACCGCGTCTCGGACTACGGCCACCAGCGGCAGCTCATCGACAGCCTGCAGCGCAGCGAGCAGCTGCTCGCGGAGGCGCAGCGGATCGCCAGGATCGGCAGCTGGGAGTGGGACGTGCTCAGCGACACGGTCACGTGGTCGGACGAGCTCTACCGCATCTACGAGATCGACCGGTCGACGTTCACCCCCACCTACGGCGGCTTCCTGGAGCGGATCCACCCCGACGACCGCGCCCGGGTCGAGTCCGCGGTGCGCGGGGCGCTGGAGAGCGGCTTCTTCGAGTTCGACGCCCGGGTCGTGCGCCGCGACGGCGCGCTGGCCTGGATCCGGGGACGCGGCCAGGCCGCTCGTGACGCGACCGGGCGGGTCGTCCGGATGCGCGGCACCTCGCAGGACGTCACCGAGACCAAGGACGCCGAGCAGGCGCTGGGCCTGCTGACGTCCATGGCGACCGCCGCCAACGAGGCTGCCTCGCTCGTGGAGGTCATCCCCCAGGTCCTGCACGACGTCGCGGAGCACACCGGCTGGCGCCCCGTGGCGGCCTTCAGGGTGGTCGACGACCGCGAGCTGGTCCCCGTCCCGGGCGAGACGCGCCATGCCCCCGCGGAGGACGTCGCCGAGGCCCGGCGGATGGCGCGGGCCACGGTCAGGACGCTCATGCCGGAGATCTCGCGCAGCCGGGAGGGCACGCACCTCGTGGCCGCGCCCGTGGTCGCCGAGGAGCGCGTCGCCTGCGTCATCGTCATGGACACGAGGGCGTCCACCCCTCCGACCGACACCGACAGCGTGACGGTCGGGCAGGCCAGCGCCCTGTTCGCCCGGGTGGCCGAGCGGGAGTGGGCCGCCGAACGCCTCGCCAAGGCACGGGACGACGCCATGCGTGCCTCGCTCGCCAAGTCCGAGTTCCTCGCGACGATGAGCCACGAGATCCGCACGCCGCTCAACGGCGTCATCGGGCTCTCCGAGCTCCTCGGTCGCACCGAGCTGTCGCCCCAGCAGAAGCGCCTCGCCGAGGGCATCGACTCCGCGGGCCGCAGCCTCGTCGCCCTCGTCAACGACATCCTCGACCTCTCCAAGATCGAGGCGGGGCGCCTCGACCTCGAGCGCATCGAGTTCGACCCGACCAGTGTGGTCGAGCAGAGCACGACGCTGTCGGCGCAACGCGCCCGCGCCAAGGCGCTCGAGCTGGCGGTCACCTGCTCCCCCGACGTGCCGTCACGGGTCCTCGGGGACCCGGTCCGCTTCGGTCAGGTGGTCGCCAACCTCACCGCGAACGCCGTGAAGTTCACCGCAGCCGGGGAGGTCGTGGTGCGCGGTACGGTCGAGGCCGCCCACGACGGGCAGGTCGTCCTGCGCGTCGACGTGAGCGACACCGGGGCGGGCATGTCGCCGGAGGTGCAGGCCAGGCTGTTCACGGCCTTCTCGCAGGGGGACAGCTCGACGACCCGCGAGTACGGCGGCACCGGCCTGGGCCTGGCCATCAGCCGTCAGCTGGTGTCGGCCATGGGCGGCCAGATCGGCGTCAACAGCGAGGAGGGCGCGGGCAGCACCTTCTGGTTCACGGCCGCCTTCGAGGTGGCGGCGGAGGGCTCGACCCCGCCGCCACGTCCCAGCAGCGTCGTCGCCGGCCTGCGGGCGCTGGTCGTCGACGACAACGAGACCAACCGGTTCATCCTGGAGGAGCAGCTCGCCGGGTGGAGGGTCGACACCGCCGTGGCCTCGTCGGGCGTCCAGGGCCTGGGGTTGCTCGACGAGGCGGAGCGCCAGGGCACGCCGTTCGACGTGGTGCTCCTCGACTACGTGATGCCGGGGGTCAACGGCGAGCAGTTCGCGCGGATGGTGCGTGCCGACCGGCGGTTCGACGGCACCCGGATCGTCCTGCTGACCTCCGCGATGGACCTGGACCCGGCCGACGTCACCGCCGCCGGCATCGACGCGAGCCTGCTCAAGCCCGTGCTCCCCTCGAGCCTGCTCGACGCGCTCAACACGGTGGGGGCCGCGCACCGCGACCTCGGGGGCTCGGCCATGGGCGCCACCCCGGGCCCGGTGACCTCGCGGCACCAGGGTCGCGCCGGGGAACGGGGCCGCGTGCTGGTGGTCGAGGACAACGAGGTCAACCAGCTCGTCGCCGCCGGGATCCTGGAGTCGATGGGGTTCAGCGTGGACCTTGCCGAGAACGGACTGGCCGGCTACTACGCGTTCCAGGAGGCCGACGGGGCCTATGCCGCGGTGCTCATGGACTGCCAGATGCCGCAGATGGACGGGTACGACGCGACCCGCGCCATCCGGGCGCTGGAGGACGGCCGGACCCACACCCCCGTCATCGCGATGACCGCCTCCGCCATCTCCGGGGAGCGAGAGCGCTGCCTGCAGTCAGGCATGGACGACTTCCTGACCAAGCCGGTCGACGTCGCACTGCTCGGCCAGGTGCTCGACCGGCTCGTCGGTCCGGACCGGGACGTGCCCGCTCCGCTCCCGGGAGGAGCCGGCCCCACGCTCCCTCCCGCCCTCGCGGACGCCGACGTGCTCGACCGAACGCGCCTCGGCGAGCTGCTGGAGCTCGACCCCGACGACCCGAGCCTGCTGCTGCGGATGCTCGACCGGTTCGACCAGAGCACGGCCGACACCCTCCAGGCCCTCCGGTCGGCCCACGCCGAGCAGGACGCCCAGGCGCAGGGGCGAGCTGCCCACCGGCTCAAGGGAACCGCCTCGAACCTCGGCGCCACGGCCCTGGCCGAGCGGTGCCTGGCGGTGGAGCTGCTCGGTGAGGACGGCGACCTGGCCGACGAGTCCTTGCTGGTCGACCTCGAGCACCACCGCGAGCTCGCGGTGCGCGCCCTGCAGGCCGTCCGGGACGGCATCCGCCCGGACTGAGGCGAGCACCACCCGCCGACGACGCAAACGGCCGGTCGGAGAAGGTCTCCGACCGGCCGTTCGGCGTCTGGGCGGCGGGCCGCCCGGGATGGGACAGGCTCAGGCGGACTCGACGTCCGCGCCGAGGGCTCCGTGGGTGCTGGCGATGTACTGGCCCGTGCGCGCCCCCAGGGCGAGCCGCCGGCGGACCTCCTTCATGAGGTCCTCGTTCGACGCGAGCATCAGTGTCTCGGTGGGGTTGAGCGGTGCCAGGACGTGCAGGCCGCACCCCTGGGCCGCCTGGAGCACGACCTCTCGGACGGGGAGGTTGAAGGCCCGGGCGAGGGCGAGCATGGCGTGCGGCTCAGGCCACTCGGGCAGCACGGGAGCGTCCAGGATGGCCTCGACGGTCCACTCGTCGAGCGCGGTGCGTTGCAGCAGCGTCTCCCGGCTCCACCCGAGCAGGCGCATCTGCTCGCGGACGAAGGTTCCGAGGCTGTTGGTCACGGTGGGCTCCCCAGGGGTCACGAGGCATACGTTCCAGGGATGACTAAACCGCCGGAGCGGGCCGCTGCACAGTGCACTTTGCCAAGCCTTGAATGACCACTCAACCGTTCAGCCGAACGGGTCTCACCCTTCGGTCCTGCCCAACTCGGGCATATCGGGACGGGTGTCCCTCGACGGCTCAGGGGCCACTGCCGACGTGGAGCCGGGGGGCCGGGAGAAGCGGGGGACGACGCCGGGGGCCGTCGGCGAGACACCCGCCGGGTCGACGAGGTAGGTGCCCCGGGCCGCCAGGTGAGGGTCCCGAGCCGCCTCCGTCACCGAGAGGACGGGCGCGACGCAGGCGTCCCGGCGCGCGAAGTGCGCCGCCCACTCGTCCCGGGACCGGCGACGGAAGACGGCCGCGAACCGGGCGCTGACCTCGGCCCAGGTGCTCCGGTCCAGCTGGGTCCCGGCCAGCCCGGGCTCGAGCCCGAGGCCGTCGAGGAGCCTGGCGTAGAAGACCGGCTCGACCGCACCCACCGCCACCCACCGGTCGTCAGCGGTGCGGTAGCAGCGGTAGAACGGGGCGCCCCCGTCGAAGAGGTTGGCGCCGGGCGGCCCGGGCCACAGGCCCGAGGCGAGCATCGACTGGAGCATCGCGGTCGTCGAGGCGACGCCGTCGACGATCGCCGCGTCGACCACCTGCCCCTCGCCGGTCGCCCGGGCGTGCAGCAGTGCCGACACCACGCCGAAGGCCAGCAGCATGCCGCCGGCGCCGAAGTCGCCGAGCAGGTTGAGCGGCGGCACGGGCCGCCCGTCCGGGCCGGCGAACGCCTCGAGCACACCCGAGACCGCGAGGTAGGTGATGTCGTGGCCGGCCAGCCCGGCGTAGGGACCGTCCTGCCCCCAGCCGGTCATCCGGCCGTAGACCAGCGCCGGCCGGAGGGCGAGCAGGTCCTCCGGACCCAGCCCCAGCCGCTCCGCCACCCCGGGCCGGAAGCCCTCGAGCAGCACGTCGGACCGCGCGACGAGGTCCCGGACGGCGGCGCGCCCGTCGTCCGTCTTGAGGTCGAGCGCGACCGACCGGCGGCCGCGGAGCAGCACGGCGTGGGTGGCCCGCAGGTCCTCACCCGGCCGGTCGACGCGGAGGACGTCCGCGCCGAGGTCGGCCAGGAGCATGCCGGCATACGGGCCGGGACCGATGCCGCCCAGCTCGAGGACGCGGACCCCGGACAACGGTCCGGGACGTGGCGCACCGCTCATGGGAGGCACGGTAACCGGTCGGGCAGGGCCTACCGCCGGCGTCCCGCCCACCTCTGTCCCCTAGAGGTGGGCGGGGGTGCCGGCGGTGCGGCGTACCGCGACCACCAGGGTGCTGGCCGGTCCGAGCCCCTGAAACCCGGAGCCGGCCTCACTCCCCCGTCAGATGACGTTGGACAGGAGCGCCCGGACCTCCGCCTCCCGGTAGCGGCGGTGGCCGCCGAGGGTGCGGATCGAGTTGAGCTTGCCTGCCTTGGCCCAGCGCGTGACTGTCTTGGGATCGACTCGGAAGAGCGCAGCAACCTCTGCAGGCGTGAGCAGCTTCTCGACCTCCGTGGGACGAGTGACCATGTGTTCTTCTCCTACTTCAGGGGACGTCTGCCCATAATCGGACAACCGAGCCCCATTGGGAACATTCCGAACGGGCCATCCCGCATGGTCCGGAAGTACTAGTCACGACCCTTCCGCCGCCCCCGCGGACCCCGTCCCCGGCCCGCTGCGGCCACCGCGACCACAGGCGCGACCCTCCCTGCCGCCACGGACGGCGGCTCCCGTGGGGAACCGCGGGAGCCCCGGGCAGGAATACGCTGGGCACAGGACGCGCGACCCGCGCCCGCCCACGCCACCGAGCCCTAGGAGTCACCACCGTGACCGTGTCCTCGCCGCCCCTGACCTCGCCGTCCCTGACCTCGTTGTCCCAGCACGAGCAGGTCGTCTTCTGCCACGACCGGACCACCGGCCTGCGCGCCATCATCGGCATCTACAGCACCGCCCTCGGGCCGGCCCTCGGCGGCACCCGGTTCTACCCGTACGCCAGCGAGGACGAGGCGCTCGCAGACGTCCTGCGCCTGTCCCGGGGCATGGCGTACAAGAACGCGGTGGCCGGCCTCGAGCTCGGCGGCGGCAAGGCCGTCATCATCGGGGACCCCGCCACGGACAAGACGCCCGAGCTGCTGCGGGCCTACGGCCGCTTCGTCGAGAGCCTCGGCGGCCGGTACGTCACCGCCTGCGACGTGGGCACCTACGTCGCCGACATGGACGTCGTCAGCGAGACCACCCGCTTCGCCACCGGGCGCAGCGAGGCCAACGGCGGCGCCGGCGACTCCTCGGTGCTCACCGCCTACGGCGTCTTCCAGGGCCAGCGCGCCTGCGCCCAGCACGTCTGGGGCAGCCCGACCCTGCGCGACCGGACCGTCGGGATCGCCGGTGTCGGCAAGGTCGGCCGCATCCTGGCCGGCCACCTGCTCGAGGACGGCGCCCGCGTCGTCGTCACCGACGTCAACGAGGAGGCGCTCGCGGCCCTGACCGCCGCGCACCCCGAGGTCGAGGTCGTCGCCGACACCGCGGCGCTGGTGCGCTCCGACATCGACGTGTACGCCCCGTGTGCCCTGGGCGGTGCGCTCGACGACGAGACCGTGGCGGCCCTGCGCGCGAGCGTCGTGTGCGGCGGCGCCAACAACCAGCTCGTGACCGAGGGCGAGGGCGGCACCGCCGACCAGCTCGCCGCCCGCGGGATCACCTACGCGCCCGACTTCCTCGTCAACGCCGGTGGCGTGATCCAGGTGAGCGACGAGCTGCACGGCTTCGACTTCGAGCGGGCCAAGAAGGCCGCGACCGCGATCTTCGACCACACCCTCGAGGTGCTGGAGACCGCGCGGGAGCGCTCGATCACCCCGGCTGCGGCCGCCGACCACATCGCCGAGGAGCGCATGGCCGCCAAGCAGGCCGGCGGGATCTGGCTGCCCGCGCGCTGAGCCGCTGCGGCGGCAGGGGCGACCCCTGCGGCCGGAGCCGCCGGTTCGCCCCACCGGTTCGCCCGGCAGGTTCGCACCACCGGGTCGTCCGACCGGCTGGGTCGCCGCGGGTCCGGCCGCAGAACTTGCGCGGCTCATGTAGCGTTGGACCCACGACACATACACAATTCCCGGGACCGCTCCGTGGAGCCGAGGCACCGACACGGTGACTCGACCAGGCGATGCCGTCCCGGCAGACGCATGAGGGGGTCACGCCATGGGGCGCGGCCGGGCCAAGGCCAAGCAGACGAAGGTCGCTCGGGAGCTGAAGTACTTCTCCCCGAACACCGACCTGAGCGCGCTTGAGCGAGAACTACACGGTTCGTCCTACACCGAGCCGGAGCCTGCCTCCGACGAGGGCAACGACGAGTACGACGACTACGGGAAGTGGGCCTCGGGTCAGCGATGACCCGATCCACCTCCTAAGCTCCACCCTCATGCACGGGCCGGCGGTCCGTGTCGACCGACGCCCTCGCAGGCGTCCGGCCGCCACGGCGCCGCGCCCCGGCCGAGCCACCGCTGACGGTGCCCGGCCGAGGGCTACGCTCCGCTCATGAGCACAGACACGCGGGAGCGCACCCGCCGTCTCGGGGTCGAGACCACCGGCATCGAGATCATCGACGAGGCCGCGCGGACCGCTCGACCCCGGGACCTGTTCTGGCCGTGGTTCGCGGCGAACGTCTCGGTCTTCGGCATCAGCTACGCCGGGTTCGTCCTGGGCTTCGGCATCTCGTTCTGGCAGGCGGTGCTCGTCACCGTGGTCGGCGTCGTGGTGTCGTTCCTGCTGTGCGGGCTGATCGCGATCGCGGGCAAGCGCGGGTCGGCCCCCACGATGGTGCTCTCGCGGGCGGCGTTCGGCGTCACCGGCCAGAAGGTGCCCGGTGTCATCTCCTGGCTCACCTCGATCGGCTGGGAGACCTTCCTGGCCATCCTGGCGACGCTGGCCACCGCCACGATCTTCAAGCAGCTCGGCTGGGGCGGCGGCACCGGCACCAAGGTCGTGGCCTGCGTGGTCACCGCGGCGCTCATCGTGGCCGCCTCGGTCGCCGGGTACCACATCATCATGCGGCTGCAGTCGTGGCTGACCTGGATCACCGGCGCCGCGACCGTCGTCTACGTCGCCCTCACCCTCGGCCACATCAAGTGGTCCGCCGTCTCCGCGCTGCCGAGCGGGTCGGCCCAGCAGGTGGTCGGCGCGCTCGTGCTCGTCATGACCGGGTTCGGGCTGGGGTGGATCAACATCGCCGCCGACTGGTCCCGCTACCAGCGCCGGGACGCCCCCGGCGGGTCCATCGTCGCGTGGAACACCTTCGGCGGAGCCCTCGCCCCCACCCTGCTCGTCGTCTACGGCCTGCTGCTGGCCGGGTCGGACAAGAAGCTCAGCGAGGGCATCCAGGCCGACCCGATCGGCACCCTCGCCACCATCCTGCCGACGTGGTTCCTGCTGCCGTTCCTGCTCGCCGCGATCCTCGCGCTCGTCAGCGGCGCGGTCCTCGGCATCTACTCCTCCGGCCTGACCCTGCTCTCCCTCGGCGTGCGGATCGCGCGCCCGCGCGCCGCCCTCGTCGACGGGGTCATCCTCACCCTCGGCACCATCTGGGTGGTCTTCTTCGCCCAGAGCTTCATCAACCCGTTCCAGTCGTTCCTCATCACCCTGGGCGTCCCGCTCGCCGCGTGGGCGGGGGTCATGCTGGCCGACATCGCCCTGCGCCGGCGCGACTACGACGAGGACGCCCTGTTCGACCCGAGCGGCCGCTACGGCGCCTGGGACTGGGTGTCGATCGGCACGATGGTGGTCTCGTCGGTCCTCGGCTGGGGACTGGTGGTCAACAACTTCGCCGCCGACGCGTCATGGAACAACTGGCAGGGCTACCTGCTCGAACCGCTCGGCCTCGGGAAGTACGTCGACGACCCCTCCGGCCCCTACTGGGACGGCAACTGGGCCTACGCCAACCTCGGGGTGCTGCTCGCCCTGGTGCTGTCCTTCGTCGTCACCCTGGTCCTGCGCCGCGGCACGGTGCGCTGCCAGGAGGGCCGCGCGTGACCTCCTCCGCGTGGCTGGTCGCCGTGGACTTCCAGCGCGTGTTCGGCGACCCGTCGAGCGAGTGGCGCGCCCCCCGGTATGCCGCGGCGGCGGCCAACGCGGTGCGGCTCGCCGACGCGTTCGGCGAGCACGTGGTGTTCACCCGGTTCGTCGCACCGCAGCAGCCCACGGGCGCGTGGGTGCCGTACTACGAGCAGTTCCCGTGGGCGCTCCAGCCGGCGGACAGCCCGCTGTACGACCTCACGGACGAGGTGGCCCCGCAGGCTCGACGGGCCGCCTCGGTCACGGCCACCACCTTCGGCAAGTGGGGGGCCGACTTGCAGGCCGTCGTCGGTGAGCAGCCCCAGCTCGTCGTGGCCGGCGTGGCCACCGACTGCTGCGTCATCTCGACCGTGCTGGCCGCTGCCGACGCCGGGGCTGACGTCACGGTCGTGACCGACGCGTGCGCCGGGTCCACCGACGACAACCACGCCAAGGCCCTCGACGTCATGGGTCTCTACGCCCCCCTCGTGACGCTCGCGACCACCGCGGACGTGCTGGCGAGGTCGTAGGCCGGCACTGCTGCGGGAGCAGCCGGACGCACGGCGGCTCGCCCGGGAGGTGAGCCCGCGATCGTCAGACCGAGCCGGCGCCCAGGCCGCTCTGCTGGGCGGCGTGCGCCCGGGCGTACGCCCAGGCCTCCGCAGCCGGGTCGCCGTCACGACCGGGGCCCCCGCCGTGGTCGACCCCGGCGTCGACCGGCACACGGTCGGCGCCGTCCCAGTCGGCGTACCCGCCGAGGAGCCCGAACGTCGCCTCCGACCCGAGGACGCCCTCGGCGAGCGCGTGCAGGACCGACGGGTCGCACGCCCGCCGGAACTCCCCCGGCGCCCGCTGCTCGCCGTGCGCGACCAGGCGGGCGACGGCGGTGGTGTCGTTCGCGCGGAGCCGGGCCCCGGCGACGAGTGCCTCCTGCACGGCGTGCAGCACCGACTCCCGACCGCCGTCGTCGAGCCGGTCGAGCGCCTCGACGTGGGCGACCTGCAGCGCGTCCACCGGGGCGGTCGCGAGCAGGTACCGGTACTGGCGGACCACCTGGTCCTCGGTCGGCGTCGTCATGGCTCCCCCTCCGGATCGCGCGCTGGTGCTCGGAGCATAGGCCCGCCCACCCCGGGCCAGGGGAGACATCGGCTCACCACCCCCGCGAGCCGGACGACCCGGGGTCCGAACGCCCACCGCTGATGCCCGGGTAGCTCACCTGCTGCTCGTGCACGATGTGCCACCTCTGCGCGTAGGCGGAGTCGTCCACCCCGTCGTCCTCGGGGTCGGGGTCCAGGCCGTCCCACGCGGCATACCCGCCGAACCGGCCGAACGACGCCTCGGCCACGATCACGCCCTCCGCCAGGGCCAGCAGCACGGGGCGGGGGCACGCGCCGAGGAAGTCACCCGGGCGGCGGCGCTCACCCACCGTGACGAGGTGGGCGATGCGGCCGACGTCGTCGGGCGTGAGGCGCAGGCCCGTCACGAGGCCGTGCTGCACGGCGCGCAGCACGATCGAGCGGCGCGACCTCGCCATGGGGACCAGTGCCTCGACGTGGGCGGCCTCGAGGGCGTCGAGCGGCATGGTGCGCAGCAGGAAGCGGTACTGGCGCACCGACTGGTCCTCTGCCTCCCACCCGGGCACCCTCCGACGCTAGACCCGCGCGACTCAGACGGGGAAGCCCCCGGTGAGCTCCGCGAGGACGACGAGCTCGGTCCCACTGCACAGGGCCGCGGCCACCAGGCCCGTGGCCCAGGCCGGCATCGTCACCGAGCGGCCGAGCCTGGAGGCCAGGGCCACCGCGGCGGCCACGGCCAGGACCGTCGCGACGGCGGCCGTCAGGAGGAGGTCGTCCAGGGAGTCGGCAGCGGACGGCAGGTCGTCCGGGCCCGTCGTCGACCAGCCACCCGCGAGCCCCCGCGCGACGCCGTACATCGCCCGGCCGACGAGCTGGGCGGTGGCCCACTCGACGACGAGCGCCGCGGTGGCCAGCAGTCCCACGACGGTCGTGCTCACCCCTGCCCACCGCATGGCCCGGTGCCGGGCGGCGGAGTCGGATGAGCCACCTGAGGCGTCAGGGGTCTCGGCGACGGTGGTCGGGCTGGTGGTCACGGGACCATGGTCGGGCGGACACGGCTGCGCCCACCATCCGCCGACCTACTCAGTCGGGGTGGCCACGTTGGTGGAGGTGGTCATCCGGGGGGGGTGGTCGGCTCAGGAGCGGTAGTCGCCGACGAGCTGGACGGCTCCGCCCTCGACGCCCTTGGCGCCACGGACCACCTCGTGGCCGGCGGCCGGGGTCGCGTCGACGTCGTCGACGACGTCGCCGGCGACCCAGGCCGGTATGCCGCGGGCGGCCAGGAACGCCGTGGCGGCGTCGACCTGCTCGGCGGGGAGCATCGCGACGAAGCCGACGCCCATGTTGAGGGTGCGCTCGAGGTCGGCCTGCGGCACCCGGCCGAGCGCGCCGACGGTCGAGAACACTGCCGGCGGTGTCCAGGTCGAGCGGTCGACCCGGGCGAAGGAGCCGGGCGGCAGGACGCGGGCGAGGTTGGCGGCCAGCCCCCCACCGGTCACGTGCGAGAGCGCGTGGACGTCCACGCCGTCGGTGCGCAGGAGGTCGACGAGGTCGGCGGCATACACCCGGGTCGGGGTGAGCAGCTCCTCGCCGAGCGTGCGCCCGAACTCGGGGACCTCGCGGTCGAGCTCCCAGCCGGCGGAACGGATCACGTGCCGCACCAGGGAGTAGCCGTTGCTGTGCAGGCCGCTGCTCGCCAGGGCCAGGACGACGTCACCGGCGACGACCCGGTCGGGACCCAGCACGTCGGCATGCTCCACGACACCGGTGGCGGCGCCCGCCACGTCGTACTCGTCCGGCTCGAGCAGGCCGGGGTGCTCGGCGGTCTCGCCGCCGACGAGGGCGACCCGCGCCTGCTCGCAGGCCGCGGCGATGCCGGACACGATCGCGGCCACCCGCTCGGGGACGACCTTGCCCGTGGCGATGTAGTCGGTCATGAACAGTGGCTCGGCGCCGCAGACCACGATGTCGTCGACGACCATGCCGACGAGGTCGAAGCCGAGCGTGTCGTGCCGGTCGAGGGCCTGGGCGATCGCGACCTTGGTGCCGACGCCGTCGGTGCTGGTGGCGAGGACCGGGCGCGTCATCCGGGCGATGGCGCTCGCGTCGAACATGCCCGCGAAGCCGCCGAGGCCGCCGATCACCTCGGGCCTGGTGGCTCGTCGCACGCTGGCCTTCATCAGCTCGACGGCCCTGTCGCCCGCCTCGACGTCGACTCCGGCGGACGCGTACGTGCTCGGCTCGCTCACGGGTCCCAGCGTAGGGCCACCACCGATGACGGAGGACAGCGCCTCGAGGGCAGGAGGACGATCGCAAACGCAGGGACTCACAGCGGAAAGGGGTCCATCGTGTCCAGCAGCTACCAGTTCGACCTGTTGCGCACCTACCGGTTCCTGCGGCTGGCCATGGTGCTCCTCGTCCTGCTCCTCGGGGTGGCGGTGGCGGCGTACGTCATCGGCCGGGGCCACATGCTTCCGTCGATCAGCGCGTCGTACTACACGCCGGTGCAGGCTGTCTTCGTCTCGAGCCTGTGCGCCGTCGGGACCTGCCTGATCGTGTACCAGGGCAACAGCCCGGTGGAGGACGTCCTGCTCAACGGGTCGGGGTTCTTCGCCTTCATCGTGGCGTTCGTCCCCACGCGCCCGGAGGCGAGGTGCGTGCCCGGTGCGATCCCGAGGGACGTCCGCGACGCGATCTCGAACAACGTCGGGTCGCTCCTCGTCCTCGCGGCCGTGACCTTCGGCGTCGTCATGTGGATCCAGCTCGTCGCGACACCGGAGTCCGAGCGGGTGCTGTCCAAGGGTGTGGGGACGGCCATCGCGGTGTCGGTCGTCGCGTTCCTCGCGTTGACGGGTGCCTACCTGTGGAACCGCGGGGCGTTCCTGTGCCACGGGCACGACGGGGCGGCGCTCATGCTGTTCGTGGGCATCGTGGCGACCGTCTTCATCAACGGGTGGGGCCTGGCCCGCAAGCAGTCCCGCGCGGACGGCAGGCCGGCGCGGGCGCACCTGTGGAACCGCTACTTTTGGGGCTTCGTGGTCATGGTCGTCTCGATCGGCGCCGTGGTCGTGACGGGGCCGTGGCTCGGCTGGCTGGACAACTGGGTGTTCTGGCTCGAGGCGCTGCTCATCGGGCAGTTCGCGACGTACTGGCTGACCCAGACGATCGAGCTGTGGAACGAGCCGCGGCGCGGCGACCCCACGCCACCGGAGGTGGCCAAGGCCACCGGACCGGCGCCGCCGGCACCTGCCGTGTCGGCCACGACGCCACCCGGGGTGGCCGCCCCGGGGGCGGGACAGGCCCAAGCGCCCCGCCCAGGTGAGAACGGCTAGGGGCGGGTGAGGGCGTCCGCGGCACCGCCGGAGACGCCGAGGCTCACGCCGTCGACGTCCACCTCGAGCGGCAGCGTCTCGAACAGGTTCTTGCCCAGCCGGGACGCGTCGGGGAGTGGCACGGGGTAGCTGCCGGTGAAGCACGCCGTGCACAGGGCCGACGCCGGCTGGTCGGTCGCCGCCACCATGCCCTCCTCGGAGATGTACCCGAGCGAGTCAGCGCCGATCGACGTGCAGACCTCGTCGACGCCGATACCGGTCGCGATGAGCTCGGCCCGGGTCGCGAAGTCGATGCCGTAGAAGCAGGGCCAGCGCACCGGCGGGGAGGAGATGCGCACGTGGACCTCGGCCGCACCCGCCTCGCGCAGCATGCGCACGAGGGCGCGCTGGGTGTTCCCGCGCACGATCGAGTCGTCGACCACGACGAGCCGCTTGCCGCGGATGACGTCGCGCAGCGGGTTGAGCTTGAGCCGGATGCCGAGCTGCCGGATCGTCTGGGATGGCGCGATGAACGTCCGCCCGACGTAGGAGTTCTTGACCAGGCCCTGGCCGTAGGGGATGCCGGACTCCTGGGCGTAGCCGATTGCCGCAGGCGTGCCCGACTCGGGCGTCGGCATGACGAGGTCGGCCTCGACCGGGTGCTCGCGCGCCAGCTGCCGGCCCATCTGGACCCGCGACTCGTGGACGCCGCGGCCGTTGATCGTCGTGTCCGGGCGGGCGAGGTAGACGTACTCGAAGACGCAGCCCTTGGGCTCGGCCTCGGCGAAGCGCTGCGAGCGCAGGCCGTCCTCGTCGATGGCGACGAGCTCGCCGGGCTCGACCTCGCGGACGAACGAGGCGCCGACGATGTCGAGGGCCGCGGTCTCCGAGGCCACCACCCACCCGCGCTCGAGGCGGCCGAGGACCAGCGGACGGATCCCGTGCCGGTCGCGCGCGGCATACAACGTCGTCTCGTCCATGAACACGAAGCAGAAGGCGCCGCGCAGCAGCGGGAGGATGTCCAGGGCCGCGGCCTCGAGCGAGCGGTCCGGGTCGTCGGAGAGCAGCGCGGTGACGAGGGCGGTGTCGGTGGTGTTGCCGCGGGTGAGCTCCCCGCCGCCACCCCCGAAACCGTCGGCTCGGCGCTCGGCGACCAGCTCGCGCAGCTCGGCGGAGTTGATGAGGTTGCCGTTGTGGGCGAGGGCCACCGTCGAGGAGTCGTGGCCGCCCAGGGTGGGCTGGGCGTTCTCCCAGGTGGAGCCCCCCGTGGTGGAGTAGCGGCAGTGGCCCACCGCGAGGTGCCCACGCAGGGAGGCCAGGGACCGCTCGTCGAAGACCTGCGACACCAGGCCCATGTCCTTGTAGACGAGGATCGACCGCCCGTCGGAGGTGGCGATGCCCGCAGACTCCTGCCCGCGGTGCTGCAGGGCGTAGAGCCCGTAGTAGGCGAGCTTGGCGACCTCCTCGCCGGGGGCCCAGACCCCGAAGACCCCGCAGGCGTCCTGCGGACCCTTCTCGCCGGGGAGGATGTCGTGCGTCAGCCGTCCGTCGCCGCGTGCCACGGGGCCCATCCTCCCACAGGCGTCAGTCGCCCCGGTCGAGCAGGACGGCGACCACAGCGGCGAGCAGGCCGAAGAGGAACGCGCCCCCCACCCCCAGGAACATCACGGCGGTGCCGGAGCCGTAGCTGTTGCCGTACGGAGTCGTGTTCTCGGGCGTGAACCAGGCGACGGCCGAGCCGATGACGAAACCCACGATGGCGCCCGTCGCGATGAAGGCGACGAAGTTCGGGTAGCGACGCGTGCGGCTCACCCCCTCACGGTACCTTCCGGCGGGCGGGCCCGCCGCCGGCGGGTGCGCCCCACCGTCGCCTCCGTGACCCATCCGCAACGCTGCGCGGGTACGAATGGGAGGTATGAGCACCGCCACGAGGACCACCCGCCTGCGGTATGCCGTGTGCGGCCTGCTCGCCGCCGCCGCCGCCATGGCTGCGGGGCACCTCGTCTCCGCCTTCGTCAACCCGCCGGCCTCCCCGGTGCTCGCCATCGGCTCGACCGTCGTCGACGCCACGCCCACCCCGGTCAAGGAGTGGGCGGTGCAGACGCTCGGCACGGCGGACAAGCCCGTCCTGCTCGCCACCGTCGCACTGGTCACCGCCCTCGCCGCTGCGGCGATCGGCGTCCTGTCGCGCGACCGGCCCCCGCTCGCCAACGCGCTCCTGGTCGTGCTGGCCGCGCTCGCCGGCGTCGCCGCGCTGCTGCGGCCGGCATCGCTGCCCCAGGACGTCATCCCCGCCGTGGCGGCCGGCACCGTCGGTGTCGCGGTCCTGTCGGGGCTGCGGCTGCTCGCCGAGCGCATCGAGGACTCCGACCAGCTGGCGGCGCGCGCGGGCGGGACGGCTCCCGGCCCAGCCGGCAGCACCGACTGGGCGACCGACCGGGGCCCGGCCACCACCCCCACCTCCCGGCGGGAGGCCCCCGAGTCACCGCTCCAGCACACGGCACAGGCCCCCGGCGTCCTCGGCACCCCTGCCCGGCGCAGCTTCCTGCTCGGCGCGGCGGGTGCCACCGTCGGTGCGGTGGCCGTGGGCGCCCTAGGGCAGAGGCTCGGGGGTGGGGCCTCGACCCCCGCGGACGTCAGCCTTCCCGCCCCGGCCACGCCCCTGCCTCCGCTGCCCACCGGCATCGAGGGCCGGGTCCGGGGCGTCTCGCCGTTCCGCACCCCCACGAACGACTTCTACCGGGTCGACACCGCGCTCGTGATCCCGCGCGTCGACGTCGGCAGCTGGAAGCTCGAGGTCGGGGGGATGGTCGACCGGCCGTTCTCGATGTCGTTCCAGGACCTGCTGGCCATGGAGGTCATCGAGAAGGACATCACCCTCAACTGCGTCAGCAACGACGTCGGCGGTCCGTACATCTCGTCCACCCGCTGGCTCGGGGTCCGGGTGCGGGACGTCCTGCAGCGAGCCGGGATCCAGCAGGGCGTGGACCAGATCTTCTCCGAGTCGGTGGACGGGATGACCATCTCGACCCCGGTCGAGGCCCTGACCGACGACCGCGACGCCCTCATCGCGATCGCGATGGACGGGCAGCCGCTGCCACCACGGCACGGCTTCCCCGCCCGCCTCGTGACGCCCGGGCTCTACGGCTTCGTCGGCGCGACGAAGTGGCTGAGCAAGCTCACCGCCACCACCTACGCGAAGGACAAGGCCTACTGGACCGAGCGGGACTGGGTGACCGACGCCCCCGTCAAGACGCAGTCGCGCATCGACACCCCCATGGGCCTCGGGACCTACAAGCCCGGGAAGATCGCGGTGGGGGGCGTGGCGTGGGCCCAGGCGGGCGACGGCATCAGCAAGGTCGAGGTGCGCATCGACGACGGGCCCTGGCGCGAGGCCACCCTCGGCCCCGACGGTGGCACGACGTACTGGCGCCAGTGGAGCTGGGTCTGGGACGCGACCAGCGGACGGCACGACGTGACCGTCCGCGCCACGAACGGAAGGGGCGAGGTCCAGACGGACCAGCGGACCGACCCCTTCCCCGGTGGTGCCTCCGGGTACCACTCGATCGTCGTCATCGTCTCCTGACGGCGAGGCCGCGCACCCACCGTAGGGGCAGGGTGCGCGGCCGCATGACGCTCCCGTGCGCGCCACGGGGGCTTCGTGGTGTCTGGATCGGTGCGTGCGGAAACTTCTGTGCCCCAAGCCAATCCGCATCCCGAACTGCCACGAATGCCCGGTGTAAGTCGAACCTCATCCAAGGAGCGTCACACCATGAGCACTGCACGTCGCAGCACCATTGCTGCCCTTGCCCTCGCCCTGCCGCTCGGCCTCGCGGCGTGTGGCAGCTCGAACGACAGCGCGAGCGCCGGCACGTCGAGCAGCTCGTCCTCGAGCATGCCGAGCTCGTCCAGCTCGTCGTCCTCGTCGTCGTCGGACATGATGGCCCAGCCGTTCGGCGCCGCCTGCAGCGCCGTCCCGAAGGACGGCAAGGGCTCGTTCGCCGGCATGGCCACCGACCCCGTCGCCACCGCGGCCAGCAACAACCCCGTCCTGAGCCAGCTCGTCGGCGCGGTCAAGGAGGCCGGCCTGGTCGACACCCTGAACAGCGCCAAGGACATCACCGTCTTCGCGCCGACCAACGACGCCTTCAAGGCCGTCCCGAAGGCCACCATGGACGCGGCGATGAAGGACCCGAAGGGCCTGCTCACCAAGGTCCTCACCAACCACGTCGTCCCCGGCAAGCTCACCCCTGAGCAGCTGCCCGGCGACCACAAGACCCTCGCCGGAACCACCATCTCGGTGACCGGCTCGGGCGAGTCCTTCAAGGTCGGCGAGGCGAACATCGTCTGCGGCAACGTGCAGACCGCCAACGCCACCGTCTACATCATCGACGGCGTTCTTCTCCCGAAGTAGGCAACGTCCGTCATGATGGTTCCCATGGCAGCCACTTCCCCAGGTCCCGGAGCGACCTGGGGAAGTGCTGCCGCCCCATCGGACCTGGCAGCGCTGCTCAAGGCGTGCGCGCTCGGCGACGAAGGGGCCTTCAGCCGCCTGTACGACCTCGTGTCGGCACGGGTGTACGGCTTGGTGCTGCGCGTGGTCCGCGACCCCGCCCAGTCCGAGGAGGTCGCCCAGGAGGCGCTCCTGGACATCTGGCGGACCAGCGCCCGGTTCGACCCGGCCCAGGGCAGCGCCATCAGCTGGATGCTGACCATCGCCCACCGCAAGGCGGTCGACCGGGTCCGGTCCGCCCAGGCCTCCACCGACCGGGAGAGCGTCTACGGCGCCCGCAACCAGGACCGTGAGTTCGACCAGACGGCCGAGGCCGTCGAGCGCAGCCTCGACGCCCAACGCGTCCGCAACGCCATGGAGACGCTCACCGACACCCAGCGGGGAGCGCTCGAGCTGGCCTACTTCGGCGGCTACACGCACACCGAGGTGGCCACCCTGTTGGACATCCCACTGGGTACCGCCAAGACCAGGATCCGCGATGGGCTGATCCGGCTGAGAGACACGTTGGGGGTGCAGTCATGAGCGCCGACATCCACGGCCTCGTGGGCGCCTATGCCGTCGACGCCGTCGACGACCACGAGCGCGCCGCGTTCGAGGCCCACCTGGCCGAGTGCCCGGAGTGCCGGGCCGAGGTCTCCTCGCTGCGCGAGGCGGCCAGCCAGCTCGGCCTGCTCGCCGAGACCGCTCCCCCCTCCGGCCTGCGCGACGCCGTGCTCGGCCGGATCGGCACCGTGCGTCCGCTCCCGCCCCTGGCCGAGGACCTGCGCCCGAGCCCGTCCGCGACCAGTGCTCCTGCCGCGCCACACCTCGACGCGCCGACCCCCCTGGTGCCGGTCCCGGCTCCCGGCCGCGCCGACGAGGGACGTGGCGGCACCGGGCACGACTCCACGGCGGAGGAGGAGGAGTCGGGTGGAGGGGTCGTCGTGCCCCTGCGACGCCGGCGAGCGATGACCTGGCTGGCCGGGGTCGCGGCCGCTGCCGCCCTCGTGATCGGGGGCCTGGTGTGGAGCCCGTGGTCCGACAGCGGCCCCGGACGGCCCGGGCCGATCACCGCCACCGAGCAGGTGCTCGAGGCCAAGGACGCCCAGCGCTTCGTCAAGGTCATCGACGGCGCCCGCGCCACGATCGTGCGCAGCCCGTCCATGGGCAAGGCCGTGCTCATCGCCGACAACATGCCCGCTGCCCCCGCCGGCAAGGACTTCCAGGTCTGGTTCGACCAGCCCGGCAAGGGGATGCAGAGCGCGGTCGTCATGCCGCACGGCAGCGCGCCGACGGTGACGGTCATGCTCGAGGGAGATGCCGCGTCGGCGACCGGCGCCGGGATCACGCTCGAGCCGGCGGGCGGCTCACCCGAGCCGACGTCGCCGCCCCTGGCGCTGTTCTCCTTCAGCTAGCAATCCTCGTCCAGCCAGCGATTCTCGTTCAGCAGCCGACGACCGACCGGCCGTGGGGCGGGTGCCCGAGAGGGCACTCGCCCACGGCCACGTCCCACCGCCCCGTCTCACGCAGCGCGCAGGGCCGCCATCCGCCCGGCCGCCGCCTCGAGGACGGCCTCGCTCCCGGCATACACGCCCTCGGCCCGCGGCCAGTGGGTGACGACGTCGGTGAAGCCGAGCTGCGCCGCCCGGCCGACCATCTCCTCGAACAGGTCCACGCTCTCGAGCGAGAACCGGGGTGAGCCGTCGAGCGACAGGTAGCGCTCGAGCGGCCGGTCCCGTGCCACCCCGGCCTCCGCCTCGTCGAGCCGGGCCACCAGCCCCGCCACGCCCGCCCACCAGTCGTCCAGGGTGTCGCCACCGGCTCCGTAGGTGACCCAGCCCTGCCCGAACCGGGCGGCGAGCCGCAGGACGCGCGGCCCGTTGGCCGCCACGACGAACGGGAACCGCGGTCGCTGGGTGGACCCCGGCAGCGTGCGCGCGTCCATGGTGCGGTGGAACCGGCCGTCGAGGTCGACGTGGTCCTGCGTCGCCAGCCGGTCGAGCGCCTCCACGAACTCGTGGAACCGGTCGACGCGGTCCTTGAGCGGCAGGTCCTCGCCGAGGATGCGCGCGTCGAGGTCGCCGCCCGTGCCCAGGCCGCACAGCAGCCGGCCGCCGGAGATGTCGTCCAGCGCCAGCAGGTCGCGCAGGAAGACGTAGGGGTGCCGGTAGTTCGGCGAGCTCACGAACGTGCCCAGCCGGATCGACGACGTCACCGTGGCGGCGGCGGTCAGCGTCGGCAGCGCCCCGAACCAGGGCGAGTCGGGCAGCCCCGCCCACACGAGGTGGTCGTAGGTCCAGGCGTGGTCGAACCCGAGCTCCTCGGCTCCGCGCCACAGGCGCTCGGCGTCGGACCAGCGGTGCTCGGGGAGGATCGTGATGCCGAAGCGCATGCGCCGAGGGTATGCCGCGCGGCCGGCACCCCGTCGCCCCGTCGGCCCGTCGCTCACCGGCGACACCATGTCGGGCCGGCCGAGGACGCGCGTGGCAGGCTGGCGCCGTGAAGGCCACGATTCTCAACGCCCCCCGGGAGATCCGGCTCGAGGACGTCCCCGACCCCACGGTCGTCGCGCCGACCGACGCCCTCGTCCGCGTCACCGCCGCCTGCGTCTGCGGGAGCGACCTGTGGCCGTACCGCGGCATCAACGAGGTGACCGAGCCGACCCGCATCGGCCACGAGTTCGTCGGCATTGTCGAGGAGGTCGGCTCCGAGGTGCGCAGCCTGCGGGCGGGCGACTTCGTCATCGCGCCGTTCAAGTACTCCGACGGCACCTGCCCCCACTGCCGGGTCGGCATCCAGACCTCGTGCGGTCGCGGCGGGTTCTGGGGCGGCCCCGACCGCGACGGCGTCATGGTCGACGGTGGCCAGGGCGAGTACGTCCGCGTGCCACTGGCCGACGGGACCCTGGTCTCGACGCGTGAGGTGCCGGACGACGACCTCGTCCCCAGCCTCCTCGCCCTCAGCGACGTCATGGGCACCGGCTGGCACGCGGCTGTGGCGGCCCGCGTCCAGGAGGGCGACACGGTGGTCGTGGTGGGCGACGGGGCAGTGGGCCTCAGCGGGGTGCTCTCGGCTGCGCGGATGGGCGCCGAGCGGGTCATCGCCATGTCGCGGCACGCCTCCCGCCAGGCCATCGCGCGCGAGTTCGGCGCGACCGGCGTCGTCGAGGTCCGCGGCGAGGAGGCGGTGGCCGCGGTCCACGAGCTGACCGGTGGCATCGGCGCCGACGCAGTGCTCGAGTGCGTCGGCACCGACGAGTCGATGCAGACCGCCATCGCCGTCGCCCGTCCGGGTGCGACGGTGGGCTACGTCGGGGTACCGCACGGGATCCAGTACCCCGTGCGCGACCTGTTCAGCCGCAACGTCGGGATCGCCGGTGGGGTCGCCCCGGTCCGGCAGTACCTGCCGCAGCTGCGCGACGACGTGCTCGCCGGCGCGATCGACCCCGGGCTCGTCTTCGACCTCGAGGTCCCGCTGTCCGACGTCGCCGAGGCGTATGCGGCGATGGACGAGCGCCGTGCCGTGAAGTCGCTCGTGCGGCCCTGACCGTGTCCGGTGACCTCGAGCTCGTCGACGACGGCAGCGGAGGCACCGTCGTCATGCTCGACGGCCATCCACAGTCGTACGTGCAGCTCGACAACCCGCGGCTGCTCGTCTTCGAGTACGTCCAGTTCCTCGCCGCCGTCGTCGACTCGTTGCCGGAGGGACCGCTCGCGGTGACCCACGTGGGTGGCGCCGGCCTCACCCTGCCCCGGTACGTCGCCCACGCCCGGCCCGGGTCGCCCCAGATCGTGCTCGAGCCGGACGCCGCCCTCACCGAGCGGGTGCGGGCCGAGCTGCCGCTCCCCCGCGGCCACCGCATCAGGGTCCGGCCCGTCGACGGGCGCACCGGCCTCGCCGCGCTCGCCGACGCCAGTGCCGACGTCGTCGTCGTCGACGCGTATGCCGCCGGGCAGGTGCCGGCGGAGCTGGTGAGCATCGAGTGGTTCACCGAGGTGCGTCGGGTGCTCAAGCCCGAAGGGGTGCTGGCCATGAACACGACCGATGAGCCCGCCCGCCGCCACCTCGCGCGCCTCCACGCGTCCGTGCACGCCGTCCTGCCGCACACCGCGGCCATCGCCACGTCCGAGGTCCGCAAGGGCCGCCGGTTCGGCAACACCGTCCTGGTGGCGGGGTCGAAGCGGCTGCCGATGGACCAGCTCCCTCGCCGCGTCGCCATGACGGCGTTCTCGGCGACGCTCGTGCACGGGCGCGAGCTGCTCGGCGCCCTCGGGTCGGCGCGCCCCTTCACGGACGCGGACGCCGAGCCGACGCCGGCGCCGCCCCTGCTGGACCGCTGGCGCGTGCGCTGACCCGGCGGGGCCGGGCAGGATGGGCCCGTGCCCGAACTCACCCTGCCGCCGCCCCGCACGCCCGACCCCCACGACGCCCCGGCACTGCGCTGGGGTGTCCTGGCCCCCGGCGGCATCGCCCGGGCCTTCACCGACGCGATACACACCAGGTCCGGGCAGCGCGTCGTCGCCGTGGGGTCGCGCGACCTCGGCCGCGCGCAGGAGTTCGCGGCCGACTTCGGTGTCGCCACTGCCCACGGCTCCTACGAGGAGCTCGTGACCGACCCTGACGTCGACGCCGTCTACATCGCGTCCCCGCACTCGGAGCACCGCGACCACGCCCTGCTGGCGCTCGGCGCCGGCAAGCCGGTCCTCGTCGAGAAGGCCTTCACGCGCAACGCCTCCGAGGCCCGCGAGGTCGTCGAGACCGCCCGGGCCGCAGGGCTGTTCGCGATGGAGGCGATGTGGACCCGCTTCCTGCCCCACGTCGACGTCGTCCGGCGGTGCCTCGAGGACGGCCTGCTGGGCGAGGTGCACACGGTGTTCGCCGACCACGGCCAGAAGCTGTTCCCCGCCGGCCCGCAGCGCCTCTGGGACCCTGCCCTCGCCGGCGGAGCCCTGCTCGACCTCGGCATCTACCCCGTGTCCTTCGCGTCGTTCGCCCTCGGTACGCGGGGTGGGTTCAGCGCGGTGACGGCCCACGGCACCGTGACCGACACCGGGGTCGACGGCCAGGAGGGTGTCGTGCTCGAGGCGGCGTCGGGCGCGGTGGCGTCGGTCCTCGCCACCATGCTCACCAAGACGCCCACCACGGCGAGCATCTGCGGCACGCGCGCCCGCCTGGACCTCTCCGGGGACTTCTACACGCCCGGGGCCGTCGTGCGGCTCGTCTCCCCCGACCACCGCGTGCTGGACGAGTACACTTCCGCGGACCGCGAGTTCGGGCTGCACCACGAGGCCGTCGAGGTGGCCCGGCGGGTCGGCGCCGGCGAGCTCGAGTCGCCGCTCCTGCCGCTGGACGAGACCGTCGCCATCATGGGCACCCTCGACGAGGTGCGACGCCAGCTGGGGGTGTCCTACCCCGGCGAGTGAGCCCGGCTCAGGCGAGCGGCATCAGGGGGCCGAGGTCGGCGCGGTGGCCGCTCACCTGCAGCCGGCCCGACTCCCACGCCTGCTCCCACCCGAGCGCCCCGGTCGCGACCTGCAGCCACGTCTGGGCGTCGGTCTCCACGACGTTGGGCGGCGTCCCCCGCGTGTGGGTCGTGCCGGCGACGCACTGCACCGCGCCGAACGGCGGCACCCGCACCTCGACGCTGCGTCCCGGCGCCACCGCCGCCAGCTCCTCGAGGGTGTAGCGGACCGCGGTGGCCAGGTCGGTCCGGGCGGTGTCGGGCCCGGTGGTCCGCCACCCGGCGACGGCCTCCCTCCCGGCGGCCACGGGGACTCGGCGGCGCGGCGGCATACCGGAAATCGTCGCACGTCCCCCGGAGGCGAGGGACCACCGGGACCACTGGCGGCGGGATGGGTACTTCTACCCATCGACCGGGTCGGCGCAGAGGCCTAATGTTCTCCGTGGGGACACCACAGGGGACGAACGGCCCGGTCACGCGGGGGGGGACGCGTGACCGGGCCGCTCGCCGTCCGCGGCCACTCGCGCGTCCTTGGTCACTCCGGCGTACGCAGTCACTCCCGCGTCCGCGGGCCTTGCGCCGCTGCCCGACCACTCCCCGCGCTCGGCGAGCAGGGCCGATGGTGCGTCAGCCGGGCAGCGTGAACCACACGCTCGCGCCACCGGCCGGCGACTCGTCGATCGCCATGAGGCCGCCGTGGGCCTCGACGATCCGGCGACAGGTGCTCAGACCGATGCCCAGTCCGTCGACCGTGCTGGCCGCGCGCTCCATGAGGCCGAACACCCGGTCGCGGTCGGCGGTCGGGACGCCGGGTCCGTTGTCGTCGACCGCGACGCGCCAGCCGTCGCTGATCTCGTCGCACGTCACCGAGACGACGGGCTCGACACCGGAGGCCGCGGCGAACTTGACGGCATTGGCGACCAGGTTCTGCAGGAGCGCGCGCAGCATGGTCTCGTCGCCCGTCACCTCGGGGAGCTCGCCCACCTGCACGGTGGCACCGCCGTCCGTGAGCTGGGCGTCGAGGTCGTCGACGACGGCCGCAACCACCGACGCGAGGTCGACCGAGTTCCGGCGCGCCCGTCCACCCACGCGCGCGAACTCGAGCAGGTCCACGACGAGCGCGTTCATCCGGTCGGCGGCGAGCTCGGCCCTCGACAGCGCCATGGTGGCGAACGGTGCGTCCGCGAGCTCGGGGCTGCTGGAGGCCAGCTCCAGGAATCCGCGCAGGGCGGCCAGGGGGTTGCCGAGGTCATGGCTGACCTGGCCCGCGAACCGCGCCAGCTGCTCGTTCGAGCGGGTCAGCTCGCGGTGGGTGCGGCGCAGCTCGAGGACGTCGACGACCTGCGCTGCGAGCAGCTCCAGGGCCCGCCCGGCGGCCTCCGAGAGCTCCCGGGTGTCCTCGTCGAACACGCAGAGGGTGCCGACGGGGATGCCGCTCGGCGTCACGAGCGGGCTCGAGGCGTAGAAGCGGACCTTGCCGATCACCCCGGTGACGAACGGGTTCCGCGCGAAGCGGTCGTCGGCGCGGGCATCGGGCACGACGACCCGCTCCCCGCCCTGGAACACCTGCGCGCACATGGAGTCCTCGCGCGCGCAGACCGACGGCGCCATCCCGACCGCGGCCACCTGGTGCTGCAGGCGGTCGTCGATGATGTTGATCGCGGCGGTCGGCACGTCGCAGACCGCGGCCGCGAGCTCGACCAGCCCCTGGAGGTCGGCCTCCGGTAGGCGACCGACGACGTCGTAGGCGGCGATCGCCTGTCGCCGCGCCAGGTCCTGGGCTGTGCTCACGCCTCTCCCTCCCGGACGTCTCCTCCCGAAAGGAACATCCACCCCGATGGAGGGATGTTAGCGACCGAAGACCGCCGGGAGGGTGCCGGCGTGCGCATCCCGGAGCGCAGCGCAGGAAACGCTGAACTGACCCTGGACGTCGAGGCCGTCGGTCTGGTCGTCGACGACGCCGATCCGGGCGTGCACCTGGCCGCGCGCGGTGCACATGTCGGTGAACCGCACCTCCTCCGAACGCGGCACGGCCACGACCGCCCGCGCCGTCGACTCGCTGAAGAGGGCCGTGAAGGCATCGATGCCGTCACGCTCGCAGACCGCGTCGAGCCAGATGCGCGCGCCGACGCCGTGGCGCAGCGTGGCCTCCGCGAGCGCGATGGCGAGGCCACCGTCGGAGAGGTCGTGCGCCGCGTCGACGAGCCCGTCCCGGCTGGCGTTGACGAGGATCTCGCCGAGCAGCTGCTCCGCGGCCAGGTCGACCACGGGCGGGTGGCCGCCGAGGTGGCCGTGGACGACGTGCGCCCACTCACCGCCGTCGAGCTCGTCGCGGGTCGTGCCGAGCAGGTAGATGACCTGTCCGGGTGTCTTCCAGCCGCTGGGGGTGCGGCGCGTGACGTCGTCCATGACACCCAGGACGCCGATGACGGGCGTCGGGTGGATCGCGACGTCGCCGGTCTGGTTGTAGAAGCTGACGTTGCCGCCGGTGACCGGGATGCCCAGCGCCTTGCAGCCCTCGGCGATGCCCTTGACGGCCTCGCGGAACTGCCACATCACGCCCGGGTCCTCCGGCGAGCCGAAGTTGAGGCAGTCGGTGACGGCCAGAGGGGTCGCCCCTGCCGTCGCGACGTTGCGGTAGGACTCCGCGAGCGCGAGCTGCGCCCCGGCATACGGGTCGAGCTTGGCGAACCGGCCGTTGCAGTCGGTGGACACGGCGACGCCGCGCCCCGTCTCCTCGTCGACGCGGACGACTCCAGCGTCGTCGGGCATCGCGAGCGCGGTGTTGCCGAGGACGTAGCGGTCGTACTGGTCGGTGACCCAGGACTTGTCGCAGAGGTTCGGCGACGCGAGCAGGGTGAGCAGGTCGGCCGCGATGGCCTCACCCGTGGCGGGCTTCGGCAGCGTGCCGGCGCCGTTGTCCTGCAACGCGTCGAGGTACGCCGGCCGCTCGAGCGGGCGGTGGTAGGTCGGGCCCTCGTGGGCGACCGAGCGCGGCGGGACGTCGACGACGACCTCGCCGTGCCAGGTGATGACCAGGTGGTCGCCGTCGGTGACCTCGCCGATGACGGTCGCCTCGACGTCCCAGCGCTCGCAGATGGCCATGAACTCGTCGAGCTTGGCGCCGGGCTCGACGACGGCCATCATCCGCTCCTGGCTCTCCGACATGAGGATCTCCTCGGGCCGGAGGCTGGCGTCGCGCAGCGGGACGAGGTCGAGCTCGACCTGCATGCCGCCGTCACCGTTGGACGCGAGCTCGCTGGTGGCGCAGGACAGCCCGGCACCGCCCAGGTCCTGGATGCCGTCGACGACACCAGCCTTGTAGAGGTCGAGGCAGCACTCGATGAGCACCTTCTCGGCGAACGGGTCGCCGACCTGGACGGCGGGGCGCTTGGTGGGGCCGCCCTCGTCGAAGGTCTCGGACGCGAGGACCGAGACGCCACCGATGCCGTCGCCGCCGGTCTTGGCGCCGAAGAGGATGACCTTGTTGCCGACGCCGGAGGCCTTGGCCAGGTGGATGTCCTCGACCCGCATGGCGCCGACGCACAGGGCGTTGACGAGCGGGTTGCCCTGGTAGCAGTCGTCGAAGACCACCTCGCCACCGATGTTCGGCAGTCCAATGCAGTTGCCGTAGCCGCCGACGCCCGCGACGACACCGGGCAGCACGCGCTGGGTGTCGGGGTGGTGCAGGTTGCCGAACCGGAGCGGGTCCATGACGGCGATCGGACGGGCACCCATCGACATGATGTCGCGGATGATGCCGCCGACGCCGGTCGCGGCGCCCTGGTAGGGCTCGACGTAGGACGGGTGGTTGTGCGACTCGACCTTGAAGGTCACCGCCCAGCCGTCGCCGATGTCGACGACCCCGGCGTTCTCACCGATGCCGACGAGGAGCTTCTCGCGCATCTCGTCGGTGGTGTTCTCGCCCCAGAGCGAGAAGTGGACCTTGGAGGACTTGTACGAGCAGTGCTCGGACCACATGACCGAGTACATCGCCAGCTCGGCGCTGGTGGGGCGCCGGCCGACGATCTCGCGAATGTTGGCGTACTCGTCGGGCTTGAGGCCGAGCTCGGCCCACGGCTGCTCGACCTCGGGGGTCTGCGCGGCGTGCTCGACGGTGTCGACGTGCGGGCGGTCGGTGGCTTGGCCGGTGGTGGTCCTGGCGCTCATGCGTTGACAACCTGCTTGAGGATCGAGGTGAAGAAGGGCAGGCCGTCGAGGCTGGGACCGAAGCCCTCCTCGACGCAGTGCTCGGGGTGGGGCATGAGGCCGACGACGTTGCCGCGCGCGTTGGTGATGCCGGCGATGGCGCGGTACGAGCCGTTCGGGTTGTCCCCGGCATACCGGAAGGCCACACGGCCCTCGCCCTCGAGCTCGTCGAGCGTGCGCTCGTCGGCGACGAACCCGCCCTCGCCGTTCTTGAGGACGATCGTGATCTCCTGGCGCTGCTCGAAGTCGGAGGTCCAGGCCGTCTGCGCGTTCTCGACCCGCAGCGTCGTGTCCACGCAGTTGAACTTGCGGTGGTCGTTGCGGATCAGCGCCCCGGGCAGCAGGTGCGACTCGGTGAGCACCTGGAAGCCGTTGCAGATGCCGAGCACCGGCAGGCCGCCCTGCGCGGCCGGCACGAGCCGGTCCATGACGGGGGCGAAGCGGGCGATCGCGCCGCAGCGCAGGTAGTCCCCGTAGGAGAACCCGCCGGGGAGGATGACGGCGTCGACGCCCCTGAGGTCGGCGTCGCCGTGCCAGAGGCTGACCGGCTCGCCACCGACGGCGCGCACCGCCCGGGCGGCGTCACGGTCGTCGAGCGACCCCGGGAAGGTGACGACCCCGACCTTCACCGGCCTGCGTCCTGGTCCTCGTCCAGGGCCCGGACCGAGACGACGTCCTCGATCACCGGGTTGGAGAGCAGCTTCTCCGCTGCCTCCCGCGCGGCGGCGAGGTGCTCGTCCGTGACGTCACCGTTGACGGTGAGCACGAAGCGCTTGCCCTGCCGCACGTCGGTGAACTGGTCGAAGCCGAGTCGGGGCAGTGCCCCGCCGACGGCCTGGCCCTGGGGGTCGAGGATCTCTGGCTTCAACATGACGTCGATGACGACGTGGCCCATTCGGGTGTCTCCTGGGACGGGGGGAGGGTGCCGGGGGCGAGTCTATCCGCGCCGCGGACCGGGTATGCCGCGCGGTCCGCCCGGTGAGCGACGCCCGGCGTCCACGCGGGTTGAGCACCCGGGACCACGCGGGGCGAGTGAGCACGCGGCATCCGGGGTAGGAGGCATCCACGACGTCCCCGAGGAGAGGCAACCCATGCCCAGAGGAGCCCTGGTCACCACGTCCCGCTGGCCGAGCGAGCTGGTGCTCGTCAGGCACGGGGAGAGCCTCGGCAACCTCGCCGACGCGCAGGCGCGTGAGCGCGGCGCGGACCGGCTCGAGCTCGAGCTGCGCGACGCCGACGTGCCCCTCTCCGACACCGGCAAGGAGCAGGCGGACGCCGTCGGGCGGCTCCTGGCCGAGCTCGGCGCGGACGACCGGCCGGACGTGGTCGTGTCCTCGCCGTACCGGCGAGCGGCCGAGACGGCCGAACGGGCGCTGGCGAACGCGTCCCGCTCGGGCGAGGGCGCGTCCGGGGTGGCCGGCCCCGACGACCTCGTCGTGGACGAGCGGCTGCGCGAGCGCGACCTCGGGGCGTTCGACCGGCTGACGTGGCGCGGCATCGAGGCGGAGTACGCGGCGGAGGCGCAGCGCCGCAGCCACGTCGGGAAGTTCTACTACCAGCCGCCGTCGGGCGAGAGCTGGTGCGACGTCACCCTGCGGGTCCGCTCGATCCTGGCCGACCTGCGCGAGGGGTACGAGGGCCGTCGGGTCTGGTTGTTCACGCACCAGGCCGTGCTCATGTCCTTCCGGTACGTGCTCGAGGACCTGACCGAGGCCGAGCTGCTCGACATCGACAAGCGGGAGCGGCTGCCGAACTGCTCGGTGACGAGGTACCGGGGTGGCGAGCGCGCCATGGAGCTCGTGGCGTTCGCCGACACCGACGCCGTCGACCGGTTCGGGGCCGAGCACACGGAGGAGCCGAGCAAGGTCGAACGCGGCGAGGCTGTCGCGGGGGTGGACCGAGATGGTTGACCGGGCCGGGGACCCCACGAACGGCCACGACACCACCGGGCCCGCTGAGCGGGTCACCGCCACGCTCCTGCGGCAGTGGCCGCTGCCCGCGCCCGGCGGCGACAAGGAGTCCCGCGGCCGGGTGCTCGTCGTCGGGGGTACGGCCAGCACGCCGGGTGCGGTCCTCCTGGCCGGCGAGGCGGTGCTGCGCGCGGGTGGCGGGAAGCTGCAGGTGGCCAGCGCCCACGAGGTCGCCGCCGCCCTCGCGGTCGCGGTCCCCGAGGCGCTCGTGCACCCGTTGCCCACCGACGCCGGCGGATCACTCACGCCGGAGGCCGCCGACGAGCTGCTGGAGCTGGCAGAGGGGGCCGACGCGGTGCTGGTGGGGTCCGGCTTCTCCGACGTGGACGCGACGCTGGCGCTGCTGCACGCGCTGGTCCCGCGGCTCGAGGCGCCGCTCGTCCTCGACGCGGTCGCCTCCGCATACCTGGGCAAGGGAGGGGGCGACGTGCACCACCTGGGCCACGGCTGCGTGCTGAGCGCCAACATGGACGAGGTGGCCCTGACGCTCGGTGTCCCGGTGGAGGACGTGAATGGCGACCCGGCGGGGGCGGCGAGGGCCCTGGCCTCGCGCAGCGGGGCGGTCGTGCTCTGCGGCGGGGCGACCAAGACGGTCGCGGCCCCGGACGGACGCGTGTGGTGGACCGATGCGGGCGGGCCGGGACTGGGCGTCTCGGGCTCCGGCGACGTGCAGGCGGGCATCGTGGCGGGGCTGCTGGGCCGAGGGGCGGAGCCGGAGCAGGCGGCGACCTGGGGTTCCTACCTGCACGGCCGGGCCGGGGACGAGCTCGCCGAGCGGATCGGCACGGTCGGCTTCCTGGCACGGGAGGTGCCGGCGGTCGTGCCCTCGCTGCTGCACGAGCTGACCACCCAGGGCTGACGCCGCCGCGCGCCCCTGACGCCCGGACGTCCGTCGCCCGGTCAGCTCCAGCCCCCGCTCCCCACTTGTTGCCATCTGGTGGTCACAACCGGCGGGATCAGGCGTCAGGACGACGGCGAGGTGGCAACAAGTGGGAGGTTGTGGCGGTCGCTGGAACCCTTTGTGCGCCAACGACATCCTCGTCATACATCGGCGTCTGGACTGTCGGTGGTCGCCCCTAGGGTTGGTTCATGGCGATCGCACCGGACGACTGGGCACTGCAGGGGCCGGACCCCGCGACGCGCCCCGTCCTGGGTGCGGTCACGGCAGCCGTCGAGGTGCTCTCGCGCTCGACGCCGGAGCGGATCTGGGCGCTGAACGAGGGCGAGGTCGCCGAGGTCGTGCGGTTGCTCGGGGTGCTGTCCGCCAGCGTCGACGCCCACCTCGTGACGGCGCTCGCGGAGGCCGGCCGACGGGGCCTAGGATCGGGGGACGGCTGGGACCGGCTGGACTGGGCCCGGGCGCACGCCCCGCTCGTCCGCGAGCGAGCCCTCGCGGAAGCCCAGACGGTGGCCGAGGCGGCGGACGACCTCCGACTCGGCGACGTCGTGGCAGGGGCGACGCGGGCGGCGAGCGTGGACCGCAGCGGCGAGGGACTCGAGAGCGCGGTGCCGCTGGCCAAGGCCGCCCAGCTGGTGCGCTTCCACCGGTCCTTCCGTGGCATGGCCGACGCACGGGTGCTCGACGCGGTGACCACCGAACTGCTCGACGGCGCCAGCGGACCCGGCGGCCTGCCAGAGAAGGTGCTGGCCGTAGCGGTGCGGCAGACGAGCGACCTGCTGCGACCCGACAGGCTCGTCGAGCACGACGCGGCCGTGCGTCGGGCCCACCGCTCATTGGTGAAGGGCTCGGGGCCGATGGGTCTGTCGCGCTACACGCTGCTGCTCGACGAGGAGGGCGCCGCCGTCGTCGACGCCGCGGTCGACGCGTTGGCCAAGCCCTCGCGCGACGAGGAGACCGGCGAGATGGACACGCGCACTCCGGCGGCACGTCGGGCCGACGCCCTGGTCGACCTGGTCCTGCGGGCGGTCGAGGCACCGGACGGCGTACCGCGTCAGGCCAAGGCGAGTCTGGTGGTGACCGTGGGCCTCGACGTCCTCGCGGGCCGGTGCCGGGGTTCGGGCCTCACCACTGCCGGCGACCTGCTCACGGCCGGCACGGTGCGCCGGCTCGCCTGCGACGCCGAGGTCGTCCCGGTGGTGCTCGGCTCGCGCGGCGAGGTGCTCGACCAGGGCCGGGCCAAGCGGTTGTTCAAGCGGGGCCAGATCCGGCACCTGTGGATGCGCGATCGCGGGTGCAGCTTCCCCGGCTGCTCGAAGCCGGCCGCCTGGACCGACGCCCACCACCTCGTCCACTGGGCCGACGGTGGGTCCAGCGACATCACGAACGCGGCGCTGCTGTGCCGGGCCCACCACACCGTGGTCCACCAGGGTCGGTACGCCGGGGCGGTCGTCGACCGTGGGCACGGACCACAGGTCGAGTGGGACCTCACCTACGGCTCGTACGACGACCGGCTCGAGGCGCTCCGCCGTGCCGGGCTCGTCCCCCGGTGGCCGCAGCACGACGGTGACGACCCGCCCCTGCCATGACCCCGCCCCGCACCCCGCCCACCCGGACGGGGGCGCAGGCATGCTCGGGGAGCAGCCCACCGCGGAGTCACCGCCCGGTCAGGTGCGGGTCAGGCGGTGAAGGTGCGGCCGGTGAGCCGCTCGTACGCCTCGACGTACTTCGCGCGGGTGCGCTCCAGCACGTCGTCCGGCAGGGGCGGCGGCGCCTCGCCCGAGGCCGTGTCCCAGCCACTGGCCGGCGACATCAGCCACTCGCGGACGAACTCCTTGTCGAAGGACGGCTGGGTGTGCCCCGGCTCCCACTGGTCGGCCGGCCAGAACCGGGAGGAGTCCGGGGTGAGCACCTCGTCGGCGAGGACGAGTTCGTCACCGTCGAGGCCGAACTCGACCTTGGTGTCGGCGATGAGGATCCCCCGCCCAGCGGCGATCTCGTTGCCCCGGGCCAGGATCCGCGTGGTCAGGTCGCGCGCCCGCGCGGCGAGGCCCGGGCCCACGGCCGCCTCCACGTCGGCATACGGCATGGGCTCGTCGTGCTGGCCCTCCGGCGCCTTCGTCGAGGGGGTGAACACCGGCTCTGGCAGTCGCGACCCGTCGACGAGGCCCGCGGGGAGCCGGACGCCGCTCACGTGGCCGTCCGCCTGGTACTCGCGCAGGCCGCCGCCGGTGAGGTAGGCCCGCGCCACGCACTCGACCGGCAGCATCTCGAGCCGGCGCACGAGAACGGCCCGGCCGGCGACCTGCGCCGGGACGTCGGTGGAGACGACATGGTTGGGTACCAGGTCCTCGAGCTGCTCGAACCACCACAGCGAGAGCTGCGTCAGCACGGCCCCCTTGTCGGGCACGGGCGTCTGCAGGATGAAGTCGAAGGCCGACAGCCGGTCGCTCGCGACGAGCAGCAGCTGGTCGTCGCGAGCAGCCCCGGTCGCGGCGTCCACCGGTGCGTAGAGGTCGCGCACCTTGCCGGAGTAGACGTGGACGTAGCCGGGCAGCGCCGGCGGGGACTCGAGCCGGGAGGACGTCATGGCGACATCCTCCCAGCCCGGCGTCCGTCAGCGCGGCCCCGTCCCCGTGGCGGACCCGCTCGTGCCCACGGCGCCCTGCTCGGACGTCGACGCCTGTGCCGCCCGCCGCACCGCGTCGGTTCCGTAGAGACGTGTCAGGAGGTCGGCGACGTTGGCCTCGGTCCACCACGCGGGTGCCCTGACGTCGTCCGAGGTCTCGGAGTACGAGCCGCCGACCGGCCCCTGGTTCGCGGCGTTGAGCACGAGCTCGACGGCCGGTCGCGACCCCGTCGAAGGCAGCCGGTAGCTCTCGACCAGGTTGCCGCCGCCGTTCGCCGTCAGCCTGCCCGCCTGGCCGGGAATGCCCGGCAGGGAGACGGGGTCGGGCCCGTACGGAAGCCCGCTCCCGACCTTCGGTTCCGTCGTCGTGGGCGCGATGACCACCGAGAGGTGGACGTCCTGCAGGCCGGGCACGGAGCTCACCTTCTGCTGGATCACGACGGTGCCGGGCTCGGACGCGTCGGCCGCCTCCGTGCCGACGGTCGCCGTGGAGTGGGCCACCCGGCGGGACCACTCGGCCACGACGGACACGCACGACTCCGGCCTGGCGACGCAGCCCGCCGTGCCTGGCGGCGGCGTCGCGGTGTCGACACCCCAGACCAGATGGGCCACGGCCACGTCCGTGAGGGCGTTCGGCAGGGAGGCCGCTCCTGCGCTGTTGACCGCGGTCACGAGGACCGTCAGCACCGGCCGCCCCGCATCCGCAGGCACGGTCCAGGCCGTCCAGCGGCGCTCGCCGCCGAGCGGCCCACCCGTCCGGGTGAACCGGGCGGCAGGGGGCAGGGCCCCTCCCGTCGTGCCGACGTCGGCACCACGGACGCCCGCACCGTCGGGGACGACCTCGCGGTCCGAGAGGGTCACTGCCACCTCGAGTCGCTGGCCTTTCACCTCGGGGTCGGCACCGGACGCCCGGAAGGACCACGTCGACGCGGACGGCGAGCCCGCGACCGGTCCGCGCACGAACCGCGCCCCGGCCGGCAGGTCGACCCCCAGCTCGGTCCTCGCCCACTGCCGGACCAGCGGAGCGCACGGCTCCGGGGTGCCCCCGCACCCGACCAGGCCGGAGCGCACGCTGCCCGCCGGCACCGCAGCCCCCCGCTCGGGGCGCAGTGCCTGTACCCCCAGGCCAGCGCCCACGGCCAGGGCCACGGCGAGCATCGCCGCACCGGCGACCGCCCCGCGGCGGCGACGCACCCGACGACGGCCCCCGCCGACCAGGTCGTCCACCGAGAACGGCGCCGGCCGGAGCTCCTCCTCGTACTGCCGCAGGAACCCCTCGGGCACCCGCTCCATCGTGTCGTCCATTCCCATCACTTCCTCGGTCCCGCAACGGTTTCCAGCGAGGAGCGCAGCGCGCGCAACCCGTCGCTGGTCGTGCTCTTGACGGTGCCCTCGGAGCAGCCCATGAGCCGCGCGACCTCGGCCACGGACAGGTCCTCCAGGTGCCGCAGCACGACGGCCATCCGCTGCCGCTCGGGCAGACGGGACAGCGCGTCGTGCAGGTCGAGGCGCTGCTCGACGCGCTCCGTCTGCGCGGCCGCGACCACGTCGTGCCCGGCGTCCGCCGTGGACCGCTCCCGCTGCCACCAATGACGACGTTGCTCGGAGACGAGCGAGCGCACCAGCGTGGTGCGGGCGTAGGCCAGGGGGTCGTCGACGCCGTGGACGCGCGGCCACACGGCATACAGCTTCTCCAGCGTGGTCTGCACCAGGTCGTCGGCCCGGTGCGGGTCCCGACACGTGGCGAGCGCGATGCGACGCAGGCGTGGGATCGCGGTCGCCGCGAACGCCCGGAACTCGTCCTCGAGGTCTGTCCTCACTGCACCTCCCCTTCCGGTGCGAGGAGACGCGGTGGGGTCCCGGTCCGGTTGGGTCACCCTGCCAGATGCCCGGGGAGCCGACCCCGCGGCTTGACTTCAAGTGGACTTGACCTTCGAGACTGGCCGGCATGCCCAGCGCCCTCCCGGACACGCGACCCTCCCTGCTCTCCCGCGCGCACCTGCCCTTCGCCGTGGGAGCCGTCGCGCTGGTCACGCTGGGAGCGTTCGAGAACCGTGCGGTGTCCACGGTCCTCCCCACGGTGGCTCGCGACCTCGACGGCCTGTGGCTCTTCGGCGCGGCGAACGCCGCCCCCCTGGTGACCTTCGTCGTCGCCACCACCGTCGCCGGGCTGTGGAGCGACCGGAGCGGACCACGGCCGGTCCTGCTCGCGGGGATGGCCTCGTTCGTGGCCGGGCAGCTGCTCTGCGGCCTCGCGCCCACGATGCCGGCCTTCGTCGGCGGCCGGCTGCTCGCCGGGCTCGCCGAGGGCCTCTTCGACGTGGGGCTCACCGTGCTCGTCGCCCGGGCGCTCCCGGCGTCGTTGCGGCCCAAGGTTTTCGCGACGTTCGCCGCAGCCTGGGTGCTGCCGTCGCTCCTCGGCCCGTCGATCGCCGGCGTCATCGCCGAGCAGGTCGGCTGGCGTGCCGTGTTCCTCGTCGGGGTCGCGCTGCTCGGCCCGGTGGCGGCGCTGCTGCGACCCGCGCTGTGGGCTCCTCGGGCCGGCGCCCCGGCGGGACCGGACGACGGCTCCGCGGGTGAGCCCGCCACCATCGGGCCGTCCGGACCCGCCCCCGCCCGTGCGGCGGCGTGGGCGGTCGTCGCCGCAGCCGGCCTTGCCGCGCTCACCGCAGGGGGCTCCCTGCTGCCCCGCGGCGGGGTCGACACCCCGATGGGCGGCCTGCTGCTCCTTGCGGGGGCGCTCGCCCTGGTGCCGTCGCTGCGGGCGATCCTGCCCACCGGGACACTGAGGGGGGCACCCGGCATACCGGCGCTCACCGCCGCCCGCGGCCTGCTGGGCGCCGCCTTCGGGACGACGGCCGGCCTGCTCCCGCTCATGCTGACGGAGGTGCACGGCTACAGGCCGGCGGGCGCGGGCCTGAGCCTGACCATCACCGGGCTGTTCTGGGCCCTGGGCTCCCAGCTGCAGGGCCTGCGGGCGGTGCAGGACGGGACGTCGGTCGCGCTGCGGCTGCGCGCCGGCTTCGCGCTGCTCACGGCGGGGCTCGCCGGACCGGTCCTGCTGTCGCTCGAGGTGGTGCCCGCCTGGCTCGGCCTCGGCGCGTGGGCGGTCGCCGGTGTCGGGATCGGCATCACGTCGCCGGTGATCAGCACCCACGTGCTCGCCCTGTCGACGGAGGCCGACCAGGGGCGCAACTCGGCCGCGTCGTTCCTCGCCCCGTCGGTCACCCAGGCGGTCGCCTTCGCGGCGTCCGGGGCGGCGATCGCGTGGCAGGCCGACTCCCTCACGGGCGGGCTGTTCGCGGTCGTGATGGGCGGGTCCGTCGCCGCCGGCGTCGGTGGCCTGGCCCTCGCGGGCCGGGCGGCGGGGGACCGCCGGTAGCGCCCTCGCGGGGCAACCAGGCTGCCGGGCAGCCGGGCGGCCGGGCGGCCGGGCAGGTGGCCCGGCGGTCCTCAGCCGACGTGCAGCTCGTCGCGCTCGGCGGCCAGGGCGATGTCGGTGCGGTGGTGGGAGCCCTCGAGCCCGATCCGGCCCACCGCGTCGTAGACACGCGAGCGCGCCTGGCTGAGGCTCTCGCCCAGCGCGACGACGGACAGGACCCGTCCGCCGGCCGACACGAGGGTGCCGTCGGCGTCGCGGCCGGTCCCGGCGTGCAGGACGTATGCCGTGGGCACGTCCTCGACGTCCTCGATGCCGGTGACGGGGTCCCCGGTCCGCGGGGTGCCGGGGTAGTCGGCAGCCGCCACGACCACGGTGACCGCGTGCTCGCTGGACCAGGTCAGGGTGCCGACCGAGTCCAGGGTGCCCGTGGCGGCGGCGTGCAGCAGGCCACCGAGCGGGGTGGTGAGGCGGGCCAGGACGACCTGGGTCTCGGGATCGCCGAAGCGAGCGTTGAACTCGATGACCCGCGGCCCCCGGGCGGTCAGGGCCAGCCCGACGAACAGCACGCCCACGAAGGGAGTCCCCCGTCGGGCCATCTCCTGGACCGTCGGCTCGGCGATCCGGGTCACGACCTCGTCGACGAGCGCCGCGGGCGCCCAGTCGAGCGGCGAGTACGCGCCCATGCCGCCGGTATTCGGTCCCTCGTCCCCGTCACCGACCCGCTTGAAGTCCTGCGCAGGCGCCAGCGGCAGCACGGCGCGCCCGTCGCTGATGCAGAAGAGAGAGACCTCGGGCCCGTCGAGGAACTCCTCGACGACGACCCGGCTGCCCTCCTTGGCCAGGCAGGCGCGGGCGTGCTCGAGGGCCTGGTCCCGGTCGTCCGTGACGACCACGCCCTTGCCCGCGGCGAGGCCGTCATCCTTGACGACGTGCGGCGCCCCCATCGCGTCGAGGGCGTCGGCGACCTCCGCCTCGGACGTGCAGACACGGGCCAGCCCCGTGGGCACCTCGGCCGCCGCCATCACCTCCTTGGCGAACGCCTTGCTCCCCTCGAGGCGGGCCGCCTGCGCCGACGGCCCGAACACCGCGAACCCGGCCTCCCTCAGGACGTCCGCGACCCCCGCGACCAGGGGTGCCTCCGGCCCCACCACGACGAGGTCCACCGCGTGCCGGCGGGCGACCTCGACCACGGCATCGGCGTCGGTGACGCCACCGGGCAGCTCCTCGCAGAGGGCCACGGCGTCCATCCCCGGGTTGCCCGGGGCGACGACCACCGCGTCGACGGCCGGGTCGGCGCCGAGCGCCCTGACGATGGCGTGCTCGCGAGCACCGGACCCGACGACGAGAACCTTCACGGTGGTCAGCGTAGAGGGCCGGTCGGCCGGGCCGGGAACGAGGAAAGCGCGGCGTCCCGGGGAGGCAGGGGGGACATTCTCCCGGGGACGCCGCGCAGCCGACGTGCGGTCACCTGGCGGGGGAACCTGCAACCGGGCACGTGGGTCGACAGAGTCGACTGACTCAAGAGTGGACCATGGACGGCGGGCAGGTAAAGCCCGAACCTGTCGGACTTGCGCCATTGACGGATACACGCCACCGGGCAACGATGTGCGCCATGGCTGGAGCCGACCCGGACGCCCAGGACGACCCTGGGCACCCCGTCCCCTCTCCGGCCGACCTCGCGTCGGCGCTCGACCTCGACCACAGCGACGCCGAGCAGGCGGTCACCCGGGCGTACCTCGCCGTCGTCCAGCATCCCGAACCCAGCCGGTCGCTCCTGCTGGCCCAGGGGATGCAGGCCCCCCTGGTCGACCTGGCCCTGCGGCTGCTCGCCGAGCGCGGGCTGCTGCGGGTGCACGCAGGCGGGACCATCGAGGTCCTCCCGCCGGACATCTCCCTGCCCGCCCTCGCCCAGGCCTACGAGCGGCAGGCCCGTGGCGCCCGGTCCGCCGCCCACGAGCTGGCCCAGGTGTTCTTCCAGGCCCGGGCGGCCTCGCGCGCCCCGGACGCCGGCGCGATCCGCGTGCTCGACTCGATGGAGGAGATCGCCGCAGCCACGGCAGAGGCGGTCGCCTCGGGCCGCGAGCGCATCCGGACCTTCCGCACCCTCTCCCCCCGCACGCGAGCGGTGTTCGCCGCCCCGCTGCACGCCCACGAGGAGACCAGCCACGGGGTGGGAGGGACCACGCTGGACTACACGGCGGTCTACGACACGGCGGTGCTGGCGGTCGACAACGTCCTCGAGGTGCTCGCGGCCCGCGAGCGCGGAGGCGAGCGGGCGCGGTTCAGCAGCGCTGTGCCGTTCTCGGCGGTCATCGTCGACGACACGTCGGCGGTCGTCGACCTCAGCGAGTTCGACCCCTCGGGCTCCGGGTCGGTCGTGGTGCGGGCCCGCCCGATGGTCCTGGCCCTCATCGCCCTCGCGGACCAGCTGTGGGACCGCGGGTCGCCCCTGCACCGCGACGCCCCCGGTGGCGACCGGCGCGACCGCACGATCCTGGCCCTGCTGGCCGCCGGCGCCCCCGACGCGACCATCGCCCGGCAGACGGGCATCTCGCAGCGCACGGTCGAGCGGCGCGTGCGGGCCCTCATGGACCAGCTCGGTGCGAGCACCCGGTTCCAGGCCGGGGTCCAGGCTGCCCGGCGCGGCCTGATCTGAGCCACCGGCCCGGGACCTCGTCGCGGGGCGAGGGTGCGTCTGGTGCCGACGAGCCGTCCAGGGGAGCGCCCCCCTTCGGGCCCACCGTCGGGCCCACGGTCGGCCCCACCGTCGGGCTCACGTGGGGCTCACCGTGGGGCCCACTGTCCGGCCCGGTCCGGGTCGCCGTCCGGATGCCGCGGACCGCGCACGGGCGCGCACGACGCCGGGCTAGACTCGTGCGTTCGCTGGAGGGACGACAGGAAGACCACTCGTGACCGATTCGGACCACACCACCCGCGCCGACACGGCGGAGGTGGCCCGCGAGATCGCCGTCGAGCAGGCCCACGTGGACCTCGTCTACGCCGAGCTCGCCAAGGCCCAGGCCCGGGCCGGCCTCGTCGAGGCCGACGGCCTCGCCCGCGGTCGCACCGACCGGACGGGGGACGTCCGGGACGAGGAGCTGACCGGCCTCTTCGAGCGCGACGCGCTGGTCTTCAACGCCGCCCGCCGTCGCACCACCCTCGACACCCAGTACGAGGGCCTCGTCTTCGGCCGGCTCGACCTCGACCACGCCCTCTCGCACGACGGCTCGGCCCCCGACCGCGAGGTCCGCTACATCGGCCGGCTCGGCGTCCGCGACGACGACTACGAGCCCCTGGTCGTGGACTGGCGCGCCCCCGCCGCGGCTGCGTTCTACCGCGCCACCCCGGTCGAGCCGATGGACGTGCTGCGCCGCCGGGTGCTGCGCTGCAAGGGCCCGGACGTCGTCGGCGTCGAGGACGACCTCATGGTCGCCGAGGCGCCCGACGACCTCGTCGTGGTCGGCGACGGCGCGCTCCTCGCCGCGCTGACCCGCAGCCGGGGCGCGCAGATGCGCGACATCGTCGCGACCATCCAGCGCCACCAGGACGAGGCCATCCGCGCCAGCGCCCGTGGCGTCACCGAGATCACCGGTGGCCCCGGCACCGGCAAGACGGTCGTCGCCCTGCACCGGGCGGCCTACCTCCTCTACTCCGACCGCCGGCGCTTCGAGTCCGGCGGCATCCTCGTCGTCGGCCCCTCGTCGGCCTACACGGCCTACATCGAGCGGGTGCTCCCCTCGCTGGGCGAGGAGTCGGTGACGCTCCGGTCGCTCGGCGACGTCGTCGACGGCATCACCGCCACCCGGCTGGACACCCCCGAGGTCGCGGCGCTCAAGGGTTCGCTGCGCATCCGCCGCCTGCTGGCGCGCGCCGCCGGGGGCCGGGTGCCCGACGCCCCCACGACGTTCCGCGCGTTCATCGCGGGGCACGCGGTCCGGGTCGACACCCCGGCGCTCGACCGGATCCGCAGCAGGGTGCTGCGCGACCGCCAGCGCAACCTCGCGACCAAGGCGGTCGAGGCCGCGCTCGCCGAGGCGGCCTGGGCCAGCGTCCGCGAGGGCGACCGGGCCGAGTTCATGGACCGGTTCGACGGGCACCTCGAGGTCGAGGCGTTCCTCGCGCGGTGGTGGCCGCAGGTCGACCCGCGCGAGGTGCTGCTCTGGCTCACCGACGCCGAGCTGGTCCGCCGGCACGGCCAGGGCGTGCTGGCCCCCGCGGAGTGCGACGCCTTCGCGGCGTCCCTGCGCGAGGCCCTCGAGACGGGCACCTGGTCGGTGGCCGACGCCGCCCTCGTGGACGACCTCGCGGCCCGACTCGGCACCGTGCAGGAGGCGCCGCCGGAGGAGCGCGGCTTCTACGAGATCGAGGAGCTCGAGGACGTCTCGCAGTTCGGGGTGGCCGAGGTCGGCCCCGTCAGCGGCAACGGCCGTGGCGCTGCGACCCGGACGGCGCCGACCGACCCGCGGGAGCGGCTGCTGCACGGGCGCGTCGAGGGTCCGGGCGAGTACGCCCACGTCCTCGTGGACGAGGCGCAGGACCTCTCGCCCATGCAGTGGCGCATGCTCGGGCGGCGGGGCCGGTTCTCGTCGTGGACCGTCGTCGGTGACGCCGCGCAGGCCTCGTGGCCGGACGCCGAGGAGGCCGCGCGGGCGCGCGAGGAGGCGTTCGGCTCCCAGGAGCGCCGCCTGTTCCACATGGACACCAACTACCGCAACGCCCGCGAGATCTTCGACTACGCGGCGCGCGTGGTCCGGGCCGAGGTGCCCGACGCCGACATCCCTGCCGCAGTCCGGGAGACGGGCGTGCAGCCGGTCGAGGCCCGCACCGGCGCCGCGGACGTCGTGGCGGCCGTCCAGGACGCGGTGGAGGCGCTGCTGGCGGAGGTCGAGGGCTCCGTCGCCGTCGTCACCCCGGGCCGGTATGCCGACCGGCTGGCCGCCGTCGGCGGTGCCGGCGGGGGGCGGGTCGTCGTCATCGACCCGATGTCGACCAAGGGCCTGGAGTACGACGCCACGGTCATCGTCGACCCGCCGGAGATCACCCGGGAGTCCCCCGGCGGCATCCGGGTCCTCTACGTCGCGCTCACCCGTGCGGCGCACCGGATGACGGTGCTCACGGTCGACTAGCCCAGCCGACGACGAGGTCGCACAGGACCGCTCGGGCCCAGCCGTCGAGGAGCATGGGGAAGACGGCGCGCCACGGCCGGGTCAGGCCGGCTGGGCATCCAGCAGCGGGTGGCGGCTGATGATCTCGTCACGGCCGGGGCCGACACCGATGGCCGAGACGCGGGCCCCGATGAGCTCCTCGAGCCGCAGCACGTACGCCTGCGCGTTCGCGGGCAGCTCCTCGAAGGTGCGGCAGGTGGAGATGTCCTCCCACCACCCCGGCAGCTCCTCGTAGATCGGCCTGGCGTGGTGGAAGTCGGTCTGGTTGACCGGCATCTGGTCGTGCCGGACGCCGTCGACGTCGTAGGCCACGCAGATCGGCACGGTGTCCAGGCCGGTCAGCACGTCGAGCTTGGTGACGACGAAGTCGGTGACGCCGTTGATCCGGGTGGCGTACCGGCCCACGACGGTGTCGACCCAGCCGCAACGGCGCGGGCGGCCCGTCGTGGTGCCGTACTCGGCCCCGGTCTTGCGCAGGAACTCGCCCTTGTCGTCGAACAGCTCCGTCGGGAACGGCCCCTCGCCGACCCGCGTGGAGTACGCCTTGAGGATCGCGATGACGCGCGAGACCCGGGTCGGCGGGATGCCGGACCCGGTGCACGCACCACCGGCGGTGGCGTTGGACGAGGTCACGAACGGATAGGTGCCGTGGTCGACGTCGAGCAGGGTCGCCTGGCCGGCCTCGAGCAGGACGTTCTCGCCGCGCGCGAGCGCCTCCTCCAGCACCAGGGAGGTGTCGGCGACCATGGGGCGCAGCCGCTCGGCATACCCGAGCAGCTCCTCCATCACCTCGTCGACCTCGACCGCGCGACGGTTGTAGATCTTCGCCAGGACCTGGTTCTTGAACGCCAGCGCGGCCTCGACCTTCTGCCGCAGGATCTTCTCGTCGAAGAGGTCCTGGACGCGGATGCCGTTGCGCGCCATCTTGTCGGCGTAGGTCGGGCCGATGCCGCGGCCGGTGGTCCCGATCTTCCGGGAGCCGAGGAAGCGCTCGGTGACCTTGTCCAGGACCCGGTTGTACGGCGCGATGATGTGCGCGCTCGCGCTGACCACGAGGCGGGAGGTGTCGACGCCGCGCGCCTCGAGCCCGTCGATCTCCTCGAACAGCACGGCCAGGTCGATGACCACGCCGTTGCCGATCACCGGGATGCAGGTCGGGGTCAGGATGCCCGAGGGCAGCAGGTGCAGCGCGAACTTCTCGCGCCTGCCGTCCTTCTCGATGACGATGGTGTGGCCGGCGTTGTTGCCGCCGTTGAACTTCACGACGTAGTCGACGTCGGAGCCCATGAGGTCCGTGGCCTTGCCCTTGCCCTCGTCGCCCCACTGGGCACCCACCAGCACGATCGCCGGCATACCCACACCCTTCCTCGGTCGTCCAGCGGCCCGCGGAGACGGACCCGGTCAGGCAGCAGGCCCCTGGCGTGGACGCGCAGGGGCCCGATCCCCGGAAAGGCTACCGGTCGTCGCCCCCGGCGGGGTCCACGAGACCCTCCCGGGCGACCGCCAGGCCGAGCTGGAACCGGGTCTGGGCGCCGTGGACCTCCATCAGCGCGGCGACCCGGCGGCGCACGGTCCGCAGGCTGACGCCGAGGTAGCGGGCGATCGACTCGTCCTTCAGGCCGAGCACGAGCAGGCGCAGCAGGCGCAGGTCCGAGCCCGGGGCGTTGGTGTCGCGCGCCACCGGGAGCGCCCGCTCGAAGGCCCGGTCGAACAGGGTGGTGAAGGCCGCGACGATCATCGGCTCGCGGATCAGCACGTAGTCGGCCGCGGCGTTGCCCCACTCCGCGACCGCCATCACGGCCTCGTCACCGAAGATCGCGAAGTCGCTGGGCGGCACCAGGCTCACCCGCTGCTCCTCCCCGGCCGCGGCCCAGGACTGCACCCAGGCCCGGCCCTCGCCGGACACCATCGCGTCGGCGGGGTAGATGGTGCGCTGTCGCACCCGGCCGGAGCGCAGGATGTCCTGGGTCCGCCGGACGCTCTCCTCGTCCAGGCCCGGGCCCACGTCGAGGCTGAGCACGCAGCTGCGGATCACGGTGGTGGTGCGTTCGGTGAGCTGGCGCAGGACCGGTGGCGCGAGCTCGGCCGCCACCCGCTCCCACACCGGCGTCGGGCCGCTGCCCTCCGGCGCGCTCGCCCCGGCGGAGAGCTGGAGCAGGGCGTGCCGGACCTCGGCCAGCTCGGTGCGGCGCCGCTCGAGCTCGAGCTCGCCCCGCTCGAGGACCTCGTGCAGGCGGGCGACCGGGTCGTGGAAGAGCCGCTGCACCACGATCGCGTCGTCGCTGGTCACAGGCCTGCCACCGCCCTTCCTGTCATCATCTGTCCATTGGCCGCATAGTGTCACATTCTGGCGTGAACGCCATGCAGAATGGCAGCGCTGCAGCTCTCCCCGGGGAGGCAGGGGACGCATCGGGGAGAACCGCAGCCAGCAGGCTCCGGTCTGCGCAGGGGGCGGAGCCGGGGGACCCGACGGGGGTCGGGTCCCCCGGCATCTCAGTGTCAGGGCCCCTGGGTCGGATCGAGGGTTCAGGTCGAGGGGTCAGCCTGCCCCCAGGTCGGGCGCCTGCGCCCGCTTCCCTGTCAGGTCCGCCGGGTCAGAGGCCGAGCTCGCGCGCTCCCGTCGCGGAGGAGTCGCGCAGGAACTGGGCGCACCGCTGCTCCTCGTCGGTCTCGCCGATCGCGCCGGCGGCCCGCGACAGGGCGGCGAGCGCGCGCAGGAAGCCGCGGTTGGGCTCGTGCTCCCACGGCACCGGCCCCTGCCCGCGCCAGCCGCCGCGGCGCAGGGCGTCCAGCGCCCGGTGGTAGCCGGTGCGGGCGTACGCGTAGCCCTCCACCGTGCGGCCGTCGGCGAGGGCGTCCTCGGCCAGGGTGGCCCAGGCGAGCGAGGAGGTCGGGTGGGCGGCGGCGACCTGGTCGGCCGCCACGCCCTGCTCGAGCTGCGCGGCGGCCGGGTCGACCGGCAGCCGCGTCTCGGGGATGCCCAGCAGGTTGTGGCCCTCGGTCACCGGTGCGTCCCCGCGGAGCGCAGGTGCTCGCAGGCCTCGACGACGCGGGCGGCCATGCCGGCCTCCGCCTCCTTGCCCCAGGCGCGCGGGTCGTACTGCTTCTTGTTGCCGACCTCGCCGTCGATCTTGAAGACACCCTGGTAGTTGGTGAGCATGTAGCCCGCCACCGGGCGGGTGAAGGCGTACTGGGTGTCGGTGTCGATGTTCATCTTCACGACGCCGTAGTCGACGGCCGCGGCGATCTCCTCGGCGCTCGAGCCCGAGCCGCCGTGGAAGACGAGGTGGAACGGCTTCTCGTCGGGCGTGCCGAACTCCTGGTGCACCGCGTCCTGCGCCGCCCTGAGCACCTCGGGGCGCAGCTTGACGTTGCCCGGCTTGTAGACGCCGTGCACGTTCCCGAAGGTGAGCGCGGTCATGTAGTAGCCGTTCTCGCCGGTGCCCAGGGCCCGCGCGGTGGCGATGGCGTCCTCGGGGGTGGAGTACAGCTTGTCGTTGATCTCGTTGGCGACGCCGTCCTCCTCGCCGCCGACGACGCCGACCTCGATCTCGAGGACCACCTTCGCGGCCGCGCACAGGTCGAGCAGCTCGCGGGCGGTCGAGAGGTTCTCGTCCAGCGGCACGGCCGAGCCGTCCCACATGTGCGACTGGAACCAGGGGTTGCCGCCGGCCCTGACCCGCTCGGTCGAGGCGGCCAGCAGCGGCCGGACGAACCCGTCGAGCTTGTCCTTGGGGCAGTGGTCGGTGTGCAGCGCGATGTTGACGTCGTAGTTCTTCGCGACCTCGTGGGCGTACGCCGCGAGCGCGAGCGAGCCCGTGACCATGTCCTTCACCGTGGGGCCGGAGAGGTACTCGGCGCCGCCGGTCGAGACCTGCACGATGCCGTCGCTGCCGGCCTCGGCGAACCCGCGGATCGCGGCGTTGAGCGTCTGCGAGGAGGACACGTTGATGGCCGGGTACGCGAAGGAGCCGGCCTTTGCGCGGTCCAGCATGTCGGCGTACACCTCGGGGGTGGCGATGGGCATGGGGTCTCCTTCGAGCCATCGGTCGGACGTCGTCGTCACACCGATCCTTCCACGTCCCGGTCGCGCGCCGACACCCGCGTCTCAGGTCGTCAGCGCGTCGCGGCGCCGGACCAGCAGGGCGCGCTCGGCGTCGTTGCCGCAGCGCTCGATGGCCAGGGCGTATGCCGCGCGGGCGGCGTCGACGTCGCCGGCGCGGGAGAGCAGCTCGGCGCGGACCGCCGCGAGGCGGTGCCCGTGCGCGAGGTCGTCCTCGAGACCCTCGAGGGCGACCAGCCCGGCCTGCGGCCCACGCGCCTCGGCGACCGCCACGGCGCGGGCGAGCCGGGCGCTCGGTCCCGGCGCGAGCTCCAGCAGCTGGTCGTAGTGGGCCACGACCCGCTCCCAGTCGGTGCGCTCGGCCGACCGCGCGGTCGCGTGCTCGGCGGCGATGCGGGCCTGCACGGCATACCCGGCCGCCTGGACGGTGATCGGCCCGGTGAGGTGCGGCGAGGCGAGCAGCCCCAGTGCCTCGTCGACCTCGTCGCGGTGCCAGCGGGTGCGGTCCTGGTCGGGCAGCAGCACGATGCCGCCCGCGGAGTCGACGCGGGCGTCGCGGCGCGAGTGCTGGAGGAGCAGGAGCGCGAGCAGGGCGACGAGGACCGGCTCGCCGGGGCGCAGCCGCAGCACCACCCGGACCAGCCGGATGGCCTCCCCCGCAAGCTCGGTGCGCAGCGCGTCCGGGCCGCTGCCGGGCGCGTACCCGGCGGTGAAGGCGAGGTACGCGGTCTGGGCGACGACATCGAGCCGCTCAGGGAGCTCGGCCGCCGACGGGACCGTGAACGGGATCCCGGCGCCCACGATCTTCTTCTTGGCGCGGGTGATCCGAGCCGCCATCGTCGGCTCCGGCACCAGGAAGAGCCGGGCCACGTCGGCCGTGCCGACACCCAGGACGAGGCGCAGCGTCAGGGCACTGGCCGCCGCGGGGTCGAGCGCAGGGTGGGTGCACAGGAGGACCAGGCGCAGCAGGTCGTCCTCGACGAGGTCGCCCGGGTCGGCGCGCACCATACCCGCGCGCTCCGCCTCGCCCTCACCCTCGACCACGAGCAGGGGCACCTTGCGCTGCGCCATCGCCTCGCCGCGCAGCCGGTCCAGGACCCGCCGGCGCGCCGTGGTGTGCAGCCAGCCGGCGGGGTTCTCGGGCACACCGTCACGGGGCCAGCGCCGGGCGGCGGCCTCGACGGCGTCGGCGAGCGCGTCCTCGACCAGGTCGAGCCGGCGGAACCGCGCGAGGAGCAGGGACACCAGGCGTCCCCACTCCTCGCGCACGACGTCGGCGAGGACGTCGGCCGCCGACCGCTCGGAGGTCACGTGCCCTCGTACCCCTCCACGGGCACCGTGGGCCGGAGCTCCACCGCGTAGACGCGCGGCAGCAGCCTCGCGGCCGCGATGGCGGTGTCGAGGTCGGGCAGCTCGACCTCGTAGTAGCCGCCGACCTGCTCGGTGAGCTCGACGAAGGGGCCGTCGGTCACGGCCACGGTGCCGTCCTCGCGGTGCCGGACCGTGGTCGCCAGGTCGGCGTCGGCGAGGGCGGCGCCGGCGACCCGGCGGCCCCGCTCGTCGACGAACCGCTCGAAGTCGTGGTGGGCGTCGAAGTACTCCTGCCTGACCTGCTCCGACGCGTCCTCCCACTCCCCCGGGCGGTACGCCAGGAGGACGACGTACCTCATGGCAGCGTCACGAGGGCCGGTCCTCGGGGGTGACGACGCGGCGCACCTCGACGCCGTCCCCGAGGCTCGCGATGATCTGGCAGCAGTCCAGGAGGTCGTCGAGGTCGTCGGTCTTCACGGTGTAGAAGCCGCCCACCTGCTCGGTGACCTCGGCGAACGGCCCGTCGGTGACCGGGCCGCCGCCGGCCGGGATGCGCCGGCCCTCGCTCGTGGCGTGCAGCTCGGCGCCTCCGGTGATGGTGTGGCCCCGCTTCCCGAGCTCCTCGGCGAACCGGGCGTACTCGGCATACCCGGCCTTGCGCTTCTCGACGTCCATGGTGGTCCACCAGCGGTCGGCGTCCCCCACGATCAGCACGACGTACTCGCTCATGACTGCCTCCTCACATGCCCACGGTCGGGCGGATCTCGACGGCCGGGTGGAACGGCGTGGCGAGCAGCCGGCCGCACACGCGCGCCAGGTCCTCCACGTCGTCGGTCTCGACCAGGTAGTAGCCGGCGACCTGCTCGGCGCTCTCGGCGTAGGGGCCGTCGGTCAGCGCGACGTCGTCGAGGGCGCTGCCCCGGACGACGCGCGACTGCGACGACGGGGTGAGCTGCGCTCCCCCGGTCATCTTGTGCCCGCGCTCGGCCAGGAGCTGGACGAACTCGGTGTGGGCGGTGTGCAGGTCCTGCTTCTCCTGCTCGGTCGCGGTGGCGTACCGGCCCTCGGGGCTCGGCAGCAGCACGAGGTACTGGGTCATGGCTGGTTCCTCTCGTCAGTGGGACTGCGTGCACCCTGGTGACGTACGGGCGGCGGCCGGATCGACAGCCGGCCGCGAGGTCTTCTGCGCCGGGACGTTCCGGGCGACGACGTGCTGGCCGCCGACGTGCTGGCCGACGACGTGCTGGCCGCCGACGTCCTGCGCGAAGACGTGCTGGCGGACCCACGCGTGCATCGCGACCGCGGCCGCGGCGCCGGCGTTGATCGAGCGGGTCGACCCGAACTGCTCGATGTGCAGCACCTGCGCGCAGGCCGCACGCACCTCCTCGCTGAGACCCGGCCCCTCCTGGCCGAAGACGAGCACGCAGTGCCGCGGCAGGGTCGCCGTCTCGAGCGGGCGCGAGCCGGGCAGGTTGTCGATGCCGACGAGCGGCATGCCGGTGGGCCGGCCCTCGTCGTCCGGTGGCCCGGCGGTGGCGGCCCAGGCGACCAGGTCGTCGACGGCCGGGTGGTGCAGCTCGTGCTGGTAGCGGTCCGTGACCATGGCCCCGCGACGGTTCCACCGGCGGCGGCCGATGATGTGGAACGCCTTGGCGTTGAACGCGTTCGCCGTGCGGACGACCGAGCCGATGTTGAAGTCGTGACCCCAGTTCTCGATGGCAACGTGGAAGTCGTGCCGCCGGGTGTCGAGGTCGGCGACGATCGCGTCGTGCCGCCAGTAGCGGTACCGGTCCACGACGTTGCGCCGGTCGCCGTCGCGCAGCAGCTCGGGGTCCCAGTGGCCGCCGCCCGGCCACGGGCCGGGCCAGGGCCCGACGCCGATGACGTCCTCCCGCTGGCTGACCTCGTCCGTCTGCTCGCCCACAGACCCACCCTAGGTCCGGCGGCTGCCGGTGGGTGCGGTCGTCGGCGGGCGCTGCCACGATGCCGGGATGGCTTCCACCTCGCGCCCCCGGCTCGGCATCGCCTTCGTCCCCACCCTCCCGCCGGAGTCGCTGCCCGACCTGGCCCGGGCGGCCGACGAGCACCTCGACGACCTGTGGGTCTGGGAGGACTGCTTCAAGCAGAGCGGCATCGCCTCGGCGGCCACGGCGCTCGCGTCGACCAGCCGGGTGCGCGTGGGGCTCGGCCTCATGCCCGCCGCCCTGCGGAACGTCGCGATCGCGGCCATGGAGGTCGCCACCCTGGCCCGGCTCTTCCCCGGCCGGTTCGTGCCGGGCGTCGGGCACGGCGTCCAGGAGTGGATGGCGCAGGGGGGTGCCCGGGTGGCCTCGCCCATGACCCTGCTCGAGGAGTACACCGACGCGCTGCTGCGACTGCTGGCCGGCGAGGAGGTGACCACCGAGGGTCGCTACGTCCGGCTCGACCGGGTGCGGCTGGACTGGCCGCCCATGACCCCGGTCACGCTGATGAGCGGTGGCCACGGCCCGCGCACCCTCGCCCTCGCCGCGCGGCTGGTGGACGGCGTCCTGCTCGCCGGAGGCCTCGGCCACGACGACCTGCGCTCGGCCGTCGACACGATCCGCGGCGTACGCCCGGCCGGCTCCACCGTGCCGGAGGTGGTGCACACCCTCATGGCCGACACCGGTCCCGGCGCCGACGAGCGCGTGGTCGCCGACCTGGCCGCCTGGGGCCTCGAGCCGACGGGGGGACGAGCCGTCGTCGGCGACGCGGCCGCGGTGGCGGCGGCCGTGCGGCGGTGCGGCGAGCTGGGTGCGACCACGGTGGTCCTCCAGCCGACCTCGGGCACGGACGCCGCAGCGTTCGCCGCGTGGGCCGGCCGCGAGGTGCGTCCCCTGCTCGGCTGAGACTGCTCGGCTGAGCCACTCCGGTCCGCCACGGCGGCGAAAACCCTTTGCCGCCGGCGGTCGCCGCCTGCTGCCATGGAGGAACACCGACCGACGACCGAACCGGAGAACCCGATGCGAGCTGCTTCCACGTCCCGCCAGGTACCCACCTACCGAATGGATGTGAAGGCAGTTGCGCACGTTGACCGTCGGGGTCGTCGCGCATGTTGACGCCGGCAAGACCAGCCTGACCGAGCGGATCCTCTACGAGGCCGGGGTCCTCGACCACCCCGGGAGCGTCGACACCGGCGACACCCAGACCGACTCGCTCGAGCTCGAGCGACGCCGCGGGATCACGATCCGGTCCTCGGTCGCCTCGTTCGCGTGGCACGACACCCTCGTCAACCTCCTCGACACCCCCGGCCACTCCGACTTCGTCGCCGAGGTCGAGCGGGCCCTCGCGGTGCTCGACGCGGCCGTGCTCGTCGTGTCGGCCGTCGAGGGGGTGCAGGCGCAGACGCTCGTGCTCATGCGGGCCCTGCAGCGGCTGGAGCTGCCCGCCCTGCTCTTCGTCAACAAGCTCGACCGGGCGGGCGCCGACCCCGACCGCGTCCTGGGGCAGGTCGCCGACCGCCTCACCGCGGGCGCCGTGCCGCTCGGGGTGGCGGAGGGCCCGGGGAGCCGCGACGCGGCATACCAGCCCTTCCCGCTGAGCGGCACCGAGCGGGCGGACCTGCGGGCCCGGACCCGCGCGGGCGAGGTGCAGCCGGTCGTCTTCGGGTCCGCGATCACCGGCGTCGGCGTCCGCCCCTTGCTCGACGCGGTGACCGACCTGGTCGCGGCGAGCCCTGAGGACCCGGGCGGCGAGCCCGCGGGCGTCGTCTTCAAGCTCGAGCGCACGCCGGGCGGGCACCGCCGGACGGTGGTGCGGATGACCGGGGGCACCCTGCGGGTGCGCGACCGGCTGCCCCTGCCGGGCAGCCGGTGCGAGCGGGTCACGGGGATCGAGGTCTTCGACAGCGGCGGCCCGCGGCCGGCCGAGGCCGTCGGCGCCGGCCGCATCGCCGTCCTGCGCGGCCCGGTCACGGCGCGCGTGGGCGACACGTTCGGGCCGCGCCGCGGTCGGCGGTATGCCGTCGAGCTGGCCCGACCGAGCCTGGAGACGGTGGTCGACCCGGTCGACCCCCGTGACCGGGGGCGCCTCTTCACGGCGCTGACCGAGCTCGCGGAGCAGGACCCGCTCATCGACCTGCGGCTCGACGACGGCCGCGGCGAGGTGGCCGTGTCGCTGTACGGCGAGGTGCAGAAGGAGGTCATCGCGACGTTCCTGGCGGAGGACCACGGGGTGCGCGCCTCGTTCCGCCCGACGACGCCGGTCTGCGTCGAGCGGGTCGTGCGGCCGGGGGCCGCGCACCGGGTCATCGACGTGGCGCCCAACCCGTTCCTGGCCACGGTCGGGCTGCGGGTGGAGCCCGCCGAGGTCGGCCGGGGCGTGGAGCTCGGCCTCGAGGTCGAGCTGGGGTCGATGCCGCCGTCGTTCTTCACGGCGGTGCGCGAGGGCGTCGAGGCCACGCTGGGGGAGGCGGTCCACGGGTGGACGGTGCCCGACTGCCGGGTCGTGGTGACCCACTCGGGCTACTACCCCCGGCAGAGCGCGATGCACGCGAGCTTCGACAAGGCGATGTCCAGCACGGCGGCCGACTTCCGCAGCCTGGCCCGGCTCGTGCTCGCCGAGGCGCTGGTGAAGGGCGGGACGGTCGTGTGCGCCCCGGTGCACCGGTTCGAGCTCGAGGTGCCCCAGGACCTGCTGGGCACCGTCCTGGCCGAGCTGCCCCGCCACCGGGCCGTCCCGCTCACGACCCGGGTCACGGGGTCGTGCGCCACGGCTCCGGCGGTGCTGACCGGCCACGTCCCCGCCGAGGAGGTGCACGGGCTGCAGCAGCGGCTGCCGCACCTGACGCGGGGCGAGGGGGTGCTCACGACCGTGCTCGACCACCACGGGCCCGTGCCGGGGCCGCCGCCCGAGCGGCGGCGCGCGCAGCCGGACCCGTTCGGGCAGATCGGCGACTGGACCCGGATCTCCCGCAGCTGGCCCTCCGGGTGAGCTGGCAGCAGGCACGGCCTGGTCGTCCCGCGCCGAGCCCTCCTTCCCGCCCAGCCTCGTGCTCACCAGCCTCGCCCTGAGCAACCTCTCAGGCCCTTCACAGCGCACGATTCGGGCAGGACCGCCCGCACCGCATACCCTTGCCGGGTGATGGCACCCTCGCTCGGCCCCAACTGGATGGACCCCCAGTGGCTCCTCGGGCAGTTCGGCGCCCAGTTCTTCTGGGTCGGCGCGGCGATCGTCTTCGTCGAGTGCGGGCTGCTGTTCCCGATCCTGCCGGGTGACTCGCTGCTGTTCGCGGTCGGCCTGTTCATCGCGGAGGGCTCGATCAAGGTCAACATCGTGCTGGCCTGCGTCGTGCTGAGCCTCGCCGCCTTCGCCGGCAACGTCGTCGGGTACGAGATCGGCCGCGCCGTGGGCGCCCCGCTCTACGATCGGGACGGCCGGTTCCTCAAGAAGAAGTACTTCGACGACACGCACGCGTTCTTCGAGAAGTACGGGGCCAAGGCCCTCGTCATCGGCCGCTTCGTGCCGATCGTGCGCACGTTCATCACCGTGGTGGCCGGGGTCGGCCGGATGGACCGCCGCCACTTCTTCGTGTGGTCGGGCGTCGGTGCCGTCCTGTGGGCGACGAGCGTCACCCTGCTCGGGTACTTCCTGGGCAACGCGTTCCCGATCCTCAAGGACCACCTCGAGGCGGCGATCCTGGCGATCGTGCTCGTGTCGGTCATCCCCATGGCTGTCGAGATCATCCGGGCCCGGCGCGGTCGCACCGCCAGCGAGGAGATCCTCGACGAGACCGGCGAGGCCGTCAGCGACCTGCGCGACCAGGCCTACTGAGCCGCGGGTCTCAGAGCTCGATCAGGCCGGCCCGGTACGCCGCGGTGACGGCCGCCGTCCGGTCGGTCACCCCGAGCTTCTCGAACGACCGCAGCAGGTGCGTCTTCACCGTCGCCTCGCCGATGTGCAGCTCCCGGCCCACCTGGGCGTTGGACAGGCCACGGGCCACGCACTGCAGCACCTGCGTCTCGCGGTCGGTGAGCGTGGGGGCGGCGGGCGCGCGCAGGCGGTGCGCGAGCCGGGCCACGACCGGTGGCGCGAGCACCGTCTCGCCGCGTGCGGCACGGCGGATGGCGTCGGCCAGCGTCTCGCGGGGGGCGTCCTTGAGCAGGTAGCCCGTGGCGCCGGCCTCGACCGCCCGCACGATGTCGGCGTCGGTGTCGTACGTCGTGAGCACGAGCACCGCGGGACCGTCCTCGTCGGCTCGCAGCCGCGCCGTCGCAGCGGCGCCGTCCACCCCCGGCATCCGCAGGTCCATGAGGACGACGTCGGGACGGTGCCGCCGGGCGAGGACGACGGCCTCCTCCCCGTCCGCGGCCTCCGCCACGACCTCGAAGTCCTCGAGGTCCGAGAGCATCGCCACCAGCCCCATCCGCACGACGGGGTGGTCGTCGACGACCAGCAGCCGCAGGGTCACCGGGGCACCTCCACCCGCACGCGTGAGCCGTGGCCGGGGCTGCTGTCGACCTCGAACCGGCCGCCGACCTCCGCGACCCGGGCGGTCGCGCCGTCGAGGCCGTACCCGGCCCGGTCCTGCCCGCTGTCGAAGCCGACCCCGTCGTCGGTGACCTCGAGCGACACCGGTTCGCCGGCGGCATACCGGAGCCGCACCTCGAAGGAGCGGGCCGCGGAGTGGCGGCGCACGTTGGCCAGGCTCTCCTGGGCGCTGCGCAGCAGCACCACCTCGGAGTTCGCGGGGAGGACCTCGGGCAGCCCCTCGACGACGAGCCGGCCCTGCATGCCGCTGCCGTCGGCGACCGCGTCGACGAGGCGCTGCAGCGCCTCGGCCAGGGTGCGCGACTGCAGGTGGCCCGGGGTCGTCTCGGCGACGATGAGCCGAGCCTCGGCGAGGTTCTCCGAGGCCGTCTGCTCGATCACGCGGAGCCGCTCGCGGACGGCGGCGAGGTCACCGCGCTCGAGCGCCGACTGCGTCGCCCGCGCCAGGGTCACGACGGAGGTGAAGCCCTGGGCCAGGGTGTCGTGGATCTCGCGGGAGATGCGCTCGCGCTCGACCGCGACGCCCTGCGCACGCTCGACGGCGGCGAGGTCGTCCTGGGTGCGGCGCAGCTCGTCGATGGTGCGGGCGCGGGTGTCGGCCTCGCGGATGATCCGGTCGATGAACAGCCCGAGGGTGAGCGAGAGCACGAGCATGATGACGGTGCTGATGGCGATGCCGACGAGCTCGTCACCGGTGCGCGGCCCCTGCCAGATCCGCGCGAGGCCGATGCCCACGACGGCCAGGACGACCGCCACGGCTGCCCGGTTGCGCGGCAGGCTCGCCCAGGTCTGGGGGAACAGGCCGAAGGTGAGGATCCACGCGGTCCCGGTGCCGTCGAGCGCCATGAGGACGACCATCAGGACCCACGCGACCGTGACGTAGGTGAGGGCCGCGTTCGACTGCGACTCGCCCAGGCCGCGCCGGCCCCACACGGCATACGCGGCGGCGATGCCCGCCACGCACGCGAGCTGCCAGGACAGGTGCGCCTTGCCCTCGGCGAGCATGACGACGACGGTCGTCGCGAGGAGCACGGCGAAGAGCGCGTGCCACCAGACCAGCTGGCGCTGCCACATCTGGTCGAGCTGGTGGGAGGAGGTCCCCGGCAGCGGCGCGCACTCCACCGGGTCGTCGGTGCTCACGGGCCCATTCTGTCGTGCGGAGCCGCCGCGGGGACGGTCACGTGCTGCCCCGCCTGGTCCAGCGGAAGGTGCGGACGCACACGAGCAGGCCCACGAGCAGCCAGGCGGCGAGCACCAGCGCGGTGCGGCCGTGCTCCCACGTGCCGGCCATCTCCTGCGTCTGCCAGTCCTGCGGGAAGAACACCGAGCGCATCCCCTGGGCGATCCACTTGAGCGGGAAGAGCGCCGCCACCTGCTTGAGCCACTCGGGCAGGTCGGTGAACGCGAAGTAGACGCCGGAGATGAACTGCAGCACCAACGTCGGCGCGATGACGGTGGCGCCGACCGAGCGGGCCGAGGTGGCGAGCGAGGAGTAGGCGATCCCGAGGACGGAGCCACCGGCCACGCCGAGCAGGAAGACCCAGAGGAAGGTCAGCCAGCGTCCCGCGTCCGTGGGCAGCTGCACCCCGAACCCCAGCCGCGCCACTCCGATCAGCAGGACGAACTGGGCCAGCGAGGTCGACGCGACGAGGCCGACCTTCCCGAGGAAGTACGACAGCGGCGGCATCGGGGTCGAGCGCAGCCGCTTGAGCGTGCCGTCGTCGCGTTCGGCCGCGACCGACAGCGCCATCGACTGGAAGCTGGTGAGCATGACGCCGGCCGCGGCCATGCCCGGCAGGAAGAACCGGGCGGCGTTGACCCCGACCGCCGCGGCGTCCCCGTGCTCGAAACCGGGCCCGAAGATGACCGAGAACATCGAGAGCATCAGGATCGGGAAGGCGAAGGAGAAGAAGACCGCCTCCTTCTCGCGGAAGTACATCTTCAGCTCCAGGACGCTGCGGTCCCAGCCGATGGCGAGCGCGGTCATCGGGCGACCTCCAGGTCGGGAGCGGCGCCGGGTGCGGCACCTGCAGGGTGGGCGGCGGCACCCCCGGCGGCAGTGGGCGCGAGGGCGGTGTCGGCGCCGACGGCCGTACCGGCGAGGTGCGGGGCGATGAGGGAGAGGTAGGTGTCCTCGAGCGAGGGGCGGGTCACGGTGAGGCCCGGGACCTCGCCGCCGTGCGCCGACGCCAGCCGGGCCACGAGGGCGGTCGGGGCGGGGGTGCGTTCGGTGTGCCGCTGCCCGGAGGGGTCCTCCCAGGTGACGGTCGCCTCGGAGGCCGCCCGGCCGCCGATGTTCGCCGGCGAGTCGATGGCGAGCATCCGGCCGCCGGCGATCACGCCGACCCGGTCGGCGAGGTGCTCGGCCTCGTCGAGGTAGTGGGTGGTGAGCAGGATGGTGGTGCCGCCGCCGGCCAGCCCGCGGATGAGCTCCCAGAAGTCGCGCCGCGCCTGCGGGTCGAACCCGGTCGTCGGCTCGTCGAGGAACAGCAGCTCGGGCGACCCGACGATGCCGAGGCCGACGTCGAGCCGGCGCCGCTGCCCACCGCTGAGCTTGCCGACGCGGTCGTCGGCCTTGTCCGTGAGGCCGACCGCGTCGAGCACCTCGTCCACGCCGCGCGGGCGCCGGTAGACCTTGGCGGTGCTCGCGAGCGCCTCGCGGGAGGTGATCAGGTCCAGGCCGGTCGAGCTCTGGAGCACGATGCCGATCCGGTTCCGCCAGGCCAGGCCCGCCCCCTGGGGGTCCTCGCCGAGCACCTCGACGGTGCCGCCGTCACGCCGGCGGAAGCCCTCGAGCACCTCGACCGTGGTCGTCTTCCCGGCGCCGTTCGGGCCGAGCAGCGCGAAGACCTCGCCGCTGCGGATCTCGAGGTCGAGGCCGTCGACGGCCGCCCGGGTGCCGTACGTCTTGCGCAGGCCGGTGACGCGGATGGGGTGGTCCATGCCACCAGCCTGCCGGGGTCGGCGGCGTCCGCGTCAGCCCCGGACGGTGGATCGCGTGTCCACCGACCGGTGGACACGCGCGGCCGCCGCGAGCGCGACGAGCAGGCCGGCGCAGCCGGTGACGAGGTATGCCGTGCGCGGCCCGGACAGCACCGTGAGGACGCCGCCGAGCGACAGGGCGAGCACCGAGCACCCGCGGGAGACCCCGCTGACGAAGGCGACGACGGAGCCGCGACGGCCCGCCGTGACCTGCGACAGGAGCAGCGCGAACAGCAGCGCGTTGACGACCCCGAGGGCGGCGCCGGACACGGCACTCCCCGCGAGGTACGCGGCATACGTCGGCGCGAGGCCCTGGGCCACCTGGGCGAACGCCACGACCACGATGGCGCCCAGCACCGTGCGGACGCGGACGCCCGGTCGGGTGACGGCCCCGGCGGCGAGGGCGCCGACGACCGCGGCCCCGCCGTGCACCGTCTCGGCGAGCCCGTAGGCGGCAGCGGAGGCGCCGAGCACGTCCCGGACGAGGAAGACCTCCGCGGCGTTGACCGACTCGACGGCGACGACCACCGGGAAGAGGGCCAGCACGAGCACCCACAGCACGGGGAGATCGCGCAGCGCCGCCACCCCGGAACGGGGCAGGACGGCGTCCCAGCCACGGGGCCGCGGGCCGGCCGGGGCCGCGGCACCGACCCGCAGCGCGGCACCGGCGAGGGCCAGCAGGACGAAGGTGACCGCGTCGAGGGCCAGGACGAGGTCGGTGCCGCCGGTCTGGACCAGCACCCCACCGAGGCCGGCGCCCGCAGGCCCTGCGACGCCGCGCAGCGCCTGCTGGAGCGAGACAAAGCGGCCGACGCGGTCCTCGCCGACGAGCGCCGGCCCCACCGCTCCCCACGCCGGCTGACCGAACGCGAAGCCGGTCTGCATCACCAGGACGAGCAGGCAGGTGGCGGCGAGGCCGTCGGCGACGGCCAGCCCGGCCGCCGCGCCCGCCTGGAGGAGCCCGGTCGCGAGCAGCAGGTGCCTCGGCTCTGCCCGGTCGGCGAGCGCGCCGGCGACCCCCGTCGTCGCGACCACCGGCAGGGCGAAGCAGACGAGCAGGGCCGCCACGGCGGCCGGGCCCCCGGCGGAGGCGTGCGCCCGCAGGACGAGCGCCACCATGGCGGCCGAGTCCCCCGCCACCGAGACGGCACCCGCGCCGAGGACGACGGCCGCTCCGGGCGTCGTCGCGACGGCTCGCCATTCCTGAAAGAAACCTTTCACAGTTTGTGAAGGTAGTCTTTCAGGTATGCCGCGGTCAACCACGCAGTCGCAGGGCGCCGAGCGGACGTCACGGGCCGAGAGGGCGCGCCCTCGCGGGGGGACGTCACGTGCCGCGAAGGGGAGCCCGCGCGACGGGGCGCCGCGGGCCGAGGAGGCGGTGACCCGTGAGGAGCTGCGGATCACCGACCCGCGGGCCCTGCGCGCGCTGGCCCACCCGGCCCGCCAGCGGGTCGTCACCGAGCTGTACTCGGGCGAAGTGCTCACCGCCACCGAGGCGGCCCGCCTCTGCGACGTCACGCCGTCGGCGATGAGCTACCACCTGCGGGCGCTCGCGACGTGGGGGATCGTCGAGCGGGTCGAGTCCGGCGACGGCCGCGAGCGGCCGTGGCGGGCGGTGGCCGACAGCCTCACGATCACCCCCGGTGCGCACCGGGCTGCGGGCATCGACGACAGCCGGCTGTCGGTGCACGAGTGGTTCGCCGACCTCGAGGGGGGTCTGGACCGGCTCGCCGTGCTCGTGGCCGACGGCGAGGAGCACGGCATGACCGCCCGGGGACGGCTCTGGCTCACCGACGACGAGGAGCGCGAGCTGCGGGAGTCCCTGCACGTGCTCATCCGGTCGTACGGCGGCCGCACCAGTCGCGACCACCCGGACGGCGCCCGGCCGTGGGACGTCTACGGCCTGGTGCTGCCCGCCCGTCGCGCCGACCAGCCCGCCCGACCCACGGCCTGATCCACCGACCGACCCACGGCCTGACCTACCGCCTGGCCCGAGGCCGAGCCCCCGCTGCCGGCCAGGACGACGCACTGGTGCCGCGTCCTACGTCACTGATCGGCCTGCCCGATCAAGGACGTAGCGAGCCGCCGAGCGCACGGGACCGGTCCTGCGTCACTGATCGGCCTGTCCGATCAAGGACGTAGCGAGCCGCCCGGCGCATCAGGGCCGCCCTGCGTCACTGACCACCGTGCGGATCAGTGACGTAGTGCCCCGCCGGGTGCACCGGACCCGTGCTACGTCACTGAGCACCATGCGGATCAGTGACGGAGGACAGCGAGGACTACGGCTGGGCCGGCGGCTCGCCCTGCTGGGGCGGCGTCGGCGGTGCCTGCTCGGGCGAGGGTGCCGCCGCCTCCGGAGCGGGACCGGCCGCTGCGGCAGCACCGGCCGGGGGCACCGCATCGGTGCCGGCACCCGCATCCCCCGCGCCCGCAGCCCCGCCGCCGGCATACCCGCTCGGGGGCGGGATCGTCGCCTCGCGCTGGCCGAAGTCGACCTGCACGGGCTCGCGCTCGGCGGCCGTCTCGGTCTCGAAGTACTCCTCGCGGTGCACGCCGAACATGCCGGCCACGACGTTCGAGGGGACCGTCTCGACCTTGGTGTTGAGCTCGCGGACGTTGGCGTTGTAGTAGCGCCGGGCGCTGGCGATGCGGTCCTCGGTGGAGGTCAGCTCGCCCTGCAGCGCCAGGAAGTTCTGGTTGGCCTTGAGGTCGGGGTAGGCCTCGGCGACGGCGATCAACCGCCCCAGCGCCGCGGACAGCAGCCCCTCCGACTGCGCCTGCTGGGCCGGGGACTGCCCGCCGCTCATCGCGGCCGAGCGCGCCTTCATCACGTCCTCGAGGGTGCCCCGCTCGTGGGCGGCATACCCCTTGACCGTCTCGACGAGGTTGCCGATGAGGTCGTGCCGGCGCTTGAGCTCGACGTCGATCTGCCGCCACGCCTCCTGCACGAGGTTCCGCAGCTTGATCAGCCCGTTGTAGATGCCGACCGCCCAGAGGGCGAGCAGCACGACGAGGACGAGAATGACGATCGCGACGATCACGGGCTTCCCCTTGCCTGTCCGGACAGGACGTCTGTCGGTCGAGGCGATCCTAGGCCAGCCCGAGCTCCTCGAGCCCGTAGACGAAGCGGTACTCGAGCCCGGCCGCGGCGAACTTCTCGGCCGCCCCCGTCGCGCGGTCGGCGATGGTGGCGACCGCCACGACCTCGGCACCCACCTCGCGCGCGGCGTTCGCGGCCTCGAGCGGGGAGGCGCCGGTGGTGGAGGTGTCCTCGACGACCACGACGCGGCGTCCCTCGATCGACGGGCCCTCGATCCGCTGCTGCAGCCCGTGGGCCTTGCCGGCCTTGCGGACCACGAAGGCGTCCTTGCGGTCCCCGGCAGCGGCACTGGCGTGCAGGATCGCCGTCGCGACCGGGTCGGCGCCGAGGGTGAGCCCGCCGACCGCGTCGAACTCGAGGTCCTTGACCAGGTCACGCATCACGATGCCCACCAGCGGCGACGCCTCACCGTCGAGGGTGATCCGGCGCAGGTCGACGTAGTAGTCGGCCTCCTTGCCGGAGGACAACGTCACCCGGCCGTGCACGATGGCCTTGTCCTTGATGATCTCGAGCAGGCGGGCGCGGGCGGCGGCGATGTCGGTCACGGGCGACCAGCCTACCGATGCCCGCGCACCCAGCACGTGACCGTTCAGTCCCTGGGGCGGTGGGCCTTGCGAGCCCGGGAGCGCACGAGGCCGCGCGGCAGGACGCGCAGCGCTCCCACGATCGCCTTGTACTGCGCGCCGGGCACCGAGACGACGCGCCCCTTCGCGACGTCGTCGAGGCAGGCGCGGACCAGCTTGTCGGCGTCGAGCCACATGAACTCGGGGATGCTCGACATGGTCACGCCCGCACGCTGGTGGAACTCGGTGTGGGTGAAGCCCGGCAGGAGGGCGGTGGCCGTGACGCCGGTGCCGGCGAGCTCGGTCGCGAGGCCCTCGGTGAAGACGGTGACGAAGGACTTCACGGCCGAGTACGGCCCCGACGCGATCTGCCCGGCCACGGACGAGACGTTGACGATCGCCCCGTGACGACGCACGCGCATGGCGTTGGCGGCGGCGTGCGACAGGACGAGCACGGCGCGGCCGAGGACGTCGAAGAGCGCCTCCTCGTCCTCGATGGGGTTGTCCAGGAAGCGCCGCTTGAGCGAGTAGCCCGCGTTGTTGACGAGCAGATCCACCGGCCGGGCCTGGTCCGCGAGCCGCTCGGCGACCTTGCCCGTCTCGGCCCGGTCGGACAGGTCGGCGACCAGGATCTCGGTGGAGACGCCGTACTTCGCCCGCAGGTCGTCGGACACGTTCTCCAGCCGCGCCCGGTCGCGCGCGACCAGGACGACGTCGTGGCCGCGCTCGGCGAGCTGGTGGGCGAAGGACAGACCGATTCCGGCGGTGGCGCCGGTGACCAGGGCAGTGCTCATGCGGTCACTGTACGGCGGTTACCGGGGGTCACCTAGGGTGGCTCCGTGCGTATCGCCACCTGGAACGTCAACTCGGTCCGCTCCCGCATCGACCGGCTGGAGGCGTGGCTGCAGCGCACCGACGTCGACGTGCTGGCGGTCCAGGAGACCAAGGCGACGGACGCGCAGTTCCCCTTCGACCGGCTCAAGGCGCTCGGCTACGAGGTCGCCCACCACGGCCTCAACCACTGGAACGGCGTCGCCATCGTCTCGCGCGTGGGGATCAGCGACGCCGAGCCCTCCTTTCCCGGCGCCCCCGGCTGGGGCGAGCCCGCGGTCGTCGAGGCCCGCGCCCTGACGGCCGTCTGCGGCGGCGTCCGCGTGGCATCGGTCTACGTCCCCAACGGGCGGGGCATCGGCGACCCGCACATGGCCTACAAGCTCGACTGGCTGGCCCACCTGCAGGCCCACGCGAAGGGCTGGGTCGACCGCGGGGAGACCGCAGCGCTGATGGGCGACTGGAACATCGCGCCGCAGGACGAGGACGTCTGGTCGATGGAGTACTACCTCGACAAGAGCCACGTGTCGCCGCCCGAGCGGGCCGCCTTCCAGGCGTTCCTCGACGCGGGTTACGTCGACGTCGTGCGGCCGCACGCACCGGGACCGGGCACCTACACCTACTGGGACTACACGCAGCTGAGCTTCCAGAAGCGGCGTGGCATGCGGATCGACTTCGTCCTCGGCACCCCGGCCTTCGCCGCCCGCGTGGCCGGTGCGGCGATCGACCGGGAGGAGCGCAAGGGCAAGGGCGCCTCCGACCACGCCCCGGTCGTCGTCGAGCTGGAGGACTGACGTGGCGGGGACGTCGGGGGCGGACCGCCGTCCGGGCACCGGGCGGACGTTCACGGTGGCGGCGCCCGACGGCGCGCTGCTGCGGGTCGAGGAGCACCTCCCCGGCTCCCCGGCCGGCGAGGGCGCACCGACGGTCGTCCTTGCGCACGGCTGGACCCTGACCCGGCAGTCGTGGCTGCCCGTGGTCGAGGTGCTGCTGGAGCGCGGCCTGCGGGTCGTGTCCTACGACCAGCGCGGGCACGGCGGCTCCTCGCCGCTGCGCGGCGCCGCCAGCGTCCGTGCACTGGGGGACGACCTCGCGGCCGTGCTCGGCGTCGTCGCCCCGGACGGGGACGTCGTCCTCGGCGGCCACTCGATGGGCGGCATGACGGTGATGGCGTATGCCGGCCTGCACCCCGACGACTTCGGGCACCGGGTGTCGGGCGTGGTGCTGGTCGCGACCTCGGCGGGCGACCTCGGCACCGGCCTGCCGCGGGTGCAGGGTGCGGCGATGCGGCTCGCGGCGCGGATGCCCGCCATCGCCACGGGACGCCTCGTCACGACCAGGGGACAGCGCCGGCTGCTGTTCGGCGACGAGGCGCACCCCGAGCTCGTCCGCCTCACCCGCGAGCAGGTGGCGGCGACGACCCTGCCCACCCTCGGCCGGTTCCACGCCGCCCTGGGCGAGCACGACGAGACGGAGGCGGTCGCGCGGCTCGCGGCGGTGCCCACCGTGGTGCTCGTCGGCTCCCGCGACCGGCTCACCCCGCCCCGGCACGCCCACCGGCTCGGTGAGCTCGTGCCCGGCGCCCGGGTCGTCGAGCTGCCCGGGCGCGGCCACATGCTCATGTACGAGGCCACCGACCACGTCGTCGACGCCTTCGACACCGTCCTGTCCGCCCGGCCCGACCCGAGCTGACACAGACCGAGCTGACACAGACCCGAGCTGACACAGACCCGAGCTGACTCAGACAGCTGACACCGACAGGGACACTGACGCCCCCGCCCGGGGTCAGTCCCGGCTGTGCAGTCCCAGCCGCACGGACACCAGCGCACCCAGCGCAGCCGCGAGCGCCGCTCCGAGGAAGACCGTCTGCACCTGGACCACACCGGCGCGCACCAGCGCGCCGGTGTCCGTGGGATCGGACAGGGCTGCGACCGCGGCGTAGTACCGGTGCAGGCCGATCGCCGTCAGCAGGGCGAGGCCCACGACCATCCCCACCATCCGCGCGACGACCACGAGCGAGGCCGCCACACCGTGGGCGTCGGCCGGCGAGTCGGCCAGGGTAGCGCTGTTCACCGGGGCGAGCGCCAGACCGATCCCCAGACCGACGAGCACCAGCACGACGGTGGCCGCCCACGAGCCGAGCGCGCCGTCGCCCCAGCGGCTCATGGCGAACAGGCCGGCGGCCGACAGGAGCAGGCCGGCTCCGCTCACGACGGCCTCACCGGCGCGGCGCAGGGCCCAGCCACCGGCCAGCGCCGCCACCGGCACGGCCACGAGGAACCGCACGAGGACCAGCGCCGCCGTGGTCTGCGAGTCGGTGAGCGTGAGCCGGGCCAGCAGCGGCACGTCGACCACGACCGCGACGAGGGCGACACCGGTCAGCAGGCTGACGACGAGCGCACTGGCCGTGCGGCCGCGGACGACACCGCGCGGGACGAGCGGCTCAGCAGCCCGGCGGTGCCGCCACAGGTAGAGGCCGAGGGCGAGCCCGCCGACCGGCAGGAGCACGAGACCGAGGGGACCCACGACCTCGCGCTCGGGGTCGCTCGCGGCGAAGGTGAGCACGAGGGTGCCCAGGGCGGTCCCGAGCAGCAGGGCGCCGGGCAGGTCGGCCCGGCGCAGCAGCGGCCACGACCGGTGCAGCAGCAGCCCGAGCCACACCACGACGAGCACGAGCCCCACGACTCCGACCGGCGTGGCCAGCCGCGCGGCATACCCGGCGAAGGGCACGAACGGCACGCCGAGGGTGACGTCCGTGACGAGCCGCTCGGGCGCCACGAGGGCGAGCCCGGTGGCGACCAGCCCGAGCAGGCCCACCACCGCAGGGACTGCCCGCGGCCACGCGGGTCGGCGACCCCCCGTCACGACGACGAGGCCGGCGAGCACCACCCCGGCACCGGCGTTGAGCCAGAAGATCGCCCGCCAGTCGGCCACCGCGAGAACGAGGGCCCCGAGGACCGGGCCGAGGACGCTGCCGAGCTCCTGCACGGCGCCGACGACACCGAGCGCGGTGCCACGCCGTCCTCGCGGCCACAGGTCCGCCACGAGGGCCAGGGTGGCGGGGACCAGGCCTCCGCCGCCGACCCCCTGGAGCAACCGCCCGCAGACCAGCACGGGCAGCTCGACGGCCACGGCGGTGACGAGGGAGCCGACGACGAAGACCAGGAGGCAGCCGAGCAGGATCCGTTGCCGGGCAACGAGATCGGCGAGGCGCCCGATGAGCGGCAGCACGGCGATGTAGCCGAGCAGGAAGCCCGACACGATCGGCGTCGCCTCCTGCAGCGCGTCGATCCCGAGCCCGACGCCGGTCATCATGTCGGGCAGGGCGAGCACGACGACGTAGGTGTCGGCCGCCGCCAGCGCCACCGCGACCGACGCGGTGGCCAGCAGCGCCCTAGGGGCGGGAGATCGCAACGGCCTGGGGCAGCTTCGTGAGGCGCGCGGTGTAGGTCGAGGTCGAGCCGGCGTAGAACGGCCCCTTGAGCACCACGGACCGCAGCTCGTCACCGTCCTCCGCGACGCCGTAGGTCACGTCGAACGTCCCCGCTCGGTCGCCGATGACGAAGAGGTCGGCGACCGCGGAGCCCGGGACCTTCCCGGTGTAGGTGTCGACGATGGTGGCACCGTCGCGGGTGCGCGGGCCTGCCTCGAGGCCGGTCGTCTTCGACACCAGGCTGGTCACGCCTGTCTGGGTGTTGAACAGCTGCGCGGGGTTCGGCGCCCCGTACGTCTTGGGGTCGATCTTGCTGAACCCGGGCGTGAAGAACTTGAGGTAGACGTCCTGCTCGACCGCGACCACCTCGACGGTGCCCGTGACGCCGCGGATGGTGGCGTCGAGGGTGCCCTTGAACGACGGCGGCTGGAACAGCCCGGTGCCCTTGGCCGCCGAGACCCCGACGGCCTTGCCGGGCAGGCCTTCGGACGTGAGGGTGAACGACACCGCCGGGCTCTTCTCCAGGGCGGTCCTGGCCGCGGCGAGGCGCTGGGCCGGCGGGAGTTCGGCCTTCGCGGCCGCCTTGTCCCCGCCGCTGCACCCGGCGAGCAGGCCGGAGGCGAGGCCGACCGCGAGGGCGGCGGCGACGGCATACCGACCGGGGGGACGCATGCGCCCACGCTATCCGCCGGGGACCGCTCCCCATGGTCGCCACACGCGCCCCGCCCTAGCGTTCGCGGCGACCCGGCTGGAGCCGGCACACCATCAGGGGGACCCCATGAACCTGCTCTCCACCACCCGCCGCCGGGTGGCCACGGCCGTCGCGACCGCGGCCCTCGTCGGCACCTCCGTCGCCGGCGCCGTCGCCGCGCAGGCGGCCGGCGCCACCGGCATCGTCAACACCAGGGGCAACCCGGGGCCGGCGCTCACGGTCCGGCAGGAGCCCACCGCCGCCTCGGCCGCGATCGGGTCCCGGGTGGACGGTGCCCGCGTGACCATCACCTGCCAGACGTACGGGCAGGACGTGACGGGCACCTACGGCACGAGCCGGGTCTGGGACCGGATCAAGTCCGGCGGCTACGTCAGCGACGCCTACGTGCGCACCGGGTCCGACGGCCTCGTCGCGCCCCTGTGCGCGGGCACGACGCCGCCGTCGCAGGGCGCCCCGAGCGCCAAGGTCAGGGCCGTCATCGCCGCGGCGCGGTCGATGACCGGGAAGTACCCGTACTCGTGGGGCGGCGGGAACGCGTACGGCCCGACGAAGGGGATCTGCTGCAGCCCCAGCGGGATCGACGACCGCGACACCGTCGGCTTCGACTGCTCCGGCCTGATGGAGTACGCGTTCTACCAGGGCGCGAAGGTGCGGGTGTCGAGCACCTCGCGCAGCCAGTACGCCGACGGGCCCCGAGTCCCGATCAGCAGGCTGCGGGCGGGCGACCTGGTCTTCTGGTCCGACTCGACGAGGTCCGCCTCGCGCATCCACCACGTGGCGCTCTACGTCGGCGACGGCAGGATCGTGGAGGCCGACCGGGTGAGCGGCCCGGACCTCCACGTCCGAGCCTTCTCCACCTCCGAGACGGGCGTCATGCCGTATGCCGTGCGGCCGGTGAGCTGAGCACGTCCGGTCCGTCGGCGTCGATCAGCGGCGGGGCAGGTCGTCGCGGCGCAGGCGGTACCAACGGTGGTCGTAGCCCTCGAGCGCGACCTCGACGGTGCCGTCGGGCCGCGGCTCCTGCGTCCCGCTCGCCACGAGGTCCTCGAGCCAGACCGGCAGGTCGCCCTCGAGGTCGAGCGGGTCGAGCGGGAAGGTCACCGACACCGGTTCGGCGGCGAAGTTGTGCACCGCCACGACGGTCGAGCCCTCCCAGGAGCAGCGGTGGACCAGGACCTGGTGCAGGGGCTGCTCCAGCACGGTGAAGTCGCCCCACCCGAGCTCGGGGCACTCGCGGTAGGTCTGGATGAGGCTGCGCACGTAGTTCCACAGCGAGTCGGGGTCGCGCTTCTGGTCGGCGACGTTGACGTGCTCCGGCCCGTAGCCGCCGGGGACGACCGGCTGCACGAGCTTGCGGGGCGGGGCGCTCGAGAAGCCGCCGTTGGCGGTCCGCTCCCACTGCATCGGCGTCCGCACCGCCATCCGCCCCTCGGAGGCGAGGTCCTCGCCCATGCCGATCTCCTCGCCGTAGTACAGCGTGGGCGTCCCCGGCAGGGAGAACAGCAGGCTGTAGACCATCCGGATGCGGCGCGGGTCGCCGTCGAGCATCGGCGGCAGCCGCCGCTTGAGCCCCCGGCCGTAGAGCTGCATCTGCGGGTCGGGCCCGAAGGCGGCGAACACCTCCTGCCGCTCCTCGTCGCTCAGCTTGTCGAGGGTGAGCTCGTCGTGGTTGCGCACGAACGTCGCCCACTGGCAGTCCGGGTCGATCGCGGGCCGCGCCCGCACCGCCTTCGCGAGCGGGCGCGCGTCCTGCCGGGCCAGCGACAGGTACATCGCCTGCATCGCGATGAAGTCGAACATCATGTGCAGCTCGTCGCCGGACGCGCCGCCGAAGTACTGCTTCTGGTCCTGGTGCGGCAGGTTCACCTCGCCGAGCAGGATCGCGTCGCCCCGGCGGCGGTTGAGGAACGCGCGCAGCTCCTTGAGGTACTCGTGCGGGTCGCCCGGCACGTCCGGTGCCTCGGTGTCGATGTCGTCGACGAGGTACGGGACCGCGTCGACGCGGAAGCCCGCCATGCCCACCTGGAGCCAGAACCCGATCGACTTCGCGATCTGGTCGCGCACCGCCGGGTTGGCGAAGTTCAGGTCGGGCTGGCAGGTGTAGAAGTGGTGGAGGTACCACTCGCCGGTCTTCTCGTCGAGCGCCCAGATGCTGTCCTCCTTGTCGGGGAAGACGACCTTGTCCGAGGTATCTGGTGGCGGGTCGGACCGCCAGACGTAGAAGTCGCGGTAGGGGTTGTCCTTGCTGCGCCGGGCCGCCTTGAACCACGGGTGCTGGTCGGAGGTGTGGTTGACGACGAGGTCGGCGATGACGCGGATGCCACGGTCGTTCGCGGTGCGGATCAGCTCGACGAGGTCGCCGTGGGTGCCGAGCCGCTGGTCGACGCCGAAGAGGTCGGTGACGTCGTAGCCGTCGTCGCGGTCCGGCGAGGGGTAGAACGGCATGAGCCACAGGCAGGTGATGCCGAGCTCGGCGAGGTAGTCGATGCGCTGGGTCAGGCCGTGCAGGTCGCCGATCCCGTCGCCGTTGCCGTCGAAGTAGGTCTCGACGTCGACGCAGTAGATGACGGCGTTCTTCCACCACAGGTCGCTGGTCTGGGACAGGCGTGTGGTCACGGGTCGTCGTCCCCTCAGGCGCCCGGCTCGGGCGTCGCCTCGTGGCCCGCGCGCCCCTCGGTGCGCCGGTCGGCCTTCATCTCGGCCTCGAAGACGTGCCGCCGGCCGCCCATGAGCTCCTCGCGGACCTCGCGCTCGATCCGCGCGAAGTCGGCGTGGTAGCCGTCGTCGAACTCCTCGACGAGCTGGAAGGTCCAGCGGCCCTGGACCACGTTGCGCCCCACGAGCTCGGTCTGGATCCGGTCGGCGAGCTCGGCGTGGCCGGCGTCCCGCAGCTTGTCCACCGCCTCGCCGAGCGCGAGGTCCGCGGACCCGGTGAGCCGGTGGAAGCCGTACAGCCGCCCGCGGGCCTCCTCGATGGTCTCGAAGGCCTCGCTGAGCTTGCCGACCGCCTCGACCGTCGCGTCGCTGGTTCCCTCCGGCCGCCGGGCCAGCCCTTCCTCGCCGTTCCTGGTCATGCGCCCCAGTCTGGTGCGGTCCGTCCGGACTCGCACGGCTCGCGTCGCCTCCTGCACCCCGCTGGGACGGCAGAGGGGGTATGCCGTGTGCCCACGGCATACCCCCTCGTCCCCAGGTTCGGGGGCGCGGCGGGTGGCGCGGTCAGGCCACGGCGTGGTCCGCCCCCCGCACGGTGAGCCCGTCGAGGCTGTCGTCCCGGTCCACGACGACCGTGTCGCCGTCGCGCACCTCACCGGAGAGGACCGCCCGCGCCAGCCGGTCGCCGATCTCGCGCTGCACCAGCCGCCGCAGCGGGCGGGCGCCGTAGGCCGGGTCGTAGCCGGTGATGGCGAGCCACTCGCGGGCCGCGTCGGTCACCTCGAGGGTGATCCGGCGGTCGGCCAGGCGCGAGGCGAGCTCGCGGACCTGGAGCTCGACGATGTGGCTGAGCTCCTCGGTGCTCAGCGGGTCGAAGACCACCACCTCGTCGAGCCGGTTGAGGAACTCGGGCTTGAAGGCCGTGCGCACGGCCGTCATCACCGCCTCCTTCTTGTCCTCGGGCGCCATCACCGGGTCGATGAGGAACTGGCTGCCGAGGTTGGAGGTCATCACGAGGATGACGTTGCGGAAGTCGACCGTGCGACCCTGGCCGTCGGTGAGCCGGCCGTCGTCGAGCACCTGGAGCAGGATGTCGAACGTCTCCGGGTGCGCCTTCTCGACCTCGTCGAGCAGGACGACGGAGTAGGGCCGGCGGCGGACCGCCTCGGTGAGCTGGCCACCCTCCTCGTAACCGACGTAGCCGGGCGGGGCGCCGATGAGCCGCGCGACCGCGTGCCGCTCGGAGTACTCGCTCATGTCGATGCGGACCATCGCCCGCTCGTCGTCGAAGAGGAAGTCGGCGAGGCTCTTGGCGAGCTCGGTCTTGCCCACGCCGGTCGGGCCGAGGAAGAGGAACGACCCGGTGGGCCGGTTGGGGTCGGCGAGGCCGGCCCGCGAGCGGCGGACGGCGTCGGACACCGCGCGGACCGCGGTCTCCTGGCCGATCAGCCGGGCCCCGATGATGGACTCCATCGAGAGCAGCTTCTCGGTCTCGCCCTGCAGCAGCCGGCCGGCGGGGATGCCGGTCCACGCCGAGATGACCTCGGCGATGTCGTCGGCACCCACGCGTTCCTTGACCATGGCGTCGGCCGGGGTGGCCGCGTCCTCCGCGGCCTGGGCGGCGGCCAGCTCCTTCTCCAGGGCCGGCAGCTCGCCGTACCGGATGCGCGAGGCGCTGCCGAGGTCGCCCTCGCGCTCGAACCGGTCGGCCTGCGTACGCAGCTCGTCCACCTTGGCGCGCAGCTCGCCGACCTTGTTCAGGCCGGACTTCTCGGCCTCCCAGCGGGCGTTGAGCGCGGCGAGCTGCTCGGCCTTGTCGGCCAGGGTCGCCCGCAGCGCCTCGAGCCGCTCGCGCGAGGCCTCGTCGGTCTCGGTCTGCAGGTGCAGCTCCTCCATCCGGAGCCGGTCGACCTGGCGGCGCAGCTCGTCGATCTCGACCGGGCTGGAGTCGATCTCCATGCGCAGGCGGGAGGCGGCCTCGTCGACGAGGTCGATCGCCTTGTCGGGCAGCTGGCGGCCCGAGATGTAGCGGTCCGAGAGCGAGGCCGCGGCGACGAGGGCGGAGTCCTCGATGGTCACCTTGTGGTGCGCCTCGTACCGCTCCTTGAGGCCGCGCAGGATCGCGATGGTGTCCTCGACCGAGGGCTCGCCGACGAAGACCTGCTGGAAGCGGCGCTCGAGCGCGGGGTCCTTCTCGATGTGCTCGCGGTACTCGTCGAGGGTCGTGGCGCCGACGAGGCGCAGCTCGCCACGCGCGAGCAGCGGCTTGAGCATGTTGCCGGCGTCCATCGCGCTCTCGCCGGTGGCCCCGGCGCCGACGACGGTGTGCAGCTCGTCGATGAAGGTGACGATCTGGCCGTTGCTGTTCCGGATCTCCTCCAGGACGGCCTTGAGCCGCTCCTCGAACTCGCCCCGGTACTTGGCCCCGGCGACCATGGCGCCGAGGTCGAGGCTGACCAGCCGCTTGCCACGCAGGCTCTCGGGCACGTCGCCGTCGACGATCCGCTGGGCGAGGCCCTCGACGACGGCGGTCTTGCCGACGCCGGGCTCGCCGATGAGGACCGGGTTGTTCTTGGTACGGCGGGACAGCACCTGCACGACGCGCCGGATCTCGGAGTCGCGGCCGATGACCGGGTCGAGCTTGCCGTCGCGCGCCATCTCGGTCAGGTCGGTGCCGTACTTCTCGAGCGCCTCGCCCTGCTCGGCAGGGGTCTCGCTGGTGACCTTGCGCCCCCCGCGCAGGGCGTCGATCTTGGCCTCCATGTCCTTGGCGCCGCGCTGCTGGACGGCGGAGAGGTGCCCGGTCTCGGCGAGGGCGAGCAGGAGCAGGTCGAGGGCGAGGTAGGTGTCGCCCTTGGCCCGCATGAGGGTGTCGGCGTGCTGGAGCACCGCAGCGGCCTCGCGGCCGAGGCCGGGGGTCGCGCTGGCACCGGAGGTCGTGGGCAGGGCGCGCAGCCGGGCGTCGGCCTGGCCGAGCACGTGCTGGGCGCCGGTGCCGGCGGCCTGAAGCAGCGCGTCCGCCTGGGCGGTGTCGAGCTGCACGATGGCGCTCGTGAGGTGGTCCGGGGTGATCTCGGGGTGGCCCGCGGTCTGGGCGGCGCGCTGCGCGAGCGCGAGCGCCTCCGCGACCTTGGCGGTGGGCTTGAGCTCCATGCCTGGTCGGTTCTCCTGTGCTCGGTGGACGGTTCCGTGGGTGACAACCTCGTCAAAGTTGAGCGTATTCCGCTCAACCTTGCTCGGCAACCGCGACCACCCCCCGCCCGGCGGGCACGCGGCATACCGTGGGGTGGTGCCCATCCCCGCTGCGGTCGCACGGTTCACCAAGGGGCTCCGGGTCTACCGGGACCCGGACCGCCGGGGCATCCGCCGGGTGGAGCGAGCGGTCCTCGGGCTCCTCGACGTCGAGGAGTTCCTGGAGCTGCGCACGGTGTGAGGCGCGGGAGCCGCCCGACCTGGCGCCCCCGCTCGCGGGTGGAACCACGGCCACGGCGGGACGTACCGCTGTTACCGTGCGGCACGGGCGGACCGTGCCGCCCCGTGCCGCACTGTGTCGCCCCGTGCCGGCGTGGCACGACCGACCCGCAGCAGGAGGACCCGTGGAGCTGTCGTCGCGTTCCCCCGACCTGGCCCGCCTCGCCCTGGCCGTCGTGCAGCCGGGCTTCGTCGGCGAGACCGCGCCGTCCTGGCTGCTGGCCCGCCTCGAGCAGGGGCTGGGCGGGGTGGCGCTGTTCGGGCGGAACATCGTCGACCCGGCGCAGGTCGCCCGGCTCACCGCCCAGGTCCACGAGGCGAACCCCGCCGCGCTCGTCGCGGTCGACGAGGAGGGCGGGGACGTCACCCGGCTCGAGCACCAGACCGGGTCGTCCTGGCCCGGCAACCTCGCGCTCGGTGCGGTCGACGACGTCGACCTGACCCAGCGCGTCGGCGCCGAGATCGGGCTCTCGCTCGTCGCCGTCGGCATCGACCTCGACTACGCCCCCGACGCCGACGTCAACGTCGAGGCCGCCAACCCGGTCATCGGGGTGCGCAGCTTCGGGTCCGACCCGGCGCTGGTGGGCCGCCACACGGCGGCGTGGGTGCGCGGCCTGCAGTCGGCCGGCGTCCTCGCCTGCGCCAAGCACTTCCCCGGCCACGGGGGCACCCGGGTCGACAGCCACCTCGACGTCCCGGTCGTCGACGTGCGGGACCCCGCGCACGACCCGGCGCTCGAGCCGTTCCGCGCCGCCGTGGACGCCGGGGTCGCCGCGATCATGAGCGCGCACATCCGACTCCCCGTGCTGGACGACCGCCCGGCCACGCTCGTCCCGGCCGTGATGACCGGGCTGCTGCGCGAGACCCTGGGCTTCACCGGGCTCGCCGTCTCGGACGGGCTGGAGATGGGCGCCGTCGCCCGCACCGTGGGGCTCGCCGAGGGTGCCGTGCTGGCGCTGGTAGCGGGCGTGGACGCCTTGTGTATCGGCGGCGACACCGCCGGGGTCGACACGCTCGACCTCGTCGTCGACGCGGTCGTCGAGGCGGTGCACGCCGGCCGGCTGCCCGAGGAGCGGCTCGCCGAGGCGGTCGCTCGCGTCGCCGCAGCCGCCGCCGGGCGCGACGCCCTGCGCGACCGAGCCGACCACGCCGCCCGGGGCGCCACGGCGACGGCTCACCCGGGCGAGCTCGGTCAGCAGCTCGCCGGGCCCGTGAGGGGGGCGGGGCGCGAGGCAGGGCCTGGGGCGGGACGCGAGGCGGGGCGCGCGGCCGGACGTGAGGCCGCTGCCCGCTCGCTGCGGGTGCGTGGGGAGGTGGTCCCGTCCCCGCACGTCCCGGTGCTGCTGGTCCTCGAGGCGGCGACGAACATCGCGGTCGGCGCCGAGACACCGGTGGGCGTGGTGACCGCGGCACGTCGGCGCTGGCCGGAGGTCGAGGTGCGCCGGCTGGGGACCACCGACGACGTCGCCGCGGCGGCTCGGGCGGCCGCGCAGGACCGGCCGCTGTGGGTCGTCGTGCGGGACCCGCACCGGCACACCTGGATGGACGACGCGGTGCGGTCCGTGGTGGCCGCGCGGCCCCGGGCCGTGGTCGTCGACACCGGGTGGCCCGGCTGGGAGCCGCCCGCGGGCACCACCCACGTGCTCACCCAGGGGGCGTCGTGGGCGGCGGGCGAGGCCGTCGTCGAGCTCCTGGGCGGCCCGGACCGGCCCTAGGCCGGGGTCGGCTCCTGGGTGGTCTCGGCCGTGGAACGGTGCGCGACCACGCCGGGCGGGGTCGACCAGCCGTCGGGCTCGGGGTCGTACCAGCCGCCGTGCTCCTCGACGAGGGCCTGGAACCGGTCGCGCAGGCCACCCTCGACCGGCCCCGACTCGTCGGCCACCATCTCCTCGACGACGTGGACGCCCCACTCGTGCGACTCCGAGTCGTCCTCGCCGGCGAGCGCCTCCCGGACGACCCGCACCTCGCTGAACCCCTCGTCCCGCAGCTCGGCCGCCACCTGGTCGGCGACGTCGCGCTCGGGGAAGACCAGCAGGTGCTCGCTCATGGGTCGAGTATGCCGCGTGCGCGGCGCCGGCACTGGTTCGCCGGCCGCTGGCACGGGTTCGCCGGCCGCTGGCACGGGTACGACCGCCGTCGGACCGGACGGGACCATTCGGACATAGCCTATATTCTCGGCATGCGTCGCCCGTCGCCGGCATACCCGCCCGTTGTCTACCTGCCGTGCGCCGACGCCGACGCCACCGACGGTCCGGCCGCCGCCCCGAGGGTGGAGTACCGGCGCACGCGCGACGGCCGCACGGCAGTGGTCGCCTACTCGGCCCTCGACCGGCTGCTCGACGGCTGCGGCGCCCAGCAGCCCTGGACCCTCATGACGCTCGAGCAGCTCGACGAGCTGCAGCGACGGGAGCCGTTCGACCTGCTGCTGCTCGACCTCGCGATGCCTGCGGACCAGCGGCGAGGCGCCTCGCCGGCCCCTCGAGGGCTGCCGCCGGTCCTCTACCTGCCCTGCGCCACGGACGTCACCAGCCTCGAGGACGTCGAGATCTGCTTCCTGCAGGCTGATGACGGCTCCACCGGGCTGCCGGCCTTCACCTCCCTCGACCGGCTGCAGGCCGTGCTCGGGGTCGACCAGCCGTGGTTCCTGGCAGAGACCGCCAAGCTCGAGACGCTGCGGGGCGCACACCCGTACGACCACCTGCTCGTCGACGACGAGCTCGCTGTCCACGGCCGAGGCGAGGGGAGCCTGCATGTACGCAGCTGAAGGAGGCGGCGGGGGAAGCCGCCTCTACGTCGACGAGAAGGTGCTGGGGGACGTCGCGACGTCGTTGTCCGACAGCGCGGGCCAGATGGACGCCACCGGCAATGCCCTGCCGGCGTCCTCGGACCTCGGGCTGGCCGGCCCGGTGTTGAGCAGCCTGCTCAGTCGGTGGTGCGAGGCCGGTGGGCGCCTGGCCCTCGAGGCCCGCACGATCAGCGAGGCGGTGCGCACCTCTGTGGACACCTCCGCGGCGACCGATGCGGCCGCGGCCGAGCGGTTCCTCATCGGCGGAGGCGCTCATGACTGACCTCGACACGAGGATCGACGGCTCCCCGGGCAGCATCCGCGCCGTCGGCCACTGGCTCAGGGACTCCTTCGGCAACCAGGCGGACGAGATGGCCACCGCGGTGTTCCGCGGCCGCAGCACCGGCCTCGGGGCGTGGGACGGACCGGCGAGCACCGCCTTCGGCAACCGCGCCAAGGTCCTGGCAGAGGCCGCCCAGCACGCGCACGAGTCCTCACTGGTGGCGGATCGCGACGTCGAACGTCTCGCGACGGCCCTCGACCGGGCGCTGGACGACATGGGACAGGTCCGCAGGACGGCGGGCGCCGACGACCTCACCGTGTCGGGGACCGTCATCCACGACCCCGGTCAGCGGATGGTGGTGCAGGGCACCCCACCCGGCCCCGACGCGACCCCCCGGGAGTCGGCCCGGTACGAGCAGGTCAAGGAGCAGGTCAAGACCCAGAACGACAAGGTCGACGCGTTCGAGAAGGCGTGCAAGGCGGCCGACAGCGTCTTCAAGGACTGGGCCGCTGCCGTCGAGGACTCCGCCTCGGCCCTCGTCCGGTGGGACAAGGAGCTCGTCAGCATGACGGCCGACTTCCTCACCGGCGGTGCCTCGGCAGCGCTCGTGCTCAGGACCGCCCCCATCCTGATGAAGCAGTCCGAGTTCCTTGCCGACACCGCCAGCCGTCTGCGGGAGCATGCCGGGGCCCTGAAGACCCCCACGGGCCGGGTCTACGACCCCAAGACCTACTACGACCTCCTCGACCGGGCCTCGGCCGCCGAGACGGACGCCGCCCGGGTCGCCCGCAGCGCGCGGAACGTCGAGATCCCCAAGGGCATCGGTCGCGGCCTGGGCATCCTCGGTGTCGTCGCGACCGGCTACTCCATCCACGAGGACATGGAGGAGGGCGAGTCCGCGACGCAGGCGGTCACCTCCAACGTCGGCGGCATGGTGGCGGGTATGGCGGCCGGTGCCGCAGCGGGCGCCCCCATCGGTGCGCTCGTGGGAACCTTCATCCCGGTACCCGGCGTGGGGACGGCCGTGGGCTTCGTGGCGGGTGCGGCCGTCGGCTCGGTGGTCGGCGCCTTCACCTCCGGCGCCATCGACTCGATGTTCGAGAACGGCATCACCGACCTGGGGGCAGCCGCGTCAGCCGGCATCGACGCGGTGACCGATCTGGGCTCGGCGGTCGGCGACCTGGCCGGCGACGCCTGGGACGCCATCTTCTGAGCCCGGTCCACCCCACCAGCCTCCAGCAGCCTCCCGAAGGGCGAACCACCCCGTGACCAAGCGCTCCACCCTCGTCCTGCTGTGGACCCTCGCCGTGCTGGGCCTCCTCGTCGGCCTCGGCCTCGTGGTGCTGGGCGCGGCCGCCGGCGGCGTGACCGGGACGCAGGCTGCAGCCGTCACCGGCCTCGGCCTGCTCGTGCTGGCCGGTGCGGGGTGGCAGCTCACGCGCCTGCTGCGCTACCGCCGTGCGGCCGGGGAGCTCACCTCGGCCCGGACCGAGCTCGCGCAGGCGCTGGACACCGCTGCGCCGGGTCGACGGGACGCCTCCCGGGCAGGACGCACCGGGCCCTCGGCGGTGCACGAGGCCGCACGCCCCGTCCGCCGGGACGACACGCCCGCGCGGGAGGTGCGCGCGTGGCACCTGGCCGTGGCCTGGGCGGTCGCCGCGGTCATCGCCGCGATCGGCGTCCTCTTCCTCGCCGGCGGCCTGGTCGGCCTCCTGGGCGGGAGCAACGAGGTTGCCGGCGCGCTGCTGGCGGTGGTGGGACTGGTGGTCCTCTGGGGCGACCTCACCTACGCCCGCGGGATCATCCGGTCCCGCCGGGGCCTCCCCGGTGCGTCGGTCGGCCCGCCGGACAGCTCGGCGGACGGCTCGGCCGACGGTTCCGACCGGCCCCACCTCCGCTAGGCACGAGCGGCAGGCCCTCGGCGGCCGCTCGCCGCGCCCCCACCGCCGCACCCTCACCCGCCCTCAGAAGAGGCCGACGACCTCGCCGTCCTCGTCGAGGTCGATGTCCGCTGCGGCCGGGTGGCGTGGCAGGCCGGGCATGGTGCGCATCTCGCCACTGATCGCGTAGACGTAGCCGGCGCCCGCCGCGGCCCGGACCTCGCGCACCGGGAGCCGCCAGCCGGTGGGGGCGCCGAGGAGCGTGGGGTCGGAGGAGATCGACAGGTGCGTCTTGGCGATGACCACGGGGAAGCCGCCGTAGCCCAGCACCTCGAACCGCTCGAGGTCCTTGGCCGCGGCCGGCGAGAAGTCGACGCCGTCGGCGCCGTAGACCTTCCTGGCGACCGCCTCGATCTTGTCGCGCAGGGTGTCGTCGAGCTCGTAGGTGAACCGCAGCTCGCTCGCTTCGCCGCAGGCGGCCACGACCGCCTCGGCCAGGTCGAGCGCACCCTTCCCGCCGTCGGCCACGTGGGTGGAGACCGCGACGTGCGCCCCCTCCGCCTCGGCCACCTCCCGGATGACGGCGTGCTCGGACTCGAAGTCGGACGGGAAGGCGTTGACGGCGACCACGGGCGACATCCCGAACGACCGGACGATCTCGAGGTGGCGGCGCAGGTTGTCGACGCCGGCACGGACCGAGCGCGGGCTCTCGTGCAGCATCTCCGGCGGCAGCGGCCGGCCGGCCACGACCTGGTAGTTGCCCGAGTGCGCCTTGAGCGAGCGCACCGTCGCGACGAGCACGGCGGCGTCCGGGCGCAGCCCCGAGACCCGGCACTTGAGGTTGACGAAGCGCTCGGCCCCCATGTCCGAGCCGAACCCGGCCTCCGTGAGCAGGTAGTCCCCGGTGTGGATGCCGAGCCGGTCGGCGACCACGGAGGAGTTGCCCGTCGCGATGTTGCCGAAGGGGCCGGTGTGGACCAGGACCGGCGTGTTCTCGGTGGTCTGCAGCAAGTTCGGCTGGAGTGCGTCCTTGAGGATGACGGCCATCGCGCCGGCCGCCCGGACGTCGTCGGCGGTCACCGGCCGACCGGCATACGTGAAGCCCACGACGATGCGCCCGAGCCGCTCGCGCAGGTCGCGCAGCGACGTCGCCAGGCCGAGGACCACCATCACCTCGCTGGCGGCGGTGATGTCGAAGCCGCTCTGCCGCGGCACACCGTCGATGCGGGCGCCGAGGCCCTCGACGATGTTGCGCAGGGCGCGGTCGTTGACATCGAGCACCCGCCGCCAGGCGATGCTGCGCGGGTCGAGGCCGAGCTCGTTGCCGTGGTGCAGGTGGTTGTCGACCATCGCGGCGAGCAGGTTGTGCGCCGCGCTGACGGCGTGGAAGTCGCCGGTGAGGTGCAGGTTGAGCTGCTCCATCGGCAGCACCTGGCTGTGGCCTGCTCCGGCCGCGCCGCCCTTGATGCCGAACGTCGGTCCCATCGACGGCTGGCGCAGCGCGAGCGTGGCGCGGTGGCCGAGCTGGGCGAGGCCCTGGGCCAGGCCGACCGCCGTCGTGGTCTTGCCCTCCCCCAGCGGGGTCGGGGTGATGGCCGTGATGACGACGTACTTCGCTGGCGGCCGGTCGGCGAGGTCGTGGACGGCCGCCAGGTCGACCTTGGCGACGTGGCGGCCGTAGGGCTCGAGACGCTCCGGGGGTATGCCGGCGGCGCGCGCCACCTCGGCGATCGGCTCGAGGTGCGCGGCCCGGGCGATGGCGAGGTCCGTGGGTGCTGGCGACGAGGACACCCCGTCAGTGTGCCCCGGCGACGGCCGCACCATCAGGGCCGGAGGTCCGTGGTGCGAGCCCCCGGGCCGGGGTAGGAGGGTGCAGGCCGACGGGGCGGTGGTGAAGGGGCCTGCCGGCTCAGCGGGAGCCGGGGCGCCAGACCACGAGGGCCTGCGAACGCTCGCTGCGCACCCGCTGGCCGGCGCGCAGCGCATACACCTCGCCGCTCGGGCCGACCGCGAACACCCGGGAGCCCGGGCCGCCGTAGCCGGCGGCGGTGCGGGCCTCCTCGAGCTCGGCCCGCAGCTCGCGCACCCGCGCCTGCAGGGCGGAGACCTGGTCCTCGAGCGCGAGGATGCGCTGGATAGCGGCGAGGCTGATGCCCTCGTCCTGCGACAGCCGCTGCACCTCGCGCAGCAGCGCGACGTCGCGGCCGGAGTAGCGCCGGCCGCCGCCCCGCGTGCGCGAGGGCCGCACGAGGCCGAGCCGGTCGTACTGGCGCAGCGTCTGGGCGTGCATGCCGGCGAGCGCGGCGGCGACCGAGATCACGAAGATCGGCGCGTCGTCGTCGGGCCGGAACTCGGGCTCGGCCGCCATGCTCACCGCCGGGCCTTCTCGAACAGCTCCGCCCGCGGGTCGTGCCCGCCGTCGAGCTCGCGCAGCGTCTCCACGGCGGCCTTCGCCTCGTCGGAGAGCCGCTGCGGCACCACGATCGCGACCTTGGCCATGAGGTCGCCGGGGGCGTCCTTGCGCTGCACCCCGCGGCCCTTGACCCGCAGGACGCGACCGCTCGGCGTCCCGGGCGCGATCCGCACCTTGACCGGGTCGCCCTCGAGGGTCGGGACCGACACCGTGGCACCCAGGGCGGCCTCGGCGAAGGTCACCGGCAGCTCCACCGTGAGGTTGTCGCCGTCCCGGCCGAAGACCGGGTGCTTCTCCACCGTGATGGTGAGGATGAGGTCGCCGGCCGGCGCGCCGGAGTCCCCCGGCTGGCCCTTGCCGCGCAGCCGGATCTTCTGGCCGTCCTTGACCCCGGCGGGGATCCGGGTGGTGATCTGGTCGCCACCCGAGGTGCCCAGGGTCACCGTGGCACCGGAGACCGCGTCGCGGAAGGACAGCGTGGTGCGCGCGGTGAGGTCCGCACCCTTGCGCGGGCCGGTGGGGGCACGGAAACCCGCACCCCCGCCGTAGGCCGGGCGGCCCCCGAACATCCCGCCGAGGATGTCCTCGAGGTCGGGCTGGCCGCCCCCGCCGGTGGAGTACCGGACGCGGGTGCCACCTCCCGGGCCTCCGCCGCCGAACATCGAGGAGAAGATGTCCTCGAAGCCGCCGTTGGTGGCACCGCCCGGACCACCGGCCGTGAAGCGGGCCCCGCCGCGTGCCATCTGCCGGATGGCGTCGTACTCACGGCGCTTCTCGGGGTCGGAGAGCACGGAGTGCGCCTCGCCTACGTCCTTGAAGCGCTGCTCGGCCGCGGCGTCCCCCTGGTTCTGGTCGGGGTGGTGCTTGCGGGCGAGCTTGCGGTAGGCCTTCTTGATCGCCGCCTCGTCCGCGTCCTGGGGGACGCCGAGGATCGCGTAGAAGTCCTTCTCGAACCAGTCCTGGCTGGCCATGGCGTCCTCCTCTCAGCGGGACGGGGTGGGGAGTCGTGCGTCGGTCCCGGCCCGGAGCCGGGTCACTCGGGGTCGGCGACCGCGACGCGGGCCGCCCGCAGGACCTGCTCGCCGGCGCGGTAGCCGGCCTGCAGCACCTGCACCACAGTCGTCGAGTCGCCCTGGACGGAGCCGTCCGCGGGCCACGCCGTGTGCATGAGCGCCTCGTGCTGGTTGGGGTCGAACTCCTCCCCCACCGCGCCGTAGCGCTCGAGGCCGAACTTGCCGAGCGTGGTCTCGAGCTTGTCGGCGATCTTGGCGAACGGGCCGTCGGCGAGGTCCCCGTGCTCGCGCGCACCGGAGATGTCGTCGAGCACCGGCAGCAGCGTCTCGAGCACGTCGCGGACGGCGCGCTCCTGCACGACCGCGCGGTCGCGGTCGACCCGGCGCTTGTAGTTGACGTACTCCGCCTGCAGGCGCTGCAGGTCGGTCAGCCGCTCGGCCGCCAGCGCGGTGTCCGGGTGGACCTGCGACCCCGGCTGCCCGGCGGCAGCCGGCTGGGCACCGGACTGCCACTCGCCGGTCACGGTGTCGTGGGACGGCTGCTGGTCCGCGACGGCGGCCTGCTCCGCGGCCGCCGCCTCGGCGGTGGTGGGCTCGAACTCCTCCGAGCCCACCATCGCCTCGGCTCCGTCGGGCTGGTCGGCCGTCGGGGTGTGGTCGGTCACTTCTTCTCCTCGTCGTCCTCGACGACCTCGGCGTCGACGACGTCCTCGTCGGAGGCACCGGCACCGCCCGCGGCGGCACCCTCACCGGAGGCCGCACCCTCGGACCCGGCGGAGGCGTCGGCAGCCGAGGCCGCGGCATACATCGCGGTGCCCATCTTCTGGGACTCCTCCGAGAGCTTGCTGCTCTTGGCGGAGATGTCCTCGGCACTCGCGCCGGACTCGGGCTTGAGGGCCTCCTTGAGGTCCGCCAGCGCCTCGTCGACCGGCTTGCGCTGGTCGTCCTGGAGCTTGTCGGCGTTGTCGGTGAGGAACTTCTCGGTGGAGTAGACGAGGTTCTCCGCGGTGTTGCGGGCCTCGGTCTCCTCGCGGCGCTTCTTGTCCTCGGCCGCGTGCTCCTCGGCCTCCTTGACCATCCGCTCGATGTCCTCCTTGGGGAGGGCCGAGCCGCCGGAGATCGTGATCTTCTGCTCCTGGCCGGTGCCCCGGTCCTTGGCGGAGACGTTCACGATGCCGTTGGCGTCGATGTCGAAGGTGACCTCGATCTGCGGCACGCCGCGCGGGGCCGGCGCGATGCCGGTCAGCTCGAAGGTGCCGAGGGCCTTGTTGTGCTGCGCGATCTCGCGCTCGCCCTGGAAGACCTGGATGAGCACGCTCGGCTGGTTGTCCTCGGCGGTCGAGAACACCTCGGAACGCTTGGTCGGGATCGCGGTGTTGCGCTCGATCAGCTTGGTGAACAGGCCGCCCTTGGTCTCGATGCCGAGGGACAGCGGCGTGACGTCGATGAGCAGGACGTCCTTGCGCTCGCCCTTGAGGACACCGGCCTGCAGGGACGCGCCCACGGCGACGACCTCGTCCGGGTTGACGCCCTTGTTGGGCTCCTTGCCACCGGTGAGCTCCTTGACCAGCGAGCTCACGGCCGGCATGCGGGTCGAGCCGCCGACGAGGACCACGTGGTCGATGTCGCCCACCGAGATGCCGGCGTCCTTGATGACGTTCGCGAACGGCTGGCGGGTGCGGTCGAGCAGGTCCTTGGTCATCTGCTCGAACTGGGCACGGGTGATCGTCTCCTCGAGGTGGATCGGCCCGTTCTCCGACATCGAGAGGTACTGCAGCGACACGGAGGTCGAGGTCGAGGAGGACAGCTCCTTCTTGGCCTGCTCCGCCGCGTCCCGCAGGCGCTGCATGGCGATCTTGTCCTTGGCGAGGTCGACGCCCGAGGTGTTCTTCACGACGGTCAGCAGGTGGTTCACGATGCGCTCGTCCCAGTCGTCGCCACCGAGCTGGTTGTCACCCGAGGTCGCGCGGACCTGGATCGTGGAGAACCCGTCCTCGGGGTCCTTGCCGACCTCGAGGAGGGACACGTCGAAGGTGCCGCCACCGAGGTCGAAGACGAGGATGAGCTCGTCCTCCTTGCCCTTGTCGAGGCCGTACGCGAGGGCCGCGGCGGTGGGCTCGTTGATGATGCGCAGGACGTTGAGGCCCGCGATCTCACCGGCCTCCTTGGTGGCCTGGCGCTCGTGGTCGTCAAAGTACGCGGGGACGGTGATGACGGCGTCGGTCACGTCCTCACCGAGGTAGGACTCGGCGTCGCGCTTGAGCTTCTGCAGGATGCGCGCGGAGATCTCCTGCGCGGTGTACTGCTTGCCGTCGATCTCGGCCGACTTCCAGTCGGTGCCGATGTGCCGCTTGACCGACCGGATGGTGCGGTCCACGTTGGTGACGGCCTGGCGCTTGGCGATCTCGCCGACGAGGACCTCGCCGCCCTTGGAGAACGCGACGACGGACGGGGTCGTGCGACCACCCTCCGCGTTGGCGATGATGGTCGGCTCCCCGCCCTCGAGGACGGCGACAGCCGAGTTGGTGGTACCGAGGTCGATGCCGACCGCACGTGCCATGGGAGTTTCTCCTGCTTTGCTCGGGGATGGTGCTGGGTTGAGTTGTCTTCGCTCAAGTTAGGAGCCGGTATGCCGCGTGGCAAATCGGGGCGTCCGAACTTGCGCTCACCTGACTCAACTTCGGCAGGGCCGCGGATGTTCCCCGGCGGGCGGGCTCGCGCGGACTGGGGTTCCCCGGCGGGCGGGTGCGCGCGGACTGGTCCGGCCGGCCGGCCCGTCCCATCGGAGCTCGGCGGGTGGGGCTCGGGCGAGGGCATGGGAGGGTGGGGCATGGGAGGGTGGGGCATGGCCCGGACCGGCGACTCCTCCACGGACCTGAGCCGACCCGTCTTCAGCCGGCTGTACGCGCGGGCGAGCGAGCGGATCGAGCCGGCGGGCATGGGTGACCTGCGCCGCGCGCTGCTCGCGCCGGTGGCCGGCTGGGTGGTCGAGGTCGGGTGCGGCAACGGCCTGAACTTCGCCCACTACCCGGCGGCGGTCACCGAGGTCGTCGGCGTCGAGCCCGAGCCGCGCCTGCGCGGGCTGGCCGAGCAACGGGCCGCGGAGGTCTCCCGGCCCGAGCGGCCGGTGACCGTGCTGCCCGGGCGGGCCGAGGCACTGCCCCTCCCCGACGCGAGCATGGACGCGGCGGTCCTGTGCCTCGTCCTGTGCTCGGTGGCCGACCTGCACGGCGCCGTGGCCGAGGTGGCCAGGGTGCTGCGGCCCGGTGGCACCGTGCGGTTCCTCGAGCACACGGTCGCGGAGGGGGCGGGCCAGCGGCGGCTCCAACGGCTCGTGGACGCGACCGTCTGGCCGCTGCTCGTCGGGGGCTGCCACACCTCTCGCGACCAGGTCGCCGAGCTCGAGGCGGCGGGGTTCGAGGTGACGGCGATACGGCGGTTCCGCTTCCCCGACCCGGGCCCCACGACACCCGCCACGCCGCACGTCCTCGGCGAGGCGCGACGGCCCGGCTGACGCAGCCCCTCGGCCCCGGTCCCCGGCCCCCTCACTGCGAGACCGTCCTGCCCGCCAGCCCCCCACCACCCCGGCAGCCCGGCGCGCCCGCGAACGGGGTCGCGACGGGTGTCGGTGGGCGGCCCTAGCGTTCGGGACATGGCAGAGCAGCGTTCGCGTCACCTGCGGGTGGTCCGGGCCCCGCAGGCACCCGACGTCCGCGACACCCCCGACCGCAGCGACTACTGGGCCCAGGTCCAGGCCCTGCGCGAGCAGCGCCGGCGCCTGCGCGCCGGCTGACGCGCTCCCCTCCCGGTGAGGGCGAGCGGGCGGCCGGTGGCACAGTGGTGGGCATGGCACTGCGAGTCGTACGCCTGGGGTCGCCGCGGCACGATCGCGAGGGCCTGCGTATCGGGACGGTGCGCCGGCCGCCGCGCGGCGTGCCGAAGTCCGAGTTCGCCAGCCACGACTGGTACGACGTCTGGCTGCCCGAGCTCTCGCCCAGCGCGGCGCTCGTGACGCGCGCCCTGGCGGCCGGAACCGACCGCGAGTGGGCGGCCTTCGTCCGTGCCTACCGGCGCGAGATGGCCCAGCCGGCCGCACGGCACCTCATCGACCTGCTGGCTGCCTCGTCGCACCGCACCGACCTCGCGGTCGGCTGCTACTGCGAGGACGAGTCCCGCTGCCACCGCGCGGTGCTGCGGGAGCTGCTCGTCGACGCGGGGGCAGAGCTCGCGTCCGACGACTGACACTGACCCACCCCGCGGTCGGCACCTCGCGCCCGGGGCCGGGAGAGCCCGCACCCGACCACGGAGCCGGACGCGCCGTCCGTCGGCACCTCGTGCCCGGGCGCCGTGCGCGGGGGGTCGGGTACCGTCGCCCGGTGGACGACTGCCTCTTCCGGCGCACCGTCGAGGAGCTCACCGCTTCCGACGAGCACCTCGCCGCCCTGGTCGAGGCGCACGGCGTGCCGACGCTGTGGCTGCGGCCCGCCGGGTTCCCCAGCCTCGTCCTGTTCATCCTCGAGCAGCAGGTGTCCCTCGCGAGCGCGGCCGCGGCCTACACGAGGGTCCTGGACCGGGTCGGGGTCATGACCCCCGCCGCCGTCCTGGCAGCGACGCCCGAGGAGCTTCGGCTCGACGGGGTCTCGCGCCAGAAGGACCGCTACCTGCGCACGCTGGCGACCGCGGTGCTCACCCGGCGGCTCGACCTCGACGGGCTCGCGAGCCGTGACGACGACGCCGTCCGCCGCGAGCTGACGACGCTGCCCGGCATCGGCCGGTGGACGGCCGATGTGTACCTGCTCGCGTGCCTGGGCCGGCCCGACCTGTGGCCGGTGGGCGACCGCGCCCTGCAGGTGGCCACCGCGGAGGCACTGGGCCTCGAGGCGGTCCCCGGGCCCGCCGAGCTCGAGGACCTCGGCGACCGCTGGCGGCCACACCGCTCGACGGCCGCGCGGCTGCTGTGGCACGGCTACCTCGACCGGCGGGGCCGGGTCGAGACGCCGGTGACCGTCCTGGGCTGAGCCCGCCTGCTGCGCCGATCCCTTTGCGTGGCAAGGGATTGCCCACGGGCAGTGTCAGTGGTCGCCGCTAGGTTGGGTGCATGTCAGGGGGCATGACACTTCTCCAGCGCCGGCAGGCGCTCGAGCACGCGTGCGCGGCCCTCGACGGGATCGGTGAGGAGCTCTGGGCCGCGCAGGGGGTGGACCTCGGGCCCCTCCTGACCCTCGTCGACGAGGTCGGAGCCCGGGTCGGAGCCGGTCGGGTGGCCGTGCTGGCCGAGGCCGTCGACCGTGGCGAGGCGGCCGGCGGCACGGCCGGGGCGCAGCGATGGCTGCGCGAGCACGCCCCCTCCCTGCGGGCCGGCGGGTCGGCGCCAGTCGTGGCGGTCGTCGAGCACACCCGGCTCCCCCGCTACACCCTGCTCAAGGAGGCGGTGCTCGAGGCGCGCGTCCCGGTGGCGCACGCCGCCTGCGTCGTCGAGGAGTACGAGCGCATCGGGCACCGTCTCCACCCCGCGGCGCAGGGGCCGGTCATGGAGACGCTGGTCGGCGTCGCCGAGGAGGGCACCCGGCGCGACATCCGTGGCGTGCGGCGGCGGCTGGTCGCGCGGTACGGCCACGAGGGTGAGTTCCAGGCCGAGCAGGACCGGCTGCGCGAGCGCACCTCGCTGTCGCAACCCATGGACGACGGCACGGGCCTGTACGAGTACCGCCTCCTCGCCGACGCCGAGGGCAGGGCGGTGCTCGAGGCGGCCGTCCAAGCGCTGTCCGCACCCCGCCCCGCCGACGGGGAGCCCGACCGGCGGCCCTCCGGCCAGCGCCGGTTCGACGCACTGGTCGAGGTCGTCCGTCGTGGTGTGTCGTCGGCCGAGGGCGTGCCCACCACCCCCAAGGCCGAGCTCTACGTCACCATGGACCTGGCCGACCTGACCGCCCGGGTCGGGGCCGGCACGGTCTTCGGTTCCGGCGACGTGGGCGAGCTGCTCGGGCCCGAGACGGTCCGTCGCCTCGCGTGCGACGCGGGGCTCGTCCCGGCTGTCCTCGGGTCTTCGGGCGAGGTCGTCGACCTCGGGCGGCGGCACCGGTTCTTCAGCAGCGCCCAGACGCGCGCGCTGTGGCTGCGCGACGGGCGCTGCTCCTTCCCGGACTGCTCGGTGCCGGCGTCGTGGTGCGACGCCCACCACCTCTGGCACTGGGTCGACGGCGGCCCGAGCGACCTCGACCATGCCGCCCTGCTGTGCGGCCGGCACCACACCGTCGTCCACGTCAAGGGTTTCCACGGCACGGTGCGCGCCGGGCACGTCGACTGGGACCTCACGCCCGGCGCCTACGACCACTGGCTCGCGCAGCAGCGGGCCCGTGCCGCCGACGCCCTCGTGGCGGCGGCCCAGGACGAATCCGGGTTCGACGCGGGGTCGGGGGCCAAGGAGCCGCCGCAGGCCCAAGCCAGGGCCCAGGCGGAGTGCGCGTCCGCGCTGCGTCCACGGCTCTTCGACGAGTGGGGCCAGGTCGCGACGGCGGCGGGCGAGCCGGTCTCCCCGCCCTGGCGACCATGACCTCGCTTCGCACCCCGCCCGGCCGCGCGGGGTCGTCCGGCTGCCGCGACGCGAGCCGCTCGGGCGCACCACGGCGATGGGGGAGGTATCCCGCGCCGCCGGGCGAGTCGGCACCGGACCCGGGCAAGGGCGGCGGCGGTACGTCCCGACGCCGGTCGAGTCGGCACCGTAGCCAGGCCGATGTCCCCGGTATGCCGCGAGGCCGGTCGAGTCGGCGCCGCAGCCGGGCGGTACCCCGCGCCCCCACCCCGCCACCCCCCTTCCCCCGGGGCCTGTCGACGGGAAGGATCAGCGGTGGCGCCGACGCTGTGGGTGGCGCGGCGGCCGAGCTGGAGGCCCGGCCGGGGGCACGCGAGGGGCGAGGAGGTGGGACATGAGCGGCAAGGTGGTCGTGAACCGGTGCATGTCGCTGGACGGGTTCATCGCCGGACCGGGGGACTCCATGGACTGGGGTGGCGGCCGGGCCCTGGCCGACTTCGTCGAGGCCGACGACATGGCCCGCATCGCCGCCGCCACGGGCGCGATGCTCGTCGGCCGGCGGACGTGGGACGTGGGGGCCCGGATGCGGGAGGAGGACCCGGGCGCCGTGGACTACCCGTTCACGGGTCCGATGTTCGTCCTGACGCACCGGCCGCTGGAGACCCCGGCGCCCGGGGTCACAGTCGTCGCCGGTGACATCCGTCCCGCCGTCGCGGCTGCCCTCGACGCAGCGGATGGCAAGGACGTCGAGGTCCTCGGCGCCGACACGGCGGGCCAGTGCCTTCAGCACGGCCTGGTGGACGAGGTCCTCGTCTACGTGCTGCCGGTGCTGCTCGCTGACGGGATCAGGTTCTCCTCGCCGGCCACTCCCCACACCGACCTCGAGCCCCTCGACAGCCGGCGCTCGGCCGATGCCACCATCCTGCGTTTCCGGGTCCGCACGCCCTCGGGCGGCGCGGGCGCCTAACGCGTGAGGGGCGCGAGGAATGCCTGCAGGGAATGCCCCCAGGCGGCCTGGCCGAGGGCGTTCGGGTGGAACACGTCGGAGAGGTCGGCTCCGGGGGTCTGGAATCCGGTGAAGAACGGCTCCGCGGCGCGGCCGGTGGTCGTGCCCGGCGATGAGCCGGAGGTCGCCGCGGACCGGCCGGGACTGCCGGCAGGCGTCGAGGCGCCGAGCTCGTGCCCCGCGAACACGCGCAGGGCCGAGGTGTCGAAGTAGGTGCGGGCGCCGCTGCCCCCGGGCGCGCCGGCCCGGACCGCCGCGACGACGCGCTCCTGCATGGCGACGCCCTCGGTACCGAGCGCGCGGAGGTTCGCGTTGGCGTCGTACCCGCCCTGCTGGACGAACGGGTGGTCCGGTGCCAGCAACGGGTAAGCGCGCAGCACGAGCACGGCATCGGGCCGCATCCTGGACCGGACCTGCAGCAGGGCGGAGACCAGGTGGGCCTGGACGGTGGGGAGCAGGCTGCGCGCGCGGGCGACGGCATCCGCGCAGCCGCGGGGCCGCGAGCCGGTGGCGAGCAGGAAGCACTGGGTGACGAGGTCGCCGAAACCGATGTCGTTGCCGCCCATGGTCAGGACCACGACGTCGGCGTGGCGGTCCACCGCCGACTCCTGCGGCGGTCGGCCGGCCCGGTCCGGGGCGACGAGGTCGGAGACCACGGCACCACTGCACGAGGCGTCGACGACCTGCGCACCCACGGCATCGGCATACCGGTGCACGGCGCTGGCCCCGCTGCGGTAGCACGGGCCCGTCCGGCCACCGCCCCCGTTGCCGGCCGAGTAGGAGTCACCGAGCACCACCACGGTGCCCACGCCAGGGCGGCTGGTCGGGCTCGGCGCTTGCCGGCCCGCCGTCGTCACCGGAGCTCCGGAGCCCGTCGTCGCGCCCGCCCGTGCGGTCGTCGAGGGCGCGGAGGCGCCACCGCCCGTGTCGCCGGCCCGCGTGACGGCCACCGCTGCGCCGCCGGCGACCACGACGGCGAGCACGGCAGCGAGCGCTCCTGCGCGCGTACGTCGCACGGGGCACCTCCTGGGGACGAGGGGCAGTGACCACCCGGGCACGACGCTACGTGATCGCGCGGACGGGCCCGGCCACCCGCAGGGGTGACCGGGCCCGTCGTCGACGAGTGCCCGAGGTCAGCCGGTGACCTTGGACAGGGTCGGGTCGTTGGCGTACGCCTCCTTGGCGTTGTCCTTGGTCACGATGAGCGGCGGGAGCAGCTCGGCCGGGACCACCTTGACGCCGTTGTTGTACGACTTGGTGTCGTTGATCTTCGGCTGGTCACCCTTCTGGATGGCCTGGATCATCTCGATCGTGGCCTTGACCAGGTTGCGGGTGTCCTTGTTGATCGTCGAGTACTGCTCGCCGGCCATGATCGACTTGACCGACTCCACCTCGGAGTCCTGCCCGGTGACGATCGGGATGGGCTTGCCGGCGGCCTTCACCGAGGTGATGATCGCGCGGGCCAGGGTGTCGTTCGGCGACAGGACGCCGTCGATCGCGGTCGAGGTGTAGTTCGCGGACAGCAGGGTGTCCATGCGCTTCTGCGCGTTCTCGGCCTTCCAGCCCTGGGTGACGACCTGGTTGAAGCTGGTCTGGCCCGAGACGACCTTGAGGGTGCCGTCGGCGATCTTCGGCTTGAGCACGCTCATCGCGCCGTCGAAGAACACCTGCGCGTTCGCGTCGTCGGGTGATCCGGCGAACAGCTCGATGTTGTACGGGCCGTTGGCCTTCTTCTTCTTCATGCCGTCGAGCAGGGCGTTGCCCTGGAGCACACCGACCTTGAAGTTGTCGTAGGCGACGTAGTAGTCGACCGCGTCGGTGTTCTTGAGGAGGCGGTCGTAGGCGATGACGGTCGCGCCCGAGTCCTTGGCGGCCTTGACCTGGGTGCCGAGCTGCGAGCCGTCGATCGCGCCGACGACGATGACCTTGGCGCCCTTGGTGACCATGGACTGGATCTGGTTCTGCTGCTCGGTCACACCGCCGTTGGCGAACTGCACGTCGGCCTTGAAGCCGGCTGCGGCGAGGTCGGTCTTGAACAGGTTCTCCGCGAGGACCCAGTTCTCGGAGGTCTTCTGCGGGAGGGAGACACCGATGAGGGCGTCCTTGGGGAACTTGTCGGAACCCCCGCCGGAGCTGCTGGAACCCGAGCCGCTGTCGGACCGGCCACATCCGGCCAGTGCCATGGCGGCGACGGCGGTGACCGCCATCACCTTGGTGAGAGATCGCATACGGATCATGTTTCCTTTTCTGTGAGTTGCATGGGAGTGCCGGGGTCGAGGTCCACCAGCGACGACTGGAGTCACGCCTCCTGGCCGACCTTCTCCCCTGTGCCCTCGGTGGCTCGGCCTCCGAAGTTCTTCATGAGCATGCCGGTGATCGACCGGCGCCCCTGGCTCTTGTTGTAGACGTCGAACGCGACGGCGATGAGCAGCACCATGCCCTTGTAGATCTGGGTCTGGTCGGCGCCGACGCCGAGCAGCTGCAGGCCGTTGTTGAGGACGGCCATGACGAGGCCACCGATGACCGACCCCACGACGGTGCCGACGCCGCCGCTGACCGCCGCGCCACCGATGAAGACGGCGGCGATGACGTCGAGCTCCCAGCCCACGCCGTCGAACGGGCCGGAGGCGTTGGAGCGGGCCACGAACATCATGCCGCCGAGCGCGGCGAGGATCGACATGTTCATCATGACGAGGAAGTTGATCCGGCGGCTGCGCACCCCGGACAGCTCGGCCGCGTGCCGGTTGCCACCGACGGCGTAGACGTGGCGGCCCACGATGGTGCGCGTCGAGATGAAGCCGTAGAGCAGCACCAGCAGGCCGAGGATGAGGGCCGACACGGGCAGCGACGTGCCCTTGCGCCCGGAGGCCATGAGCATCGACGCGGCCAGGATCGCGACGCAGATGAGCGCCGGACGGACCCAGACGAACCAGCCGGACTCGACCGCGACGCCGATCTTGCGCTGGTTGCGGCGGTTGCGCACCATCCCGGCGACGATCGCCACGCACAGCAGCACGCCGAGCAGGAGGGTGAGGTTGTTGTAGCCGGTGTCCGGGCCGACCTCGGGCAGGTAGCCGGCGCCGATGACCTGGAAGTCGTTGGGCACGGGGACGGTGTTGGAGTGCCCGACGAACTGGTTCGCGCCGCGGAAGATGAGCATGCCGGCGAGGGTCACGATGAACGCGGGGATGCCGACGACGGAGACCCAGAAGCCCTGCCACGCCCCGACGACCGCGCCGATGACCAGGCCGAGCACGATGCCGAGCCACCAAGGGATGCCCCAGTCGCGCATCGCGATCGCCACGACGATGCCGGCGAACGCGGCGACGGACCCGACCGACAGGTCGATGTGGCCGGCGATGATGACCAGCACCATCCCGATCGCCATCACCAGGATGTAGCTGTTGCCCTGGAAGATGTTGATGACGTTCTCGGGCTTGAGGGTCAGCCCGCCGGTGAGGATCTGGAAGAGCACGATCAGCGCCACGAGGGCGAAGATCATGCCGAACTGGCGGGTGTCACCGCCGAAGATCTGCTTCAGCTTTTCCATGGGCGTCTCGCGGTCCTCGCTGGTCGGGGGTGGGGCGGGGGTGGTACTGGTGGGTGGGCCGGCTGGGCCTGGGGCCGGGCGCTCGGTGCCGCGCCGACGACCGCTGCGGTCAGAGCGGGTCAGCCCGCTGCTGCCCGGGTGCCCGAGTCGGCACCGGCCGGCTCGGGGTGCAACTCGTCGTCCGCGACGTCGGGGGCGCGCTGCGACTCGGGGGTGTGCATGGAACTGGTGACCGTCATGAGCCGCATCAGCGACTCCTGGTCGGCCTGGCCGCGCTCGAGGACACCGGTGATCCGGCCCTCGCAGATCGTGTAGATGCGGTCCGAGAGACCCAGCAGCTCGGGCAGCTCGGAGGAGACGACGATGACGCCCTTCCCCTCGTCGGCGAGCCGCTGGATGATGCCGTAGATCTCGAACTTGGCGCCGACGTCGATGCCTCGGGTCGGCTCGTCGAGGATGAGCAGCTCGGGGTCGGTGAACAGCCACTTGGCCAGCACGACCTTCTGCTGGTTGCCGCCGGAGAGCTTGGCCACGCCGTACTCCACCGACGGGGTCTTGGTGCGCAGGGCGACGCGGTACTCCTCCGCCGCCTTGTGCTCGGCCCGGCGGTCGACGACGAAGTGGCTCGCGATCTTCTTCAGCTTCGCGGACACCGTCGTGGTCTTGATGTCGTCGAGCAGGTTGAGCCCGAGCACCTTGCGGTCCTCGGTGACGTAGGCGATGCCCGCGTCGATCGCGGCGGGCACGCTGCGCAGCCGGACCTCCTTGCCGTTGAGCACCATCGTGCCCTTGACGAAGGTGCCGTAACTGTGGCCGAAGATGGAGCGCATCAGCTCGGTGCGCCCCGACCCCATCAGGCCGGCGAACCCGACGATCTCGCCCTTGCGGACGAAGAAGTCCGAGCCCTTGGCGACGAGCCGGTCCGGCACGCTCGGGTGGGCGACGGTCCAGTCCCGCACCTCGAAGAAGGTCTCGCCGATGTGGGGGGTGTGCTCGGGGAAGCGGGACTCCAGCGAGCGGCCGACCATGCCGCGGATGATGCGGTCCTCGTCGACGGCGCCCGCACGGACGTCGAGCGTCTCGACCGTCTGCCCGTCGCGGATGATCGTGATCGCGTCGGCGATCGCCTCGATCTCGTTGAGCTTGTGGCTGATCATGATGCAGGTGATGCCGCGCTGCTGCAGGCCGCGGATGAGGTCGAGCAGGTGGCGCGAGTCGTCCTCGTTGAGCGCCGCGGTCGGCTCGTCGAGGATGAGGAGCTTGACCTCCTTGCTCAGCGCCTTGGCGATCTCGACCAGCTGCTGCTTGCCGACGCCGAGGTTCTTGATCGGCGTCTCGGGGTCCTCCTGCAGGCCGACCCGGGCGAGCAGCTCGCGGGCGCGGTTGTTCGTGGAGACCCAGTCGATGACGCCGTTGTGGGTGGTCTCGTTGCCCAGGAAGATGTTCTCGGCGATCGACAGCTCGGGGATGAGCGCGAGCTCCTGGTGGATGATCACGATGCCGGCGTGCTCGGAGTCGCGGATGCTCGCGAACTCGACGGGCTTGCCGTCGAAGACGATCTGGCCCTCGTAGCTGCCGTGGGGGTGAACCCCGGACAGGACCTTCATCAGGGTCGACTTGCCCGCGCCGTTCTCGCCGCAGATCGCGTGGACGTCGCCACGGCGCACCGAGAGCGTGACGTCGGAGAGCGCCTTCACACCGGGAAATGTCTTGGTGATCCCGGTCATCTCCAGGATCGTCCCACCGTCGCTCACGCTGCCTCCTCGCCGAGGTTGTGGCGCTGGTCCTCGGGCCGCGCCGCCGTCACTTGACAACGTTGTCAGAGGGGAGTTTTAGTCAGCACGCCGACACGAGTCAACTCCCAGCCCCAAAGAGAGTCGAGACCGTGACAAGGATGTCCGATTGGCCCCGACCTCGCGCGACCATGCGAGACGTCGCGGCCGTGGCAGGCGTGAGCGTCAAGACCGTCTCGCGTGTGGTCAACGACGAGCCCGCCGTGTCCCCGGACGTGGCGGAGCGGGTGCAGCACGCGGTACGGCAGCTCGGCTACCGGCACGACCTCGTGGCCAGCAACCTGCGCCGCACGGTGCGCCGGCCGTCGACCGTGGCGGCGATGCTGCAGGACCTGGGCAACCCGTACTCGGCGAGCGTCCTGCGTGCCCTCGAGCTGGCCGCGCACGAACGCGACGTGGCCGTCGTCGCGTCGAGCCTGGACGAGGAGCCGGAGCGCGAGCGCCGGCTGGTCGAGGGGCTCGTGCGCCGGCGGGTGGACGGCCTGGTCCTCATGCCGGCGACGACCCACCAGGACTACCTGCTGCCCGACCTCCACGCCGGCCTCGTCACCGTCTTCGTCGACCGCCGCCCGAACGGCGTCGACGTGGACTCGGTGGCGGTCGACGCGGCCCGGGGTGCCGGGATGGCGGCCGACCACCTGCTCGCCGTCGGCCACCGCAGGATCGCCTACCTGGGCGACCTGCCCCGGATCCAGACCGCCTCCGCGCGGCGTGCCGGCTTCCTCGGCGCGCTCGAGCGGAAGGGGGTGGAGCAGGACCCCCACCTCGTCGTGACCTCACTGCGCACCTCGGACGACACGACGCGCGCCCTGCTCGGGCTGCTCGACCTCGACGACCCCCCGACGGCCGTCTTCGCCGCCCGCAACACCATCGCCGCGGGGGCGGTCCGGGCGCTGCGTGAGCGCGGGGCGTCGCACACCACCGCGCTGGTCGGGTTCGACGACTTCCCCCTCGCCGACCTGCTCGACCCACCCCTCACGGTCGTGGCACAGGACGTCGAGCGGGTCGGTGCCGAGGCGGCGCGGCTGCTGTTCGCCCGGCTCGGCGGCGACACGTCACCACCGAGCCACGTGGACATCGAGCCGGTCCTGGTGGCCCGGGGCTCGGGCGAGGTCGCGCCCCCTCACCGGAGCTGACCGGCACCGCCGGTCGGGCGCGGTACTGCAGGTCGGGTGCGGCACGGCAGGTCGGGTGCGGCACGGCAGGTCGGGCGCGGGACCGCCTACTCGCCGGCGCGACCTGCCGGGCCAACGCGAAACCGCAGGTACGACGCGGAACCGCCTACTCGCCGGCGCTGACCTGCCGGGCGAGCGCCGGCGGCATGTAGTCGTAGCGCACGAACCGGCGGGTGAAGCTGCCGGTGCCGTGGCTGACCGACCGCAGGTCGACGGGGTAGCGCGAGAGCTCGTGCGCGGGCACCTCCGCCAGGATGACGGTCCGGCCCTCGACGTCGCAGGGCTCGGTGCCGTGGACCTGGCCCCGGCGTCCGCGCAGGTCGGCCAGGACGCTGCCGACCGCGTCGTCGGAGACCTCGATCCGTACGGCGTCGACCGGCTCGAGCATGGCGACGGTCGAGTCGTTGGCGGCCTCGCGCAGGGCCATCCCGGCCGCCGTCTGGAACGCCATGTCGGAGGAGTCGACCGAGTGCGCCTTGCCGTCGGTGAGCGTGATCCGCACGTCGACGACGGGGTACCCGGCGAGGACCCCCCGCTCGAGCTGGGCGCGGGCGCCCTTCTCCACCGAGGGGATGTACTGGCGCGGCACCGCGCCACCGACGACCTTGTCCACGAACTCGATCCCGGCCCCCCGGTCGAGCGGCTCGATCACCAGGTGGCAGACGGCGTACTGCCCGTGCCCGCCGGACTGCTTGACCAGGCGTCCCTGCACCTCGGTCCGGTGCACGAACGTCTCGCGCAGGGAGGTCCGCACCGGCTCGGCCTCGACGGCGACGTGGTAGCGGGACTCCAGGGTCGCGATGAGCTGGTCGACGTGGGCCGGGCCCATCGCCCAGATGACGAGCTGGTGCGTCTCGGCGTTGTGCTCCAACCGCATGGTCACGTCCTCGGCGACCAGCCGCTGGAGCGCGGTGGCGAGCTTGTCCTCGTCGCCCTTGGAGCGGGCGTGGATGGCCACCGGCAGCAGCGGCGTGGGCAGAACCCACGGCTCCACCAGGGCCGGCTTCTCCTTGCGGGACAGGGTGTCCGTGGTCTCGGCGCCCGACAGCTTGGAGACCACCACGACCTCACCGGCCATGGCCGAGCCGACCGGCCGGGTGTCGTCACCGACCGGTGCCAACAGCGGTCCGACGCGCTCGTCATCGGTGTCGTGGTCGGCGTGCTCGTCGACGAGGTGGGCGGCGAACTGCTGCAGGTGCCCGGAGATGTGGAGCGGCTCGTCCGGGCGCAGCGTGCCGGAGAACACCCGGACGAGGGACTGCCGGCCGACGAACGGGTCGGTCGTGGTGCGCACCACCTCGGCCACGAGCGGGCCGTCGGGGTCGCAGGTCACCGGGCCGAAGTCGCCGCCGGCGGGGGTGTAGACCCTGGGCACGGCCGCGCCGACCGGGGAGGGGAAGCCCTTCTCGAACAGCTCCAGCAGAGCCTCGACCCCGACTCCCGTGGGCGCGTGGGTGGGGATGATCGGGAAGAACCTCGCCGTCGCCACGGCGAGGCGCAGGTCGGCCGACACCGAGTCGACGTCGACCTCCTCGCCGCCGAGGTAGCGGTCGAGCAGCCCCTCGTCCTCGGACTCCTCGATCACGGACTCGATGAGGTCGCCCCGCTGGGCGTCGATCAGCTCGCCCTCGTCCGCCGTGGGCACCCGGTCCTCGGGTGTGCCCCCCGTGTGGTCGGTCACCGTGCGCCGCAACAGGTTCAGCAGCCCCACCACCGACCCGTCCTGCACGAGGGGCAGCGCCAGGGGCTCGGCGTCCCCGAAGGCGCGCTGGACCGCGTCGACCGTGGCGTCGAAGTCCGCCCGCGCCTGCTCGAGGCGGGTCACGGCCACGGCACGCGGCATACCGAGCACGTCGCACTCGCGCCACAGCATGCGGGTGGCCTCGTCGACGCCGTCGGCGGCGGACACGACGAAGAGGGCTGCGTCGGCGGCGCGCAGGCCGGCCCGCACGTCGCCGACGAAGTCCGGGTGCCCGGGGGTGTCGAGCAGGGTCACCGTGACCGCGCCGGGCAGGGTCGCGGCGGCCAGGGCGAGGGTCGCACCACCCCCTTCACGAGAGCGGCGGCCCGGTATCCGGGCCGCCACCACACCGTCGAACAGCGCCGTCTTGCCGGCGCCGCTCGCCCCCACCACCACGACGTTGCGGATGTCCGCGGGCGACGCTGGCCCGCCGACGTCTTCAGGACGGTTCATGCAGTCACCTTCCTCCGGCCGCGCGCCCGGCACAAGGGTCCGTCAGCCGAGGATCGCGACACCCAGGGGCAGGAGCGCGGCGAGGACCAGCAGCGTGTCGGCGCGGGTCCAGGAGGCGGGCGCCGCCCAGGTCCGGCGCTGCGCGGTGGCGAACCCGCGGGCGTCCATGGCGACGGCCAGGTCGGCCGCCGTCTGCAGCGAGCGCACGAGGATGCCGGTGGTCAGCGCCCAGAGCTCGGCCAGCACCGAGCTGGGTGACCGGGCACTGGCGCCGAGCCCGCGCACCCTGCGGGCGCGGGCGATCTCGGCCCAGGTGTCGCCGAACGTGTGCACGCGCTGGAGCGCTGCCGCGACGGCCACGACGGGGCGCGCGGGCAGGCGCAGCCGCTGGCCGAGGTGGTCGCCGAGGGCGTCGGCGTCGACCCAGCGGACGAGCACCGCCGACGGCAGGACGATGACGACCACCCGCAGGGCGGCGGTCACCGCGACGTCGAGGTGGTGGCCGCCGAGCAGCCAGGTGGACCAGCCGACGGACAGCGCACCCACGAGCCCCGGCAGCAGGCGCACGAGGACGGCGCGGGTCCGCCCCCGGGGGGCCGCGCCGAGGCCCGGCGCCGACAGGCCTACGACCGCCAGCAGCACCTGCACGGCGACGACCGCGAGGCTGGTGGTCCAGTGCGGCGAGACGATCCCCGCCGGCACGGCGAGCGCGGCGGCGCCGAGGAGGGCGAGCGGCCCGCAGCGGGCGACGAGGGGGCGGCGGGGGGTGGGCGGCTCCGGGGGCTGGGCGGGCCGCTCGATCGTCGTCGTGCGGTCGGCGCGGGCCACGACCGCGTCGTCGTGCGTCGTGAGGACGACGGCCGTGCCGGCGTCGCGCAGCGCCTCGACCACACCCAGCACCGCCGCCCAGGTCAGCCGGTCCTGCCCCACCGTCGCCTCGTCGGCGAGCAGGACCGCGGGCTGGTGGGTCGCCGCGGCGGCCATGGCCAGCCGGCGCTGCTCGCCCCCGGAGAGGTGACGTGGGTCGGCCTGCTCGAGGTGGGCCAGGCCCAGGGCGCCGAGCAGGACCCGCGCCCGGGCGAGCGCCTCGCTCTCGACCAGCCCGACCGCACGGCTGGTGGCCATCACCTCGTCGAGGACGGTGTGGGCGACCACGGTGGAGGCGGCCCACTGCGGCACCCAGGCGAAGACCCGCGCCAGCCCGGTGGTCGACCAGCGGGCCGGGTCGGGCGGGTGGGCACCGGCGAGGTCGGGGTGGACCCGGACCTCGCCGGCGTCGCGGTCCAGCAGGCCCGCGAGGGCCAGCAGGAGAGTCGACTTGCCCGAGCCCGACGGCCCGACGAGGGCGTGCAGCTGCCCCGTGCGGGCCGTGAACGCCTGGTCCCGCAGCGCCACGCTGCGCCGGGTGGAGCCGTCGAGGCGCCGGACCGCGCGCTCGACCGTCACGTCGGTCGCGGCGAGTGCCGCGAGGTTGGCACCGGTGGTGGTTGCGGCGAAGGTGCCGGCGGGTATGCCGCGTGGCTCGGGGTCGGGGGCTCCGGGCACCCAGATCCCCTGTGCCGCAAGGGAAACGCCGTGCTGGTCCAGCACGTCCGACGGCACGCCGTCGGCGACGACCCCGCCGTCGTCGGCGAGCACGACGAGGCGGTCGACGAGGTCGAGCCAGGGGCCGAGCCGGTGCTCGACCACCACCGTGGTCAACGACCGGGCGCGCACGACCTCGGCCACGCTGGCCCGCACCGAGGCTGCATTGCGGGGGTCGAGCATGGCGGTCGGCTCATCGAGCAGCAGCAGGGTGGGTTCGAGGGCGAGGGCGCCGGCGAGGGCGAGGCGCTGGGTCTCGCCGCCGGAGAGCGCGTGCGTCGGGGTGTCCTGCGGCATGGTGAGCCCGACCGCGGCAAGGGCGGCGGAGACGCGCGCGGGCATCTGGTCGGGGGGCAGGGCGACGTTCTCGAGGCCGAAGGCGACGTCGCGGCCGACGGTCGCCGAGGCCACGCCGGCGCCCGGCTCCTGCAGGACGAGTCCGACGGTCCCGGCCCGGGTGCCCGGGTCGGCGCCGTCGACGTGCACGGTGCCCGTGCGCTCACCGGAGTCGGCGACCTCGAGCACCCCGGCCAGGGCACGCAGGACCGTCGACTTGCCCGACCCGCTCGGGCCGACGAGCAGGACCCGCTGCCCTGCGGGGATGGTGAGGTCGAGCCCGGGGATGACCGGCTCCCGCCGCCCGTACGGACGCCAGGTGAGGCCCCGGACCTCCACGTGGCCGCGCGCGGCGTCGCGACCGGGTCCGGGCCCGGGCCCCGGGTCGGGGCCGGGGGCGGGCTCGTGCGCCGGGGCGGGCTCGTGCGCCGGGGCGGGCTCGTGCGCCGGGGCGTGGCCCGGGGTGGGGTCGTGCGTCGGCGCAGCGCCGTGCCCGGGCAGCGGGCCAGGGGTCCGGCCGCTGCCCGGGTCGACGGCGGTGACGTCAGACAGCGCGGTGCTCCCGCGCCTCCTGCCCCGGTGGGAACGCGTTCAGCGCCCCGGCCGTGGCCAGCCCGCGCGTGACCAGCCACCCGAGGCCGCCGGCGATGACCGCACCGGCGGCGGCGAGGATGACGCCGTAGGCGATCTTGTAGCCCCAGTTCCAGTCGGTCCAGTAGACGAACCACTCGTAGACCGCCTCGAGCGGCGCCGACAGGGCACCGGCCAGCAGCGCCGCGCCGAGGCCGAACGCGGCATACCCGAGGATGAGGAAGGCGACCTCCGTGCCCAGGCCCTGGAGGATCCCTGAGACGAGGGTGGTGACGCCCCACTTGGTGCCGGGGAGCATCGAGACGAGGGCCGCCACAACCTCGCAGAGCAGGGCCGAGCCCGGGCGGCGGACGACCAGGCCGCCGACGACGCCGGCCATGAGCCAGGGTGCGCCGGTGATGCCCTGCAGGGGCGGGAAGGCGTTGCCCAGCAGGTCGGCCGGCGCCTGGTAGGCCAGGCCCCAGCCCCAGTAGGCGATGCCGAACGCGGCGCCGAGGAAGGCGATCGTCAGCAGGTCGACCGTGCGCCAGCTCGTGAGCGGGGCGGTCGCGCGGATGCTGCCGCGGCGGCCAGCGGTGGTGGTGCCGGTACCGGACGCCGTGGTGGCGCCGGAGGGGGTGTTGGTGGTGCTCATGTGTCATCTCCCGTGGAATCCGTGGATACCTCGGGGGAGGCTCCAGCCGGGAGGTCGCACCGGGGCGCGGCCGCCCGACAGGTGCCTGAGAACTCGACTCCCTACGCCGGTGCGAACCGGATCAGGTGTGAGGGTCTGCGGTTGCCCGCACTCTCAGCGCTTGCGCGCTCCCCTGTCGTTGCCAGACCGACGATACTCCACCGTCTGTGGCAGGGTGGAACCGCAGGTCACCAGTTGTCTGGAAGGCGGAGCTGATGGGAACCATGGTCTGGCGGGTCCTCGGTACGGGCGGAGCCGTCCTCGCGGGCGTCCTCGCCAGCAAGCTGGTCACCGTGGTGTGGAAGAAGGCCGGCCGGGACGCGGTGCTCGACCCCCGTGACCCGCGCACGCCCACGCGCGACGCCATCCTGTTCGCGGCCCTCACCGGCCTCGCCGTCGGCGCGGCGAAGACGCTCGCCACCCGCAAGGCCGCGCAGTACTACGAGAAGTCCGCCGGTCACCTGCCCAAGCCCATGCAGCACGGCGACGCCTGAGCGGCTCAGGACACGACGCCTGGCCGGCTCAGGACACCTCGAGCGCCCGGGCGATCGGCACGCCGGCGCGGTAGGACAGGTGCACGTGTGACGGGGCGTCGAGCACCGTCAGGTCGGCCCTGGCGCCGACCACGATGCGGCCGATGTCGGTGCGCCGCAGGGACGCCGCCGAGCCGGCCGTCGCGGCGAGCACGGCCTGGCCCGGGGTCAGCCCCATCTCGCGCACGGCGAGGGCGATGACGAACGGCATCGAGCTCGAGTAGCACGTGCCCGGGTTGCAGTCCGTCGCGAGGGCGATGCTCACGCCGGCGCGCAGCAGCGCCGCGGCATCGGGGTACGGCGAGCGGGTCGAGAACTCCACGCCCGGCAGCAGGGTCGCCACCGTCGTGTCCGCGGCACCGGCGAGGGCCTCGACGTCGGCGTCCGACAGGTAGGTGCAGTGGTCGACGCTGGCCGCCCCCAGCTCGACCGCGAGCTGCACGCCGGGCCCGTGGCCGAGCTGGTTGCCGTGCACCCGCAGCCCGAGGCCGGCGTCCCGACCAGCGAGGAGCACGGCCCGCGCCTCGTCGGCGGTGAACGCGTGGGCCGACTGCGGCTCGCAGAAGACGTCGACCCAGCGCGCGTGCGGGGCGGCCGCCTCGAGCATGGGGCCGGTGACGAGCTCGAGGTATGCCGCGCGGTCCGCGGCGTACTCGGCCGGCACCACGTGCGCACCGAGGAATGTCGTCTCCGGCGTGACCTCGGCGGCCAGCCTCAGGGCCCGGGCCTCGTCCTCGACCGTCAGGCCGTAGCCGCTCTTGACCTCGACCGTCGTCGTGCCCTGGGCGCGCATCTCCGCGACCCGCGCGCGCAGCAGCCGGCGCAGCTCGTCGTCGCTCGCCGCCCGGGTCGCGGCCACCGACACCCCGATCCCGCCGCCGTCGTAGGGCGTCCCGGACATCCGGGCGCTGAACTCCGCGCCGCGATCGCCGGCGAAGACCAGGTGGGCGTGCGAGTCGACGAAGCCCGGCAGGACCGCCCTGCCCCCGACGTCCACCACACGGTCGGCGGACGGCGCGGACGCGGCCGGGCCCACCCACGCGACGAGCCCCGCCTCGACCACGACTGCAGCGTCGGTGCGCAGCCCGAGGCCGTCCGGCCCGGTGCCGTCGCAGGTGACGAGCTCCCCGATCCCGGTGACCAGGGTGCTGCCCCCGACCCCCTCGGCCGGGCTGCTCACCGGTGCTCCCGCACGGCCGACAGCGACGACCCGAGCATCCGGGCCACGTCGCCGAGCCGGTGCTGGCCGCCCTCGACGACGACCCGGCCGCCGACGACGACGGTGTCGACGTCCGGGCGCGAGGCGGAGTAGAGGACCTGACCCGGCTTGGACCCGACCGTGCCGACGGTGTCGAGCCGGACCGCCACGAGGTCGGCCAGCGCCCCGGCCTCGAGCCGTCCCCCGTCGGGCCAGCCCAGGCAGTCGTAGCCGCGCGCCGAGGCGATGTCGAGCAGGTCGTCCGGGGCGAACCGGCCGCGCTCGTTGCTCGCCAGCCGCTCGTGCATCTCCAGGCCGCGCGCCTCCTCGAACGGGTCGATGACGGCGTGCTGGTCCGACCCCAGCGACAGCCGGGCCCCGGCCTCCGCGAGCGCGCGGGCCGGCCCGATGCCGTCGGCGAGGTCGCGCTCGGTCGTGGGGCAGAAGCAGGCCGTGGCCCGGGCGGCGCCGAGCGCCTTGACGTCGTCGTCGGTCAGGTGGGTGGCGTGGACGGCGGTGAACCGGTCGTCGAGCAGCCCGGCCTCGGCGAGCAGCTCGGTGGGGGTGGCGCCGTAGTGCATCGAGGTCGCGAGGTTCTCCCCGGGCTGCTCGCTGACGTGGGCATGGACGACCCGTCCGCGGGCGAGCTCGGCCATCGGCCGAAGCTGGTCCCGCGGCACGGCACGCACCGAGTGGACCGCGGCGCCGGCCCGGGTCGTCGTGTCGTCCGCGAGACCGGCCACGCGCGCCGCCCACGCGTCGACGTCGCCGTCGGAGAAGCGCCGCTGCACGTCGTCGAGCGGCAGGTGGCCGTCCCCGGTCAGCCCGCCCGTGAGGTAGCAGGTGTCGAGCAGGGTCAGCCGCACCCCGGCCTCCCGGGCCGCCTCGACCAGGGCGTGGCCCATCGCGTTGGGGTCGGCGTAGGGGCGCCCGTCGACGTCGTGGTGCAGGTAGTGGAACTCGCCCACGACCGTCAGGCCGGCCAGCGCCATCTCGGCGTACACGGCCCGGGCGAGCTCGAAGTAGGTGTCGGGGTCGAGGCGGCGCGTCACGGCATACATCTGGTCGCGCCAGGTCCAGAAGTTGCCGCCGTCCGCGTGCGTGCGGCCGCGCAGCGCGCGGTGGAAGGCGTGGCTGTGCGCGTTGGCGAGGCCGGGCAGGACCACCCCGGGCAGGCGCACGTCACCGTCGCGGGGCCGGGTGCGCGGGGTGAGGGCGGTGAACCGGCCGCCGTCCTCCTCGATGCGCACGTCGTGGGCCAGCCCCGACGGCAGCCAGGCGTGCTCGGCCCACCACGTCGTCATGCGGCGTCCCCGGCGAGGTCCTCGAGGACGGCCGCGAGCGCGGCGACGCCCTCGAGGCAGTCGGACAGCTCGGCGTGCTCGGCGGGCGAGTGCGAGACGCCGGTCGGGTTGCGGACGAAGAGCATGGTCGAGGGGATGCCGGCGTTGGCGAGGATGCCCGCGTCGTGCCCGGCGCCCGTGCCGAGGACCGGTATGCCGCCGAGCCGGGTCTGCAGCCGCGCGGTGAGCCCGGCGTCGAAGACGGTGGCGGGGGTCCAGGACTCCTCGGCGACCTCGCCGCCGGACTGCTCGACGATGGAGCGGATGTCCGCGACGGCCCGGCGGACGGCGCGCGGGCTGGAGCCGCGGGCGTCGAGCCAGCCGGTCACCCGGCTCGGGATGGCGTTGACCCCGCCGGGGGTGACCGCGACCTTGCCGACGGTGGCGACGCAGCCGTGGGTGATGGCGGCCTCGCGGGTGGCGAGGACCGCTGCGGCGTACCCGAGCATCGCGTCGTGGCGGTCCTCGAGCCGGGTCGTGCCGGCGTGGTTGGCCTCGCCGCCGAAGTCCATCCGCCAGCGCCCGTGCGGCCAGATGTCCGAGCCGACCGCGACGGGGTGGCCCAGGTCGACCAGGCCGCGGCCCTGCTCGACGTGCAGCTCGACGAACTGGCCGACGCGGGCGAGGGTGTGCTCGTCGCGACCGATGCCGTGCGGGTCGCGGCCGGCCCGCTGCAGGGCCTCGGCCATCGAGACGCCGTCGGCGTCGCGCAGGCTGCGCGCACGACGCGCCGTCATGGCGCCGGTGATGACCCGTGAGCCCGCGCAGGCGACCCCGAACCGGGCCCCCTCCTCGTCGACGAAGTTCACCACGCCGATCGGGCGCGACGGCTGGAAACCCCTGTCCTGCAAGGCGTCGACCGCAGCGAGGGCGCTGACCACTCCCAACGGCCCGTCGAAGGCACCGCCGTCCGGCACGCTGTCGAGGTGCGAGCCGGTGACGACGCCCTTGCGGCCGCGCCTGGCCGCCTCGTCCGGGTCGCCCCACCACGCCCACTGGTTGCCCATGCGGTCCTCGGTGAGGTCCAGGCCGCGTTCGGCGCACTCGCCTGCGAACCACTCCCGCAGGTCGGAGTCGTCGCGCGTCCAGGCGAACCGGCGGTAGCCCCCCGACCCGCCGGCGCGGCCGACGGGCTCCAGGGCAGACCACATCGACTCGAAGCTCACGCAGGTCCTTCCTCGGGAGTACGGGCTCTGCTGCCTGGTTGGAGGTCCCAGGTCGGGACCAGACCATTCCACACCACCGCGGGCACGCGCACCGGGGGTCGGCGCCGGGGATGTGTCTCGGATGGCAGACCCCGGACGGGGACGCGGACGCTCACTAGGCTGGCCGCAGGACGGGCACGAGCAGGAGGTTCCGGTGGGCAGCGTGACCAGTGCGGACGTCGCACGCGACAGTGGCGTCTCGCGGACGACGGTCAGCTACGTCCTCAACGACACCCCGGGCGTCCGCGTCTCCGACGAGACCCGGGCGCGCGTCCGCGCGTCGGCGGACCGGTTGGGGTACCACCCGTCCGTCGCCGCCCGGACCCTGCGCACCGGGCGCAGCGACCTCGTCCTCTACGTCCTGCCGGACTGGCCGCTCGGCCCGGCGGTGGACTCGCTGCTGGACCGCCTGGCCGGGGAGCTCGCCGAGCGCGGGCTGACCCTGCTCCTGCACCACGCGCGGTCCGGGCGTCCCCTGCACGAGCTGTGGCGCACCGTGACACCGCGCGCCGTCGTCGGGCTCCAGGGGTTCAGCGAGCAGGACCGGGAAGCCATGCGCCGGGCCGGGATCCACGTCATCGCCGCAGCCATCTCCGGCGACGTGCCGGACGTGTTCGCGGCCACCCAGCAGCGGATCGGCCGGCTCCAGGCGGACCACCTCCTCGAGCGCGGCCACACCGCCATCGGGTATGCCGGGCCCACGGACCCGCGCGTCCGGGCCTTCGCGGACCTGCGGCTCGCCGGGGTCCGGGCCGCCTGCGCCGGAGCCGGGCTCCCGGAGCCGGTCGTCGTCCCCGTCGAGCTGACGGCCGAGGCGGCCGGGGCTGCGGTCCGGACGTGGCGCGGCGGGGACGGGCCCGCCGTCACGGGCGTCGCGGCATACAACGACGACGTGGCCCTCGCGGTCCTGGCCGGTGCGCGGGCTGAGGGCGTCGCGTGCCCCGGCGAGCTGGCCGTCGTCGGGGTCGACGACATCCCCGCTGCCCGGTTCGCGGTGCCGGCGCTGACCACCGTCTCCCAGTCGCTCGAGCGGCAGGCCGAGCACCTCGCCTCCGCGGTCGTCGCCGCCCTGGACGGCGGCGCGCCCGACGGCCGACCCCCGCGCGACACCTTGGAGCTGGTGGTGCGGGGGTCGACCTGAGGTCGGGGCCGGCACGGGACCGGGGTGGATCCGGCCCGCGCCCACCCACCCCGGGCCGGATCGACCCGGCGCCCACCCACCCCGGGCCGGGTCGACCCGACCGGGTCGTGGAGATCCCGGGCGCGGGGCCCGGCCCGCGGGTCCTAGGGAGCGGGGTAGTCCTCCACGTAGACGGGCACCCCGACCCTGGTCCGGTCGGCGGCCGCGCCCACCCCGTTGACCACGTGGTCGAGGGTGCCGCCGTCGAGGTTCACGGTCAGTAGGTGGTGCAGCCGGACGCCCGGCGTCTGAGGCACCTCGAACCCGTTCTCGGTGTGGATCGAGGGGCTGTTGCGGTTGTAGACGTAGACGCCACCACCGAACAGCCGGTGCGCCTTCACGCCGTCGGCGACCTTGTACGCCGCCCAGCCGTGGATGCCGTCGTGGTCCCAGTCGGCCTGCGTGGGCGGGTCGTACGGCAGCTCGTTCTGGAAGAAGATCGTCGTGCCGCGCTCGCCGTTCCACACCACGTTGTGCTGCTGGAAGTGCTCGACGAACAGGCCGGTGGCGGTGACGTCGTCGCCGTTGACGACCACACCGGTGCGGCCGGTGTTGGTCCGCCAGCGGTCGGTGTCGCCGCTGACGCCGGCCGTGAACGGCTCGAGGCCGTGGTCGGCCCGCCAGACCCAGGTGTGGTCCACGAGGACGTCGTCGCTGTTGACCTCCAGGGCGGTGTCGGTGCGACCGATGTGCGGGCCGCCGACCCGGAAGTACACGTCCGAGAGGGTCGTCGGGTCGGTCGCGGCGTCGTGGGCGCGGCCCGAGTTGCCGTTGCGGGTGCCGACGCGCAGCAGGGCCGGCGACTCGACCGTGCCGGCGTCGACGGTGACGCCCGCGACGACCACGCCCGGGACGTCGGCGACGGTCAGCGGGATCGCGCCGCCGACCGAGGTGAGCGTCGCGTGGCCGAGACCGAGGACGACCGTGTCGGGGCGCTTGACGCTGATGCTGCGGTCGATGTCGTAGACACCGGGGGTCAGCAGCAGGTCGAGGCCGCGGGCGAGCTGGTTGTCGATCTCCTGCACCGGGGTGGCGGGGGTGGCCACGAAGAACCGGTCGAGCGGGACCGTCCGGCCGGGGGTCATGCCCTGACCCCAGGAGATTCCTCGGCTGTCGCGCTGGGCGGACGGGACGCGCACGGCATACCGGCCCTGGCCGTCGAGGAAGAGGTACGGCTTCTCCCGGCTCACCGGGGTGCGGTCGAGCGTGGTGTACGGCGGGTTCGGCCAGCCGGCCTCGGTGGGCGCACCGACCACACCGGAGAACACGGCGTTCCAGACGCCGTTGCTCCAGCCGCCCAGCTCGCTGTTGCGGGTGAACCACTGCTGCTGGGATCCGTTGATGGTGAACGGGATCCGTGAGTCGGCGATGAAGCCGCCACTGGCGTACTGCGGTCCGGCGGTGCAGTAGTCCATGAGCGAGAGGTTGGCGCCGGAGATGTCGACGCGCCGCATCGACACCGCCTGCGAGACGGCCCAGAAGTCGGCCGAGGCGCGGCAGCCGTCCTGCCCGGCGCCGTCGATGTGCAGGGTGAGGTTGGACAGCGTCCGCCAGAAGTTGTTGAGGGCAACGCAGTAGCTGGTGCCGCCGCCCTCGAGGCAGCGGTTGTAGACCTCGATCTTGCCGTTGATGGTCACGTCGCCCGGCGAGGCGCCGAGGCCGGCGATCTCGGTGTAGTAGCCGACCTTGACCTGCAGCGGCTGGGTGGCGGTGCCGTAGGTGCCCGGCCGGAAGAGGAACGCGTGCCGTGCGGTGCCCATCTCGTTGTCGACCTGCTGCGTGGCGAACGCGTCGAGGGTGGACTGGATCTGCGAGACCGGCATGCTCGGGTCGAAGACCGTCACGCCGGAGCCGAGGTCGGGGGCGGTCGCGCTGGTGCCGGGCGGTGGGGCCGCACCGGCGCTGGGGACGGCGAAGCCGCCGAGGGTCAGGGCTGCGGCGACGGCCAGGCCGAGGGAGGCCGCGCGGGAACGGACGGATCGGGACTGCGCGCGAGGGCGCGGACGGACGCGGTCGGGCACGGCGGACCTCTTTGTCGTCGAGGAGATGGTGACTCGTGTCATCCAGGGGCAGCGTGCTGGTCGCGGACGATCCGTGTCAAGGGATGGGGCGCGCGGTGGACCGCGCCCTAGGCTGCTGACCATGACGGGCGACGGAGCGGACCGGGCCGCGCAGGCCCTCGCCGACAGTGGCATCGAGCACACCATCACGCGGCACGGACCCGTGCGCTCGCTCGAGGAGGCGGCCGAGGCCCGCGGGCTCCAGCCCCGCGACGTGCTCAAGACCCTCGTCGTGCGGCGGGGGGCCGACGACTACCTCTTCGTCCTCGTGCCCGGCGGCCGCGAGATCTCCTGGCCCAAGCTGCGCGCCCACCTCGGCGTGAACCGGCTGTCGATGCCGGACGCCGAGACCGCCCGCGACGTCACCGGGTACGTCCGCGGCACGATCACGCCGTTCGGCTCGACCCACCCCTGGCCGGTGGTGGCGGACAGCTCGATCCTGGGCCGGCCGGTCTCGATCGGCGGGGGCGACCACGGCGTCGCCGCCACGGCCGACGCCGACGACCTCGTGCGCGTCCTGCGCGCCGACGTCGCCGACGTCACGGACGTCACCGACGTCACCGACGTCACCGACGTCACCGACGTCACCGACCCGGCATAGCCGGCTGGTTCCGCGGGTAGGGCCCGGCCATGCGCATCGGCAGCGTCGACGTCCGGCCGCTCGGCGGGGCAGCGGGCTGCCTCACCATGGTCCTGGTCTCGCTGCTGCTGTCCGTGCTGCTGACCGTCGGGCTCAACCTGCTCCTGCGCTGACGGGCGCAGCCGCGCCCCTGGCCCCGTCCCAGCTCACCCCTCCCGCGTAGGGATGCGGACGCCCTGCTGCTCGGCGGTGAGCTCGGCGATGTCGTAGCCCGCGTCGACGTGGCGGATGACGCCCATCGCGGGGTCGTTCGTGAGCACCCGGGCGAGCTTCTGCGCGGCGAGGTCGGTGCCGTCGGCCAGGGAGACCTGCCCGGCGTGGATCGACCGGCCGATGCCGACCCCACCGCCGTGGTGGATCGACACCCAGCTCGCGCCCGAGGACGTGTTGACGAGCGCGTTGAGCAGCGGCCAGTCGGCGATGGCGTCCGAGCCGTCGAGCATCGACTCGGTCTCGCGGTAGGGGCTCGCGACCGACCCCGTGTCGAGGTGGTCGCGGCCGATGACGATCGGGGCGCTCACCTCGCCGGTGCGGACGAGCTCGTTGAACGCCAGCCCCGCCTTGTCGCGCTCCCCCTGGCCGAGCCAGCAGATGCGGGCAGGCAGGCCCTGGAACGCGATCCGCTCCTGCGCGCCGCGGATCCACTGGTGCAGCCGGTCGTTGTCCGGGAACAGGTCGAGCACCGCGCGGTCGGTCGCGGCGATGTCCCTGGGGTCGCCCGACAGCGCGGCCCAGCGGAACGGGCCCTTGCCCTCGCAGAACAGCGGACGGATGTAGGCCGGGACGAAGCCGGGGAACTCGAACGCCCGGTCGTAGCCGCCGAGCCGGGCCTCGTCGCGGATCGAGTTGCCGTAGTCGAAGACCTCGGCGCCGCCGTCCTGGAACTCGACCATCGCCTGGACGTGCTTGGCCATCGAGGCCCGCGCCCGGTCGGTGAACTCCTCCGGCTTCCTCTCCGCGTAGTCGTGCCAGTCGCCGAGGTCGATCCCCTCAGGCAGGTAGGACAGCGGGTCGTGGGCCGACGTCTGGTCCGTGACGATGTCGATGTCGACCCCGCGGCGCAGCAGCTCCGGGAACACCGTGGCCGCGTTGCCCACCACGCCGATCGACCAGGCCCGCTTGTCCGCCTTGGCCTGCAACGACTTCTCGACGGCCTCGTCGAGCGAGGAGGCGACCTCGTCGAGGTAGCGGTGCTCGACCCGGCGGTGCAGGCGGCCGGGGTCGACGTCGACGATGAGGCACACGCCACCGTTGAGGGTGACGGCGAGCGGCTGCGCACCGCCCATGCCACCGCAGCCACCGGTCAGCGTCAGCGTCCCGGCGAGCGTGCCACCGAACTTCTTCTCGGCGACCGCGGCGAAGGTCTCGTACGTCCCCTGCACGATGCCCTGGGTGCCGATGTAGATCCACGACCCGGCCGTCATCTGGCCGTACATCGTCAGCCCGAGGTGCTCGAGCCGCCGGAACTCCGGCCAGGTCGCCCAGTCGCCGACGAGGTTGGAGTTGGCGATGAGCACGCGCGGCGCCCACTCGTGGGTCTGCATGACGCCGACCGGCTTGCCGCTCTGGACGAGCATCGTCTCGTCCTGCTTGAGCGTCGACAGCGTGCGCACCATGGCGTCGAACGACTTCCAGTCGCGCGCGGCGCGGCCGGTGCCGCCGTAGACGACGAGGTCGTCCGGGCGCTCGGCCACCTCGGGGTCGAGGTTGTTCATGAGCATCCGCAGCGGGGCCTCGGCCCCCCAGTGGGTGGCGTGGGTGAGGGCGGTGCCGCGCGGTGCGCGGACGGGACGGGCGCCTTCCATGACGTTCTCCTTTCGCGCCGGAGAAGGGGCACTTCTCCGGCTGGGGGTGGAAGGTTCTGGCTGGACCTGGAGTTTGGGCACTTCTACGGGACGAGGGCGGGGCGCCAGGGGGCGCAGGGTGTATGCCGGGGGCTTCAGTCGAGGGGGCCGGTGACGGACTCGGCCGCGACGACGGCGGCGCCGCTCGCGACGAGCTGCACCGCGACCTCGATCTCGGGGGCGAGGAAGCGGTCGGTGCCGGGGCCGGGGGCACCGGCCTCGCGGAGCGCCCGGACCACGGCCGCGGTGGCCGGGGCCGGCTGCAGCGGGGCACGCAGGTCGAGGGCGCGGGCCGCCGTGAGCAGCTCGATGGCGAGCACTCGGGTGAGGCCGTCGACCGACCGGCGCAGCTTGCGGGCGGCGGACCACCCCATGGAGACGTGGTCCTCCTGCATGGCCGAGCTCGGGATCGAGTCGACCGAGGCCGGGGCCGCCAGCCGCTTGAGCTCGGAGACGATCGCCGCCTGGGTGTACTGCGCGATCATGTGTCCGCTGTCGACACCCGGGTCGTCGGCGAGGAACGCATGCAGCCCGTGGTTGCGCGAGACGTCGAGGAACCGGTCGGTGCGGCGCTCGGAGATCGAGGCGAGGTCGGCGGCCACGATCGCGAGGAAGTCGAGCACGTAGGCGACCGGCGCCCCGTGGAAGTTGCCGTTCGACTCGACCCGGCCGTCAGGGGTCACGACGGGGTTGTCGACCGCGGAGGCGAGCTCGAACCCCGCCACGGTCGCGGCGTACTCCACCGTGTCGCGCACGGCCCCGGCCACCTGCGGCGAGCAGCGCAGCGAGTAGGCGTCCTGGACCCTGGTGCACGCCTCGGGGTCGCGATGGCTGTCGCGGATCGGGCTGTCCTGCAACAGCTTCCGGAGGTTGGCGGCGGAACGCGCCTGCCCCGGCTGCGGGCGCAAGGCGTGCAGGTCGGCGGCGAAGACGTCGTCGGTCCCGAGCTGGCCCTCCACGCTCATCGCGGCCGTGACGTCGGCGACGGTGAGCAGCCGGCGCAGGTCGGTAATCGCGAGCACCAGCTGGCCGAGCATCCCGTCGGTGCCGTTGATGAGGGCCAGGCCCTCCTTCTCGCGCAGCTCGACCGGCGCGATGCCGGCCGCCGCGAACGCCTGCGCCGTCGGCATCCGCTCCCCCGCGGCGTCCCGCACCACACCCTCGCCCATGAGGGCGAGCGCGCAGTGCGAGAGCGGGGCCAGGTCGCCGGAGCAGCCGAGCGAGCCGTACTCGTGCACCACCGGCGTGATGCCGGCGTTGAGCATCGCGACGTAGGTCGACAGGGTCTCCTCGCGGACACCGGTGCGGCCGGTGGCGAGGGTGGAGATGCGCAGCAGCATCAGCGCCCGGACGACCTCGCGCTCGACCTCGGCACCCGAGCCCGCGGCGTGCGAGCGGACCAGCGAGCGCTGCAGCTGGGCGCGCAGCTCGACGGGGATGTGCCGGGTGGCCAGGGCGCCGAACCCGGTCGAGACGCCGTAGTGCGGCTGGGTGTCGTCGGCCAGCGCCTCGATCACCGCGCGGGTCCGCCGGACCTCCTCGAGTGCTGCGGGGACGATCTCGACGCGCGCGTCGTGCCGCGCCACGGCGACGACGTCGTCGACGGTGACCGATCCGGTGCCGACGGTGACGGTGGCGACGGAGGGCGACGTGGTGGTCATGCCTCCCATTGCAGCCGAGGCGAGCCGCGCGCGGGCCCTGCGCAGGCGGCATACCGTCTCGGATGTGAGACGAGGGCCTCGTCGCGGAGAACTCACCCGCACTCTCTAGTATTTCTCCAAAATGTTTGTAACTATGGAGACCTGCCCATCGACCCGGGAGTGCGCCATGACCCCACCGACCGTCCTCTACGCGGACTTCTCCTGCCCGTGGTCCTACCTCGCCCACCGCCGGCTGGAGCTGCTGGGCGCGCCGTTCGAGCTCCGGGCCGTCGAGCACGACCCGTGGCAGGCCAGGCCGTCGAGGACGCGCGAGGACGAGTTCTCCTGCCTGCGTGAGGAGCTCGACCGGCTGAGCTGGTTCCTGCTCCCCGGGGAGGAGCTGCCGCACCTCCTGCGCGGCTTCGTCCCCCACACCCGGGCCGCAGTGTCCGGGTATGCCGAGTGCTACGGCGCGGGGGTGGCGGACCTCGCCGCACCGCTGCTCTTCGACGGGTTCTGGCGCCACGGCCTGGACCTGTCCGACCCGGTCGTGGTGCGCCTCCTGCTCGCCGACGCCGTCGAGTCCGGGACCTCGCCGAGCGACCCGCTGCGACGCTGGGGCCACTGCGTGGACGTCACGGGCGGACCGATGACCAGCCTCGCCTGGCGACTCGTCGGGGCGTGGCGGCGGGAGTGGAGCGGCTTCGACAAGGAGGTCGTGCCCCTGCTCGTCCTCGGCGACGGGGAGGTCCGCCACGGTGTGGACGCGGTCGAGCACCTCGGCCGGGCGGTCATGGCCGCCGGGATCGACCCCGCCACCGAACCCACCCGGCGGGAGCCCGGGCCCCGCCCGCCCCTCGACGGCTACGGGCGCCCCCAGGTGCTCTACCCGACCCCCGCGTGACGACGGACCAGGCCGCGCTCGGGCCCACCCGCACCCGGGTGCTGCGGGTCCTGCGCGAGACGGGGCGTCCGGTCAGCGCCGCCGAGGTCGCCGGGCGGCTGGGCGTCCACCCCAACAGCGCCCGCTTCCACCTCGATGCGCTCGTCGACGAGGGGATGGTCGAGCGGGGCGCCGAGGACCGCTCCACCCCCGGCCGCCCCACGGTCCTGTATGCCGTGTCCCCCGACCTGCCGGCCGAGGACGGTGGCTGGCGTGAGCTCGCCACCATCCTCGCGCAGGCACTGGCGAGCCCGCTCCCGTCCGCGGCCGGCGCGGCCGAGACCGCCGGGGAGGCCCACGGCCGGGCCCTGGCCACCCGTCGCGCGACTGCTGGACGCGCGACGACCGGAGGTGTGACTGCCGGACGCGCGACTGTTGGACGCGCGACGACCGGAGGTGCGACGAGCCGACGCGCGCCCTCGGACGCGCCGGCCGAGGTGGCCGAGGGGCTGCGCCGCCTGGGCTTCGAGTCCACGGTCCGCTCCACCCGCACGGGGGCCCGGATCGAGATCCGACCCTGCCCGTTCCTGGACCTCGCGCGCTCCCACGGCGAGGTGGTCTGCGGCGTCCACCGGGGGCTGGTGTCCGGCATGCTCGGTGAGCTCGACCCCTCGCTGGCACTCGACGGGCTCCAGCCGTTCGAGCGGCCCGACCTGTGCGTGGCACGGATCCGGAGGAGCTGACCGCCGGCAGGAACGGGCGCGCGTCCCGGCGGCAGACGCCGGCGACTCCCTCGTCATCGGCGCTGCGGCCCGGTAGGTTTCGCCCACGGCAACGGAGGGGGAACCGTGTTCAAGAAGCTCAACGACGCGCGCAAGGCCATGCGGGACGGACCGGGGCTCACAGCCCGGCTGGCACCTGACGACGCGGTCGTGGTCGACGCGCCCGCCGACTTCGCGCTCCCGGCGGTCGAGTCGGCCCTGCGGGGGGACCACGAGCCGGCGGCCGAGCTGCTGGCCTGGACCCGGGAGAACAGGGCCTGGGGCGACCGCAGCCACCTGGTCGCCACCCTCGGCAACGCCTCGCTCCAGTCACCGCAGTGGCTCGAGGCCTGGCAGGCCGTGGCACCCGACGACCCCGACCTCGCGGTCGTGCAGTCCCGGCTCCTGGTGGAGCAGGCGTGGGAGCAGCGCAGCCACGCCCGCGCCCAGGACGTCAGCTCCGAGCAGTTCGAGGCGTTCCACACGACGCTCGCGGACGCGACGGCCCAGATCCAGCGGGCGGTGGACCTCTCATCGGGCGACCCCGAGCCGTGGGCGCTGGCGATCGTCCACGCCCGTGGCCTCGAGGCGCCGGCCGACGTCCTGCGCGGCTACGTCGAGTCGCTGTGGGAGCTGGACCGGTACCACTACGAGGGCAGCTCCCAGGCGATGCAGTTCCTGGCCAAGAAGTGGTTCGGCTCGCACGAGCAGATGCACGCGTTCGTCGCGGAGGCAGTGGACGGCGCACCCACGGACTCGCGCATCCAGGAGCTGCCGCTGGACGCCGTCCTGGAGCACCTGGCCGAGGACCCGTCCACCGCCCTGACGCAGGACCCCGGCCGGGTCGACGAGGCCGTGCGCCGGGCCCAGGCCTACGTCGAGGCGAACCCCGACGCCGGGCACCACTTCACGGCGCAGGCCCGCAACGTGCTGGCCCGGGTGCTGTTCCACCTCCACCGCTTCGACGAGGCCTACGACCAGCTGGTGGCGGTCGGGCCGCACGCCACCGAATTCCCCTGGGGCTACTGGGGCGACGCCCGGGAGGAGTTCCTCACCTATCGGCGGCACGTCGTCACGAAGAAGGCCGCCTCGTCATGAGCGCGAGCGCCTCGTGACCGGTTGCCCCCAGGACCCAGGGCACGGCGTGACCGCGAGGGCCTCGCGACCGGTTGCCCCTCACGACCGGGGCATGGCATGACCGCGAGCGCCTCGTGATCCGGCGCAGCCCATGACCGCGATGGTCCTCATGGTCAGGGCCGCGCCCGCGGACCTCGAGCGCCGCGCCGTGTGGGCGCTGTCGACGGTGCGCATCGCTCCCTCGAGCGTGCCGGGCTGGACCCTCGTCGACGTCGGCTCACAGGACCAGGCAGCCCTCGAGCGGGTCGCCGAGGAGGTGAGCAGGGCCGGCCCGGGCCTCCTGCTCGTGGTCGGGGAGTGGCGCAGCGCGCTGCAGCTGTGGGCCCGGGGCCGGCGACGGGCCACCGTGGGCTGGACTGCCGGGAAGGTGAACGGCGTGGACGCCGAGGTGGCCCGGGTGACGGCGGCCGAGCTCGAGCGGTGGCTCGGCGCCGACCCACGACCGCTGGTGCTGCTGCTGCGGTCGCCGGCCTATCCCGACGAGGGCTGGCGGGGCCTGGCGACGGCGCTGGACCTGCCGGTGCCGCCCGGCTTCCCCTACCGCGGGGCGGGCGCGCTCGACTCCGCCCACGCCCAGGTGCTCGAACGCCGGACCCTGCTCGAGGCCGCCGCGGACGACCACGGCTCCGGTCACCTCCCGTCGGCGCCCGACCGGTCCCCGGAGCCCGCCTGGCGCCTCGCCGGGCGCATCGTGCTCGTGCTGGTGTTCGTCTCCGGCATCGCCTGGACGCTCGGCCGGGACGACCCCCGCTACGTCACGGTGGTGGCCCTGGTCCTGGCGACCGTCGCGAGCGTGCCCGAGGTCGTCCGGCAGGTCGGCCTGCGCCGCCGCCGTACCGGACGTGCCGACCCCGGGTGACGGACCGCCCCGCCGTCCCCGACGTCCCGATGTCCCGACGTCCCCGAGGCAGCCGACGGCGCCGGCTCGACGAGAGGACGCGACCTGCTGAACGGCGGGGGCTTCGGTCAGCGTGTCGCGTCCTCTCGACCGGGCTCTTGACCGGACTCGCGGCACCGGCGGCTCCGGACCGGTCAGGCGGGCTTGACCGCCAGGACCGGGCACGGGGCGTCGAGCAGCACGCGCTGCGCCGTCGACCCGAGGATGAGCTTGCCGACGGGCGTGCGGTGACGCAGCCCGATGACGAGCACCGAGGCGTCGACCTCGCGCGCCACTGCGAGCAGCGCCTCGGCAGGATCGCTGCCCTCCTCGACCCGGCGCACGCTGGCATCGAGGCCGAGCTCGGCCAGGTCACGGCCGACCCGGGCGAGCTGGTCGTCGGCCGCCCGGTGCGCGTCGGCGAGCACGTCGTCGCGCGACATGTTGACCACGACCAGCGGCTCGTGCCGCCGCCGGGCCTCCTGCGCGGCGTGCGAGAGCGCCGCCTCGCCGAACGCGTTGGGGACGTACCCCGTGAGCACCGTCATCGTTCCTCCTCAGCCGGCCCAGCCGGGTTCGCTGCCACCACGACCGGACTGCGCGACCGCGGCCCGTGCGTCGACCGGCCGCTCGTGCGAGCCCGTCGCGTCGAGGTCCGCGCGCGCCGAGCCGTCGCCGCTGCCGTCACCAGCACCGGGGCGGTCACCGCCACCGCCACCGCGACCACGTCGCAGCAGCGCACCGATCAGCGGCCAGGCGAGGGCCAGCACGATGAGCACGTAGCAGACCCAGGCCACCGGCCCGCCGACGAGCCCGGAGATGTCGCCACCGGTGAGCTGGAGCGACTGCCGGCCCTTGCGCTCGACGAGCGGCCCGAGGATGACGCCGACGATGAGCGGCAGCACCGGGAGACCGAACCGCCGCATCGCGAACCCGAGCAGACCCAGCACGAGCAGCAGCCACAGGTCGAACGGCTGGCTGTTCACGGCATACGCACCCATGGACGCGAAGAACAGGATGCCTGCGTAGAGGTAGGGCCGCGGGATCTGCAGCAGCTTGGCCCACGCGGGCGCGAGGGGCAGGTTGAGCAGCAGCAGCATCGTGTTGCCGATGAACAGGCTGGCGATGAGCGCCCAGACCAGCGCCGGCTCCTTGGTGAGCAGCAGCGGGCCGGGCTCGATGCCCCAGCCCTGGAGCGCGGCGAGCATGATCGCGGCCGTGGCGTTGGTCGGCAGGCCGAGGGCGAGCATCGGTACGAGGGTCCCTGCGGCGGAGGCGTTGTTGGCCGCCTCCGGCCCGGCGACGCCCTCGATGGCGCCCCTGCCGAACTCCTCGGGGTGCTTGGAGAGCTTCTTCTCGGCGGTGTAGGACAACAGGGTCGGGATCTCCGCGCCGCCGGCCGGCATCGCCCCGAAGGGGAAGCCGAGCAGGGTGCCGCGCAGCCACGGCTTCCACGAGCGCGACCAGTCGTTGCGGCCCATCCACGGGCGTCCGACGGGGATGACCTCGCCCGCCTTGCGCCGCAGGTGCGCCGCGACCCAGAGGGCCTCGCCGACCGCGAAGATGCCGACCGCCACCACGACGACGTCGATGCCGTCCGCGAGCTGCGGCAGGCCGCCGGTGAGCCGCTGCTGGCCGGTGACGAAGTCGATGCCGACGACGCCGATGGTCAGGCCGACAAGCAGCGAGGCCAGGCCGCGCACGCGGGAGGCGCCGAGCACTGCGGTGACGCCGGTGAAGGTCAGCAGGATGATCGCGAGGTACTCCGGCGCGCCGAGGCTGATCGCGAACTTGGCCACCTGCGGCATGAGGAAGACGATCCCGAGGGTGCCGATGGTGCCGGCGATGAAGGACCCGATGGCCGAGGTCGCCAGCGCCTGGGCGGCCCGACCCGTCTTGGCCATCTTGTTGCCCTCGATGGCCGTGACGACCGACGCGGACTCGCCCGGGGTGTTGAGCAGGATCGAGGTCGTCGAGCCGCCGTACATGCCGCCGTAGAAGATGCCGGCGAACAGGATCAGGCCCTCGACCGGTTGCAGCCCGTACGTGATGGGCAGGAGCAGGGCGACCGTCATGGCCGGCCCGATGCCCGGCAGGACACCGACAGCGGTGCCGACGGTCACTCCGAGCAGCGCGATGAGGAGGTTCGTCGGCGACAGGACGTCGCCGAAGCCCCCGAGGAGGCTCAGGAGGTTGTCCATCAGAGGATTCCCTGGAGGATGCCGGCGGGCAGGTTGACCCCGAGCCCGACGGCGAACGCGTAGAAGGTGATGAGCGACAGGGCCACCCCGGCCGCGAGGCCGCGGACGTGGTGACGGTTGCCGAGCGCGAAGGCCGAGCCCGCGAAGAGGAGCGCCCCGCTGATCACCCAGCCGAGCGGCTCGATGAGGACGGCGTTGAGCGCGAAGGCGGCGATGAGCAGGCCGATCGTGCGCCAGTCGACGCGCGTGGAGAGGTCGATGTCCTCGCCCTCCTCCGCCTCACCGGCGCCGCCCCGGGCGACGTCGATCGCGTAGAAGGCTGCGACGACGATGAGCAGGGCCCCCAGCAGGATCGGCATCGGCTTGGGGCCGACCGGGTCGTTGCTGCTCGTGACGTGGCCGAGCCGGCTGGCGTCGAAAAGGACGTAGGCGCCGAGCAGGGCAAGGCCCGCGCACAGTCCGTACTGTGCGCGGTCCTTGACCTGCGGGGGGCCCGAGGTGGGCTGGGTCATGCCAGGCCGAGCTGCTTGAGGATCGCGGCGACGTCCTGGTCCTGCTGCTTGAGGAAGGAGCTGAACTCGTCACCGGTCTGGAAGGCGTCGGTCCAGCCGCGCTTCTTCTCCTCGTCCTTCCACGCCTGCGTGTCGTGCATCTTCGTCAGGGCGTCGGTCCAGGCCTTGGTGTCGGCGTCGGAGATGCCGGGGGGCGCCACGATGCCGCGCCAGTTGGTGAAGACGAGGTCGATGCCCTGGTCCTTGAGCGTCTTGACGTCCTTGAGCGCCTCGATCGGCTGCTCGCTGGTCACCGCGAGCACGCGCACGTCGCCGGCCTCGACCTGGTCGAGGAACTCGCCGAACCCGCTGGCGCCGAACGCGATCTTGTTGCCCAGCAGGGCCGGCAGGAGCTCGCCGCCACCGTCGTAGGAGACGTAGCTGACCTGCTTGGGGTCGATGCCGACGGCCTTCGCGAGCTGCATCGGCAGGAGGTGGTCGGGACCACCCGGGGAGGAGCCGCCGCCGACGGCCATCTTCTTCGGGTCGGCCTTCCACGCGGCGACGAGCTGGTTGATGTCCTTGTAGGGCGAGTCCTTCGGCACGACGATGGCGCCGGCCTCCTCGATCAGCTTGGCGATCGGGGTCGTGTCCGCGAGCGTCGCCTTGGACTTCTGGGTGTAGGCCGCGCCGACGACGCCCAGCCCCATCTGCATCGCGAGCTTGCCGTTGCCCTTCTCGTTCACGACGCGCTGCAGGCCGACGGTGCCGCCGGCACCGGGCAGGTTGAACACCTGCACCTGGCCGGTGATCTTCTCGGCCTCCATGACCTTGGCCGCGGTGCGGGCGGTGGTGTCGTAGCCGCCGCCGGGGCTGTTCGGCACCATGAGCTGCAGCCCCGTCGCGGGCTTGCCACCCTCGGAGGAGGCGGCGGCGGCACCCTTGTCGGCCGTGGCGCCGCAGGCGCTGAGCAGCAGGGCGGCCACGGCGGTGGCGGCCGCGAGGGCGGTCGTGGGACGGGCTCTCATCGTTGAGACCTTTCGTCGTGCAGGACGTGCAGGGGGGAGACTTCCGCTCGCGGGGAGGCGAGCGCCATGATCGTGACGGCCGCGTCCCCGGCCCGTCCCCCTTCTGTCAGCAGTGAAGGTTGAGTTCATAGTGTTCGCACGCCGGCGCCGACGCCCCACCCTGGCCGGCCAGCTGCTCGTCCTGCAGCTGGCGGTGGTCCTCGTCGTGCTCGTCCTCGTCGGTGCAGTGTCGCTCGCCCAGTCCGAGGCGACGTTCCGGGGGGTCGAGGGCCGTCGGGTGAGCGCGCTCGCCGAGCAGCTGGGTGGCAACCCGCTCGTGCGGTCCAACCTCGCCACCCCCTCGACCCGCACGGGGCTGGCCACGCTGGGGCAGTCCGTGGTGACGCAGTCCCGAGTGACGTCGGTGACCTTCGCCGACGCCGACGAGGACGTCCGCACCTCGACCGACCCTTCACTCGAAGGCGTCCGGATACCGTTGCCCCGCAAGGCCGTCGCCGACGGCGCGAGCTGGTCGGGGACGCTGGAGCTGTTCGGGCAGCGCCAGCTCGTGAGCCAGGTCCCGGTCTTCAGCGTCGCGGACGGGCACGTCGGCGAGCACCTCGGCACCGTGATGATCACCGAGGCCTTCCCGTCGGCCTGGCAGCGCCTGCGTGGCGCGTCGTCCTACCTGCTCACCTACCTCGGCACCGCCCTCATCGTCGGGCTCGTCGGGTCCTGGCTGCTCGCGGAGCGGATCAAGCGGCAGACCCTCGGCATGGAGCCGGAGGAGATCACCGGCCTCGTCGAGCACCGCGAGGCCCTGCTCTACGGCATCGCCGAGGGCGTCGTCGCGCTCGACCCGCAGGGACGGATCACCCTCGTCAACGACGTCGCGCGCCGGCTGCTCGACCTGCCCGAGCACGCCACCGGGCTGAGCCTGGCCGACCTGCGGATCACCGGCCGGCTGCTGTCGGTGCTCACCGGCGACGGCGAGGCCGCCGACGAGGTCGTCGTGCGGCGCGGCCGGGTGCTGGTCATGAACCGGATGGCCGTCGACAAGGACGGCCGGCACCTCGGCACCGTCACCACCCTGCGCGACCGGACCGCCCTGGCCGCGCTCGAGCGCGAGCTCGGCTCGTTCCGCAGCAGCACCCAGCTGCTGCGGGCCCAGCGGCACGAGTTCGCCAACCAGCTGCACACCATCAGCGGGCTCATCCAGATCGGCGAGTACGACGAGGTCGTGCGCTACGTCGACGCCGTCAGCGAGCGCCGGCACTCCCTCGACCTGTCGGTGAACAGCCGGGTCCGCGACCCGGCGGTGGGCGTGCTCCTCATGGCCAAGGCGTCGGTCGCGGCCGAGCGCCGGGTCGACCTGCGGATCAGCGACGACACCTCGCTGGACCGGCTCGACACCGAGGACTCCGCCGACGTCGCCACCGTCGTCGGCAACCTCGTCGACAACGCGATCGACGCAGCGGCCGGCAGCACCGGCTCGTGGGTCGAGGTCGGCATCGCCCACGACCGCACCACGGTCCGGATCACGGTGCGCGACTCGGGGCCCGGCGTCGCGGCCGACGTCGCCGACTCCGTCTTCGAGCAGGGCGTGACCAGCAAGACCGAGGGCCAGGACGAGCACGGCATCGGGCTGGCCCTGACCCGGCTGGTCTGCCGCCGTCGCGGCGGCGAGGCCGGCTTCCACAACACCACCGAGGGAGCGGTCTTCACCGCGCACCTCACCGTCACCCCCGTCCCCGAGACGGTGACCCGGTGAGCGGCCCGACCCCCGACCGGGCCCGCGGGCCGGCGGCCGGAGACGGCATACGGGTCCTCATCGTCGACGACGACTTCATGGTGGCGCGCGTGCACACCGGGTTCGTCGACAAGGTCGAGGGCTTCGAGGTCGTCGGCGTCGCCCACACCGCGGCCGACGCGCTGGCCGAGGTCGCGGCGCACCGCCCCGACCTCGTCCTCCTCGACATGTACCTGCCCGACCGCTTCGGCCTCGACGTCCTCGGCGAGCTGCGCAGCGCCGGGAAGGACTGCGACGTCATCGTCATCACCGCCGCCCGCGAGCTCGACGCCGTGCGCGGGGCCATCCAGCGCGGCGTCGTCGACTACGTGCTCAAGCCGTTCGGCTTCCAGGACCTGCGCGAGCGCCTCGAGCGGTATGCCGCGCAGCGCCAGCTCCTGCGCGACGACGCCGGGCGGGTGGGCGGGCAGGTGGCAGGGCAGCACGACATCGACCGCGTGCTGGCCCGGGCGGGTTCGGGCGCCGGGGCCGGCGCGTTGCCCAAGGGCCTGAGCCCCGAGACGGTCGCGGTCGTCGCCGACGCGCTGCGCACGGCGGACGGCACGCTGTCCGCGACCGAGGCCGCCGAGGCCGTGGGCATCTCGCGGGTCAGCGCCCGGCGCTACCTGGAGTACTTCGTCACCACCGGCCGGGCCGAGGTCAGCCTGCGCTACGGCAGCACCGGGCGCCCGGAACGGCGCTACCGCCGTGCCTGAGCGCGAGGGGGCGGCCGGCCCGGGCCCCATGGCGTCGGCAGCCCCGGCCGGCGAGGCGGGCAGTGCCGGAGCCGCCGGCGGTGCGGGGAGTGACGGGGCCGTCGGGGCAGCCGGTGCCGGCGAGGAAGGCAGTGCCGGCGGGGCGGGCAGTGCCGGCGAGGCAGCGGGGGCCGGGTCCGGGCGGGCCGGCTCCCCCACCAACGCCCCCGCTGCGCGGCACGCCCTCGACGTCCTCACCCTGCTGGCGCGGCACACCGAGCCGCTGCCGGCCGGCGCGATCGCCCGCGACCTCGGCCTGCCCCGGTCGACGACCTACCACCTGCTGGCGGTGCTGCGGGACGCCGGCTTCGTGACCCACCTGCCCGAGGACCGCCGCTACGGCCTGGGGGTCGCGGCGTTCGAGCTGGGCTCGGCCTACCAGCGGCAGGCGCCCCTGCAGCGGATCGCCCGGCCCCTGCTCGGGCGGCTCGTCGACGCGACGACGCACAACGCCCACCTCGCGGTCCTGCACGGCCGCGACGTCCTCTACGTCATCGAGGAGCGCGCCCCCGGACGGCCCCTCCTCGTCACCGACGTGGGGGTGCGGCTGCCCGCGACCCTCACCGCGAGCGGCCTCGCCATGCTCGCGGCCCTGCCCCCGGCTCAGGTGCGGGCCCTCTTCCCCCACCGGGACGCCCTGGTCCAGCGCGACGGCCGCGGTCCGGCCAGCGTCACCGAGCTGCGCCGGGAGCTCGCCGCCGTCCGCACCCGCGGGTACGCCACCGAGGACGGGTCGGTGAGCCCCGGGCTGGCCTCGGTCGCGCGCGCGGTGCTCGACCACACCGGCCACCCGGTCGCCGGCGTGGCGGTGACGTTCCCCCGCGACGAGGTCGACGCGGCCGAGCAGGAGCGGCTCGTCGCCGCCGTCACCCGCACGGCCACCACGCTCACGGCCCGCATCCGCGGGGTGCGCTGAGCTCCCGGACCGACGTCCTGCGCCTGCCGCCGCTCACCGCCACCGTTCACCGTCACGGTGGGCCGACAGCGCCCCGGGGCGGCGTTCCGTCCACCATCGGCGACCCCCGGTGGTCGACACGTGCGTGTCCGGCGAGGGCCCCACGTCGCCGGCGCTCCTGCCACAATGCGCGAGGGGCCCGAGGGGGACGGATGGAGACGACGCACGAGTCAGGGGGACGACGCCGACGCCGGCGCCTGCGCTGGGCGGCCGGCGCAGCGGTCGTGCTGCTCGCCGCCGGCGGCACCGCCGGGTACGCCGCCTGGCACCGGGACGCCGGTTCGGGGTCAGCGGCGAGTGCCGTGGCCGCGGGCTCGACCGGTGGCCCGGCGCGGGGCGGACCCGCACCTGGCGCCACCGCCGCCACACCGGAGGCAGGCCCGTCCCGGGCCGGCCCGACCACACCGCGCCCCACGGCCCCCCGCCCCCCGTCCACCACGACGCGCCCGACCGGGTCCGGCGGGTTCGCCCCGGTCGTGACCGACCGCATCCCCGAGCCGAGCGTCAGCATCGCCCTGAGCGCACCCGTGCCCGGCACGACGAACATGCAGCCCTCCGCGGCGCGCGCGTTCGGCCGGGCCTTCGCAGCCGCCCGGTCGGCGGGGCTGTCGCCGCAGATCCGGTCCGCCTGGCGCAGCCGGGCCTACCAGCAGGTGCTCTTCGACCGCGCGGTCGCGCAGTACGGCTCGGCCGCCGAGGCCGGCAAGTGGGTGCTGTCACCCGGCCGGTCCGCCCACGTCAAGGGGTACGCCGTCGACGTCCACCCGCAGGCGGTCGCCGCCTGGCTCGAGGTGCACGGGCCGGCGTACGGGATCTGCCGCACGTACGACAACGAGTGGTGGCACTTCGAGTACCTCGCCACCTCGCACTGCCCGCCCCGGCTGCCGACCGCCGCCGGTTGACCCCACAATGGCGAGGTGCCCGACACCCCCGTGACCGCCGTCGTGCTCTGCGGCGGCACCGGCCGGCGCTTCGGCGGCGACAAGACCCGGGCCGAGCTCGGCGGCACGAGCATCCTCGACCACCTGCTCGACGGCGTCCCCGCCGGCTGGACCGTGCTGTGCGTCGGTGACCGCCGCCCGACCACCCGCGACGTCACGTGGCTGCGCGAGGACCCGCCCGGTGGCGGCCCCGTCGCCGCCCTGGCCGCTGCCCTGCCGCACGTCGCGACCCCGGTCCTCGTCGCCCTCGGTGGCGACATGCCGTATGCCGCGCCGGCGGCCCCCCTGCTCGTGGCCCGCCTCACCGCCGGAGGCACCGTCGCGGACGCGCACGGCTCCGGCCGGGGCGAGGCCGGCGGCGACGGCACGGACCCCGGCGTCGAGGTGGTGGCCGCCCGCGACCCCGGCGGACGGGTGCAACCGCTCCTCGCGGCATACCGGGTCGACGCCCTGCGCGCAGCGGTCCCGGAACCGGCCGCGGGCGCACCGCTCATGCGGCTGCTCGACCGCCTGCGGGTCGAGGCGGTCGAGGTCGCCGACCCCGCCGCACTCGACGTCGACACCCCGGACGACCTCGAGCGGGCACGCCATAGGCTCGAGTCGTGAAGGCGATCACGATCCCCCAGCCCGGCGACGCCGACTCCCTCGTCCTCGCGGACGTGCCCGACCCCGAGCCGGCGGCCGGCGAGCTGCGGATCCGCGTGGCGGCTGCCGGGGTCAACCGGGCGGACGTCATGCAGCGGCTGGGCCACTACCCGCCCCCGCCCGGCGCGCCCGAGTACCCGGGCCTGGAGGTGAGCGGCACCGTCGACGCCCTCGGTGAGGGGGTCGGGGGCTGGGCCGTCGGCGACGAGGTGTGCGCCCTGCTGTCCGGTGGCGGCTACGCCGAGCTCGTCTGCGTGCCGGCCGGGCAGGTGCTGCCGGTGCCCGAGGGCGTCTCGCTCGAGGAGGCGGCCGCGCTGCCCGAGGTCGTGAGCACCGTCTGGTCGAACGTGTTCATGACCGCCAACCTGCTCCCCGGCCAGACCCTGCTCGTCCACGGCGGCTCGTCCGGGATCGGGACCATGGCCATCCAGCTGGCCCGCGAGGTCGGGGCGCACGTCGCCGTGACCGCCGGGACCGCCGAGAAGCTCGAGGCGTGCCGCGCGCTCGGCGCCGAGGTGCTGGTCAACTACCGCGACGAGGACTTCGTCGAGCGCGTGCGGGCGGCCACCGGCGGCGCCGGGGCCGACGTCGTGCTCGACAACATGGGCGCGAAGTACCTCGCCCGCAACGTCGACGTGCTCGCGCCGAACGGCCGGCTCGTCGTCATCGGACTGCAGGGCGGCCGCACGGCCGAGCTCGACCTCGGCAAGCTCCTCGCCAAGCGGGCCGCCGTCATCGCGACCTCGCTGCGGGCGCGCCCCGCGAGCGAGAAGGCGACGATCGTGGCCGCCGTCCGCGAGCACGTCTGGCCCCTCGTCGAGGCAGGCCGGGTGCGCCCGGTCGTGCACCAGCGGTTCGCCCTGGCCGACGCGGCCGCCGCCCACCGTGCGCTCGAGGAGAGCGGCCACATCGGCAAGATCCTGCTCACGACCTGACGCGGTCGGGGCCGCTCCCGGACACGCGTATCCTTGGGGGAGCAAAGGGTTCTGGTGCGTCTTGGAGGCGGGTGCGGCGCACGCCGGTTTCGGCGTCCCCCGCCCCGCACAGAACGAGAACCCGTGTCACCCATCGCCTCCTACCGCCGCCTGTTCTCGGTGGCCGGTCCCGCCTACGTCGTCACCGCCTTCCTGGCGCGGCTCCCCCTGGCCATGAGCCAGATGGGCGCCCTCCTGCTCGTGTCCCACACCACCGGCTCGTATGCCGCGGGCGGCCTCGCCGCCGGCACGCTCGCCGTCGTCAGCGCCGTCGCCTCACCGCTGGCCGCCGCCCTGGCCGACCGGGTCGGGCAGCGGCCCGTCCTGCTCGTGCAGTCCGTCGCCTCGGGCCTGGGGCTCCTCGCGCTCGTGGCACTGGCCGCGGCCGACCGCCCTGCGGCGGTGCTCGTCACCGCGGCCGGCGTGACGGGGGCCTTCCTGCCCCAGGTGGGGCCGATGGCGCGGGTGCGCTGGCGCCCGCTGACCGCCGGCCAGGGGGCGCTCCAGCCGCGGCTGGTCTCGACCGCGTTCTCCTACGAGGGCGCGGCCGACGAGGCCTCCTTCGTCCTCGGTCCGGCGCTGCTCGGGGTGCTCGTGTCGGCCGTCGCGCCCGGGGCCGGGCTCGTCCTCGCGGCCGCGCTGCTGCTGGCCTTCGGGACCGCCTTCGCGCTGCACGACTCCGCCCGCCTCACCCACGCGGTCCGGGCCGCCGCCGGTGGGCGGACCCGCCTGTGGACGGCGCCCCTGGCCGTCCTGCTGCTCGCCCAGCTGCTCATCGGCACCGTCTTCGGGTCGGTGCAGACCGGAACCGCCGTGCTGGCCACCAGCGCCGGCCACCCCGGCAGCGCGGGGCTCGTCCACGCGCTCCTCGGCGTGGGCAGCGTCGCAGCAGGGGTGGCGCTCGCGGCGGTGCCCGAGCGCATCGCCCTCACCACGCGGCTGCTCGTCGCCGCCTCGGGGCTGCTGGTCCTGTCGCTGCCGCTGCTGCTCGTCGACTCGCTGGGGGCGCTCGTCGCCGTCGTCCTGCTGCTCGGCTTCGTCGTCGCGCCCTACATGATCACCACCTTCACCCTGGGCGAGCGGGTCGCCCCACCGTCCCGCGTCGGCTCGGTGATGACCCTGCTCGCGGCCTCGACCGGGCTGGGCTACGCGGTCGGGTCCGGGGTCGCCGGGCGGCTCGCGGACGACTCGGGCCACGGGGCCGCGTTCGCGGTCGCGGTCGCCGCCACCGGCACCGCGCTGGTCGTCGCCCTGGTCGCCCGGGCGGTGCTGCGCCGGTTCGACCAGGTCCAGGCGGACGCCGTCGCGGCGCCCCGCACCGAGTCGCTCGTGACCGAGGTGGCCGAGGTGGCCGGCGCGGTCGCGGCCGCGCGGGTCGAGGGCGCGGGCGCGTCGGCGAGCCGCCGCTCCTGAACGCCCTCGCGGCCGTCGAGGCCGTGACACGCTGGCCGGCATGACCCTGATCGCCACCGTCCTCGTGGCCCTCGTCGCCCTCCTCCACGGGTACATCGTCGTGCTCGAGATGGCGCTGTGGACCACGCCCCGCGGCCGGGCCGCCTTCGGGAACAGCCCCGAGTTCGCCGCGTCGACCCGGGTCCTGGCCGCCAACCAGGGCCTGTACAACGGCTTCCTCGCGGCCGGGCTGGTGTGGAGCCTGGTGGGGCCGGAGCACCTGCGGTTCGGGTTCGCGGTCTTCTTCACCTCGTGCGTCGTCGTGGCCGGGATCTACGGCGCCGCCACCGCGAGCCGGCGGATCCTGCTGGTCCAGGCGCTGCCCGGCGCCCTGGCCCTCGCCGCCGTCCTGCTCGCCGGCTGACGAGCGGCCCCGTCACCGTCGCACCGCATCGCGGGGCCTTGACGGGAGGGCGACATACTCGGTATACCTCTCCTCACCAGTGCCCATACCGGGTATGCAGGGGACGCACCACCAGGGGATGGAGGGCCGGCATGTCGGTGAAGCAGGGCCTGCTGGCCCTCCTGGCGACCGAGCCGATGTACGGCGCGCGGCTGCGGACCGAGTTCGAGGCCCGGACCGGCGGCACGTGGCCGCTCAACGTCGGGCAGGTCTACACGACCCTGGCCCGGCTCGAGCGCGACGGCCTGGTCGAGGAGGTCGGCGCCGACGACGAGGGCCGGATCACCTACCGGCTCACGGCGGCCGGCCGGCAGGAGGTCGCCCGCTGGTGGCTCTCGCCCGTCGACCGGGAGACCACGCCTCGGGACGAGCTCGTCATCAAGCTCGCCCTCGCCGTGACGGTCCCCGGGGTCGACGTCCGCCGCGTGGTGCAGACCCAGCGCACCGCCACGCTGCGGCACCTGCAGGACCTCACCCGCCTGAAGCAGCGGGCCACGACCTCGCGCGAGGCCGCCACCGGCGACGGTGACGCCGACCTCGCCTGGCTGCTCGTCCTCGAGAACCTCATCTACGCCGGTGAGGCCGAGGTCCGCTGGCTCGACCACGTCGAGGCCCGGCTGGCGCGGGAGGCGACGCGACCGCGTACGGCACCCGCCGCGCAGGCCACCTCGGCACCCGGCACGGGCGACGACGCCCGGGCCGACACCAGCAGCACCGACCTCAGCGGCACCGACCACAGCAGCACCGACCACAGCACCGACCGGGCCGCGGCACCCGCCGCGGCCGCGCACCGCACCACCGGGGGGAACCGATGAGCGACACCATCCTGCGGCTGGAGGACGTCACGCGCGTCCACGGCACCGACACCACGGCCGTCCGGGCGCTCGCGGGCGTCAGCCTCGACGTCGCGGCCGGCGAGCTGGTGGCGGTCATGGGCCCCAGCGGCTCCGGCAAGTCCTCCCTGCTCAACCTCGCCGGCGGCCTCGACGCGCCGACCACCGGCCGGGTCGTCATCGAGGGCCAGGACCTCGGCCAGCTCAAGAAGGACGGGCTGGCCCGGCTGCGGCGCCGGCGGGTGGGCTTCGTCTTCCAGGACTTCAACCTCATCCCCTCGCTCACGGCCGTCGAGAACGTCGCGCTGCCGCTCGAGCTCGACGGCACCCGGGTCGGCAAGGCCCGGCGGATCGCCATGGACGCGCTCACGACCATCGGCGTGGCCGAGCTCGCCGACCGCTACCCCGACAAGATGTCGGGAGGCCAGCAGCAGCGGGTCGCCATCGCCCGGGCCCTCGTCGGGGACCGGCGGCTGGTCCTCGCCGACGAGCCGACGGGCGCCCTCGACAGCACCACCGGCGAGGGGGTGCTGCGCGTCCTGCGCGAGCGCTGCGACGCCGGGGCGGCGGGCCTGCTCGTCACGCACGAGGCGCGGCACGCCGCGTGGGCCGACCGGGTGGTGTTCCTGCGCGACGGCGTCGTCGTCGACAGCACCGGCACGCCCGCGCGCGCCGAAGAGCTCCTCGAGCCCACGGCCTGAGCCCGCCATGGCCACCATGACCCCGCCCCTGGCCCAGCCCGCTGAGGCGCCGGAGGGCCGGCGACCGGACGACGCCCCGTCCTCGCGCTGGTCGCGCTGGCGCGCCTCGTGGGCCGTCGCCCTGCGCATGGCCCGCCGTGACCTGCGCCGGCACCGCGGCCGCTCCGTCCTCGTCTTCCTCATGGTCGCCGTCCCGGTGGGCCTCATCGCGGCTGCCGCGACCCTGGGCTCCACCGAGCAGACCGACAGCGCCGACCGCGTCAGCGCGCTCATGGGGTCGGGGCAGGCGCTGCTCCAGGGACCCGCGGTCGGGAAGGTCCAGCAGGGGCCCGACCCCAACCAGAGCGGGATGGGCTACAGCGAGGACGACCCCGCGACCCCCGTCCCCGGGTTCCCGGCGGTCGGCAAGGACACCGGCACGGACACCGGGAAGGCCGACCCGGTCGAGGCCAGGGCCGAGGCGATCGGGCGGCTCCTCGGGGGCAAGGTCGTGGCCGTGGGCGAGACCCAGGTGCGCCTCGTCCTCGGCGAGCGGCGGGTGCGCGTCAACGGTCTCGTCGTCGACCCCAGGACCGCCGACCTCGGCGGCAAGGCGAGGCTCTCCTCCGGCACCTGGGGGGCCGGCCCGGACGAGGTCGTCGTCACCCCCGCGGGTGAGCGCAAGGGGCTGCCGCGCTCCGGGACGGCGACGCTGTCGGCAGGGGGCACCGAACGCACCGTCCGCGTCGTCGGCACCGGGACGGGCTACCAGGAGTCCGGCGGCCAGCCCGACTTCATCGTCGCGTCGCTGCCCCGGGGGGCCGGTCCCGACTCCACCGGCATCGGCGGCCCGGGGTCGTGGGTCGTCGTCGGCCCCTCCGCCGTGACGTGGAAGGACGTGCAGCGGCTCAACACCTACGGGTTCACCGTCTTCAGCCGGCACGTCCTGCAGGACCCGCCGCCGGACAGCGAGGTCCCGGCCGACCTGCGCCCGCAGCAGGGCTTCACCCAGCAGACCGACCGGATGATCGCGGTCCTCGGCGGCGCCATGCTCTTCCTCATCACGACGCTGCTCGTCGGGCCGGCGTTCGCGGTCAGCGCGGCCCGCCAGCGCCGCACCCTCGCGCTCGCCGCCACCAACGGCGCGGAGGTCCGCCAGCTGCGCCGCACCGTCCTCGCCCAAGCCCTCGTCCTCGGCGTCCTCTCCGCCCTCGGGGGCGTGGCGCTCGGCATCGCCGCCGTCTGGGTGGGCCTGCGGTGGTGGGTCTCCACCCATCCGTCCACCAGCTTCGCGGCGCTGTCGCTGGACCTCCCGTGGACGGCCCTCGCCATCCTCGTCCCGTGCGCCGTCCTCAGCGCGGTCGTCGCGGCTCTCGTGCCGTCCCTGCGCCTGGGCCGGCTCGACGTCATCGGGGTCATGCGCGGCCAGAGCGTCTCGCCCCGGCTCAACCGGGTGATGCCCGTCGTCGGGCTCGTCGCTGCGGCGCTCGGGGGCGTGGTGGTCGTGACCGGCGCGCGGATGCAGTCGGGTGGCGACATCCGGGTCACGCTCGGCGCGATCGCCCTCGTCCTCGGCACCCTGCTCGTCGTCCCGGCGCTGCTGGTGGGCGTCGGAAGGCTGGCTGCCCACCTGCCCGTCGCCCCGCGGATGGCCACCCGCGACGCGGCCCGGCACCGCTCGCGCTCGACCCCCACGGTCGCGGCGATCCTCGCCGGCGTCGCCGCCCTCACGGCCTTCAGCATCGGCCTCGCCAGCGACACCCAGCAGCAGATGGCGACCTACACCCCTCAGGCGCTCCCCGGCGAGGCGACGATCTTCACCGGTGACGCCGAGGCCAGGCTCTCCGTCGCGGCGGCCCTCAAGGAGGTGGGCGACGGCCTGCGCGCCACGCCACTGTCCATCGTGCGCGGGGAGCAGGACCCCATGGGCGGTCCCGGCGCCCCGACGGCGACGGCGCAGCCGTTCGTCACTGCGGTCCTCGACGGCTGCACGGTCCAGGCCTCGATCGCCCAGGAGGGGAACGACGGCCGGTGCGTCAAGCTCGGCTCCCTCGCCTACGACAACGGGTTCGTCGGGGTGCTCCCGGCAGCCGAGGTCGCGAGCCGGCTGCACCTGACCGGCGCGCAGCGCGCCACCCTCGAGAGCGGCGGGATCGCCGTGGCCGTGCCGGCAGTCGCGTCCCTCCCCTCCGTGCGGATGGCCAGCGGCACGTTCGTGCTCGACCAGGGCACGTATGCCGCGAGCCAGGTCCGCACAATGCGCACCGACGAGCTGCCGGTGGTCCCGGTGGCCGCCGCCAACCGTGGGAACGGCGCGATGCCCAGCCAGACGGGCGCGTTCGTCACGCCGGAGACGGCGCGCAAGCTGGGCTGGCCGACCACCCAGGAGATGGTCCTGCTCCGCACGGCCGACGGCGGCACGATCGACGAGGCGACGCAGAAGCGGCTCGACGAGCGCCTCGGCGACGAGGGCGGCCTCTACGTCGAGCGCGGGTTCCAGCGCTACGACGAGGTGGTCATGCGGATCATGATGGGCGTCGCCGCGGCGCTGGTGCTCGTCGTCACGCTCATCTCGACCGCACTGTCCCTGGCCGAGCAGCAGGGCGACCTCGGCACCCTCGCCGCGGTCGGGGCGACGAAGGGCACCCGACGCCGGTTCGCCGCCGCCCAGGCGATCGTGACGGGGCTGCTCGGCGCCCTGCTCGGCATCGCCGTGGGTCTCGTCCCCGGCATCGCCATCTCGTACCCGCTGACCGTCCAGGGCAGCTTCGACCCGGCGACCGGGATGGAGGTCGCGGGGCGGCACTACCTCTCGATCCCCTGGCTCCCGCTGCTGCTCGTCGCCGTGGGGGTCCCGCTGCTGGCGGGGCTGCTGTCGGCCGTGGCGATCCGCACGGCGCCCCTGGTCACCCGGCGGGCGGACTGAGACCGCCCACCGCGCGGCGCTGGTCGGGGGGCCGGCGCCGCGCGGTGGGCTACCGTCCGGGCATGGGACTGTGGGCCGACCTCGACCTGCCGCCGGTCCGGGTCGGCCGCGCACGGCGGGCGCTGCACGCGCTCGCCGCCACCGCACCCGGTGCCCGCGTCGCCAGCCGGGTGGCCCCGCCCCTGGACACGGCGGTCCGCCGCCTCGCCGGGGGGCGCACCGCCGCGGAGGCGGTCGCGGGTGTCCCCACCATCACCCTGCGCACCCGTGGCGCCCGCAGCGGCAGGGAGCGCCACAACCACCTCTTCGCCATCCCCTGGGAGGCCGACCTCGTGGTCATCGGGTCGAACTTCGGCGGTGCGCGCACCCCCGGGTGGGTCCACAACCTGCGCGGTTCCGCGAGCGCGGTGGTCACGCACCGCGACCGCTCCGTGCCGGTCAGCGCCCGGGCCCTCAGCGGTGCGGAGGCCGAGCGGGCCTGGGAGGTGGCAGCCTCCGTCTACGCCGGCTACGCGGCATACCGGCAGCGGGCGGGCGACCGCACCGTCACCGTCTGGCTCCTTCGGCCCGCTCCGCCCGGCTGAGGCAGGATGGGAGCCATGACTGAGCAGCCGCGACCGGAAGGCCAGACCCCCGAGGACCGCGAGGGCGACCGCGACCCGCAGCGCGTCGTCGTCGTGACCCAGGACGGCATGGGCGTCGCCCACCACGAGGACGACGAGGACGCGCCGACGAACCCCGCCGACCTCGTCGAGCAGCCGGCCAAGGTGATGCGGATCGGCTCGATGATCAAGCAGCTGCTCGAGGAGGTGCGCAACGCACCGCTCGACGAGGCCGGGCGGGTCCGGCTGGCCGAGATCCACCGCCGGTCGATCAAGGAGCTCGAGGACGGCCTGGCGCCCGAGCTCATCGCGGAGCTGGAGCGGATCGCCCTGCCGTTCAGGGAGGACACCGCCCCGACGGATGCCGAGCTGCGGATCGCCCAGGCCCAGCTCGTGGGCTGGCTCGAGGGCCTCTTCCACGGCATCCAGACGGCGCTGTTCGCCCAGCAGATGGCCGCCCAGCAGCAGCTCGCGCAGATGCGCCGGGCCCTGCCGCCCGGGCCCGGCCCCGAGGGCGGCCCGTCCGGTATGCCGGGTGCTCCCGGCCTGGTCCCGGGCGGCCCCGAGCACCGGGAGAGCGGGCCCACCGGCCAGTACCTCTGACGGCGCCGCGCCTCCGCGACCGGGGTGGGTGCACCGGCGTGACTGGAGCCCGTATGGACAACTCTGTTGTCCATACGGGCTTCGTCGTCTACTCTCGGGCTATAGACAACAACGTTGTCCATTCCACGAAGGAGACACCATGTCACTGCACATCAGCCTCGACGCCGCCCGGACGGTCGCCACTGCGGCGGCGACCATGCGGACGCTGGCCACCCCCACGACCGCACCCGCCCTGGACGTCGCGGTCTGGCGGACCGACCTGCCGGCCGGCAGCGCCGGTCCGCCCCACGTCATCGACGGCGACCAGCTCGTCGTCGTGGTCGACGGCACGCTCACGGTCCAGGTCGACGACACCGGTCGCGAGGTCGCCGCGGGCGACGCCGTCCTGCTGCCCGGCGGCTCGCAGCGGGTCCTCGGCGCGGCAGGGGGCCGACCGGCCACCACCCTCACCGTCGGGCGCCCGAACGCGATGGCCACGGTTGGCGACGGGGAGCCCGTCCTGGTCCCGTGGACCGCCTGATCCCCGGGTCGGGCAGCGCACCCCGCCCTCGGCTCGCTACCGTCGGCGGGGTGCACGACATCCCCCTGGTCCGGCTGCTGTCGATGGCGGTGACCGTCGCCCTCGAGGAGCTGCACCACGAGCTCCACGAGAACGGCCACCCGACGCTGCGCCCCGTCCACGGGTACGCCCTCAACGCCGTCCTCGGCGGCACCGACACCGCCAGCGCGATGGCGCCACGGCTCGCCATGACCAAGCAGGGAGCGGCGCGCGTCGTCCAGCACCTGCTCGACGAGGGGTACGTCGAGTACGCCGGCGACGAGTCCGACGCCCGGAGCAAGCCGCTCGTCCTCACCGCCCGGGGCCGGGAGGTGGTCGCCCTGGCGGTGGGCGTCCAGGAGCGCATCGAGGAGCGCTGGGCCCAGGTCGTCGGCGAGCGGCAGATGGCCGGCGCCCGGCGCGCCCTGGAGCGCGCGGTGCGCGACCGCAGGGACGAGCTCCCGGCCATCCGGCTGGGCTGGTGAGCCGCAGCGGGCCGGGTCAGACCGCCGCGGACGGGAACACTGCCGGCTCGGCGGCGATGCGCCGCAGGGGTGAGAGCCAGGCGTAGGCCGCGGCGAGCACCCCGACGGCCACGACGCCGACCATCGCGCGGCGTACGCCCCACTGGCTCGCGAGCCCACCGGCGACGAGCGAGCCGAAGGTCCAGCCCAGGCCCCAGGACAGCATGCGCCCGGCGGTGTTGACCCGGCTCAGCAGGTGCTCGGGCGTGACCTGCTGGCGGTAGGTCAGGGAGTTGATGACGACGAGCTGGTACGCCACTCCCCAGCCGACCATCGCCAGCACGGCCACGAGCCAGGTGGTCGTGGAGGAGACGGCGAGACCGGCCGCCGCCGACAGCGGGATCGACAGCAACGTCAGCCGCGCCGTGCCGACGCGGCGCAGCAGGCGTGGCGTGAGCCACGCCGCGAGGATCCCGCCGACGCCCCACATGCTGAAGACCAGGCCGAACCGCCAGCCGCTCGTGCCCACGCCCAGGACCCGGTCGCACCACGGCACGGCCAGCGCCATGAACCCGGCCCCGGCCACCGACTGCAGCGCGCCGATCACGGTGTTGGACCGCACCCCGGCGTGCCGCCACAGGAACCGCTGCCCGTCGCGGATGTCGGCCAACACCGACTGGGCGCCGACCGCGAACCCCGCCGACGCGGCGCGGTCGCGAGCGCTGGACAGGGCCCGGCGGATCGTGCGCACCAGGAGCGCGGAGACCAGGAAGGTGAGGGCGTCCAGGGCGAGCAGGTCGGCCGGGTGCAGCACGGCGAGGGTGACACCGACGGCCGCCGGCACGCACAGGTCGAGGATGCCGCCGACGCCCCAGATCGCGGCGTTCGCCTCACCGACCCGGTCGCGCCCGACGAGAACAGGGAGGGCACCGAAGTTGGCGCCGTCGAAGAAGGTGAAGAGCGACTGCGCCACGAACCCCGCGACGAGCACGTGCACGACGGTGAGGTGGCCGAGCCACCAGGCCAGGGGCACCGTCCCGATGACGACCACGTTGGCCAGGTCGGCGCCCACCATGACCCGCTTGCGGTCGAGCCGGTCGCCGACGACGCCGGAGAACAGGCCGAAGAGCAGATACGGCAGCGCCTCGAGCGTCGTCGTGAGGGCGGTGAGGCCGGGCGAGCCGCTGATGCGGTAGACGAGCACCGGCATCGCGACCGCCGTGACGAGCGACCCGGTGAGCGAGGTCATCCGCGCCAGCCAGTAGCGGCGGAAGTCGGGGTCGGCGCGCAGCCGGGCCGATGGCGTGGTCGTCACCCGCACAGTCTGCCCCGGCGACGACGACGACGACGTCGCGCGCCGCCCGACCGGCTGTCGACCGTCGGCGCGCACCGCTACGTTCAGGACCATGAGCGACGCGACGAGTGGGACGACCGGGGCGGCCGGCGCGGGGACGAGCGCGGGGATGCACGGCGTGACGAGCGGGGCCGCCGGCGCGGGGACGAGCGGGGGGGCCGGCGCGGAGCCGAGCGGCGGCGCGGGCGCGGCCACCGGGGGCGAGGCCGTCCGGCGGCTGGCCGACGACTTCGACGCCTGGCAGCTCGCCACCAGCCCGACCTGGGCCCACATGATCGGCGACTACTCGCACGCGGGTCGGTTCGAGGACGCGAGCCGGGCGGCCGAGGACGAGCAGGTGGCGGCGGCGCGCGAGTTCGCCCAGCGGGCCCGGGCCATCCCCGACGAGGGCCTGGAGCTGCAGGACCGCATCACGCGCGACATGGTCGCCTTCGACGCCGACGGCCAGGCCGAGGTCGCCGCCACCCGGATGGCCGAGCTCAGCGCGAACCCCGTCTTCGGCATCCAGTCCGACCTCCAGGTGACCGTGCCCATGCTCGCGCTGCCGACCGTCGAGGTGGCCGAGGCGATGGTGGACAAGTACCGCGCCATCGGCCGGCACCTGCACGACCTCGCGCAGCGACACCGCGAGGGGGTGGCCTCAGGGCGCACCCCGGCCGCCTTCGCCGTCGAGGGCGTCGTCGAGCAGGTCGACCAGTGGCTGGCCCTGCCGCTGGAGGACGACCCGTTGCTCGTGACGGCCACCGCGCCGGAGGGCCTCGACACCGACGCGTGGCGGTCGGCCCTGCGCGAGGCCCTCGAGCAGGACGTGCGCCCGGGCCTGGCCCGCTACCGCGACGTGCTGCGCGACGAGGTGGCCCCGCACGCCCGCGACGACGAGCACGTCGGCCTGGCGCACCTGGCCGACGGGCCCGCCACGTACGCCACGCTGCTGGCGCACCACACGACGACGAACCTGTCGGCGCAGGAGATCCACGACCTCGGCCTGGCCCAGATCGAGGCGCTCGACGAGGAGTACCGGCAGCTGGGCGGCGAGGTCTTCGGCCTCGACGACCCCGCCGCCGTCCGCGAGCGCCTGCGCACCGACCCGCAGGGCCGGCACACGAGCAGCGAGGACATCGTCGCGGCGTCCGAGGCCGCGTTCGCCAAGGCCCGCGCGGCCATGCCGCAGTGGTTCGACCGGCTGCCCAAGGCCGACTGCGTCGTCCAGGCCACCGAGCACGGTGCGGCCGCCTACTACTACCCCCCGGCCGACGACGGCTCCCGCCCCGGGACCTTCTTCGTCAACACCTCGCCGCCCTCCCGGTGGGGCCGGCACGAGATCGAGGCCCTGGCGTACCACGAGGGCATCCCGGGCCACCACCTCCAGCTCGCGATCGCGGTCGAGCTCACCGGGTTGCCGGACTACCGGCGGCACGTCGTCTTCAACGCCTACGCCGAGGGCTGGGGCCTGTACACCGAGCGCCTCGCCGACGAGATGGGCCTGTACTCCGGGCCGCTCGATCGGCTGGGCATGCTCACGATGGACTCGATGCGGGCCTGCCGGCTCGTCGTCGACACCGGCCTGCACTCCCTCGGCTGGAGCCGGCAGCAGGCCGTCGACTACATGGCCGGGCACTGCGCGATGGCGCTCGAGGGCGTGCGGGCCGAGATCGACCGGTACGCCACGTACCCCGCGCAGGCCTGTAGCTACATGGTCGGGCGGCTCGAGCTGCTGCGGATCCGCCGCGAGTCGCAGCAGCGGCAGGGCGACGCCTTCGACATCCGCCGGTTCCACAACGCGGTGCTCGAGTCCGGCTCGCTCCCGCTGGCCGTCCTCGACGCGGTGGTGCAGATCCGACTCCCCTGAGGCGGCGGGAGGCAGCGCGGACCCTGCGCTGCGGGCACGCCGGCAGGGGGCACGCCGGTCAGGCGGACGGGACGGCGACGGGCACCGGTGCGTCCGTGGCCCGGTGGACCCGCAGGTGCAGCCCCGCGTCGATGACGGTCTTGAGGACGACGAGCGCGACCGCCGGCAGCACCGCCGTGGCGCCGGCGACCGGGGCCGCCGTGTCGAGGCTGCCGCCGGCGCGGGCGAGCAGGAAGGCGCTGCCGAGGACGACGACGTGCAGCACCACGATGCGGCCGTACGGCCGCGCCATCGCCTGCTGCGGCCCCGTGGTCAGCCGCTCGCCCCGCGCGAACCAGTGGACGCCCGTCGCCACGCCGTGGCTGGCGACCAGGGCGAGCAGGACGAGGAGGTATCCGCGCACGCTTCCGGTCGTCCCGATCCGGTGCGCGAGCTGCCAGGTGAAGATCCCGTGCACCAGCGTGAACATGCCGTAGTGGATGCAGAAGAAGACCATGAAGAACACCCGGGCCACGGCCTGCGGGAGCGCGATCGGCCCGCCACCCTTGACCGCGATCGCCGGGGTGCCGTTCCGGGTCGGCGTGAGGGCGCCCAGGGCGGTCCCGATGCGGACGAGCGTCCACACCCCGATCGCCACGTTCTCGAGCCAGAACACCACGAGCACGTCGCCTGCCGCCCAGCGCCCGGTGGCCACCGCCCACAGCGGCGTGGTGTTGGCAAGCACCAGGACGAGCAGCGTGGCCAACCGCGCCGAGCGCGGTGGCAGGGTCGCGGCCAGCCCGGCCAGGGCCTGCAGGCCCAACAGGCGCAGCACCATCGACAACTCCCCTGCTCGTCCGGTGGGCGACGGCGCGACGGTATGCCGGGCGCGCCCCACTTGAGGCCGGGTTCGGCCCCCGGCCCGTCCGAACGGCTGATCCGGCGCACCGCGGCCCGGCCGAGTCACTGAGCGGGCGCACCCCGCCCCGTGCCGCCGGGGCTGCGGCCGCTCGGGTGGACCGCCAGGGCTCGCTTGCCTACACTGCGTAGGTAGAAACCTGATTGGAGCAGGAACCATGCCTCGTGCCGGCCTCACCGCCGAACGGCTCACGCAAGCGGCGGCCGAGCTCGCCGACGCCGAGGGGCTGGAGGCGGTGACCGCCACCGCCGTCGCCCGCCGCTTCGAGGTGCGCGCCGCCAGCATCTACGCCCACGTGGACGGCACCCGGGACCTGCGGCGCCGGGTCGCCCTCCTGGCCCTGGCGGAGACGGCCGACCTGCTCGCTGCTGCCCTGGCCGGGCGATCGGGCCGCGACGCCCTGGGCGCCCTCGGCGAGACCTACCGCGGGTACGCCGCCCGGCACCCCGGCCGCTGGACGGCGATGCAGACCCGGCTCGACGCCGCCACCGCCGCCGCGAGCGCCGGGCCCCGCCACGCCGACCTCCTGCGCGCGGTGCTGCGCGGGTACGCCCTCGACGGCGACGCCCAGACCCACGCGGTGCGCCTCGTCGGCAGCGTCGTGCACGGCTTCGTCGACCTCGAGCTCGCCGGCGGCTTCGACCACAGCACCCCCGGTCCCGCGAGCAGCTGGGAGGCCATCCTCGACGCCGTCGACCACACCCTCCGGACCTGGACCACCCCCGACCCCGCAGGAGCCACCCCGTGATCACCACCCACCTCAGCACCGACCTCGTCGTCGGGGTCGCCGAGCTCGAGCACACCGTGCGGGGGACCCGGCTGCACCGGCTCCCTGCCTCGGCCCGGTTTCGCGCCGGCCGCGACGCGCAGCTCCTCATGGCCGAGGCCCAGCCGGCCGGGGTGCGGCTCGCGTTCCGCACCGGTGCCGACCGGGTCGAGCTCGACGTCCTGGCGACCAAGCGGGTCTACCCGGGCACGCCACCCAGGCCCGCCGGCCGATACGACGTCGTGGTCGACGGCGAGGTCACCGAGCAGCTCACGGCCGCCGGCGGCGACGAGCTCGTCATCGACCTCGCCACCGGCCGGGCCGAGCTCCACGAGGGCGACCCCACGACCCTGGCCATCGCCCTGCGACCCGGGACGCACGACGTCGAGGTGTGGCTGCCGCACAACGAGGAGACCGCCCTCGTGGCGCTGCGCAGCGACGCCCCGCTCGCGCCGCTCGCCCGCACCCGGCGCCGGTGGCTGCACCACGGCAGCTCGATCAGCCAGGGCTCCAACGCCGACAGCCCCACGGGGACCTGGCCGGCCGTCGCCGCCCGTGCCGCCGGGGTGGACCTGGTCAACCTCGGCCTGGGCGGCAGCGCCCTGCTCGACCCGTTCGTCGCCACCACCCTGCGCGACACCCCCGCGGACCTGGTCAGCTTCGGCGTCGGCATCAACCTCGTCAACGGCGACCTGATGCGGCGCCGGGCCCTGGGCCCCGCCCTCCATGGGTACCTGGACACCATCCGCGACGGACACCCGTCCACGCCGCTCCTGGTCGTCTCGCCGCTGTACTGCGGCATCCACGAGGAGACACCCGGCCCCGCCGCGTTCGACCCGGCCTCGTTCGGCACCGGGCAGCTGCGGTTCCTCGCGACGGGCGACCCGGCCGAGGTCGCGGCCGGGCGGCTCACGCTGCACGTCGTGCGCGAGGTGCTCGCCGACGTCGTCGCCGCCCGCGCCGACGACGACGCGCTGTTCCTCCTCGACGGGCTCACGCTCTACGGCGCCGAGGACGCGCAGCGGCTGCCGCTGCCCGACGAGCTGCACCCGGACGCGCAGACGCACCGCCTCGTGGGTGAGCGGTTCGCCGCTTCCGTGTTCGGTCCGGGCGGTCCGTTCGCGGCGTAGCACCGGCCTGCCCCAGCGCCCCGGCCTGCCCCGGCGCCCCGGCCTGCCCCAGCGCCCCGGCCTGCCCCAGCGCCCCGGCCTGCCCCGGCGCCCCGCGCCGACCCCTCGGTGACGAGGGACCCGCAGGCTCAGCCGACCTCGGCCGCCGCGGCCCGGCCGGCGGTGCGGCCGCTGAAGATGCAGCCGCCGAGGAACGTCCCCTCCAGCGAGCGGTACCCGTGCATCCCGCCGCCGCCGAACCCGGCGACCTCGCCCGCGGCATACAGGCCGGGCACCGGCTCCCCCGACGCGGACAGGACGCGCGCCGCCAGGTCGGTCTCGAGGCCGCCGAGGGTCTTGCGGGTCAGGACGGTGAGGCGCACCGCGATGAGGGGTCCGGCACCCGGGTCGAGGAGGCGGTGGGGGGCGACGGTGCGGATGAGCTTGTCCCCGCGGTAGTTCCGTGCCCCGCGGATGGCCGTCACCTGCGCGTCTTTGCTGAACGCGTTCTCGACCTGGGCGTCGCGGTCGCGGACCTGCCGCTCGACGTGGGCGAGGTCGAGCGGTGCGTCGGGGGTGAGCCGGTTCATCCGCTCGACGAGCTCGGTGAGGGTGTCGGCCTGGACGAAGTCGGCGCCGCGGTCGAGGAAGGCACGCACCGGCGCCGGCATGTCGACGCGCGCCCGGCCGAGGACGTCCTTGACCGACTTGCCGGTGAGGTCGGGGTTCTGCTCGCTGCCGGAGAGGGCGAACTCCTTGCCGATGATCCGCGCGTTGAGCAGGAACCACGAGTGGTCGCGCCCGGTCTGCCTCAGGTGGGCGAGGGTGCCCAGGGTGTCGAAGCCCGGGAAGAACGGCGGGGGCAGGCGGTCACCGTTGCCGTCGAACCACATCGAGCTCGGGCCGGACAGGATCCGGATGGCGTGGTCGGGCCAGATCGGGTCCCAGTTCGAGATGCCCTCGACGTAGTGCCACATCCGGTCGCGGTTGACCAGGCGGCCCCCGGCCGCCTCGGCGATGGCGAGCATGCGCCCGTCGACGTACGCGGGGACGCCGGTGACCATCCGCTCCGGCGGCGTCCCGAGGCGGTCGGGCCAGTTGGCCCGGACGAGGTCGTGGTTGGCGCCGATCCCACCGCTGGTGACGACGACGGCCTGCGCGGTGAGCTCGAACTCCCCGACCGCCTCGCGGTTCGTCGGGCGACCTCGCCCGGCCGGGTCGGCGGCGAGCCGGGTGCCGCGCACCCCGGTGACGGCGCCGCCGCCGGTCACGAGCTCGTCGACCCGGTGGCGGTGGCGGAGCTCGACCCGCCCGGTCGCCACGTGCTCGCCGACCCGCCGCAGGAACGGCTCGAGCACGCCCGGGCCCGTCCCCCACGTGATGTGGAACCGGGGCACCGAGTTGCCGTGGCCGGAGGCCCGGCCGTCACCGCGCTCGGCCCAGCCGACGACCGGGAACCAGCGCATCCCCTGCTGGTGCAGCCACGACCGCTTCTCCCCCGCGGCGAAGTCGCAGTAGGCGCGCGCCCACTGCACCGGCCACCGGTCCTCGTCCTCGAGCCGGTCGAAGCCGGCCGAGCCCTGCCAGTCCTGCCAGAGCAGGTCGGCGCTGTCCTTGACGCCCATCCGCCGCTGCTCGGGGCTGCCGGCGAAGAGCAGGCCGCCGAAGGACCAGAAGGCCTGGCCGCCGAGGTTCGCCGCGCTCTCCTGGTCCACCACCAGGACGCGCCGGCCGGCGTCGGCGAGCTCGGCGGTGGCGACGAGACCGGCCAGGCCGGCCCCGACGACGATGGCGTCAGCGTCCATGCGCCCCAACCTACCGCCGGGTAACTCCCGTCGTCACGCGAACGCGACCGTCGTGGACGGCGAACCGGACCTCGCCGAGATCCGTGACGACGACGTCCGCGAGCAGGTCCGCGGGGTCGGTCGTCGTGGTGACTGCCAGCGTGGCGCAGCCGGCCGCCCGCGCGGCCTCGAGCCCGCCGGGCGCGTCCTCGACGACGAGGCAGTCGGCCGGGTCGACGCCGAGACGCCGGGCGCCGAGCAGGTACGGGTCCGGGTGCGGCTTGCCACGCTCGACGTCGCTGGCGGTGACCACGACGGCCGGTACGGGCAGCCGGGTCGCGTCGATCCGGACGGCGGCCAGCGGCGCCGTGCACGACGTGACGATCGCGCAGTGCTCGGGCTCTGCGCTGGTGAGGGCCTCGAGCGCGGCGAGCGTCCCCGGGAGCACCGTGATGCCGCCGGTGTCGCCGAGCTCGATCTCCTCGATCCGCGCGACCGCCGCGTCGACCCGCTCCGGCTCCAGCAGCGCCTCGACCACGCCGCGTGCCGGGACGCCGTGGAACCCGGCGAGACGGCGCGGGTCGACCCCCATCTCGCCGGCCCACTGCACCCAGGAGCGGATGACGACCGGGATCGAGTCGATCAGCGTCCCGTCCATGTCGAAGAGCACGGCCGCGAAGTCGCGGCCCGCGAAGGGGTGGGGGCTCGGCGGCATACCCCGAACCCTAGGTGCCGTCCCCGGTGGTCGCCGCGACCGCCCGTTACGGTGGTCGGGTGGGCACGCCCGAGGGAAGCGCGCGTCGCGGGACCGGTGTGCTCCGGTGGCTGGGTCGCGCCGCCGCCGTCGTCGTGCTGTTCGTCGCCTGCAACGCCGGCGGGGTCGCGGCGACCACGCTGTTCCCGGTGCGGGCCGAGACCCTCAACTACGCCGCGACCCTGCGGCTCTCGCTCGACCCCGGCGACATCTCGACGCTCACCGCGCCGACGACGTTCGGGAACATCCGGCTGGAGTTCGGGGGCTACGTCCCCGCCCCGGGGGTGCGCGCCGAGGTGCAGGTCAAGGAACGCATCACGGACCTGCTCTCGCGCCCCAACATCTCGGTGCGCTCGCTGCAGCCGGGCCCCCTCGAGCTCGAGCGCGCCGCGCGCGACGCCGCGACCGGGCTGGCGCTGCGGTTCGCCGCCGGAGCCCTCCTCGTGGCCGGCCTCGCGCTCGGTGGGTATGCCGTGTGGCGACGGCAGCGCGTCGGGGTGCCCCCGACGGTCTCGGGGCGGGTGGTGCGCTGGGGGGTGGTGCTGACCTGGACCACGTCCTGCGTGGCGACGTTCGCGGTGGTCGCGTGGACCTTCCAGCCCGCGCGGCTGGTGACGTTCTCGACGACCGGGATCCTCAGTGCCGTGCAGCGCAACGCCGACCTGCTCGAGGGGGTCGAGACCAGGGCCGAGCAGACGACGCCCTACCTGAAGAACCTGCTCGCCCTGTCGTCCGCCCTGCAGGACAAGTACGCCCCCCAGAACCTCAGCAGCCCGGTGGCCGCGCGGTTCCTGCTCGTGTCCGACATCCACGGCGGCAACCAGTACGCGTTGATGCGGACCATCGTCCGCCAGGAGCGGGTGGACGCCGTGATCGACTCCGGCGACCTCGTCAACTTCGGCACGGCGACGGAGGCGGAGGCCGCGGGGGTGTTCAAGGGGATCGCCTCCCTCGGCGTCCCGTACCTGTTCGTCAAGGGCAACCACGACGCCCGCTCCGACGTCGACCGCGAGGTGCTCGACCGGCTCGCGAAGGTGCCCAACGTGGTGCTGCTCCAACCCGACGACACGACGTACCGGATCGAGACGATCCGGGGGGTGCGGATCGCCGGGTTCAACGACCCCCGCTGGTTCGGCGACGACAACAAGGACAACGCGGCCAAGCAGAAGCCCGCAGCCCAGCGGTTCGTCGCGGCCATGGCCGACCAGCCCGCGCCCGACGTCCTCGTCTCGCACGAGCCGGCCGCGGTCGAGGACGTGAAGCGGGCCGGCATCCGCATCAACGGGCACATGCACACGGCAGACCTGAAGGGGAACCGGATCCAGGTCGGGACGTTCACCGGCGGCGGCCCGTTCAGCCACTTCGTGGCCGTGGGCGGCAACGGAGAGGAGCTCACCGGGCAACCGTCGGCCTTCGACATCGCCGCGTTCGGCACCGACTGCCGGCTCGCGTCCCTGACCCGCTACCAGTTCCGCAACGTCGTCGAGGGGCGGCCGGCGTACGACGACGTCACCCTCATCAACGGCTCCCGGATCGAGGCCGCCGCCCCGCCCCTGTCGAAGGCGACGGGCGCGACCCCCACCGCCTCCACGGCGACGACGACCCGTGGGGGGTCCCCGGCCCGCACCTGCGCCCCGGACCTGGAGCCCACCACCGAGCGCGTCACCGCCACGACGCCGTGACGCGGGCGGCGCCGGGTCCGGGCCTCCGGACACGGGCGGCACCGGGTCCGGGCGTCAGACGCGGGTGAGGCGGCGCAGCGCGTCGAACCCGTCGTCCGTGCCGCGCCAGCGCCGGCGGCACTCCTCGACGCCGACCCGGCGCAGCACCGACCGCAGCGTCCACAGCACCACGACCACGTCGTCGGCGTACCCGACGACCGGGATGAAGTCCGGCACGAGGTCGAACGGGAGCGCGAGGTAGGCGGCCAGGGCGACGAGCCGCCACCGGACCGACGCAGGCTGGGACCCGTCGGTCACGAGGTCCTTGACGAGGCGGACGAGGTCGGGCAGCAGGCGCACGGACTCGGTCAGGGCGCCCCCGCGGGGACGCGCGACGAGCAGGGCGACGACCAGCGCGAGCCACGCGACGACCAGGGCGGCGACCAGCGACACGAGGAGCTCACGCACCCGGTCATCCTCTCAAGGGGGCGGCCGGTGGTCGGCACGGCCCGCGGGCGGGCGTGTTCCGTCGGGTGGCCTGCGTCCGCGACGCCGCCCGGCGCGGGTCACCGGTTCCGCTCACCGGCGCGGGTCACCGGTTCCGCTCACCGGCGCGGCTCACCGGCTCCGCCCACCGTCACCAGCGGGGGTCACCGGCGCGGATCACCGGGGACGGGTGGTCGCGGCATACGTGTGCGCCGTGGCCTCGCCGGCAGCGCGGCAGGTGAGGCGGGCCGCGGCCTGGACGCTGCGACGGACATCCACGACCGTGCGTCCCGGCATTCCGGCGACGCCCAGGACCTCCACCTCCCACATGCCGGGCCCGGTCGCGGTCACCGCTCCGGCCCGCACGTCGCGCGGGCCACCGGGACCGTGGTCGCGCAGGACCGCCGCGAGCGCCGCCTGCACGGGTGGGGGCACGGTCGCGAAGCCGCGCAGGTGGTCGGGGTCGACCCGGCCGGCGAGGTGGCGCTCGACGACGGCGACCGCGGAGTCCGGGTCGAGGCCGCCGTACGTCGTGCCGTCGGGCACCACCAACAGGTTCGCCGCGAACCGGTCGCCCCCGATGTGCGAGCACTCCCAGGTCCGTTCCGGCCAGCGCTCGGCGACGGCGGCGGCGACCGGCCGGCCGCGGACGGCGCAGCAGACGTCGTGCCGCCCGTGGGTGCACACGAGCAGCTGGGGTCCCCGGTCACCGGCGGGACGGTCAGCCGGGGAACGGTCCTCGTCGGGACGGTCACCTGCGGGGCGGTCACCCGCGGGTCGGTCCTCGTGGTGGCGGTCCCCCGCGGCAGGCCCCTCGGCGGAGGCCGGTCCGTCGCGCAGGGCCCGCACGGCCGCCTCGAGGCCCCCGGCGCGGGTCCAGGTGCCCCACTCCTGCCGGCCGTCGCTGTCGATGACCGCCCACTCGCGCGGGGCGTCGCGGGGGCCGCGCCCGGGCCGCCGGACCAGCACGGCCCGGCCGCCGACGGCGAGGGCGGTGCGGTGCACGGCGGCGCCGAGCCCGGACGGCAGGCCGGGGCTGTCGAAGGCCGCCGGGAGCCAGCCGCCGGGGTGCTCGACCAGCAGCCAGCGCGTGGCCGGCGCCGCGGTGCCCAGCATGGCGTCGCCCCGACGGCGAGCCGACGTCGAGCAGCGGGGAGTGGTCATCCGGGGACGACGACACCGGTGCGCAGCAGCCTGCGCGCGAGCCCGACGCCGAGCTCCCCCGCGGTGGCGTGCCCGTTCACCAGCAGGGTCTCGACCGCGGCCAGGTCCCGGCCCTCGACGGGCAGGGAGCCCACGCGGCTGCGCAGCACCGTCCCCCCGGCACCACCCGGAGCCGGCTCGAGGGTGGCCTCGACGTGGTCGCGCACCCGCACGACCGTCGACTCGTCCGCGTGCGCGGCGACCTCTGCCTGGGCGAGCGGCGACAGGGGTGCGGGGCGCTGGGCCGCGCGGGCGGCACCGGCCAGGCCGGCCGCCAGCTCGCTGGCGTCGACCTCGGCCAGGGCGGTGAGCAGGGCCTGGCGGACCGCTTCGACGACCGCGTGGTCGGGGCCGGAGCCTACGAGGTCGGTGCCCACGGCGAGGGCCGACCGCAGGTCGGGACCCCGGCTGGCCCGGGCGACGGCGGCCCGCACGAGCTGGTCGGCGACGTGCCGCCGTGTCCAGGCGTGCACCCCGATCGTCAGGTGGATGCTCGTGCCGCCGAGGGCGGTCGCGGAGTGCAGGTAGCCGCGCGGCAGGTAGAGGCAGTCGCCGGGGCGGAAGGTCGTCTCGAGCAGCGGCTCGGTGCTGGCCGCGGCCTCCTCCACCGCGCCGCGGTGGTCGGTCCACGGCTCGTCCCGCAGGGGGAGCGGGTGCACCGGCGGGCGGATGCGCCAGCGCTTCTCACCGGCGACCTGCAGGACGAAGACGTCGTGGACGTCGTAGTGGTCGCTGAAGCCGGTGTTCTGCGGGGGCGTGACGTACGCGTTCACCTGCACCGGGTGACCGAGCTCCGCGGCCAGGGACTGGGAGAGCTCGACGACCGGCCCCCACGTGCGGTGCAGGCCCTGCAGCACGAGCGTGGCGCCGTCGGCGAAGTGGGCCAGCACGGCGTCGTCGCTGGCCTGGTCGGCGATCGCGGCGCCGATCCCCCCGCCACGGGTGAAGCTCCGCTCGGGCAGGGTCGTGCCGTCCTTCGCCATCCGCAGGAAGGGCGTGCGCAGGGCGCGGGTCGAGACCAGCTCGTCGACGGCCGCCGCCGAGAAGAGGTCGTCGAAGGACCGCGGCAGGTCGGCTGCCCGGGTCAGCAGCGGCTCGCGGGACCAGTACCGGCTGGCGAACTCCTCGGGCCCGATCCCCACGAGGCGCGACAGCACCGGGAGCCCGCCCGACTGGACGCGCTCCCGGTGCCGCTCGGTCGTCGTCACGACGCTCCGCTCAGGGACGTTCACAGACCCCGGTCGGCCGAGTCCGCTCCGCCGTCGGCACCGCCGTCGTGGCCACCGGCGTTCGCACCGCCGTCCGCCGGACCCTCGCCACCAGCGCCGGCATCCGCGCCACCGTCCGCCCCGCCGTCAGCACCGCCATCGCGGCCACCGGCGTTCGCACCACCGTCGGCCGGACCCTCGCCACCGGCACCACCATCCGCGCCGCCGTCCGCGCCGCCGTCGTGGCCGCCGAGGTTGGCACCGCCGTCGGCCGTGCCCTCGCCGCCGGCACCACCGTCGGCGCCACCGTCGGCGCCACCGTCGTGACCGCCTGCGTTCGCGCCGCCGTCGGCCGGACCCTCGCCGGTGCCGAGCGTGCTGTCGTCGTTCATGGGGGTCTCGCTCATCGCTGTTCTCCCTGGGGGTTCGGCGACGCCCGTGCGCCGCCTGCTCTTCCTATTCCCATTCCCCGGCAGGCGCCACTCGAGGACCCCGCGTTTGCGCAGGTCAACGCGGCGGGTTCCGTGGTGGGGTGCCGGACCGTCCGCCGTCGGGGTGGCAACGGTCGCGGCTCGGGCTGGGGTTGGTCAGGACTTGGCAAGAGCGGGCCGCCGAGCCTCCCGCCGGGCCCGGCCGCCGACCTAGGGTGCGGACACCGACCCACAGGACCGCAGGGAGACCTCCATGGCGATGACCCGCCCGTTCGCAGCCGTGGCAGCACTCGGGGCCGCCGCCGCCCTCACCCTGGCCGCGTCGCCCGCGCAGGCCGCGAGCTCGTACGTCGCCCTCGGCGACTCCTACTCCTCCGGCACGGGCACGCGCACCTACCTCGCCGACGGCACCTCCTGCCAGCGCTCGGTCTATGCCTACCCGTCCCTCATCGCGGCCGCGAAGGGCCTGGCCCTGAACTTCCGCGCCTGCTCGGGCGCCACGGTCGCTGACGTCACCAACACCCAGCTGTCCGCGCTCGGCACCGGCACCACGTACGTCTCGATCTCGGTGGGGGGCAACGACGCCGGGTTCGCCGACGTCCTCACCGAGTGCGCCCAGCCGGGTTGGATGAGCAACTGCAACGGCGCCATCGACACCGCCCAGGGCATCATCAGCAACACCCTCCCCGGTCGACTGTCGACCCTCTACGCCTCGATCCGCGCCAAGGCGCCCAACGCGCGGGTCACCGTCGTCGGCTACCCGCGGATCTTCAACGGCGAGGACTGCAACGCCTTCACCTGGTTCTCACCGTCAGAGGAGTCGCGGCTCAACCAGACCGCGGACCTGCTCAACCGCAAGCTCTCGGCGCAGGCGTCGGCCAGGGGCTTCGCCTTCGCCAACCCGACGAGCCGCTTCACCGGCCACGCGGTCTGCGACAGCACCGAGTGGCTCAACGGCCTGTCCAACCCGGTCAGCGAGAGCTACCACCCCAACGTCGCCGGGCACCGCGACGGCTACACCCCGCTCGTGAGCACGCCCCTCACCGGCTCGGCGCTCACCGTCTCGGCCGCCACCCTGCGGGTCGCCGGTGAGTCCGGCCCGACGCTGGCCACCCAGCAGCGACGGTATGCCGCGGCCGACCGCACCATCGTCCCGGAGCAGTTCCGCCTGCCCGACCTCACGACGCCGCGGGCCAGGGCAGCGGCCCAGCGCGCCGGGGTCGACCTGTCCAGCCGGGCGAGCATCGACGCCGCGGACCGCGCCTGGTCCCAGCGCCGGGCCCGGGCCGCCGCACACACCCCCTGACCCCCTTCCCCGCGAAACAACGGTTGCTCGACGTCCCGCGGGCTGTCGTCCCGCGGGTTGTCGAGCAACCGTTGTTTCCCGCAGGCCGTCACGAGGTCTGTGCCCAGGGGTGGTCAGCCGGCGAGGAGGGCCTCGGCGAGGCTCGTGTCGACGACGAGGCCCTGGACGAGACCGCCCTCCAGCGCGGCGCGCACGGCCGGCGCCTTCGCCGGGCCGGAGGCGAGGGCGATGACCTCGGGTATGCCGGTGAGCACGTCGGCGTCGATCGTCACCAGGCGCGCAGCGACCCTGGGGCGCAACGGTTTGCCCTTCGCGTCGAAGAAGACGCCGGCGAGCTCGCCGACGACCCCGGCGCGCGCCAGGTCCGCGCGCTCGGCCGCGCCGAGCAGGTCGTGGATCGTGGACTCGCTCGCCGCCCACCGCCCGATCCCGACGACAGCCGTGGTGACCCGGCGGGCGGCCTGCAGGCCCTCGGCGACGGCGGGCTGGCGGCGCAACGCGTCAGCACTGGCCTTGGTGTCCAGGACGAAGGGTGCGTAGAAGACGCGGGCGGTCCCGCCGGACAGCCGGGCCGCCCGCCTGACGATGTCGACGGCACTGCTGTCGAAGTCGGGCAGGGCGATCGCGCCGGTGAGCTGCACGACGTCGACGTGCGGCAGCGAGGTGAGCGCGCCCACCATCGCGTGCACCATCCGCGACCAGGGCAGGCCCAGGACGTCGCCGGGTTCGAGCACCTCGGCGACCAGGTCGGCCGCTGCGCGTCCCAGCTGGTGGCGGACCGAGCCCGGGTCCTGGTCGGCGGGTTCGACGACGACGGCGTGGCGCAGGCCGTACCGCTCCTGCAACCGCGCGGAGGCGTCCACGTCGAGCGCCCCCTGCCGGACGATCTCGATCCGCACGAGCCCACGCTCCCGCGCGGACTCGAGCAGCCGGGCCACCTTGAAGCGGCTGATCCCCAGCTCCTCGGCGATCTCCACCTTGGACTGGTTCTGCAGGTAGTGCCGCCGGGCCACCGCCGCGAGCAGCACGAGCTCTGCGGGTCCTTCGTCGGTCACGGCTCCATCCTCCCCGTTGACAGCGTCCCCCGGCACGGTTTTACTCGGCATTACTCGTTTGCGCATGATCTCGCTCAGATGAGCGGATGTCGACACACCACCCGGCCCGAGCGCAGCTCGCCGGGGCAGGAGCACGACCCAGGGCAGGACCTCAGACCAGGGAGCCGTCAACGGCGACGGAGGAGGACGCGTGCGGAACCGGATTGCACGAGGCGCGGTGGTGGCAGCCGCCACGGCGACGACGCTCGGCCTGTCGGCCTGCGCAGGATGGGGAGGAGGCGTCGGCGGCGGTGGCACGGACAGCATCAACGTCCTCATGGTCAACAACCCGCAGATGGTCGACCTGCAGCGGCTGACGGCCGCGAACTTCACCAAGCAGACCGGCATCCGGGTCAACTTCACCGTGCTGCCCGAGAACGACGTCCGCGACAAGATCAGCCAGGAGTTCTCCAGCCAGGCGGGGCAGTACGACGTCGCCTCGCTGTCGAACTTCGAGATCCCGATCTACGCCAAGGCCAAGTGGATCGCGCCGCTCGACAGCTACATCGCCAAGGACCCGGGGTTCGACCAGCAGGACATCCTCAAGCCGATGCAGACCTCGCTGTCGAGCAACGGCAAGGTCTACGGCGAGCCGTTCTACGGCGAGTCCTCGTTCCTCATGTACCGCAAGGACGTCCTGGCCGCCAAGGGCATCACGATGCCGCAGAAGCCGACCTGGCAGCAGGTGGCCGACATCGCGGCCAAGGTCGACGGTGCCCAGCCCGGCATGAAGGGCATCTGCCTGCGCGGCCAGCCCGGCTGGGGGCAGCTGTTCGCGCCGCTCACGACCGTCGTCAACACCTTCGGCGGCACGTGGTTCGACAAGGACTGGACGCCCAGGGTCAACGCGCCGGAGTTCACCCAGGCCGTGCAGTTCTACGTCGGCCTGGTCCGGGCCCACGGCGAGAAGGGCGCACCGCAGGCCGGCTTCACCGAGTGCCTCAACAACCTCGTCCAGGGCAACGTCGCCATGTGGTACGACGCCACGTCGGCGGCCGGCTCGCTCGAGGCCGACGACTCCCCCACCAAGGGCAAGTTCGGCTACGCCCCCGCACCCGTGGTGAAGACCGACTCCTCGGGCTGGCTCTACGCGTGGTCGTGGTCGATCCAGCAGGCCAGCACCAAGAAGGACAACGCCTGGAAGTTCATCTCCTGGGCCAGCGGCAAGGACTACGAGAAGCTCGTCGGCACCCAGCTCGGCTGGGCCAAGGTGCCGGCCGGCAAGCGGGCCTCGACCTACGAGAACCCCGACTACCTCAAGGTCGCCTCGGCCTTCGCCGGCCCCACCCGGGACGCCATCCAGGCGGCCGACCCGGAGAACCCCGGTGTCCAGCCCAGGCCCGCCATCGGCATCCAGTTCGTCGACATCCCCGAGTTCCCGGACCTCGGCACGCAGGTCAGCCAGGACGTGAGCTCGGCCATCGCAGGCAAGACGTCCGTCAAGGACGCGCTCGACAAGGGACAACAGCTCGCCGACGACGTCGCCGAGCGCTACCAGGCGAGGGGGCAGTGATGGCGACCACGGCGACGGCCCGGACGGGGCACGGCGAGGTGGCGGCACCGAGCCGGACGCTGCAGAAGACGGGTGCCTGGGCGCGACGGGCGCCCCTGCTGCCCGCACTCGTCTTCATCATCGTGATGACGCAGGTCCCGTTCCTGGCGACGCTGGTCATCTCGTTCATGAACTGGAACGCGTACTACCCGGACGAGCGCGGGTTCGCGGGCTTCGACAACTTCGCCCGCGTCTTCACCGACACCAACACCCGCTCCGCCGTCCTGGTGACCATCTTGCTCACCGTCAGCGTGGTCGTCGTGAGCCTCGTCCTGGGGCTGGCCATCGCCCTGCTCCTCGACCGGAAGTTCGTGGGTCGCGGTGCGGTGCGCACGCTCATGATCACCCCGTTCCTCGTGGTGCCGGTGGCCGCGGCGCTGCTGTGGAAGCACGCCCTCTACAACCCCGAGTACGGCCTGTTCAACGGCCTGCTCAAGGCTGTCTTCGGCGCCAACGCGCCGCAGCCCGACTGGATCACGAACAACCCGCTCATCGCGATCATCGCCGCCCTCGTGTGGCAGTGGACGCCGTTCATGATGCTGATCCTCCTGGCGGGACTGCAGAGCCGGCCGCTCGACGTCGTGGAGGCAGCGCGCATCGACGGGGCCGGCTCGTGGCAGATCTTCCGGAGCATGACGCTCCCGCACCTGCGGCAGTACATCGAGCTCTCCGCCCTGCTCGGGGCGATCTACGTGGTGCAGAACTTCGACCACGTCTTCACGATCACGTCCGGCGGCCTCGGCACCGCGAACCTGCCGTACTTCATCTACCAGACGTTCTACACCGCACAGGACTACGGCCGGGCGTCCGCCGCCGGCGTGGTCGTCGTGATCGGCACCATCCTCATCGCGACCGCCGCACTGCGCACTGCCTTCAGCCTGTTCAAGGAGGAGACCCGATGAGCACCGCTGCCGAGCCGGAGACCACGGACACCCCCACGGGGCAGGCACGCCGCTCCGGCACCGTCCCGGGGTCGGGACCGCGCCAGGAGGTCCGGTATGCCCGCGCCCCCCGCAGCGGGCTGCTCCTCACCGCCGTGGCGTGGCTCGTGGGCATCCTCTTCGCCCTGCCGGTCCTGTGGATGATCCTCACGTCGTTCCACAAGGAGACCGACGCGGCCAAGAACCCGCCCGACGTCTTCGCGCCGCTGTCGCTCGACGGCTACCGCACCTTCTTCGCCGCGGGACCGTGGCCGCCGCTGCTCAACTCCCTCACGGCCAGCGTGCTGTCGACGGTGCTCGTGCTCCTGCTGGCGTTCCCCGCGGCGTACGCCCTGTCGATCAAGCCCGTGAAGAAGTGGACCGACGTCCTGTTCTTCTTCCTCTCGACCAAGATGCTGCCGATCGTGGCGGGCATCCTCCCGCTGTACCTCTTCGCGCAGAAGGTCGGCCTGCTCGACAACATCTGGTGGCTCATCCTGCTCTACACCTCGATGAACCTGCCGATCGCGGTGTGGATGCTGCGCTCGTTCCTCGCCGAGGTGCCGGTGGAGATGCTCGAGGCCGCCTCGGTCGACGGTGCCAGCCTCACCCGGACCCTCAGGGACATCGTCGCCCCTGTCGTCATGCCCGGCATCGCCTCGGCTGCGCTGATCTGCTTCATCTTCAGCTGGAACGAGCTGCTGCTGGCGCGGGTGCTGACCGGCACGGTGGCAGGGACGGCGCCGGTGTTCCTCACCGGCTTCGTGACGAGCCAGGGCCTCTTCCTCGCCAAGGTGTGCGCAGCCTCCTTCGTCGTGTCGCTGCCCGTGCTGGCGGCCGGGTTCGCCGCCCAGGACAAGCTCGTGCAGGGCCTGTCGATGGGAGCCGTCAAGTGACGGGGGCAGCACCCGACCAGCCGCCGGCGGCCGCCAGCACCGCGCCGGTCCCGTTGTCCGGCAGCACGCTCGGTGACCTCGACCCGCGCGTGGCCGTCCCGGCATACGACCGGTCGAAGGTGACCGCGAGCATCGTCCACTTCGGCGTCGGCGGGTTCCACCGCGCGCACCAGGCGATGTACCTCGACGCGCTCATGAACGACGGCGAGGCCCTCGAGTGGGGGCTGTGCGGGGTCGGGGCGCTGCCGCACGACCGGCGGATCATCGACACCCTGCGAGCCCAGGACGGCCTCTACACGCTCGTGGTCAAGCACCCGGACGGGCACCGCGAGCCCCGCGTCATCGGCAGCATCGTCGACCTGCTCTTCGCCCCCGACGACCCGGCTGCCGTGGTGGACCGGCTGGCCGACGAGGGGACGCGGATCGTGTCGACGACGATCACCGAGGGCGGCTACCTCGTCAACCAGGTGACGGGCGAGTTCGACGCGCAGGACCCCTCGATCCAGGGCGACCTCGCGGCCGACTTCGCCGGGGGCGACGCGCCCACGACGGTCTTCGGCTTCATCACGGCCGGGCTGGACCGGCGCCGCCGCGAGGGGCGGGCGCCGTTCACGGTGATGAGCTGCGACAACCTGCCCGACAACGGCGACGTCGCCCGGCGGATGATGACCGCCTTCGCCCGGCTCAAGGACCCCGAGCTCGCCGACTGGATGGAGCGCGAGGTGTCGTTCCCCAACTGCATGGTCGACCGGATCACCCCGGTCACCGCGCAGGAGGACATCGACCGGCTGGCCGAGGAGTTCGGCGTGCGAGACGGCTGGCCCGTCGTCTGCGAGCCGTTCACCCAGTGGGTGCTCGAGGACTCGTTCGGCAGCCAGGGGCGCCCGCCGTTCCAGGACGCGGGAGTCCAGGTCGTCGACGACGTCGTGCCGTACGAGCTGATGAAGCTGCGGCTGCTCAACGCCAGCCACCAGGCGCTGTGCTACCTGGGGTTCCTCTCCGGGTACCGGTACGCGCACGAGGTCTGCCAGGACCCGCTGTTCCGCCGGTTCCTGCTGGCCTACATGGAGCGCGAGGGCAGCCCGACCCTGCCCGAGGTGCCGGGCGTCGACCTCGACGCGTACCGGCACGAGCTGGTCGAGCGGTTCGCCAACCCCGAGGTGCGCGACACCCTGGCCCGGCTCTGCGCCGAGTCCTCCGACCGCATCCCGAAGTGGCTGGTGCCGGTCATCCGCGAGAACCTGCGCAGCGATGGCGAGATCGAGCTCTCCGCCCTCGTCGTCGCCTCGTGGGCCCGGTATGCCGAGGGGCGCGACGAGCGGGGCGAGCCGATCGAGGTGGTCGACCGGCTCAGGGACCGCGTCATGTCCGCGGCCGCGCGGCAGGGGGAGGACCCGCTGGCGTTCGTCCGCGACCGCGACCTCTTCGGCGACCTCGCCGACGACGAGCGGTTCGCCGCGGCCTACACCTCGGCGCTGGCGCGGCTCCACGACGTCGGCGCCCGGGCGACGCTCGAGGCGTGGGACGCCTCGGACCGGGCGGCCGACGTTCCCGGCAGCGGGGCAGACTGACCGCATGCGCGTCGCAGTCCTGACCTCGCCCGGCGTCGTCGAGCTCCACGAGCGGCCCGACCCCGTGCCCGCCCCCGACGAGGTGCTGGTGCGCGTCCGGGCCGTGGGGGTGTGCGGCTCCGACACGCACTACTTCGACCACGGACGGATCGGGCGGTTCGTCGTCGAGTCACCGCTCGTGCTCGGCCACGAGGCCGCCGGGGTCGTCGAGGCGGTCGGGTCGGGCGTCGACCCAGCGCGCGTCGGGCAGCGGGTGTCGGTCGAGCCCGGCGTGCCGTGCCGGTCGTGCGAGCAGTGCCTCGCCGGGCGCTACAACCTGTGCCCCGACATGGTCTTCCACGCGACGCCGCCGGTCGACGGCTCGCTGGCCGAACTCGTCGCGATCCACCACGCGTTCGCCCACCCGGTGCCCGACTCCGTCAGCGACCTCGAAGCCGCCCTGTGCGAGCCGCTGTCCGTGGGGGTGTGGGCGTGCCGCAAGGGCGCCGTCGGCCCGGGCTCCCGCGTGCTCGTCACCGGCGCCGGCCCGATCGGGCTCGTGTGCGTGCAGGTCGCCCGCGCGGCCGGGGCCAGCGAGGTGGTGGTCGCCGACGTCAACCCCGACCGGCTCGCGGTCGCCCGCGAGCTCGGCGCCACAGGCACCGTGACCTCGGGCGAGCAGTCGCTCGCCGACGCGTACGCCGGGCGGGCGGCGCCCGAGGTGCTGCTCGAGTGCTCGGGCCACCCCGGGGCCACCGTCGACGGCATCCGCGCGCTCGCGCCGGCAGGACGGGCCGTCCTCGTCGGCATGGGCGGCGACGAGCTGCCCCTACCGCTGTCGGTCGTCCAGGAGCGCGAGCTCGTCGTGACCGGGACGTTCCGGTACGCCGGGACGTGGCCCACCGCGATCGCCCTCGTCGCCTCCGGTCAGGTCGACCTCGAGCGGCTGGTCACGGGGCGTTTCCCGCTGGCCGACACGGCCGCCGCGCTCACCGCCGCCCGCGACACCCCCGGCGCGGTGAAGTCGGTCATCGAGCCGCAGGAGTGAGCGTGCCGGCGACCCTCCCGCGGACGATGCAGGGCGTGCGGCTGCCGGGCGACAGCACGGTGGAGCACGTCGAGGTCGACGTCCCCGCTCCGGGACACGGCCAGGTGCTGCTGCGGATGCGCGCGTCCTCGATCTGCGGCAGCGACATCCGCGCGATCTACCGCGAGCACCTCGGTCACGGCGCCGAGGCGTACCAGGGGGTCGTCGCCGGCCACGAGCCGTGCGGCGAGGTCGTGGAGGTCGGGCCGGGAGGGCGCAGCCTCGCCGTCGGCGACCGGGTCGTCGTCTACCACATCGCCGGGTGTGGGATGTGCGACGAGTGCCGCCGCGGGTATGCCGTGGGGTGCCTCTCGCCGTTCCGCGCGGCCCACGGGTGGCAGCGTGACGGCGGGCACGCGGACTACCTCCTCGCGGAGGAGGCGTCGTGCCTGCGGCTGCCCGCGCCGTTGACCTTCGTCGACGGCGCGCTCGTGTCGTGCGGCTTCGGGACGGCGTACGAGGGGCTGCTCCGGGCGCGGGCCTCCGGTCGCGACCGGCTGCTCGTCACCGGTTTGGGGCCGGTCGGGCTGGCCGCGGCGATGCTGGGCCGGGCGCTCGGTGCCACGACGGTCGTGGGCACGGACACCTCCCCCGAGCGCGTCGCGCTGGCGGCGGAGCTCGGGCTGGTCGACGTGGCCGTCACCGCCGACGAGGTCGACGAGGCGGTTGCTGCAGCCACCGCCGGCGAGGGGTGCGAGGTGGCGATCGACTGCTCGGGCGCCGCGCCGGCCCGGGAGGCCGCGCTGCGCAACACCCGACGCTGGGGGCGGTGCGTCTTCGTCGGGGAGGGCGGGCGGGTCGACTTCGCCGTCTCGGACCTGCTGATCCACAAGCAGGTCACCCTGCACGGCTCCTGGGTCACCTCGCTGCAGCACATGGACGAGCTGCTGCACCTACTGGTCCGCACCGGCCTGCACCCGGAGGCCGTCGTGACCCACCGCTACCCGCTCGCCGAGGCGGCCACGGCATACGAGGTCGCCGACGCCGGCCACGCCGGCAAGGTCTGCATCGTGATGGAGGACTGAATGAGCTCCGCTGCCGACTCGTCCGCGCCCACCCTCGTCGCGGGCGTCGACTCCTCGACCCAGTCGTGCAAGGTCGTCGTCTGCGAGGCCGACACCGGGCGGGTGGTGCGGACCGGTCGCGCACCGCACCCCGACGGCACCCAGGTGCACCCCGACCGGTGGTGGGAGGCGTACCTCGCGGCGACCGCGGGCGGCCTGCTCGACGGCGTCTCGGCCGTCGCGGTCGGTGGCCAGCAGCACGGCCTCGTGGCGCTCGACGAGGGCGACGAGGTGATCCGCGAGGCGATGCTGTGGAACGACACCAGCTCGGCCCAGGCGTCCCGCGACCTCATCGAGGAGCTCGGCGGGGCGGCCGAGTGGGTCGACCGGACGGCGCTGGTGCCCGTGCCCAGCTTCACCGTGACCAAGGTGCGCTGGCTGGCCGAGCACGAGCCGGAGCACGCCGAGCGGCTGGCGCGCGTGGTCCTGCCGCACGACTGGCTGACGTCGCAGATCCTCAAGCAGGGCAACGGTTTCCGTGAGCACGTGACGGACCGTGGGGACGCGTCCGGCACCGGGTACTTCTCGGCGGTCGACGACACCTACCTGCCCGACCTCCAGCGGCTCGCGCTCGGCCGCGAGTTCGGGACGCCGAGGGTGCTGGGCCCGGCACAGGAGGCAGGGCGCACGGAGTCGGGCATGGTCGTCGGGCCGGGCACCGGCGACAACGCCGGGGCCGCCCTCGGCCTGGGGCTGCGGCGTGGCGACGTGGTCGTGTCGCTGGGCACCAGTGGTGCGGTCTTCGCGGACAACGCACGGCAGGTCCGGGACCCGAGCGGCGACGTGGCGGGGTTCGCGAGCGCGAGCGGCGGCTTCCTGCCGCTGATGTGCACGCTCAACGCCGCCCGGGTGCTGACGGCGGCGGCCCAGCTCGTGGGGACCGACCTCGCCGGCCTCGACCGGCTCGCCCTCGCGGCCGACCCCGGCGCCGGTGGCCTCAGCCTGCTGCCGTACCTCGACGGCGAGCGCACCCCGAACCTGCCGCACGCGACCGGCACCCTGGGCGGCCTGACCCGCACCAACGCGACGCCGGAGAACCTCGCCCGCGCCGCCGTCGAGGGAATGCTGGCCAACCTGGTCGCCGGCGTCGAGGCGCTGCGCTCGCTGGGAACGCCGGTCGAGCGCGTGCTGCTCATCGGTGGTGCGTCGGCCTCGCGCGCCGTCCGCGAGGTGGCCCGGTCGCTGTTCGGGGTGCCGGTGGGCGTCCCGGAGCCGGGCGAGTACGTGGGGCTGGGCGCCGCACGGCAGGCGGCCTGGGTGCTCTCGGGCGCCGAGCAGCCACCGCAGTGGGAGGTCCGGCTGGAGCAGAACCTCGAGCCGGACGGAGGTGGGGCCGGTGATGGGGCCGCGGACGAGGTCCTGGGCAGGTACGCCGCCCTGCTCGCCACCGTCCACGCCCGCTGACCCCCCGCAATCTTGGCCCAACATTCGCCCTGCTGGTGAAGATTCACCGTCCCAGCGAATGTTGGCCCAACATTCGCCCTGCTGGTGAAGGTTCACCGGGCCGAGGGCGTGATCCGCAGGGCGTTGGCGGGCACGATGGCGCCATGAGCTACCCACCACCGATCTACGACGGCGAGACGGGCGAGGTGAGCGCCCGGGCGAGGCTGGCCGGCGGCGAGCCGGACCTGGTGTACCCCAACGGGAACCGCGTGCACTACCTCACGACGGGAGAGGGCAGCGGCGGCACCTACGGGCTCTACCGGTGGGAGTTCGCCGGTCCCCCCAGCGGTCCCGGCGCGCACTTCCACCGGACCATCACCGAGTCGTTCTACGTCCTCGAGGGGGAGGTCACGATCTTCGACGGGGCCGCGTGGAACGCGATGCACGCCGGTGACTTCGTGCACGTGCCCGCCGGTGGGCTGCACGGGTTCCGCAACGAGTCGGGGCCGGCCGCGATGCTGCTGCACTTCGCGCCGGGCGCGCCGCGCGAGGCCTACTTCGAGGGGCTGGCGCGGCTGGGCGCCGGCGAGACCATGACCGACGCCGAGCGCGACGAGTTCATGCGGTACCACGACAACCACTGGGTGGACTGAGACGGCCGGCTGACCCGAGCGGGTCGCCGGTCCCGGTTCAGCCCGTGACGAGGCGTGAGCCGCTATGCCGACGGGGGCCCCTCGAGGGCGGCCAGCTGGAGCCGGACCGCCAGCCGGACCGTGGGGTCGTCGAGGTCCAGCCCGGCCAGGTCGGCGAGGCGCGTCATCCGGTAGCGCATCGTGTTGGGGTGCACGTGGATCGCCCGGGCAGCCGCACTCGGGGCGCCCGGGTGGTCCAGCCACGCGGCGAGGGTGCGCAGGTGGTCGGTCGCGTGCACGGCGTCGTGCTCCTGGAGCAGCCGCAGCGGCCCGAGGGCCTCGTCGGGCAGCGCGGCGGCTGCGCGGGCGACGGTCACCTCGGCCCACAGGTCCTCGTGCCGGCGCACCATCTCGGTGCCCGCCGCGACGCGGTCGGCCTCCTGGGCCTCGGCGCGTGACCGCTCCAGCCCGGTGGGGTGGGAGGCCGGGCGGCCGGCCCGTGCCGTGAGCCGGAGGCCCTCGCCCCGGGTCCGCTTGACGACCTCGCAGAGCCAGGGCCACGACCCCGGCGCGGCGTCCTCGCCCTCGCGCACCACGGCATACGCCCTGCCGTCGAGGTCGGCGATGAGCGGCTGGTTCCACGCGTGCCGCCGCAGCACCGACTCCCACACGTCGAGCGTGCGCGAGGGGTCGCCGGCCGCCCCGAGCGCCACGACCCGCCACGGCCCGCGCGGGAGCCAGTCCTCGGCCCCGCTGGCGTTGCCCGACAGCGCCGCGCGGAGCCGGTCTGCGGCGACCCGGCGCGACAGGTCGCTCTGCGCGCGCAGGCGCAACAGGTGCAGCGCGACGACGGCAGAGGTCTGCACGAGCTCGGCGACGAGGGTGGCGGGTGGCCGCTGCTCCACCACGGCCCAGATCGAGCCGAGCCACTCCCCACCCGCGCGGACCGGCACCACGAGCCGGGGTTTGGTGACACCCGAGGCCGGGACGTAGACCGGCTCGGATGACCGAGCGAGCCGGCGGAAGACGCCCTGCGCACGCAGGGTCGCCAGCACCTCGTCGGGGACCCGGCGGCCGACGATCGTCGACACGCGGGCAGGGTCGGCGAGGTCCTGCCGGGAGGAGTACGCGAGCACCCGCGACTGCGCGTCCTCGATCGTCACCGGTGCCTCGACGAGGGCGGCCGCCGCGTCCGCCAGGGCGAACAGGTCGTCCTGGACGGGGGCGTCCTCCCGGCGCCCGGGTCCGACCGCCGCGCGGTCGAGGACGCCGCGCAGCAGCCACACCAGGTGCGCCCAGGAGGCCTGGTCGGCGAGCTCGACCAGGGCGATGCCCTCACGCCTGGCGCGGGCGCGGACCTCCCGCCGGCGACCGAGGGAGCGGCGCAGGACGACGCCACCCGCCCCTGCGGCGGCGGCCCGGGCCAGGAGGTCCCCGGCCGCGTCCGGCCCGTCGACCCCGACGCCGAGGACCAGGTCGCCCGGCTGGCCGACGATGTCCTGCGCGGGTTCGGCGATGGTGAGGTCGTCCACCTCGGCCCCCGGGCGGGGGACGGCGAGCGACAGCAGGCCGGAGAGCGTCCCCACGAGGTCGGTGACGGCGAGCACGGTCCCAGTCTGGATCGGGTGGTGCTCAGCGCACAACCTGGTGCGTCTGGTTCATGCTCCGGCGCCAAGGCGACCGCAGCCGCTGCCTGTCACGCTCGAACCATGACTTCCTCCCCCGCCGTCACCGCTGCCGGTCTGCCCACTCCCCGTCGTGTCGCCGTCGTCGGCGCCGGGATGGTGGGCCTGTCCACCGCCTGGTTCCTCCAGGAGCACGGGGTCGAGGTCGTCGTCCTCGACCGCGAGGGCGTCGCCGCCGGCTCGTCGTGGGGCAACGCCGGCTGGCTGACCCCGGGCATCGCGACCCCGCTGCCCGAGCCCGCGGTCCTCAAGTACGGCCTGCGCGCGGTGCTGTCGCCGTCGTCCCCCGTCTACGTGCCGCCGAGCGCGAACCCGGACTTCCTCAAGTTCGTCACCGGCTTCACCCGTCACTCGACCATGAAGGCCTGGAAGAAGGCCATGGGCTCGCTCGTGCCGGTGAACGACCTGTCGCTGGAGAGCTTCGACCTGCTCAAGGCGGGCGGGGTGCAGGCCGACACGATCGAGGCGAAGTCGTTCCTCGCGTCGTACCGCACCGAGGAAGAGCGCCGGACGCTGTTCGAGGAGATCGAGCACATCCACGCCGCCGGCCAGGCGATCGAGTTCGAGGCGCTCACCGGCGACCAGGCCCGCGCCATCGAGCCGAGCCTCTCCGACGAGATCGGCGCGGCGATCCTGCTCAAGGGCCAGCGGTTCATCAACCCGGGCGCCTACGTCCACGCCCTCGCCGACTCGGTGCGGGCCCGCGGCGGCAAGATCGTCGACGGCGCCACCGTGTCCGACATCCGCGACACGGGCCGGGGCGTGGCGGTCACCACCGCCGAGGGCGCGGTCGAGGAGTTCGACGCCGCCGTCCTCGCGACCGGCGCCTGGCTCGGGAAGCTGGCCCGGCAGTTCGGCGTGAAGAAGGTCGTCCAGGCCGGCCGCGGCTACTCCTTCTCCGTCGCGATCGACCACGTCCCGAACGGCCCCGTCTACTTCCCCGCCCAGCGCGTCGCCTGCACGCCGATCGGCGACCGGCTGCGCGTCGCGGGGATGATGGAGTTCCGCAAGCCCGAGGCCGCCCTCGACCAGCGCCGCATCTCGGCCATCGCCGAGGCCGCCCGCCCGCTGCTGCGCGGCGCCGACCTCGACGCCCGCCAGGACGAGTGGGTCGGCTCCCGCCCGTGCACCGCCGACGGCCTGCCCCTCATCGGGGCGACGAAGTCCCCGCGCGTGTATGCCGCGGGCGGCCACGGCATGTGGGGCATCACCCTCGGCCCGGTCACCGGCCGGCTGCTCGCGCAGACCATGGTCACCGGCAAGCAGGTCGAGCAGCTGAGGCCCTTCAGCCCGTTGCGCTGACCCCGTCGGCCGGCACAGCCGGCACAGCCGGCCCACCCGGCATACCGGCGCACCCGGCATACCGGCCCACCCGGCGGCACACCGGCGCACCGGCGCACCGGCTGTTCCGCACAACGGCAGTTGCGAGCATGAAACGGCACTTGCGCAGTCCCGTTTCACGCACGCAACTGCCGTTTTGCCGTGTCGGGGTCCGGGGGTCGGACGCCGAGGTGAGCGGTTCCCCCGGCTTGACGAAATACCATAGGGGGGTATCGTGTTGCCATGAGCATGAGTGAGACACAGCACCCCGTGCACGGGTACACCCCGATGAAGGACAGCCACCTCAAGCGACTGCGTCGCATCGAGGGACAGGTGCGGGGCCTGCAGCGGATGGTCGAGGAGGACAAGTACTGCATCGACATCCTCACCCAGGTCTCCGCGGCCACGAAGGCGCTGCAGTCGTTCTCGCTCGAGCTGCTCGAGGAGCACCTCGAGCACTGCGTCGTCGACGCCGCGCGCAAGGGCGGCCCCGAGGCGCAGGAGAAGGTCCGCGAGGCCTCCGACGCCATCGCGCGGCTCGTCCGCTCCTGACCACCTGGTCCGACCGGCCCGGCGAGCCTCGCCCGGCTACCCCACCCCACCACCCGAGGAGAACCCCATGAGCACCCAGACCTTCGACGTCGTCGGCATGACCTGCGGCCACTGCGCCAGCGCCGTCACCGAGGAGCTCAGCGCCCTCGACGGCGTCACCGACGTCCAGGTCTCCCTCGTCGCCGGCGGCACGTCCGCCGTCACCGTCGAGGCCGACCGTGAGCTCACCCCGGCTGAGGTGAACGCCGCGCTCGACGAAGCGGGCAACTACAGCCTCGCGCAGTGAAAACCGCGACCCGGGTCGGCGCCTTCGGCGCCGGCCTGGCGGTCGCGTTCGGCGCTGCCCTCGGCGTCGGGCACCTCACCGATCCCCGGATGCCCTCGGCCCCGGCCGGCGCCCACGCGGACGCCGGCGGCCACGACGGCGCGGGTGACGACGCGATGACCGGGGAGGCCGCGGGCGGTCACTCCGACGGCGGTCACGCCGGCATGGAGGCCGAACCGGCCGCGGCCGAGGTGCCCGGCGGTCTCCAGGTCGCCGAGAACGGCTACCGGCTCGTGCTCGACCACCCGACCACCGCCGCGGGCCGCGGCGTCCCCGTCTCGTTCCGCGTCCTGGACGCGCAGGCCGAGCCGCTCACCACCTACACCCGGGCGCACGACAAGGACCTGCACCTCATCGCGGTGCGCCGCGACCAGACCGGTTTCCAGCACGTCCACCCGACGCTGGCCGCCGACGGCACCTGGTCGAGCGCGCTCGACCTGACGCCCGGGCCGTGGCGCGTCTTCGCCGACTTCGACCCGGCCGGCCAGGCCCCGCCAACCACGCTGGGCGCGGACGTCTTCGTGCCGGGATCCTTTGTCCCACAGGAGCTCCCGGCCGCGAGCAGGACCGCGGCCGTCGACGGGTACACCGTCACGCTCGACGGCACCCTGACGCCCGGCCGCGACTCGCGCCTCACCCTCTCGGTGTCCCGCGCCGGCCGGCCGGTCACCGACCTGCAGCCGTACCTCGCGGCATACGGGCACCTCGTGGCCCTGCGCCAGGGTGACCTGGCGTACCTCCACGTCCACCCCGACGGCGAGCCCGGCGACGGACGCACGCAGCCCGGGCCCGGCATCGTCTTCCACACCACCGCACCGAGTGCCGGCACCTACCGGCTGTACCTCGACTTCAAGCACGGCGACGTCGTGCGGACCGCAGCGTTCACCGTCGTCGCCGGGAAGGAGGCCACCCCCCATGGCCACTGACACCGGAACGACCGGCGGTACCCCCGACGCCGGCGCCGCCACCGCCACCGCCACCGCCACCCGCGACGTCGAGCTCGTCATCGGCGGCATGACCTGCGCGTCCTGCGCCGCCCGGATCGAGAGGAAGCTCAACAAGCTCGAGGGCGTCACGGCGTCGGTGAACTACGCGACCGAGAAGGCGCGCGTGACCTTCCCCGACACCCTCACGCCCGACGACCTCGTGCAGACCGTCGAGCAGACCGGCTACACCGCCGAGGTCCCCGCGCCCCGGGAGTCCGCGCCGACCGGCACGGCGGGTCCCGAGGAGCAGGCCGACACGGCCCTGCGCACCCTGCGCCACCGCTTCCTCGTCTCGGCGGCCCTCGCCGCCCCGGTCATCGTCCTCGCGATGGTGCCCGCGTGGCAGTTCCGCTACTGGCAGTGGGCCTCGCTCGTCCTCGCGGCGCCGGTCGTCGTGTGGGGCGGCTGGCAGTTCCACCGCGCCGCCTGGACCAACCTGCGGCACGGCCAGTCGACGATGGACACGCTCGTCTCGGTCGGCACGCTCGCCGCCCTCGGCTGGTCGCTCTACGCCCTGTTCCTCGGCACCGCCGGCGAGCCGGGCATGACCCACCCGTTCCGGTTCACCCTCGAACGCACCGACGGCGCAGGCAACATCTACCTCGAGGCCGCCGCGGGCGTCACCGCGTTCCTCCTCGCGGGCCGGTATGCCGAGGCGCGGGCCAAGCGCGCGTCCGGCGCCGCCCTGAGGGCGCTGCTCGAGATGGGGGCCAAGGAGGTCAGCGTCCTGCGGGGCGAGGGCGACTCGGCCCGCGAGGAACGCGTGCCGGTCTCCGAGCTCACGGTGGGCACGCGGTTCGTCGTGCGCCCGGGCGAGAAGATCGCCACCGACGGCGAGGTCGAGCAGGGCACCAGCGCCGTCGACGCCTCGATGGTGACCGGTGAGTCCGTGCCCGTCGAGGTCGGCCCCGGGGACGCCGTCATCGGCGCGACCGTGAACGCCGGCGGCCGCCTGGTCGTCCGCGCCACCCGGGTCGGTGCCGACACCCAGCTCGCGCAGATGGCCCGGCTCGTCGAGGACGCCCAGAACGGCAAGGCCCAGGTGCAGCGCCTGGCCGACCGCGTGTCGGCGGTGTTCGTGCCCGTCGTCATCGCCCTGGCCGTCGCGACGCTCGGCTTCTGGGTCGGCGCGGGGGGCGGCTGGACCGCAGCGTTCACCGCCGCGGTCGCCGTGCTCATCGTCGCCTGCCCCTGTGCCCTCGGCCTGGCCACCCCGACCGCCCTCATGGTCGGGACCGGCCGTGGGGCCCAGCTCGGCCTCATCATCCGTGGACCCGAGGTGCTCGAGTCCACGCGTCGGGTCGACACCGTGGTGCTCGACAAGACCGGCACCGTGACCACGGGCCGGATGACGGTCCAGGACGTCGTGGCCGCCGAGGGCGAGGACGCCGCCGAGGTGCTGCGCCTGGCCGGCGCGGTCGAGGGCGCGTCCGAGCACCCGGTCGCCCACGCCATCACCACCCGCGCGGCCGAGGCGGGCACCCTGCCCGCGGTCGAGGACTTCGCCTCGACGGCCGGGCTCGGGGTGCAGGGCGTCGTCGAGGGCCACGCCGTCGTGGTCGGCCGCCCGCAGCTGCTGCAGGACTGGTCCGTCACCGTGCCCGAGGACCTGGTCGCGGCGCTCGACACCGCACGGGGGCGTGGCGCCACCGCCGTCGTCGTCGCCTGGGACGGGGCCGCCCGCGGCGTCGTCGCGGTCGCCGACACCGTCAAGGACACCTCGGCCGAGGCCGTCCGGCGGTTGCGTGACCTCGGGCTGCACCCCGTCCTGCTCACCGGAGACCACGAGGCCGCGGCGCACGAGGTCGCCCGCGCGGTGGGCATCGACGAGGTCATCGCCGACGTCCTGCCGCAGGACAAGGTCGACGTCGTGCGCCGGCTCCAGGACGAGGGCCGGGTCGTCGCGATGGTCGGCGACGGTGTCAACGACGCGGCCGCCCTGGCCCAGGCCGACCTCGGGCTCGCGATGGGCACCGGCAGCGACGTCGCGATCGAGGCGAGCGACCTGACGCTCGTGCGGGGCGACCTGCGGGCCGCGCCGGACGCGATCCGGCTGGCCCGGCGGACCCTCGGCACGATCCGCGGCAACCTGTTCTGGGCGTTCGCCTACAACGTGGCAGCGATCCCGCTCGCCGCGACGGGGCTGCTGAGCCCGATGATCGCCGGTGGCGCGATGGCGCTGTCCTCGGTGTTCGTGGTGACCAACAGCCTGCGGCTGCGGGGATTCCAGCCGGCCCGCTGACGGCCCTGGTCCCGGGACGAGCTCACCGAGAGAGGTCGACCACGAGGGCTCCCGGCGGGGTTGGGGTGCAGAGGTGGCGTATCCGTCACCCCTGCGCCCCCAAAACCGGGTGAAGGGGAGCAGGCGGGGCTGGCAGTATCGTCGGATGAGCGACCAGGACCTCCGGAACCGGCTGCAGCAGGCCCTGCTCCCGGCCATGCGGGCTCGCGACGCCGCCGCGGTGAGCGCGATCCGCTCGGCACTCGCAGCCGTCGCCAACGCCGAGGCCGTCCCGGTGCAGCGGCCGAGTGCGTCCCTCGGCGACGGCCCCGTGGCCGGCGCCGTCGGGGTCGGCGCCGCGGAGGCTCCCCGGCGCGAGCTCGTCGACGGCGAGGTCCGCGCGCTCGTCGAGGCCGAGGTGGCCGAGCGCCGCCAGGCGGCCGACCAGCTCACCTCGGCCGGCCGCGCGGATGCCGCCGACCGCCTGCACGCCGAGGCCGACGCCCTCCTGCGCCACCTCTGAGCCCGCAGCGAGTGTCAGCCGGAGCCGGCCGGCCGGTCCGGGCCAGCCGGGCCGGCCGGGCGGGCGGGGCGTTGCCGGCCAGGGGTCGTGGGTCAGCCGGCGCAGGCGACGTGGGTCGTGGCGGTCGGGCGCGCCTCCAGCCGTTCCTCCGGGATGGGCAGCCCACACACCGTGCACACCCCGTAGCTGCCGTCCTCGACGCGGTGAAGCGCGGCCGTCACCGCGTCGAGGTGGTCGACGGCGAGCCGGGCCAGGGCATCGACCTGCGCCCGCTCGTACGCGATCGTCGCGCCCTCCGGGTCGTGCTCGTCGTCGGCGTTCGAGCCCTCCGACGCCGCGACGATCGCGGCCACGTCGGCCTCGCGGTCGCGCAGCGCGGCGAGCGTCCGCTCCCGCTCCTGCCCGAGCAGCTCCCTGGCCCGCTCGAGGAGGCGGGCGCGCGCGTCCCCGGACCTCGGCGCTGCCGGTCGGGTGGACGGATCGTTCGACACCCGTCGAGCGTAGGCACCGGACGGGCCCCGACGCGAGGCCGCCGGCTGCGCGGAGGGCTCGACGGGGTGGACCCTAGGCCGCGACGGGGCGGCGACGCAGCGACCAGGCCAGCATCGACAGCCCCCCGACCGGGATCTCCGCCCCGAAGACGAAGCCCCGGTAGAGCAGCACCCCCGCCGCCGCCAGCGCCGGCTCGACCCCGAACGCGACGAGCACGCCGACCATCCCCAGCTCGACGATCCCCGAGGCCCCCGGCGTGATCGCCGCCATGGTCAGGATCCGCTCCACCGCGAACGCCGCGGCCACGACGGCCGGGTGCACGTCGGCCCCGATCATCCGCAGGCCGGCCCAGAGAAGCAGCGCCTGCAGCCCGGCATACGCGAGCTTGGCCAGGACCATCCGGCCCCACCCGGCGGCGACGAGGCCGGCGCTCTCGCGGCGGAACGACGCGGCCCGCTCGGCGTACCCCTCCTCGGCCCGGGGCAGGAAACGGACCCGGGCGACGACGCGGTCGGCCCACCGGCCGACGCACCGGACCGCCCGGTCATCGCGCGCCACCAGCCAGACCACCAGGACGCTGCCGGTGAGCAGCCCGAGCCCCACGTAGGCCGCGGCGCTGACGCTGCTCGACACCTCCACCCCGGCCACGGCGAGCCAGAGCAGGGCGAGACCCGGCAGGACGAACTTGAGCAGGGTGTCGACGAGGTTGGTGATCACGGCCCAGCGGCCGAACGCGGCGGTGGTGAAGCCCCACGAGCGGGCCATCCGCCAGTTCGCGACAGTGCCGGCCGCGCCGCCGAGCGGCAGCAGGTTGGACACGAACGACCCCGTGAGGTTGAGCAGCAGCGCCCGGCGGTGCGACAGCCCGGGCATCGCGGCGGTGAGCGCGGGGGTCTGGGCCCACAGGCCGGCCAGCCACACGACGGTGAGGACGCCGATCTGCAGCAGGCTCAGCCCGCCGAGTGCCGCCGCGATCTGGGACCACTCGGCGCCGGCCACCTTCGGCAGCGCCAGGGCGAGGATCCCGACCGCGAGGCCGCCGGACAGCAGCAGCTTGGCGGCCCTCCCCCCGCCGCGACCCCCCGGTGCACGGCGGGCGAGCCGGTCCGGCGCGGTCGCGGACCGCGGTGGTGCGGTCGGCGCCGTCGGCTGGGTCGGCTCGGTGTGGAGGGCCATGCCCCCACGGTGCCCGGTCCGCAGCGCCCGGCGCATCCGGCTTTCTACCCATCTCGACCCCCATGACGGACTAGTCCCTCAGGGTCGACCCCGAGGACCGGTGGCCCGCTCCGGTCCGCCGCGGGCGGTCAGTGCAGGTGCTCGCGCCAGTCGGCGGGGACGGCCCCGGCCGGACCGGGGACGGGCTGGTCGGCCGGGTGGCTCTGCGGGTCGGCGAGCCGCGGGCCCAGGAACCCCTGACCGCTCGGGTAGTCCCAGAACCAGTCCTCCCCGGGCTCGAAGCTGGCGATGACCGGGTGGCCGGTCTCGCGGTGGTGCGCCGTCGCGTGCTGCGACGGCGAGGTGTCGCAGCAGCCGACGTGCCCGCACTGGGCGCACCGGCGCAGGTGCACCCACCAGCCGCCGGCCGCCAGGCACTCGACGCACCCGGTGCCGCTCGGCGGGACGTCCGGGTAGATCCCCTCGCGGACCCTGTCGGTCTGCTGCTCACTCGTCGGGTCTTGCATCGGACCACCTCCGGACCCCACGGTAGGACGCAACCGGCGCGATCGCCCGGGACGACCTAGCGTGGCGGCATGAGACGCCCCACGCCCCTGCCGGCCGGTCCCGGGCAGGAGTCCGTCTGGGACTACCCCCGCCCGCCCCGCGTCGAGCGCAGCGACCAGCACGTCGAGGTCTGGCTCGGCGGGGTGCGGGTGGCCGACACGACACGCTCGTGGCGGGTGCTCGAGACGAGCCACCCCCCGACCTACTACCTGCCCAGCGACGCGTTCGCGCCCGGTGCGCTGCGCCCCGCCGAGGGCTCGTCGTGGTGCGAGTGGAAGGGCCGCGCGGCCTACCTCGACCTCGTGGCGGGCGAGGTCCTCGCGCCACGAGCCGTGTGGACCTACCCCGAGCCGAGCGCCGGGTTCGAGGAGCTGCGGGGGGCGTATGCCGTGATGCCCGGCCTGGTGGACCGCTGCGTCGTCGACGGCGAGACGGTGCGCCCGCAGGAGGGCGGCTTCTACGGCGGGTGGGTCACCGACGCGGTCGTCGGCCCGTTCAAGGGAGGGCCCGGCACGCACGGCTGGTGAGGCGGCAGCGCGCGCGACCTGCGTCAGTCGCGGTCCTCCAGCGCCTGCCGCGCCTCGACCAGCACCGCCTGCGCCTGCTTGCGCGCCCGGACGGCGTCGGTGACCGCCTCGAGCGCTCGCTCGTCGGCCTCCCGGGCCTTGGCCAGCTGGCGCTCGACGACCGCGAGGCGCTCGCGGGTCTCCTCGGCCTTCTCCCGGGCGGCCGTCACCGCGCGCTCGGCAACGTCGAGCCGGCCCTCGGCCTCGGCCAGCTGCGCCGCGCGCTCGGCCCGGACCTCGGCCTCGTCCGGCTCGCCGGACTCCTCGGACAGGTCGGACTCGTCGGCAGCCTCCTCGAGGTCCTCGTCGGTCGCGTCGGCCGGCTCCCCCTGCCCGGCGGTACTGCCGCGACCGCGGCTGGCGCCGCGGCCGGACCCGGTGCCACGACGAGCCCCGTCGCCGAGGCCGGGGCCGCCTCGACGCGCGCCGCCACCTCCGGGGACCACCGTGAGGATCGCGCCACCGGCCGTCCGGGCGAGCGCCTCGGCCAGGTCGACCTCGCCGAAGCCGCTGTACGACAGCGACCGGGTCAGCTGCCCCGACGTCACGGCGGCGGACGCCCTCTCGTCGGCCAGCGCCGCGATGGCCGTGGCCCGCACCTCCTGCAGGACCGCCGGGCTGAGCGACCGGGCCGCCGCCGCGGCCACCCGCGCGGCCGCGGTCACGAACGCCTCGACGGCGGCATCGCGCTCCTTGCGCATCCCGGTCAGCGCGGCGGCGTCGAGACGTGACTGGGCCTCGCGCATCCGCTCCCCCAGCTCGACCAGGTCCGCGACGACGCCGGCCTCCTCACGGGCCGTGGCGTTGACGGCCCACGCGGCCACGCTCGGCTTGCGCAGCTTCCCGATCTCCGTGGCGGCTGCCTTGTCCGAGTCCGCCTTCGCAGCGGCGACCAGCCGCGACCGGGTGGCCATGAACGTGTCCGGCTCCACGGCATACAGCTCCTGCATCGCCTCCGCGACCCGGTCAGGCACCGCCGACCTCCAACCCCAGCAACCGGGCACCGTTGTGCCACAGCACCTTCCGCAGCCACTCGTCGCCCAGGCCCAGCCGGTGGAGGGCCTCGAGCTGATGCGCGTACGGGTAGGGGATGTTGGGGAAGTCAGACCCCAGGACGACCCGGTCGGCGAGCCCGGCGAGCCGCTCGACGTAGGCCGGTGGCAGCGGGGCGAAGGCGTTCGCGAAGTCGGTGCCGGCCATGGTCGTGTCGAGGTGCACGCCCGGGTACCGCTCGGCGAGGTCCGCGAACGCGTCGTACTCGCCCATGCCGAGGTGCGCGACGACGAGCACCAGCCCCGGGAACCGCTCGAGCACCGTCTCGACCGGCCGGGGGCCGGTGTGCTCGCCGTCCTTGGGCGCCGAGCCTGCGTGCAGGACGACGGGGACCCCCGCCGCCTCCAGGGCCGCCCACGCGGGGTCCAGCTGCGGGTCGTCCGGGGCGTACCGGCCCACCTGGACGTGCATCTTGAACAGCCGGGCCCCGTCGGCCAGCGCCCGCTCGACCAGGTCGCCGACGCCGGGCTCGGGGTAGAGGGTCGCGCTGTGCACGGCGTCCGGCACGCGGCCGGCGAACTCGGCGCACCACTCGTTGAGCCAACCCACCATCCCCGGCTTGTGGGGGTAGGTCAGCGACGGGATCGCCCGCACCCCGATCGCGCGCAGGGTGGCCAGCCGCGTGGCCTCGTCGTCGCGGTAGTGGATCGGCCACGGCTGCCCGTAGTGCTGGGCCGCCTCGTCGAAGTAGGCCCACACCCTGGCCAGCATCCGCTCGGGCAGGAAGTGCACGTGGATGTCCGCGAGGCCCGGGAGCCCGAGGCCGCGCCAGTATGCCGGGACCTCGGCGTCCGTCTGCGGCCCACCTCCGGGCGCCGGGTCCGGCCGTGGGGCGGGTGGTGACGGGCGCACGGTGGCAACGCTACGGCATCCGCGGGCGTGGGCCCACGGCCACCGGGGCGGTGGCTACGGGGCGCCCAGCTCGCGCTGGATGCCCTCGACCGTCTCGTCGCCCAGCTTCTCGAAGATCCGCTGCATCAACGGCTCCGCCAGCTTGGCGACGCCGTTGAAGACGATGTGGGCGTGGTAGGTCACCGTGCTGCCGGCCCTGGTGGCCACGACCCGGATGTCGTCGGTGGAGGTGGCCGTCTTGTTGGTGCCGCGCAGGACGACGTGGTCGGACTCGAGGGTCACCAGCTCGTAGTCGATCTCGGTCTCCCGTCCCAGCAGCTTGGTCACGTTGCGCCACCGCGCGCCGACCTGCACCGGTCCGTCGTCGACGCGTTCGCAGCGCACGGTCCCGGGGTCCCAGGCCACAGCGTGGGTGAAGTCGGCGAGGTAGGAGACCACCTCGGCGGGCGGGCTGCTGACCGGGAACGAGCGGATGACGTCGACCATGGGGATGACGCTAACCCGGCAGAAAAGGTGGCGCGCGTTGTCGGGGACCGGTACTAGCCTCGGTCGAGGGGGCGTCGCAGGGTCGCGCACCGCTCAGCCAACGCCTCGCGGCTTCGCCGTGGGCACCCGTCCGAACCTGTCACCGTCCGAAGAGGTACCCGTGTCTGCACCAGCCACGACTCCTGTGAACTACCCCGAGAAGATCGACGCGGCCGTGCTGAAGGTCGCCGGTGTGGTCGTCCTCGGGGCGATCATGTCGATCCTGGACATCACCGTCGTCAATGTCGCCCTGCGCACGTTCCAGACCGCGTTCGGTGGTGAACCGCTGGCGTACTCCACCGTCGCGTGGACCGTCACCGGGTACACCTTGGCCCTGGCCACCGTGATCCCGATGTCGGGGTGGGCCGCCGACCGGTTCGGCACCAAGCGGCTGTACATGATGGCGATCCTGCTGTTCACCCTCGGCTCGGTGCTGTGCGCGACCGCCACGTCGATCGGGATGCTGATCAGCTTCCGGGTCCTGCAGGGCCTGGGCGGGGGCATGCTGATGCCGCTGGGCATGACGATCATGACCCGCGCCGCCGGCCCGAACCGGATGGGCCGGCTCATGGCGATCCTGGGCATCCCGATGCTGCTGGGCCCGATCTTCGGCCCCATCCTGGGCGGCTGGCTGATCGACCACTTCACCTGGCACTGGATCTTCCTGATCAACGCCCCGATCGGCCTGGTCGCCCTGGTCTACGCCTGGTTCGCCCTGCCCAAGGACAACCCCCAACCCTCGGAGTCCTTCGACTTCGTCGGCATGCTGATGATGAGCCCGGGCCTGGCCCTGTTCCTGTACGGCGTGTCCTCGATCCCCGGCGAGGGCGGCATCGGCCACACCAAGGTGCTGCTGCCCGGCCTGGTCGGCCTCGCCCTGATGGTCGCGTTCGTGCTCTACAGCTTCAAACCCAAGCACCCGCTGCTGGACCTGCGCCTGTTCGCCAACCGCAACCTCACGGTCTCGATCATCACCATGTTCATCTTCGCCGCCTCGTTCTTCGGCGGGCTGCTGCTGATCCCGCAGTTCCTGCAACAGGTCCAGCACGAGACCCCCCTGACCGCGGGCTGGCTGGTCGCCCCCCAGGGCGTCGGGGCCATGCTCACCATGCCCATCGCGGGCGCGCTGGCCGACCGGTTCCCCGTCGGCCGGATCGTCCCGTTCGGGCTGGTCCTGATCATCGCCGGCATGTTCACCCTCACCCAGATCCAGGCCGACTCCTCCCACTGGGGGTTCCTCATCCCCGTCCTGTTCGTCATGGGCCTGGGCATGGGCGCCACGATGATGCCGATCATGACCTCGGCACTGAAGACCCTCACCCACCACGACGTCGCCCGCGGGTCCACCCTGCTCAACATCACCCAACAGATCGCCAGCTCCGTCGGCGTCGCCACCTTCTCCGTCGTCCTGACCAACCAGATCAACAGCCGCCCCCTGGCCGCCCAGGGCGGGCAGTACCTCGAGGTCGCCACCACCCAAGGCGTCAAGGCCGCCCAAGCCGCCGCCAGGCAGCTGCCCCTGGTCGGACAGTTCTTCACCGACCACGGCGGCAACCCCGCCACCGCTCTGAAAGCACTCGCCGACGAGGTCGCCACCCTCACCGCCGACGCCTACGCCCACACCTTCTGGGTCGCCGCCTGCCTCGTCAGCCTCTCCCTGGTCGCCGCCCTCTTCCTGCCCCGCAAACACGAGGAGTCGCACCTGCTCGACGACGCCGACGCCCAGGGCGCACCGCCGGTGATGATGCACTGACGCAGGACCTCCTGCTGCGGGTCCGCGAGGAGTTCGGCGTCGAGCTCGTCGGCGCCCATCCCGTCGGGGTGGGCGCCGACGCGCGGGCGCCCCTGTTCCGCGGCGAGGCGAGCGACGGCCGTGCGTATGCCGTCAAGACCAGCACCCGCCCCCAGCCCGGGGTGGCGGTGGCAGCCCACCTGGCCGACGCCGGGGTGCCGGGCGTGCCGGGACCGCTGCACGCGCTCGACGGTGGCCTGACGTCGGTGCTCGACGGCGACCGGCTCAGCGTCGTGCCGTGGGTGGCCGACCACCGCGGCCTCGACGAGGGCCTGCGGCCGGGACACTGGCGGTCGCTCGGTGCCGTGCTCGGCGCGCTCCACCGGGTGTCCGTCCACACCCCGGTCCTGCGCGACCTTCCCCGCGCCGACCGCGACCCCCGGCCGCTCCTCGGCCGCCTGCACGAGCTCGACCGCCTGCTGGGGGCGACGGGCTCGGACGACCCGTATGTCGACGAGCTGGGGCGGCTGTGGGCCGGGCGCGGGCGTGAGCGCCTCCTCGCGGTCGCGGAGCTCGCGCGCACGACGGCCGACGACCGGCACGCGTGGGCCGACGCACCGTGGGTGGTGGCACACACCGACCCCCACTCGGGCAACGTCCTGCTGGCCGACGACGGACAGGACGGCGTCTGGCTGGTCGACTGGGACGACGCGGCCGTCGCTACCCCGGAGTGGGACCTCATGTTCGTGCTGGGCGGCGTGCTGGCGACGCCGTCCGAGGCCGACCGGGCGGCGGTCGTCGAGGGGTACGGAGCGGTGCGGCTCGACCCGGCGCGGCTGCGGTACGCGCAGGCGACCCGGGCCCTGCACGACTTCCTCGACTTCGCCGACGACGTACTGGCGACGGACCGGCTGCCGGAGGCGGACCGACGGTGGTCGGTCGAGGTCCTCGCCGGGCAGCTGTCGCCCGACGGGTTGGTGGCGTTCGCGTTGGGCGAGCGCGGACCTGACCGGCTCGGGCCCTGACGTCGGACAGACTGACGCCATGACCTCGCAGCCCGCACCCGCCCTGGCCCGCTTCACCGGACGGACCGCCCTCGTGACCGGTGCCGCGCACGGCATCGGCCGCGCCACCGCAGGACGGCTGCACGCCGAGGGGGCGAACGTGGTGGTTGCAGACCTGGACGCCGTCGCCGCCAAGGATGCCGCAGCCAGCCTCGGCGACCGGGCGCTGGCCCTGGAGTGCGACGTCACCGACGCCGCCTCGGTGCACCACGCGGTGCAGGCCGGGGTCGAGCAGTTCGGTGCGCTGGACGTGCTCGTCTGCAACGTGGGGATCGCCACGGGCGAGCGGTTCGAGGCCCTGGACGACGCCGCCTGGTCGGGGCAGCTCGAGCCGACCCTGCACGGCACCGTGCGCTGCATCCAGGCCGCCCTGCCCCACCTGCTCACCTCGCGCTGGGGCGGGGCGGTCGTGATGACGGGTTCGGTCAACGGGCTGGCGGCCTTCGGCAACGTCGGGTACTCGGTCGCCAAGGCGGCCCTGCCCAACCTGGCCCAGAACCTCGCCGTGGAGTACTCCGCCTCCCGGGTCGGCGACGGCCAGCGACCCGTGCGCTTCACCGTGGTCGCTCCCGGCACGGTCCGCACCCGCGTGTGGGACGACCAGGACCCCGACGCGCTGGTCCCCCTCTACCCGATGGGACGGGTGGGACTGCCCGAGGACATCGCCGCGGCGGTCGCGTTCCTCGCCTCGGACGACGCCTCCTGGGTCACCGGCATCACGCTGCCGGTTGACGGTGGCATCCTCGCCGGACCGGCGCTGGCCTTCCAGGAGCGCAACCCCGGCCCGGTGGACTGAGGGCCCGCCGGCCGGGCGCGGCTCGACCGGCCGGCGGAACCGGTCGGCGGAACCGGCCGGCGGCCGATGACCCGCCAGCGGTCCACCGGCCCTTCTCGGCAACGCCCGGCGTCAGCCCTGGGCGCCGGCGCCCGAGTGGTCGCCTGCGATGTTGACCATCCAGTCGACGCCGAACCGGTCGGTGCACATCCCGAACTCGTCGCCCCAGGGCTGTGCGGCCATGGGGACCGAGACGCTGCCGTCCTCGGACAGCTTGTCCCAGAAGCCGCGCAGCTGCGCCGCGTCGTCGCCCGAGAGGCTGACGGAGATGCGGCTGCCCTCGCGGTACTCCATGCCGGGCGGGGTGTCGGACACCATGAGCGTGAAGCCCTGTGGCGTCTCGAGCTGGCCGTGCATGATGCCCTCGGCGAAGGGCTGGTCGGCCTGACCGAACTCGCCGAAGGTGCTCATGGTGAGGTCCCCGCCGAAGACCTCCTGGTAGAACGTGAGCGCCTCGCGCGCGGAGTCCTTGAACCCGATGTACGGGTTGAGCCGTGACGTCATCGTCGACCTCCTGGTGGTGGTGGGGTTGTCCTCCCGAGACTAGGAGCCACCGCCGACGCTGGCGAGGGTCGAGCCCGTCGCCCACGAGCTCGGGGGTCCAGGGCGGAGGTCGGGGGCGCCCGCTGTGGGGGCCCGGGGGCCGGACCGTCAGCCCACGAGCCAGGCGAACCGCCGGTCGGGGTCCCAGCGGCGCAGGGCAGTGGCGGTCGCCCGGTCCGGGGTCGACACGGCGGCCAGCACGGCCGAAGCCGGCTCCACGTCCTCGGGGCGCAGGCGCCGGACGAGGGTGATGTGCGGCGCCCACGGGAGCCGGGTGACGGGCCACGGGCCGCCGGCGCCCCGCGACCCGGCTACCTCGTCCCCGGAGCCGCCGGGGACGACCAGCGCGGCCCGGACGTCGGTGTGCAGCCGGCCGAGGGGGGCCTCGGCCCGGACTGGGAGGACCAGCGCGGGCCGTCGCTCCCCCAGCAGCACCGGGCCGCTGAGCGCGAGGGACAGGGGCAGCCGCGCGGCGAGGGGGACGAGCGCCTCCTCGGCGGCGGGCGTCACGACCGGGACCGCGGCGAGGGTCACGTGTGGCGCGTTCGTCACACCGCCGTGGTCGGCCTGGCTGCGGATCCCGTGGTCGGACAGTGTCTGCCACAACGCGCGGACGGTCTCGTCCGTGGCGGTGTCGAGCAGCAGCTCGACCGACTGCAGCGGCACCCCGGTCCCGTCCTCAGGCCGAGGCGATGTGCACGAGGGCGTCGCCGCGGTTGACCAGCGGCGCCCGGGTGTGGCCGATGACGATCCCGTCCCGGTCGGCGCGCACCAGGCGCAGGGTCCGCCCGAACGAGTCCGACAAGGCACCCAGCCGGTCGCCCTGGGTCACCCGACGGCCGAGCTCGACCTCGAGGTGCAGGATCCCGGTGCGGCGGGCTCGGACCCAGCCGCTCGTGCGGCACGGCAGGCTCGGCTCCTCGGCCGGCTCCACGGGTTCGGTCATGCCCAGGGTGGCGAGCACGCGGCGTACGCCCACGACACCGGCCGCGATCGCCCACTCGTCGAAGCGCCACGCCTCGCCGGCCTCGTAGAGCAGGACGGTGGCGCCCTCCTCCCGTGCGGCGGAGCGCAGCGACCCGTCGCGCAGCTTGGCGTGCAGCATCACCGGGGCGCCGAACGCCTCCGCGAGCGCGAGCGTCTTGGGGTCGTCGAGGTCGGCCCGGACCTGGGGGAGGTTGGTGCGGCCGTCGGCGCCGGTGTGCAGGTCGATGCCGACCTCGCTCTGGGCGACCACCTCGGTCATCATCAGGTGCGCGATCCGGCCGGCGAGCGAGCCGCGGGAGGAGCCGGGGAAGGACCGGTTGAGGTCCCGGCGGTCGGGCAGGTACCGGTCGCCGGCCATGAACCCGTGGACGTTGACGATCGGGACCGCGATCAGGGTGCCGCGCAGGGTCTTGGGCGACAGGCCGGCGAGCACGCGGCGCACGACCTCGACCCCGACCACCTCGTCGCCGTGGATCGCGGCGTTGACCCAGACCGTCGGGCCGTCCTCGCGCCCGTGCATCACCTGGACGGGCAGGCTGACGTCGGCGCCGGTCACCAGGCGGGTGATGGGCAGCCCGACGTCCTGCTTGCTGCCTGCCCGGACCCGCACCGGGCCCATCGCGAAGGAGGGGCGGGCCATCAGCGGCCCCGGTTCTGGCGGCGCACGGCCAGCGGCGGCCGGCCGCCGAGGTAGGAGCGGGCCGAGTCCACGAGGAACCCCTGCCGCAGGACCTCGCGGCCCACGAGCATCCGGAACCCCATGGCGTCGCGGTTGGTGAGGGTCACCTCCGCGGTCACGGGCCGGTCGTGCAGCGACAGGTCGAGGAGCACGACGACCCGCTCCTCGCGGTGGCCCGACGAGCTCCGCACGGCGCGGCGGTCGTGGACCGGGCGCTCGACGGTGACGGCGTCCTCGGGCGAGCGCTGCCACGGGTGGACCGAGAAGCGGACCCAGGGCTGCCCGCCCCGCTCGAACTCCTCGACGTCGAACGCGTGCAGGGCCGAGGTGCGGGCCCCGGTGTCGAGCTTGGCCTTGAGCCAGGGCACCCCGGCGCCCGGCAGGCTCACCCACTCGCGCCACCCGACCGGGGTGCTTAGATGGTTCGGCTCTGACACCGCTCCATCTTGGCAGGGACGGCTCGTGAAACTGGCAATCCTCTCGCGTGCCCCGCGCACGTACTCCACCCAGCGCCTGCGCACCGCCGCGCTCGACCGCGGCCACGACGTCAAGGTGCTCAACACGCTGCGCTTCGCCATCGACCTGTCGGGGCCCGAGCCGGACCTGCAGTTCCGCGGCCGGCCGCTGTCCGACTACGACGCCGTCGTGCCGCGGATCGGCAACTCGATCACCTACTTCGGCACCGCCGTCGTGCGCCAGTTCGAGCAGATGGACGTCTACACCCCCAACACCGCCAACGGGATCGCCAACTCCCGTGACAAGCTGCGCGCCACGCAGATCCTCTCCCGGCACAACATCGGTATGCCGGCCACGACCTTCGTGCGCAACCGCGCCGACGTCCTCGCCGCCATCAACCGCGTGGGCGGCGCGCCCGTCGTCATCAAGCTGCTCGAGGGCACCCAGGGCATCGGGGTCATCCTCGCGCCGGAGATCAAGGTCGCCGAGGCGATCATCGAGACCCTGCAGAGCACCCAGCAGAACGTCCTCATCCAGAGCTTCGTCAGCGAGAGCCGCGGTCGCGACATCCGGGCCCTCGTCGTCGGCGACCGGGTGGTCGCGGCGATGCGCCGGACCGCCCAGGGCGGGGAGTTCCGGTCCAACGTCCACCGCGGCGGCTCCGTCGAGGGCGTCGAGCTGAGCGCGGAGTACGAGGAGACGGCCGTCCGGGCGGCGCAGATCATGGGCCTGCGGGTCGCGGGCGTCGACATGCTCGAGGGCAACGAGGGTCCGCTGGTCATGGAGGTCAACTCATCCCCGGGGCTGCAGGGCATCGAGACCGCCACCAAGCTCGACGTGGCGGGCGCGATCATCGACTTCGTCTCCAACCAGGTCGCCTTTCCCGAGATCGACGTGCGGCAGCGGCTCACGGTGTCGACGGGCTACGGCGTGGCCGAGCTCGTCGTGCACTCCGCCTCCGACCTCGTCGGCCAGCGGCTGCGCGACTCGGGGCTGACCGACCGCGACATCTCCGTACTGACGCTGCACCGGGGCACCCAGGTCGTGCCCAACCCCAAGCCGGGTCAGCTGCTCGAGGCCGAGGACCGGCTGCTGTGCTTCGGCAAGCTCGAGGAGATGCGCTCGATGATCCCCGAACGCCGCCGCCGCCGGGCCAAGGTGCGCAAGCTGCCCAAGCAGCCCATCCACGAGGGCTGACGCGTCAGCCGGAGGGCGGGTACTGCCACGGGGCGAGGGTCATCGCGGCGCCCTCGATGACGTCGATGCGCGGGGTCGTCCCGTCGAGGGTCAGCCGCAGCGGGGTGGTTGCCCCGCGCAGGGTCACCGCGACCACCTGCGGGCTGGTCGAGTCGGCCTGCGCGCGGTACCCCTTCCACCACAGCGCGGCGAGCGCCTCGCCGCCGCGAGCCGGCAGGCCCACCCTGGTCACCGGCGAGGTGGTGCCGTATGCCGTCGTGGTCGACCGGCCGACGTCGACGCCCAGGTCGCGCCCGGCCTGGGCGATCGCCACGGTGGCGAAGCCCTCGACCCAGCAGGCGCTGGCGCTCCGGTTGGTGAGCGCGAGGGTCACCGCCGAGGTCCCCATCGCCGAGTCCCAGGCGCGAGCCGACAGGGTGAGGTCGCCGGGTGCGCACGCCCGCGCGGCGGCCACGACCGGGTGGGTACGGGGCGTGGTCGGCGAGGGGTTCGGCGGGAGGGGCTGAGGCGTCGGCTCGGGGGCGGCCCGGGCCGGGGGCGGCTCCGCGAGCGCGAGGGGGTACAGGTCACGGCGCACCCGGTCGAGCGCCTCGCGGCCGGGCGGGCTCGCCGCGCTCACCAGGACGGCGAGGACGACGACCGCCCAGATGGCGGTCGCCGCCGCGCGCTGACCGCGGGGGTCGAGGCGCACCAGTGCGGCGACCACGGCGGCCGAGCCGGCGGCGGCACCGAGGACCAGACCTGCCACGAGCCAGCCCCAGGAGTCACCCCCGGGGCGGCCGCGGGACGACCAGTGCACGGTCGCCGCCACCACCGTGGTGGAGACCGACACCGCCGCGACCGCCGCCAGCCCGGCGACGAGCAGGGCCCCCAGGTCACCCGTCCGACCGGACGCCCGCAGCCGCAGGTCCACGAGCCAGGCCAGGACCACCACGGCGGCCCCCCCGAGGGCCAGCACCACCGCGATGCCCCCGAAGAGCCAGAACGGTGCTGCCACGAGCACGCCGACGGCCACGGCTGCAGCCCGGGCGGCCGTGGACACGGCGAGCCGCGTGCTCCCGGCGACGGCCCCGTCGTCGGCCGCGGGTCGCCCTCCGGCACGAGCGGTGACGCCGGTCCGCGGCGCGAGCGCCCGTACGGCCAGGGTCGCGAGGAGGCCGAGGACGAGGAGCAGGGCGCACCCGGCATACCACCACGCGAGCCGCCGCTGGGCGGCGACGTTCGCGGCGGCGTCGCACAGCGCGCGGTCGCGCTCGCAGGGCGTGTCCCCCCAGACCGGCAGGTACCTGCCGTACGACCAGCCGACGCCGACCAGGCCGACGAGCCCGGCCACGACGAGCAGCCTGCTCCCCCAACGCCCCCACGTCGTCATCACCCCACCCTAGGCGACGGGCTCGACGCTCCCCGGGCGTCAGGCGGGGGCGGCGCTCCGCTGTGTCAGGCGGCGCTCCCCGGCGTCAGGCGGGGTGCAGCGACCGGGCGAGCAGGGAGTAGCCGAGCCACTCGGGGACCTCGCGCCGGACCGCCGCCGGGCCGGCCACCACGACGTCGCCTGAGCGCAGCGCCTGCGGCCAGACCACCTCGCCCCGCCAGATCCGGGTCAGGGTGCGCAGGCTGGTCTCGAGGCTGGCCGTCACCTCGTGCCCGGGGTCGTAGTCGCACAGGTCGACCTCGCCGTTGGCCACGACGAGCCACCAGTGCGACACCGGCCCGGCCACGTCGTCGAAAGAGATCCGCAGCACCGTCCGCGACCGGGGCCAGCGGTCGACGGGGATCGAGCGGCGCACGTCCCACAGCAGCAGGTGCGGGTCGTAGTCCTCCTCGCCGAGATCGCCGATCCAGCGAAGTCCCCACTGCCCCAACGTGTTCACGACCAGTTCGAGCTCGCGACCGCACTCGGTCAGCTCGTAGACGACCCGCTGGCCGCGCACCGACCGCGTGACGATGCCGGCGCGCTCGAGGGAGCGCAGCCGCTTGCTCAGCAGCGCCGGTGACATCTTCGGCACGCCGCGGCGCAGCTCGTTGAAGTGGGTGCTGCCCATCAGCAGCTCGCGGACGACGAGCAGCGTCCACCGCTCGTCGAGGACCTCCATGGCCTTGGCGACCGGGCAGAACTGGCCGTACGACGTCATCGCGCACACTCCCTCAGCTCGTGCCACCAGTAGACGCCCGGGACGAGGGCGGCGACCAGTACAGATCGAGAACTGCCCCCGGTACACATCCGGCACTGGAGCGGACCGCCCCCGCCGGACGACGCTGGTCGCGCAGGACGGACCAGCGAGGAGAACGCCATGACTGCACAGACCGGCACCGCCGCAACCACCCCCGACCCCACCGAGGCCGACACGGCGCTCAAGGCGGCGCACCGCGCCCTGTGGGCGCTCGGCGACTACCCGGCCGTGGCCACCGAGGTCATCGCCGCCCTCGGGCACCGCCTCGTCGCCGCGGCCGGCATCGGGCCCGGCCAGCGGGTCCTCGACGTCGCCGCCGGGTCCGGCAACGTCGCCATCCCCGCGGCGGCGGCCGGCGCCGAGGTCGTCGCCAGCGACCTCACCCCGGAGCTGCTCGACGCCGGGCGGGCCACCGCGCGCGCGGCGGCAGTGGAGCTCACCTGGGAGGTGGGTGACGCCGAGCGGCTCCCGTACGGCGAGGCCACCTTCGACGTCGTGACGTCGTGCGTCGGCGCCATGTTCGCACCGCACCACCAGCCGGTCGCCGACGAGCTCCTGCGGGTCACCCGTCCGGGCGGCACGGTGGCGCTCGTCAGCTGGACGCCGGCAGGCTTTATCGGCGAGATGTTCGCGACGATGAAGCCGTATGCCGCGCCGCCGGCCCCCGGAGCGCAGCCGCCGCCGCTGTGGGGGGACGAGGCGCACGTGCGGGACCTCTTCGGGGACCGGGTCACCGAGCTCGTGGCTGTCCGCGAGGAGCTGCCCGTCGACCGGTTCGCCGACGGGGCCGAGTTCCGCGACTTCTTCAAGGCGTACTACGGGCCGACCATCGCGACCTACCGCCGGATCGCCGGCGACCCGGCCCAGGTCGCGGCCCTCGACACGGCGCTGGCCGAACTCGGCGACCGGCACCTCGACGGCGGCGTCATGCCCTGGGAGTACCTGCTCGTCACGGCCACCCGTCGCTGAGGCACGTCGCCCGAGGTCTTTGAGCGATCGCAGCGGTCTGGACCGCCGTGATCGCTCAAAGAATGCCGGTGAGGGCGCATGCGCCGGCGGGGCGGTGCGGGTCAGGCGCGGAGCTTCTCCAGCCTGGCCCGCAGTGCCGCCTCGCGGTGGGCGTTGCCGTGCAGCCCGATGTACCGCTGCCCGAAGACCGCGAGCAGCGCGTCGTCGAGCCGGCGGACCGCGGCCGGGGCGTCCCGGTAGCCCATCCGGGCAGTGATCCCGTCGACGTCGATCGAGCGCAGCAGTCCCGCCAGCTCGTCGAGCGAGGTGATGCCCAGCTCGAGCAGCAGCCCGGAGATCCACGCGTAGTGGTCGGTGCGCGACCAGCGCGCCCCCTGGAACTGCCCGGCGAGGAACGTCGCGAGCTCGGCGGCACCGATGCGCGGGTCGCCGTGGTCCGCCGAGCCGGACACCTGCTGGCCCTCCATGCTCGCCTGCAGCCGGTCGCGGATCTCGGAGAACTCCCGGTCCGCGAGCTCGAGCAGCCCCGCGGCCAGGGTGAACCGCCGGTCGAGGTCGGGCACGTGCTCCTGCGGGATCGTGCCCTTGTAGCGGATGTCGTGCTCGAACTCGGCCCACGCGTGCTGCAGGATCGTGCGCACCTGCACCGAGGCGGTGCGCCCCTTGAGCCCCTCGTATGCCGGGGGCAGCGCCTTCAGCGGGTCGGGGGCCACGAGCAGGTGCCGGCTGGCATACCCGAACCGGCCCTGCTGGGCGGTCTCGCGACCCATGTCGCGGTCGTCGAACACGATGAACTGGTCGGTCAGCACGTCGGCGACCGCGGTGACGTCGCCGCGCAGGAAGGTGACGACCCGCACCCCGATCTGGTCGGTCAGGTCGCGCAGCGGGTCGGCGTACACGGGGTGGCCGTCGACGGTCCGGGAGGCCTTGGCAGCGAACGACTCCACGCTCTTGGTCCGCCCGGTCACGCTGAGGTAGTTGATGCCGGCGTCGTCCAGCAGCTCGCGGACGAGGGCGGTGAAGCCCTCGGTGACGGCGAGCAGCTCGGGCCGCAGCGCGGCATACCGCTGGACCGGGTCTTCTGGCTGCGCGTCGCTCACGCAGGACAGGCTATTGGCCCGTGCGCCCGTCGATCCGCTCCCGGATCAGGTCGGCGTGGCCACAGTGGCGCGCGTACTCCTCGATGAGGTGCACGAGCAGCTCGCGCAGCGTGATCGGCCCGCGGGTGGGGTGGAGGCTGACCACCTCCAGGCTCGCCGCGCGCTCGACGAACGCCTCGGCGTGGGCGACCTCGCGGCGCCACACCTCCCAGGCCTCGGCCACGACCGCTTCGTCCGCGACCGCGCCGTCGAAGTCGGCGTCGCGGTGCTCGTCCTTGCCCCACAGCCGCGGGATCTCGTTGCCCTCCATGGTGATCCGGAACCAGACATGCTCCACGTGGGCGAGGTGCCGCAGCAGGCCGAGCAGTGACAGGGTCGACGGCTCCACCGACCGGCGCGCCAGCTGCTCGGCGTCGAGGCCTTCGCACTTGAGCTCGAACGTCATCCGGAATTGGCGCAGGTAGCCGGTGAGGACGCTGCGCTCGTCCGTCGCGGAACTGCTCGCCGCCTCCCGGGGGTCGTCCTCGGGGTCGACCCACAGGTCGGGGAACTTCTTCGCTTCGGACACCATGGCCGCATCCTCTCAGCGCAGGCGGGTCGCGAGCAGGGCGGCGAGGCGGTCCATCTGCTGCACGTGCGCCGAGTCGCCGTCGGTCTGCAGCACGGCCGGTCCGTCGCCCGCGGTGATGATGGCCACGGCATACCCGCCGACGATCCCCATCTGGCGGGTCTCGGTGTCCGCGCGCAGCCAGCCGCCCTTGAACGAGCGGGCCCCGATCCGCCCGAGCCCCCACCGGTGCGCGGCGATGGGGTGCATCTGGCCGAGCAGGAACGCGCTGGCCTCCGGCGACACGACGCGACCGGCGTGCAGGGCCGCCAGGAACCGCAGCTGCTGCCGCACGGTCCACTGCATGCTGCCCTGGGAGGTGTCCGGTGCGTGCGTCGTGGTGTCGCCGATGCTGCGCAGGACGCGGTCGATGGCGGGGCCGGGCCGACCGGGGATCTCGTTCCTGATGGCCACGACGGCGTCGCCGTCCGAGGCGGTGAGGGCGGCCTTGATCCAGCCGCGCTCCCTGGCGGGGATCCGGCTCGGGTCGCCGTCGACGACCGTGTCGAGGTAGGCCGCGACGACGAGCACCTTCGACGTCGACCAGGCGCGGGAGCTGGGGACCGAGCCCTCGACGTGGACGTCGCCGGGGTCCGACAGCGGCGCCCACGCGATGGCGTTGCGGGTGTTGCCGCGCAGGCTGGTCAGGCCGGTCGGGGACGGCGCGGCGGACGTCCGGCTCGGTCTCGGCGTCACCGTGGGCCTCGGTCTCGTGGTGGTCGTGGGGGCGGTCGTGGTGGGGGTTGAGCTGGGAGTCGCGGCCGGGGACGTCGTGGTCGTGCTGGCGTCCGAGGTGGTCGGCGCGGGGGTCGAGGCGCCCGCGCCGCGGTCGGTCGCCTGGGCACAGCCCGTCACCAGGACGAGGAGCAGCCCGAACCAGAGCGTGCGGCGCATCCGAGCACCATAGACGCCACGACGGCCGGGCCGGGCCGGTCCGGCGAGCGCAAAACGGCAGTTGCGTGCGTGAAACGGGACTCCAGAACTGCCGTTTCGTGCACGCAACTGCCGTTTTGCGGGGGTGGCCTGGCCTCGCTGAGCCGAGCCGAGCCGCGGCGAGGCGAGGCGAGGACGAACCGGGTCAGCCGGATCGCAGGGTGCGGGCGAAGAGGGCCTCGAGCTCGGTGAACATGCGCTCGGTCGCGGCCTCGTCGTACATCGAGGTGTCGGACATGGAGTAGCCGTGCGCGGCGCCGGGGTAGATCTCGTTGCTCGCCGTGAGGCCGGCGGCATCGAGGGCGTCGCCCAGCCGGGCCACCTGCTCCGGGGGCATCGACCGGTCCTGGTCGGCATGGCCGAACACGTACTCGGCGCGCGCCGCGGCCAGCGACAGGTGCGGGCTGTCGGGGGCGTCGGTGGCCAGGGCACCGCCGTGGAAGCCGCCGACCGCGGCATACCGCTGGTCCAGGCCGGAGGCACGGATGGCGATCCGCGCCCCCATGCAGAAGCCGACGACGCCGAACGGGCCGCCGGGGTCGACACCGTCCAGACCCGCCAGGGTGTCGGTCCAGACCCGGATGTCGGCCTCGGCCCGGGGAGCGGTGATCGCCGCGATGCGCGGCCCGGTGTGGGCGAAGAAGGCCTCGCGCGCCCCGGGCTCGCGCAGGTCGGCGTTGGGGCTGGGGCTGGTCTCGGCGGCGGTGCCGCTGCGGTAGAGCACGTTGGGGGCGAGCACGACGTAGCCCCACGACGCGATTCGGTCGGCCATCTCGGCGATCCGTGGCCGCAGGCCGATGGCGTCGATGACGAACAGCACGCCGGGGCCGCTGCCGCCCTCCGGCCTGGCGACGTACGCCTCGGCCGGTCCGTCGGGCGCGTCGATCGTGATGAGGTCCATGGGCCGCACGCTAACCCGCGCCGCCGGGTGGCGCCCTGTCAGGCCCCGCCCTCTCCCAGCGGTGACCCGAACCGGGCGACGTGGTGCCACACCTTCTTGAGGTCCTGCGGGTCCTCGGCACCGCGACGCACCGCCTCGCCCACCACGGCCGCGTCGAGGACCCCTCCGCGGGCCACCCGGTGCCCGACCTCGACGACGTGGGGCCCGCGGAAGTCCGGGTGCCGGTCCAGCTCGCCGAGGGTGAGGCGGCGCCCTTCGTGCCACTCCACCGGTATGCCGAGTGCGGCCGCGTGCTCCTGAGTCGGCGTCCCGCAGTGGGCCGGGTCGAGGACGAGGGCCTCGACGTCCGTCGCGAGGATGACCGGGCCGTGGACGTGCGCCTCGACGTAGTCGTCGAGCAGGCCGCCCTCGCTGAGCTCGAGGGCGTCGGTGCGGGGCCGGGCGTCGAAGGCGTCGGCCAGGCGCAGCAGGTCGAACCGTCTCGACGTCCCGAACGCGACCGGCTCGAAGACCGAGTCGGGGAAGCAGAAGGTCGTGCGATCGAGCACGTGCTCGGCCAGGCGCAGGTACGCCGACCCGAAGCGCAGCGAGCCGCCGGTGCTGCGTCGACGGTGGTTGAGGGCGCCGTAACGGGGCCGCTCGGAGGCGGGCGCGTCGTCGTACGCGTGCCCGAAGATCCGCTGCTCCCAGCGCCACCGGTCCCCACCGGGGTGGGCGGTGAGTCCGCCGTTGCTCGTGCCGGTCTCGAACTGGGACCGGTACACGCCGTCGCGCGCCAGGTGCTCCAGCACGGTCAGGCCCCCCGACGCCCGGTCGGGGTGGAAGTTCACCGTCACCCGCAGGGACCGGTCCAGCGGCGGACCCTGGGCCAGGCCGTCGACGTGCGCGACTGCAGCCCGCGCCCACGGGCTCGTCCCGGCCGCCGTCGACCCCGCACCCGTCGACCCGGCAGCCGTCGAGCCCGCACCCGTCGATCCCGCACCCGTCCCCTGCGACACCCCCGCATTGTGGCGCAGGCACGGCCGCCACCCGCGCGCGGACGCCGATCGCGCTGCCGCGGCGACGCCGCGCGAGGACCCGGACCCTGTGGGACGGTGGAGCGGTGAGCGCCGACGACCAGCCGCTGTGGGCCCTGCTGGGCACGACCCGTCGCGCCATCCTGGCGACCATCCGCGGCAACGGTCGCCCCCAGCTCTCCAACGTCGGCTACCTGTGGGACCCCTCGGCCCGCACCGCCCTCGTGTCCGTCACCGATGACCGGGCCAAGACCCGGAACCTGCGGCGCGACCCGCGCGCCAGCCTCATGGTGACGACCGGCGACCTGGGCGCGTATGCCGTGGCCGAGGCCGCCGCGGAGCTGGGCCCGGTGGCCGTGGCGCCGGAGGACGCGGCGGTCGACGCCCTGGTCGACCACTACCGCGCCCTCAACGGCGAGCACCCGGACTGGGAGGACTTCCGGGCCGCCATGGTCCGCGAGCGCCGGCTGCTGGTCACCCTGCGCGTCGAGCGCGTCTACGGCTGGGCACCGACCGGCGGCTGACCTGCGGCGTCGTCGTCCCCCGCCGCTGCCCGGCACGACACAATGCCCGTCATGACCGACCCCTCCGACGAGGCCCGACAGCTCCTGCTCGCGCACGCCGACCGCACCGTCACCGGGCGGCTCGACGACCCGGCGGTGTTCGCGGCGGTGGTGGGGGTCGAGCGGCTGGTGGTCGCGACCGGCTCGGCCGACCCCGAGGTGCTGCGGGCGGTCCTTCAGGGGCGCCTGCCGGAGCACGGCCACGGCTCGGACGTCGCCAACCTGGTCGCGGAGGGCGAGCGGCACGTCGCCGCGGGACTGGTGCGCCGAGCCAACCGGCAGGCGGTGGACGCCGCCCTGGTGAACCCGGACGCCGGCGCCCACGAGGTGACGACGGACGCCACGCTCGTGCGGGCCGCGGTCCGGGCGGCGCAGCGGTCGCTCGACGCGATGCCGTACTACGGGATCCGCTACGGCGAGCGCGGGTCACGCTTCGCCAGCACCGACTCGGCGTGGCTGGTCTCGCTCGCCGGCCTCGGTGAGGAGCGGGCCGTCCGCCAGGTCGGCTGGCTGTGTCGCGTGCTCGCCGGTCGCGGCATGCCGTCCTGGCTGATGGAGCTGCACCTCGTCGAGCTGCTCGGCGAGGTCCGCGCGAGCGCCGGGGAGGAGGCGCTGGGGGCGCTTCCGGCTGCTGCTGCCGTCGTGACCGACACCCGTCGCCGGCACGTCGAGGACGAGCTGCTCGCGCTGGCCGACGGCTGGGCCGACGACGCGGTGGGGGACGAGCTGCCGGTCCCCCGGGCCGGGGCCCTGATCGCCGCGGCGGCCGCCGACGTCCTGGCCGGGATCGCCCGCGACGACCGCGCCCTGGTCGACTGGCTCACCGACCCGGCCCGGGTCCGACCCGAGGTCGCCGACGCCCTCGAGTGGGTGGGCCGCCGGGTGCGCGACTCCGCCCACTGACCCGCCGCACGGCAGACACGGGCCCGGCATCCACGCCGCTCAGGCCGCGCCCTCGGGCACGACGTCGAGGAAGCCGCGCACGTCGGCGACCCGACCGGCTGCGTCAAGCACGACGACGTCGGAGCCGACCACGACCGGCGCGGCACCCTGCGGCCCCAGCCCCCATTGGAAGCGCACCTGGCGGTGGTGGGCGTCCGGCTGCCCGACGGCGGTGAAGACGAAGCCGGGGAACTGCGCCTGCACGGCACCGACGAGCGCCGCGACGCCCTCGTGCCCGGCCACCTCGGCGAGCGGGTCGATGTAGGTGGCCTCCGGGCTCCAGTGGGCCTCGAGGAGGGCGCGCAGCTCACCGGGGTCGGTCGCGTTCCACGTGGCGAGGTATGCCGTGCGGACTCGCCCGCCGTCGACGGCAGCGTCCGGTGCGGTCGCGACGGCGGTGGTGTCGACGGCGCCGGTGTCGGTGGCGGTGGTGTCGACGGCGTCGGTGGTGTCGACGGCGCCGGTGTGGGTGTGGATTCCGTTGTCCTGCATGGCTTCTCCTTGGATGGTGGCCGGCCGGCGGTCCCGCCCGGCAACCGAAGGCTCCCCCGGCCGGGTGCGGCGGGTCGATGACCTCGGAGGTCATGGCCAGACTGCAGGCTGGCTGCGAGACTGCGGCGGTGACGACGACGCAGACCCGGCCCGAGGTGGGCACCCTCCTGCGGAGCTGGCGCGAGCGCCGCCGGCTGAGCCAGCTGGAGCTGTCGACGCGGGCGCACGTGAGCACCCGGCACCTCAGCTACGTCGAGACAGGGCGCTCACGGCCGACGGCGGAGATGATCGAGCGCATCGCCGAGTCCCTGGAGGTGCCGCTGCGCTCGCGCGACGAGCTGCTCCTCGCCGGCGGCTACGCGCCGCGCCACGACCGGCCGCGGCCTCGACGACGCGGACCTCGGCGTGGTGATGGAGGGGCTGCGCCACCTGCTCGACGCGCACCTGCCGAACCCGGCGCTGCTCCTCGACCGGCACTGGGACGTCGTCGACGCCAACGCGGCGACGGACCTGCTGCTGGCCGGCTGCGCCCCCGAGCTGCTCGAGCCGCCCGTCAACGCGATCCGCGTCAGCCTGCACCCGGGTGGGCTGGCCCCCCGGATCCGGAACCTGTCGCAGTGGGCGGCGCACCTGGTCTCCCAGGTGCAGGCGCGCGCCGAGGCGACCCACGACCCGGCCCTCGCCGCGCTCGCCCGGGAGGCTGCGGGGCACGTGCCCGGTGCCGCGCGAGCAGCACGTCCCACCGGGCCGGTGCTGGCCCTGGAGCTCGAGCACGAGGGCACGGTCCTGCGGTTCTTCAGCGTGAGCGCGCGCCTGGAGACGGCCACGGACGCGACGCTGGACGAGCTGCACCTCGAGACGTTCCTGCCGGCGGACTGCCACACCCAGCAGGTGCTCGCGCGGGCATCCGCCTGACGGCGGGCGGACGGCGGGCGGACGGCGGGCGACGGCGGCCGGACTGCGGCCGGCGCCGGCCCGTCGTTGCGGCGGCGCCGGGTGGCGTCCGGCCCGTCGGGTCGGGCGGGCACCCTGCCGGTCAGGACGGGGACGACCAGTGCGCCCGTCGCAGCCGCTCGATCCCGGCGAGGAGCACGTCGAGGGCGAAGTCGAACTCGAAGTCCTCGTCGCACCCGGTGGCGTCGGGGCGCCGCGCCCGGGCATCCGTGGCGATGGCCACGATCGCCGGGTAGTCCGCCGGGTCCGGCTCGGGCGCCCGGCTCCGACGAGCCGGGGCCGACGCCGCACCGGCGTCCGGGGCGCCGGTGAACAGCTCGGGGCTGAACCCCCAGATCCGGTTGCCGAGCAGGTGCATGACGTGGTGCGTCTGGTCCGGGGTGAACCCGGCCGCGAGGAAGACCCCGCTCACCCGCTCCATGTGGCCGAGGACGGCAGGCGTGCGCACGGTCCTGGACTCGATCGCCCGCTGCGCCCACGGGTGCGCCACCACCACCCGGCGGGCTGCGTGCAGCGCCGCCCGGACGCCGTCGCGCCACCGCCTCGGCGAGGCGGGAGGCGGGGCCGCCATGTCCTCGACGAGGACGTCGACCATGCCGGCGAGGAGGTCGTCCTTGTCCGCCACGTGCTTGTAGAGCGCCATCGGCACGACGTCGAGCACGTCGGCGAGCCGCCGCATGGTCACCGCGTCGAGGCCCTCGGAGTCCGCGAGCGCGACGGCGGCGCGCAGGACCCTGGCGCGGGTGAGGGACTCCCGGCCACCACGCGGCATACCGCCTCCAGAGGGTTGGGGGTTGACGAGGTGTACAGCGTACACCTACCGTCGTCGTTTCCCGAGGTGTACGCCGTACACCTTCTGTTCCCCGGGAGAAGCCATGACCGCACCCCGTCGCCTCGCCCTCGTCGCCGCCGCCCTCTACCTCGTCACCTGGGTGACGTCTGTCGCCGCCGTGCCGCTCTATGGCGGCTCGGCGTTCGATGCCGGCGCCCCGCTCGCCGCGCGCGGGTCCGTGCTCGCCGCCGGGCTGCTCGAGGTCGTCCTCGCGCTCGCCGTCGTCGGGACGGCGCTGGCGCTCTACCCGCTGCTGCGACCCCACGGGCCAGGCGCTGCGGTGGGGTATTCCGCGCTGCGCACCCTCGAGGCGACGGTCATCCTCACCGGCGTCGTCGCCATCCTCCCCGCGGTGTCCCGGCCGGGCTCGACGGCCTCACCGGCCCTCGAGCCGGGCGTCGTCGCGGGTCTCCACCTCGTCCACGACTGGACGTTTCTGGTGGGTCCGGGACTGGTCAACCCCGTGAACGCGGTCGTGCTGGCCGTCCTGCTGCTGCGTCGCCGGCTCGTGCCCCGGTTCGTGCCGGTGCTGGGGATCGTCGGCGCCGTCCTCGTCGCGGTGATGAACGTCGGCGTGATGTTCGGCGTCGCGAGCCCCCAGCCCGTGCTGGCCGTGCCGCTCTTCGCGTGGGAGATCTGCCTCGCCGGGGTCCTGGCGCTGAGGGGCATCCGCACGCCCGACGGCGGCCTCGCCGCGCCGCCGCCCGACCGGGCGTCGCCCCCGTGGGGTCGCTCGCGTGAGACCCCCAACGCCGCCCCGGGGCCCTTCCGTCGCGGCGTCGCCGGGTGAAGACTGCCCTCGAGGAGACGAAGGGGGACCCGGTGGGCAACGTGGCGACACCCAACCTGCCGTCGCGCGACTTCGACGCGACGACGGAGTTCTACGCGGGGCTGGGGTTCGAGCCCGCGTACCGTGACGAGGGCTGGCTGATCCTGACGAGGTCCGACCTCATGCTGGAGTTCTTCCTCTACCCGGGCGTCGACCCGGCGACGAGCTCGTTCAGCTGCTGCCTGCGGCTCGACGACGTCGACGGCTTCTACGAGACGTGCCGCGCGACGGGCATCCCGGAGACGGACCGCGGGTGGCCGCGCCTGCACCCACCACGGCTTGAGCACTCGGGGCTGCGGATCGGCTACCTCGTCGACCCCGACGGCACCCTGCTGCGCCTGGTCCAGAACCCCTGACGCCGCGCGACGGCTCGAGGTCGGCACGGCGCGACCGAGGCCTCACGGCCCTGCCCCCGCTCGCCCGGCTGGCCACCTCCGCCCGACCCCGGGGTATGGCCGGCAGTCAGCGCCCGACGACCTCGCTGAGACCGGCCAGGAGGCGCTCGAGGTCGTCGGCATCGGTGTAGGAGGCGAGGCCGATGCGCAGGCCGCCGGTGTCACCGAGGCCGAGGGCACGGGAGGCCTCGAGCGCGTAGAAGTGCCCAGCGGGGGCGTTGACGCCGCGGGCCGCGAGCTGGCGGGAGACGTCCTTGCTGTCGTGGCCCTCGAAGGTCACCAGGAGCGTCGGCGTGCGCTCCGGAACGCGGGAGTGGAGCGTGGCGCCCGGGAGCTCGGCCAGTCGTGGCTCGAGGTCCATGCGCAGCCGAAGCTCGTGGGCGCCGACCGCCGCGAGCGAGGTGGTGAGCCTGTCCCGGCGGGAGCCGTCGCCGGGGACGATGCCCGCGATCACGTCGATGGCAGCGGTGACGCCGGCCATTAGCTCGTAGGGCAGCGTGCCGAGCTCGAACCGTTCGGGCACCGCGTCGGACGAGGGCACCAGCTTGTCGGGGTGCAGCGACTCGAGCAGCTCGGGCGCGGCGGCGAGGGCGCCACAGTGCGGCCCGAAGAACTTGTACGGCGAGCACGTCACCAGGTCTGCCCCCATCGCCACCCGGTCGACGAGCCCGTGCGGCGCGAGGTGGACGGCGTCGACGAACAGCAGCGCGCCCCGGTTGTGGGCGAGTGCCGCGATGGCCGGGAGGTCGGGCTTCGTGCCGACCAGGTTCGACGCGGCGGTGACCGCGACCAGCCGGGTGCGGTCGGTCACGACCGCACCGACCGCCTCGGGGGGCAGCTCGCCGGTGGACGGGTCGAACTCGGCCCACCGCACCGTCGCGCCGACCTGCTCCGCGGCGAGCAGCCACGGCCGGATGTTCGCGTCGTGGTCGAGCCGGCTGACGACGACCTCGTCGCCGGGTCCCCAGTCCCGGGCCAGGGTGCGGGCCAGCTCGAAGGTCAGCGCCGTCATGCTGCGCCCGAACACCACGCCACCCGGGTCGGTGCCCATCAGGTCGCCGAGCGCCTGTCGTGCGCTGCGGACGGCCGCGTCGGAGTTCCGCTCGGCGGCGGTCACCTCGCCGCGGGTGGACATCGGGCTGGTCAGCTGCTGGGAGATCGCGTCGGCGACGGCCTGCGGGACCTGCGAGCCGCCCGGTCCGTCGAAGTGCGCCGCGCCTCCCTGCAGCGCGGGGAACTGCGCGCGCAGCGCCGCGACGTCGAAGGCGGGTGCAGCCTGGTGCTCGGGGGTTGCCTGCATGTCTGGCACTGTGTCACCCCTCGACGGTTCGACGGGAGGCGGCATCGGCATGGCGGGTGGTCGGCAGGCTCGTGAGCTCTCGCGACGGTTGGCCGACCAGGCAGCCGCGCTCGCGGGTCTGCTCGACACGGATGTCCCCGATCCGGCCGCTGTCGAGGCCGCGCTGCTGGCCGCTCGCTCCACGGTGACCGAGATCGAGACGACAGTCGCCGTCGCGAGGGCCGGCTCCGGGCCGCAACCGCTGCCGCCGGTCGTCGTGTCGGCACCTGTGCTCGGCGTCGACGCGTGCAGGGCCGGTTGGGTCGGTGCGATCCTCGAGCCCGGCACCCCTCGCCCCCGCATCGCGGTGGCGGCGACCATCGACGCGCTGGTGGAGACGGTCCGCCGGTCGCTGGCGATCCAGGTGGTGGCGATCGACATCCCGATCGGGCTGCCCGACACGACGACGCGGAAGGCTGATTCGCTGGCACGAAAGGCGTTGCGGGGCAAGGCTTCCTCGGTGTTCACGACGCTGACCCGCGCTGCCTACGGTGAGCCGACCAGGACTGCCGCGGACCCGGTGAACCGCGCGTTGACCGGTCAGGGGGTGGGGGCGCAGGCGTTCGGGTTGCGCGCCAAGATCCTCGAGGTCGACACGTGGGTGCGCAGTCGCCCGACGGTCCGGGTGCTCGAGGTGCATCCCGAGCTCTGCTTCGCCACCATGGCCGGCGCGCCGATCACGGCAGGCAAGAAGACGGACGAGGGCCGGGTCGCCCGGCTCGCCGCGCTCCGCGCCGCAGGCCTCGCCTCCCCGTCGGTCCTCTCGGGGAGCGGGTATGCCGCGGACGACGTCCTCGACGCCTGCGCCGCCGCGTGGACGGCGGCCCGGTGGGTGAACGGCGAGGCCCGGTCGCTGCCGGATCCTCCGGAGACCTTCACGGACGGCATACCCGCGGCGATCTGGGTGTGACGAGAGGCGACGTGCCCGAGAAGCCGGACGTCGCGCCGCTAGGCGGCGGCCGCTCCCACGGCAAGGAGCGCCAGTTGTCGTCGGCTGATCACCATGAGTGTTGGCCTCCTACTTGGCCGGGGCGTGCTTGTGGCGGCGAATCCTGCGCTGAGCGCGGTGCACTCCCCAGGCCTCTTTCACGTAGGTGAGCACGGCGGCGATCAGGGTTGCGGCGGCCCCGACTGCTCCGGCCATGCCGAGCCACTGCCCGGCGCTCTGGATCGGGTCGACGTAGATGTCGTCCTGCGTCAGGCCTGTGCGGCGGACCTCGACGACGTCGCCGGGGTGGTCGTCCCAGTCCGGGCAGTGGTTGATCCTGAACTCCGCAGGCAGGCCAGCGGGCGGGTCGGTCGAGCGGTACGTGGTCTGCTCCCCCGGCGTGTCCGGGGTGAGCGCTCGGGGCCCGCATGCCTCCCTGGTGCCCGACGGTCCCTGTGAGATGACCACAGCGTGCTCGGTCGGCTTGTCGCGCACGGCGAAGTAGTCGAAGCCCATGAGCACGGCGGCGACGACGAACGCGCCTAGACCGAACAGCAGACCGGCTGCCATGGACGCTGACGCCAGTCCGCGGTAGGGCCGGTCCTCATAGCGGGCCGACCGGCTGTCGGGTGCGTCGCTCACGTGACCCTTTCCCAACTGCCGTCGACGGGACCGACGAGGGTGAGGAGCCCGACCGCGCTGAAGGCCGTGGTCGTCGGCTCGTACGCGGTCATGCGGGCATCCTGACAGGCGGACGGGACAGGTTCGACGCCACGGGACCTACCGCCAGGTCGTGGAACGCCGAGCGACGTCGTAGACCGCATCGATGGCCTCGGGCGTGAGGATGTCACCGTGCCGCAGGAGCCACCGCGCGACCTGCATGCGCGGGGTCACCGAGACGCCTTCTGGCTGGGTCTTGACCACGACGTCACTCGCGTTGACCGTGACGATCAGGCCTTCGACATGGACGGGGAACCCGCACGCCTCAGTGAGGACCTTCGCGGCGCGCTGGGCCTCATGGCGGGCGTTCCGCACGTACGGCTGCTTGGCGCCGTTGACCATGAACGTGTTCCCACCGACCCAGATCTTTGCCCCGGGGTGGTGCTTGGCGTTGGCGGTGAACACACCACCTGGCCCGATGATGATGTGGTCGATGTCCGAGCCGCGGTTGCCGACGGGGACGGCGTGCAGGAACCGCCAGCGAGGGTCCTTCTTGGCGACCTTCGCGAGTTGGGCGGCGACCTTCTCCTCGCCGTCCGCGCCGATGCGCCACGCCCGCTCGTTGGTGTGGACGCCGAGGACGCGGGCGAGAACGGTCTTGACAGGGGCCGAGTCACGGGCCGCCTGGGCGCGCTCTCGCGCTTCGGCTCCGGGACTGTTGGTGGCCAGGTCGACCCAGGGCCGGGCCGGTTCAGGCACGGAGCCAGAACCAGAGGCATCGACGACCTCCGCTGGATGCGTCGAAGTGGCGTCATCGGGCAACCCGAGGAGCAGGTCTGCCGCGTGGTCCCCTGACTCGACCAGCGCCGTAACGGGCGCGGCCGGTTCTCCCGCTCCGTTGCGCTCCTCGTCCCCGCCCTGGGGCGCTGAGGCGGCCTGGTCGGCCTCAACCGGCGCGGTGGCCGCTGGCCCAGCGGCGGCCAGTCCCGCGGTCGACTTCCATGACGCGACCGCCGCCAGCAGGGACGACTCGGAGTCCGGTGACTCGGGGTGCCCCGTCTCCGTGACGAGGTCCCAGAACCCGACCTTGGACCCGTCCGGCGTTTCGACGTACAGGCGGTCCTTGCCGTACCGCCGCCACCGGTTCACCACGAGGTCCTGGCCGCTCACGGCCACATCATCGACGGGTGCCGCGGGCTCCTGCAGCCGTTCCGGCAACCCGTGACCGTTCGTCTAGGTCTAACCCCAAGGACGGGCAGACAACGCGAGTCAGCCCGGCCGATCGTCATCAGTCGCGGCCAACGCGAGTGCAGCAAGTACGAACACCGTCCCCCCTTCATCGCGTTCATGTTGGCACACCAGGTGGACAGATCCCCCCAGTCGGTCGGGCCCACGGAACGGTGTCTTCGAACCAGCCAACGCCTCGACCCATCACGGGTCGGGGCGTTCTTGCTGTCCCTGTGGACAAACGACACGAGGCGTCACCGGTGACGCTCCATGTCACTTATCCACAATCAGTGGTGACACTCAGGCGTCGCGACCGGTGACACTCCCGTGTCGTTACCGTGACACCCGATGTCGCGCGCGGTGACACCCTGGTGTCGCGACACACGACAGGCCGGTCAGAAGCCGTCGCGGGCCATGTTGGCGAACCGGGCGTAGTGGCCCTGGAAGGCCAGCACCATATCCTTGGTGGGGCCGTTGCGGTGCTTGGCGACGATCACGTCGACCTCGCCCTCGCGGCCCTCGACCTTGGGCTCGCGGTGCAGCAGGATCACCATGTCGGCGTCCTGCTCGATCGAGCCCGACTCACGCAGGTCGGACATGGCCGGCCGCTTGTCGGCGCGCTGCTCCGAGCCACGGTTCAGCTGGCTGATCGCAATGACCGGGACCTCGAGCTCCTTGGCGAGCAGCTTGAGCGCACGGGAGAACTCCGACACCTCCTGCTGGCGCGACTCGACCTTCTTGCCCGAGCTCATGAGCTGCAGGTAGTCGATGACGACGAGCTTGAGGTTGTGCTGCTGCTTGAGCCGGCGGCACTTCGCCCGGATCTCCATGAGCGACATGTTCGGGGAGTCGTCGATGAACAGCGGGCTGTCGGAGATCTGCCCCATGATCCGCGCCAGCTTCTTCCAGCCGGCGTCGCCGATCGTGCCCTTGCGCAGGTCCTGCAGCTGGATCTGGGCCTCGGCGGACAGGCAGCGCATGGTGATCTCGGAACGGCTCATCTCGAGCGAGAAGATGGCCGTGGCCTGCTTGTGCTTGATGGCCGCGGAGCGGGCGATGTCGAGGCCCATCGTCGACTTTCCGACGGCAGGTCGGGCCGCGAGGACGATCATTTGGCCGGGGTGCAGGCCGTGGGTCAGCTCGTCGAGCTCGATGAAGCCGGTCGGCACGCCCAGCATCTCGTTGGCGTCGCGCCCGGCCGCGACCTCGATCTCGTTGAGGGTCTCCTCGAGGACGTCGCCGAGCGCGACGTAGTCCTCGCCGCCGCGCTTGTCAGCAACGGCATACACCTCGGCCTGGGCGGCGTTGACGATGTCCTCGACGTCGCCGTTGCCCTGCTGGTACCCGAGCTGCACGATCCGGGTGCCCGCCTCGACGAGCCGGCGCAGCACGGCCCGCTCGGCCACGATCTCGGCGTAGTAGCCGGCGTTGGCGGCGGTCGGGACCGCCTGGATGAGCTGGTGGAGGTACGCCTGCCCGCCCACCCGCTGCAGGTCGCCGCGCTTGGACAGCTCGTCGGAGACGGTGATCGCGTCGGCCGGCTCCCCGCGGGAGTACAGGTCGAGGATGGCGTCGTAGATCAGCTCGTGCGCCGGGCGGTAGAAGTCGGTGCCCTTGAGGCCCTCGACGCAGTCGGCGATCGCGTCCTTGGACAGCAGCATGCCGCCGAGGACCGACTGCTCCGCGTGGACGTCCTGCGGCGGGACCCGCTGGTCGCCACCGCCGGGGGCACCGTCGCCGGCCGAGCCGAAGGCGCTGGTGCTCAACTCGGCCAGTGACACCGGCTACTCCCCTGTCTGTGCGGCGACGAACGACACCCGTGTGGTTCCAGTGGACCAGTGGGCACTGACAGCGCCCCGGGCGGGTGACCGGCCCACGGTAGGGCCGCGGGCGGACGGCCCCCAAATCCCTCCTGTGGAGGAGCTGGGGAGAAGGTGTGCGCAACGCCCGACCCGCTTGTGCACAGTCGGGGGATAACCCTGTGGATTCCGGCCGCACCGTGCCCGGCGCGGGTCGCTGACCTGCACGGACGTGGTCCACCGGGTGTGGACCACAGAAACTTCCGGGCGTGTTGCAGTCCGGAGCCGTTTCCCCAGCCGCCGCCCTCACGACGGCCGTCGTGCACCCCTCCTGCCCTGTCCCCGACGGCAGCCCCGGCAGCAGCCCCGGCAGCGGCCCCGGCGGTGCCGGAGGGTCCTCGGTCCGCGACACCGGGGGCCGGTCCGACGTAGCCTGCCCCCATGTGCCGGAACATCCGCCAGCTGCACAACTTCGAGCCCCCCGCGACCTCCGAGGAGGTGCGCGCCGCGGCCCTGCAGTACGTCCGCAAGGTCAGCGGAAGCACCCGCCCGAGCCAGACGAACCAGGCCGCGTTCGACGCGGCCGTCCTCGAGGTGGCCCACGCGACCCAGCACCTGCTCGACCACCTCACCACCACGGCGCCACCCAAGGACCGCGAGGTGGAGGCGGAGAAGGCCCGCGAACGCGCCCGGGTCCGCTACGGCGTGGCCTGACCCGGCCATGCCTCGACCGCCCGACGAGGACGACGACACCTCCGGGCTCGCCGCCCACCTGCGGCGGCTGACCGCGCGGGAGGCACTGGCCCACCTCCAGGACCCGAATCTGTCCCTGGACTGGTCGTCGCTGCCCACCGGAGTGCGGTCGGCCGACGGGGCGCGACTGAGGTTCGACCGCCGCCGACGCTCCGTCGAGGTCCGCTCCACCTCGGGCGAGCTGTGGGTGGTCGACCTGGGGCGCCGTGACCGGATGCGCGACCGTGAGGACGTCCTGACTGCGGACCTCGAGCGGATCCAGGGCCCGGTCCTGGAGGTGACGGAGCGCGCGGAGTGGAGCATGGGACGCGGCGACGTCGCGGTCCGTGACCTGCGCACGACCTCGGGGCTGGGGTGCTTCCACGACGGCCGCCGGACCGGGTTCATGCGCGCCGTCACGCCGACGTCGTCGAGCAGGCGCGGCGGGAGGGCTTCGCGCAGGTGACGACCCGTCCCGCCCCGATCGGCGTGCTCTTCACCCTGGACGGGGACGGCGACCACCTGGCCCTCGCCGCCTACGAACGCGGCACCGGCAACACCATCGGCGTCGTGGTGGACCTGCGCCGCCCACCGGTGCGTGACGGCGCGATCGTCGACCCTCCGCGCTGAGCCGGCGCAACCTGTGTCGGCCGCCGACACGTCGGCCTCCCCCGATAACCCGTTGAGGGTGGCCCGCGCCACCCACGACGATGTCCGTCATGGACGAGCGATGAGTTCCGCGACCGACCCCGGTCGAAACCCGTGAACCCGCTGACCGAAGGACCTCTCCCATGACTGCCACCACAGACGAGCTCGCCGTGCCTGGCCGCGGACCGGACGAAGCCCACTCACCCGCGACCCTCGACGCCGCGACAGCTCCCGGTGCCACCGGCGCCATGGCGACCGACGCGGCTCCCGTCGCCGTCGACACCACGCTGGTGCTGCGGATCCTCGTGCTCTCCACGTTCGTGGTGATCCTCAACGAGACGATCATGGTCAACGCCATCCCGCGGCTGATGCGCGACTTCGCCGTCCCCGCCACCAGCGCGCAGTGGCTCTCGACCGCGTTCATGCTCACCATGGCCGTCGTCATCCCGGCGACCGGCTGGTTCCTGCAGCGGGTCCGGACGCGCACGGCCTACGCACTGGCCATGGGGCTGTTCCTCACCGGCACGGCACTCGCGGCAGCCGCCCCGACCTTCGGCGTCCTGCTCGCCGCCCGCGTCGTCCAGGCCAGCGGCACGGCCGTGATGATGCCGCTGCTGATGACCACGATGATGACCCTCGTCGCCCCACGGGACCGTGGCCGGGTCATGGGCAACGTGACCCTCGTGATGTCGGTGGCCCCGGCCCTCGGGCCGGCGGTCTCGGGGGTGCTGCTGCAGCTCGGGTCGTGGCGGCTGATCTTCGCGGTGGTCCTGCCGATCGCCGGGGTGACCGCGGTGCTCGGGCTGCGCGCCCTCGTCGACATCGGCGAGCCCAGTGCCAGCCGGATCGACCTGCCCAGCGTGGTCCTGTCGGCGGTCGGGTTCGGCGCGCTCGTCTACGGCCTCAGCGGTCTCGGCGAGGGCGGCCGGGCGACCCACGCGGTGCCCCCGCTGCTGGTCACCGTCGTCGGCGTGGTCGCGCTCGCCGCGTTCGCCGTCCGCCAGGTGCGGCTGCAGCGCGGTGCCGGGCCGCTGCTCGACCTGCGCACCCTCACCTTCGCTCCGTTCACGATCGCGCTCGCGCTCATGTGCTCGGCGTTCATGGCGATGATGGGCGCGATGATCCTGCTGCCCCTGTACCTGCAGGACGTCCTCGGGCTCAGCACCCTCTCGACCGGGCTGCTGCTCATGCCCGGCGGCCTGGCCATGGGCGTGCTCGGGCCGGTCGTCGGCCGCGCGTACGACCGGCTGGGCGCGCCCAAGCTCGTGATCCCCGGCGCGGTGGTCATGGCCGGCACCCTGGCCGTGTTCACGCAGGTGTCGACGCAGACCTCCCCGTGGCTCGTGCTCGCCGCCCACGTCGTGCTCATGGTGTCGCTGGCACTCATCTTCACGCCGGTCTTCACCTCCGGCCTGTCGGTCCTGCCCCCGCACCTGTACGCCCACGGCAGCGCCGTCCTCGGCTCGCTGCAGCAGGTCGCGGCCGCCGCCGGCACCGCCGTCGTCGTGAGCGTCATGGCGGGGCGCGCTGCCACCGCGGCCGAGGGCGGCGCGGCACCGCTGGTGGCGCTCAGCGAGGGCGTCCGGTGGGGCTTCGGTGTCGGGGCCGTGCTCGCGGTGGTCGCGGTCGGGATCGCCTTCGCGGTCCGCACGCCGGCCACGACGGGTGAGGGCGGGCACGCCGGGCACTGACGGCCCCCGACGCCCCAGGCCCACCGCCTGGTCTCGCCACCGTGCCGGGTCCCGGCCGGCGTCCCGACGGCGATGTCGATGCCCTCTCGGCCGGGGACCGGCATGCGTTCCGGCGGGGCTGGGTCAGTGATGCGTCGGGCGCATCACTGACCCAGCCCCAGCCGTGTGGTGTCAGTGGGGTGCTGCGCCTTCGCGGGCGGCCTCGGCGCACTGCGTGGTCGCGTCGGCGCCGATGACGGTGTCCACCTTCTGCTTCTGCCCGGCGAGCACCGCACCCATGAGCCGGCACAGGTCCTGGACGTCCTCGCCCGATGCCGGCGCGATGCCCGAGCCGCCTCCACCGTTCTGCAGCCGCTGCGTCACCTGGTCCGCGATCTCCGAGGACGAGGGCGGGGCCGGGGTGCTGTCCGTGGCTGCCCCGCACGACACGAACAGGATGAGGACGAGCACGACGTTGACCCACGTCGGCAGCGTCACCGGCGTGCGGCGGTCGGACGCCGGGCGCACGGGCGCGGGCTGCAGTGGTGGTGTGGTCACGGTTCCCCCTCGAGGTCGGCCGGGCGTCCCGGCGTGGCGACAGTGTGCTGGCTGCTGGCCCATGCTGGTCCCGTGACACACCCGCTCGTCGAGGCCGTCCGCGAGACTCTCGCCCCCGCCGGTGACCCGCAGCGGGCGCGTGCCCAGCAGGCGTACCTGAAGTCCGCGATGCCGTTCCGCGGCCTCACCTCGCCCGAGCTCAAGGCCCTGCTGCGCCCCCTCCTCGCCGACCCCACCCTGCGCATCGGGGACCGTGCGACGTGGGAGGGCGCCGTCCGCGAGCTGTGGGACGAGGCTACCCACCGCGAGGAGCGGTATGCCGCGACGGCCCTCGCCGGGCACCGCTCCTACCGGGCGTGGCAGGACGACGCGACGCTGCCGCTGTACCGGCACCTCGTCGTGACCGGCGCCTGGTGGGACCTCGTCGACGACGTGGCCAGCCACCACGTCGGCCCGATCCTGTTGTCGCACCGGGAGACTGCGACCCCCGTCGTGTGGTCGTGGGCGACCGACGACGACCTGTGGCTGCGGCGTACGAGCGTGATCTGCCAGCTCGCTGCCCGCGAGCGCACGGACGTGGAGCTGCTGCGCCACGCGATCGAGTGGAACCTCGACGACCCGAGCTTCTGGCTCCGCAAGGCCATCGGCTGGGCGCTGCGCCAGCACGCGCGCACCGACCCGGACTGGGTCCTGGCCAGGGTGGCCGAGTGGGACGGCCGGCTCAGCGCGCTCAGTCGGCGCGAGGCGCTGCGACACCTCTGACCACTCCGGTGGCCACCAGCCCCGCGAGGGCCGAGGCACCCGCTGCGACGAGGAACGCTCCCGCGATCCGGCCCGCGTCCGACAGCGACCCGGCCGCTGCCGCCCCCACCGACGACCCCACGAGGAACGCCGAGATCAGCCAGGCGAAGGCCTCGGTCGTCGTCCCGGGCGGGGCCAACCGGTCCACGAGCTGGAAGACGCAGGTCAGCACCACGGGCAGTCCCACCCCGCTCGCGACGGTGAGCAGGGCCATGAGGGCAAGGCTCCGCGGCACCAGGGCCAGCGCGGCATACGTCACGACGAGCACCCCGATTCCCACCAGGAGGTCACGCCGCGCGTCGCGGTGCGGCGCCCTCGGGCTGTACCCGACACCGCCGGCGAGCGCCCCGAGGGCGTTGGCGGCGACGAGCCACGGTGCGAGGCCACGGTCACCGGCCTGCTCGGCCCACGCGACGAGGGCGACTGCGGGCACGCCGATGGTGAGGCCGACGAGCAGCAGGGCGGCGTAGAGCACGACGAGGCGACGCGAGCGCAGCGGGCCCAGCCAGTGGCGGTCCTCGTGCACCGGCGGCACCCAGCCGCGCGACGCCGGCGCCGAGGTGAACCACACGGTGCCCGCGAGGCCCACCAGTGCCGCGGCGAGCAGGCCGCCACCGGCGCCGGTCAGCTGTGCGAGCAGGACGACCAGCGGCCCGAGGACGAAGACCAGCTCCTGGGCCGCGGCGTCGAGCGCGAACGCCGCCGGCACCTGCCGCGGCGCCAGGACCGACGGCCACAGCGTGCGCAGCGCCGGCTCCAGCGGCGGGGTGGCCAGGCCGGCTGCGAGCGCGACGACCAGCCCCCAGGCGGCCGGAGTCACCGGCAGCAGCGCGAGGGCCAGCGACGACACCACGCCGCCCAGGACCAGGGGCGCGCGCTGGCCGCGCAGGTCCATGGCGCGCGACAGCGCCGGGCCGCCGAGGCAACAACCCAGGGAGTATGCCGCCGTGAGCAGTCCCGCGCGCCCGTACCCGCTGCCGCTGTCACGGGTGAAGAGCACGAGGGCGAGCGGCACCATGCCGTTAGGCAACCGGCCCACGAGGGCCGACACGAGCAGCCGACCCACCTGGGGACGACGCAGCAGGTCGACCGGGTGGACGCCGACCGCGGCCGCCCCGGCCGCCCCGGCCGGCGCGGGGGGTGCGGGGTCGTTCGGCTGCGCCACGCTCAGCCGCCGAACGGCCAGCCCGGTCGCATGCCCGGCTCCGCGCCGGGCTCGATGTAGTGCTCGGTCCCGAACATCGTCGCGAAGACCTCGTCCGGCATGCCGAGCATCATCTCGATGTCGCTGGCCTGGCTGCGGTGGGCCTCCAGGGCCTCGCGGCGCTGGGCGAGGTAGCCGCTGACGTCGACCTCCCAGGTGATCTCGGCCTCGGGGGTGCCCAGCGGGTTGCCGTCGTCCATCGGCTGGTCGGGGTCCCACGCCTGTTCGGGCATCCCCGCGTCGAGGGCCGCCTGGTACATCCGGCGCGCGGCGTCGCGGTTCATCGTCGACTCCAGCAGCCGGGGCCGGCGGCGGGCGAGCTCGGCAGCGCGGTGCACGACCGGGTGCACCTTGACGTGGTCGGGGTGGCCGTAGCCGCCGTGGGAGTCGTAGCCGACCAGCACGTCGGCGTCCTCCTCGTCGAGGATGTCGGCCAGCCGGCGGGCTGCCTCCTCGACGTCGGCCCCGTGGAACGAACCGTCGGCGTCGTTCTGCTCCCACCCGCGCATGCCCGAGTCGGCGTAGCCGAGCCAGGCGACCCGCTGGACGCCGAGCACGTCGGCCGCCGCGAGCACCTCCCGCCGGCGCCAGTCGACGAGCGTCTCGCCCTCGGGCAGACCGGCAGCCGGCAGCTCGCCGTGGTCACCGTTCGTCGCGAAGACGGTGACGACCCGACTCCCCTCGGCGACGGCACGCGCCATCGAGCCGGCGGTCTGCGACGCCTCGTCGTCGGGGTGGGCGTGGAGGAAGACGATCGTGGTCACCGCGTCATTCTGCCTGTCGGCGGTGACGTCCTCGCCACCGGAATACCGACGCGGCCCGCCGCCGGGGACTGACCGCGTCCCGGTCGCCGGGACGGCGCGACCTCCACGGAGACGGATCGCCGCTCGGGCACGACACTGGGACGGTGACCGACCTCGCCGCCCTCGTCAGCCAGCTCGACCTCGAGACCAAGGTGCGCCTGCTCACCGGCGCCACCTCCTTCACCCTGCACGGGGAGGACTCGATCGGCCTGGCGCCGATGGCGTTCTCCGACGGCCCGACCGGCGTCCGGGGCCTGAAGTTCACTGGTGGCGACCAGGTCGCCCTCTTCCCGAACGCGACGCTGCTGGCCTCGGCCTGGAGCGAGGACACCGCCCGGGAGGTGGGGGCGCTGCTGGCGGAGGAGGCCGAGCGCCAGCACATCCACGTCGTCCTCGGCCCGACCATCAACCTGCACCGGACCCCGCTCGGCGGCAGGCTGTTCGAGGCCTACTCGGAGGACCCGCTGCTCACCGGCCGCCTCGCCGCGGCCTACGTGCAGGGCATGCAGGACAGGGGGATCGGCGCCTGCCTCAAGCACCTGGTGGCCAACGAGTCCGAGACGCTGCGCAACTACGTGAACTCGGTCGTGAGCGAGGACGCGCTGCGGGAGGTCTACCTGCTGCCGTTCGAGATCGCGGTCGACGAGGCGAACCCGTGGTCGATCATGGCGGCCTACAACGACGTCAACGGCCTCCCGGCGACCGAGCAGGTCCACGTCAACACCGAGGTGGTCAAGGACGAGTGGGGCTGGGACGGCCTGCTCATGTCCGACTGGTACGCCACGAAGTCCTCCGCGCCCGCCGCCCTCGGCGGGCTCGACCTCGTCATGCCGGGACCGGACGGCCCGTGGGGCGACGCCCTCGTGGCCGACGTGCGGTCCGGCGCGGTGGACGAGTCGGTCGTCGACGACCACGTCGTACGGCTGCTCCGGCTCGCCCAGCGGGTCGGGGCGCTCGGCTCGGACGGCGCCCACCGGGAGTGGCCCGGGTCCTCCCCCGCCGCGGACTCGCCCGAGCGGCGGGCCCAGCTGCGCCGGCTCGCCACCGACGGGATGGTGGTGCTCAAGAACGAGGGCGGCCTGCTGCCCCTCACCGGCGACGGCACCGTCGCCCTCGTCGGCCGCCACGCCGTCGACACCGTCTGCATGGGCGGCGGCTCGGCCCAGGTCAACCCTCCCCACCAGGTCTCGGTCGCCGAGGGCCTCGGGGCGGCGCTCGGCGACCGGCTCGTCGTCGTCGACGGCGTCGAGGTGCGCGAGCGACCGCTGCCCGCCCCCACCGCGGCCATCCGCGACCCACGCACCGGTGAGCCGGGCCTGCACGTCGAGCACCTCGACGCCGACGGCACGGTGATGCTCGCCGAGCACAGCGACTCCAGCTCGGTGACGACAGGCTGGGACGACACCCTGCCCCGCCCGACCGAGCAGCTGCGGCTCTCGGCTGAGCTCGTCACCGGCGGTCCGGTGCGCCTCGGCGCCAGCGGCACCGGCCGCTGGCAGCTGCTCGTCCACGGCGCCGAGGTGGGCTCCGCCGGCCTCGCCGCCGAGGGCGCGGACCCCGGTGAGTCCATGCTCAAGCCGCCGGTCTGGACCACCGACCTCGACCTGCAGGCCGGCACGCTCGTCGAGGCCGTCCTCACCGTCGTGCGGTCCGAGCCGCAGCCCGGCCCCGACGGGAAGCTGAGCACCCTCTCGGACGCCATCGCCTCCGGCATGGGCATCAAGTCGCTCGTCGTCGCGCCCGTCCCCGCCACTGCCGACGAGGTCATCGCCAGGGCCGTCGAGGCGGCCCGCGCTGCCGACGTGGCAGTCGTGGTGGTCGGCCTCACCCCCGAGCAGGAGACCGAGGCCACGGACAAGACCACGCTCGCGCTGCCCGGCCGCCAGGACGACCTCGTGGCCGACGTCGCCGCGGCCGCCCGTCACACCGTGGTCGTCGTCAATGCCGCCACCCCGGTCCTCATGCCGTGGGCCGACTCGGTCGACGCGATCCTCGTCGCCGGGCTGCCGGGCCAGGAGGGTGGGCACGCCGTCGCTGACGCGCTCCTCGGCCTGCGCGAGCCGGCCGGCCGCCTGGTCACGTCGTGGCCGGCCGCCGACGGGGCCGCCCCCGCGTGGGAGGTCGAGCCCACCGACCTGCAGCTCGAGTACACCGACGGCACCTTCGTCGGGTACCGCGGCTTCCACGCCGGACGGGCGCCCGCCCCCGCCTTTTGGCTCGGCGCCGGCGAGGGGTATGCCGCGTGGGAGTACGAGGGCGCCCACCTCCTGACCGCTGGCGGCGAGGGGAGTGCGACGCCGACGGTGGAGGTCACCGTGCGCAACACCGGGAGTCGCGACTCGCGCGAGGTCGTGCAGGTCTACTTCCAGCCGGCCGAGGACGACCAGCCCGTGCGCCTCGTGGGCTGGGCGGGGGTGCACGTCCCGGCCGGGGACCGGGCGACGGTGCACGTCGACACCGAGCCCCGCCTGTGGCGTCGGTGGGACCTCGCAGGCAACCGCTGGGACCGGCTGTCCGGCGCGGGTGAGCTGCTCGTGGCCCGCGGGCTCGGCGACGTCCGCCACCGCCTCCCGCTCGGCTGAGACCGGCCGCTCCCGGGCCCCGTCCCGGCCGGCGCCGCCGGTACCGTGGCGCGGTGCACAGTGCGGAGGGGGGCGGTTCGGGCCCGGACAGTCCAACCCCTGACGGTCGGGCGCCGGACGAGCCCGGACGACCCGGGACGAGCCAATCCAGGGAGGTCCTGCGGCTGGCGGTCCCGGCCTTCCTCGCCCTCGTCGCCGAGCCGCTCTTCCTGCTCGCCGACTCGGCGATCATCGGCCACCTCGGCACCGCCCAGCTCGCCGGCCTCGGCGTCGCCAGCGCCACCCTCATCACCGCGGCGAACATCTTCGTCTTCCTCGCCTACGGCACCACCTCGATCGTGGCCCGGCAGGTCGGGGCCGGCAGCGAGCGCGGTGCCCTGACCGCTGGGGTGGACGGCACCTGGCTCGCGGTCGGGCTCGGGGCGCTGACCGCCGTTGCGGTGGGCCTGGCCGCCGAGCCGCTGTGCCGCCTCTTCGGCGCCTCGGACGCCGCCATCGACTACGCCGCCACCTACCTGCGGATCTCCGCCCTCGGCATCCCGGCCATGCTCGTCGCCCTCGCCGCGACCGGGGTCCTGCGCGGGCTGCAGGACACGCGCACCCCGCTCGTCGCCTCGGTCGTCGGTTTCACGTCGAACATCGCCCTCAACCTGCTCTTCGTCTACGGCCTCCACTGGGGCATCGCGGGCTCGGCCTGGGGCACGGTGATCGCCCAGACCGGCATGGCCGCCGGGCTCGCGACGGTGCTCGTCAGCCACGCCCGCCGCGCCGGGGCGACCCTGCACCCGCACCCCGGGCGGGTGCTGCGGGCCGGGCTCACCGGCATACCGCTGCTCGTCCGCACCCTCGCGCTGCGGGCGATCCTCCTGCTCACCACCTGGGTCGCAGCCGGGCTCGGCGACGTGCCGCTCGCGTCGCACCAGGTGGCAGCGACGGTGTGGAGCTTCCTCGCGTTCGCGCTCGACGCCCTCGCGATCGCGGCCCAGGCGCTCACCGGCAGGGCCCTCGGGGCCGGCGACGTGGTGGCCGCACGGTCGGCCACCACCCTGATGCTGCGCTGGGGCGTCTGGGGCGGCGCAGTGCTCGGCCTGCTGCTGCTCGCCGTCCACCGCCTGCTGCCCGCGCTGTTCACCTCGGACCCCGCGGTTCGCTCCGCCCTCGCCGCGGCCCTGGTCGTCGTCGCCCTGGGGCAGCCGCTGGCCGGGTACGTCTTCGTGGTCGACGGCGTCCTCATCGGCGCCGGCGACGGCCGCTGGCTGGCGGGGGCGATGGCCGCGACGCTCGTGCTCTACGCGCCGCTGGCAGTGTGGGTGCACCTCGCGAGTGACGGCCTGCTCGCCCACGGTGCGCCGTATGCCGTGACGGTGCTGTGGGTGGTGTTCACGGCGTTCATGGCGATCCGGGCGGCGTTCTTCTGGTGGCGCGTGCGCGGAGACGCCTGGGCCGTCACCGGCGCCTCCCGCTGAGACTCCGCCTCTCCCCTCACGGGGGCCGCAGCGCTCGGGTTCGCGAGCGCTGCGGCCCCAAGTCCTCGACAGGGGGCCGCCGTCAGGAGGAGACGCGGGTGGCAGCCTCGCGGCGCGGGTCACCGGCCGCGGCCAGGGTGCCGTCGGCGTCCCGCCACGCGGCACCGACCCCACCGAAGAACATCGACCTCGGGCCGTGCGAGGACGCCGGCAGCCCCAGGCCCTCGACCGCCGCCACGAGCGCCTCGTCGTCCTCGTGGTCGACCTGCACGGCCTCGCCGTCGAGCACCCGTACGTGCACCCGTGGGGCATCGACCGCCTCCTGCACCGGGTCCCCGTGCACACAGTGCCGCACGAGCACCTGCAGCAGCGCAGTGGTGATCCGGTCGGCACCGGGGCTGCCGGCGGCCAGCACCGAGCCCGTGTCGGAGCGCGCGACGGTCGGCGCCATGTTCGAGGCGAGCCGGGTGCCGGGGGCCAGTGCGTGCAGTCCCAGCCGGTTGAGCTCCGGCTCCCCGAGGCAGTTGTTGAGCATCATGCCCGTCCCGGGCACCGTCGCCCCCGAGCCGTACCCGCTCGACGCGGTGATCGCGCAGGCGGTCCCATCGCTGTCGACCGCCGAGACGTGGGCGGTCGACGACGACGTGGGGAGGCCGGCCAGCCCGTGCCGCTCGACCGCCTCGAGCAGGGCGTACCCGTCCTCCTCGAGGTCGGTCGACAGGTCGTGCACGCGGGTGCGGTAGGTCAGGACCCGGCGCTGCACCTCGACCACCCTCGCCCAGTCCCAGTCGTCCCCGCCGGCCACCAGCTCGCGCAGCATGACCGCGAGCATCGGACCGCCCACGGACGGCGGTGGGTTCGTGGCCAGGTCCCAGTCACCGAGCCGGAGCCGCAGGGGGGTGCGCACCTGCGCGCGGTAGGCCGCGAGGTCGGCGGCCGTGACCAGCCCACCCCGCTCGTCCATGTCCGCCGCGATCCGGGCACCGAGGTCGCCGGTGTAGAGGCTGCGCGCGCCCTCGGCACCGATGTGCTCGAGCGTGGTCGCGAGGTCCGGGTTCGGGAGCCGGTCTCCCGCCTGCACCGGGCTGCCGTCCGCGCGACGCACCAGGGGCCGGGTGTGCGGGTCCCAGCCGAAGACACTCTCCCCCGTCAGCGCGAGGTAGCTCGCGGCCGCCGCCCCCACGGCATACCCCTCCCGCGCGGCGGTGACGCTCGGGGCCAGCACGTCGCGCCACGCAGCGCTGCCGTGCCGGTCGTGGGCGACCCCCAGGGCCGCGAACGCACCGGGGGTGGCGACGCTCCCGTGCCCGGCGTACAGGGTGAGGCCGCCGCCGTAGCTGGTCGTGATCTCCCGCAGGCCGGTGCCGAACCGCTCGACTGGCAGCCCGCGCCCGGGCATCTCCACGTTGCCGTCCACGACCTCGGGGTCGCCGCCGGCCGGCCACACCGTGACGAAGGCACCGCCCAGGACCGACACGATCCCGGGCTCGGTCGTCATCGCCGCGACGATGGCCGCGATCGCCGCGTCGACGGCGTTGCCCCCGGCCGCGGCGGCCGCCATCCCCGCGTCGGCGGAGACCGGACCCGTCGCCGCGACCGCCATCCGCCTGCCCATGCGGACCATCCTGACCCGACCGACCGGTCCGCGCCACGGCACGACCTCGGGACCACACGAGACGCCCGCGGGACGGCACGGGACGCCCGGACCTCGGTTCGCCGCCGACCGACTGGTCACCAGGTGCCGCGGTGCACCACCTCGTCGAAGGGACGCCGGTCGAGCCGTGCGAGGACGGTCAGCGGCTTGTCCGCCGGGTAGCCGACGGACAGCACGTAGGCGAGGAACCGGCCCTCCGGGAACCCGAGCACCGCCCGCGCCTGGCGCTGGTCCGTGGCCGCGGCGTGCCCCGTCCCGATGCCCAGGTCCGCCGCTGCGACGGTCATCGCGTAGGTGGCCTGGCCCAGGTCGTACTGGAGCAGTGCGGCCTGGCGCTCGTCCTCCGGCTGCGGCGCGACCAGCGCGATGGCGGCCGCCGCGCCCGCCACGTGGCCGGCGCCCTGCCAGACCTTCGCGAGCTCGGCCAGCTGCGCCCTGTCGGTCACGAGCACGAAGTCCCACGGCTGCCAGTTGCCGGCCGAGGGCGCGCGCCTGCCCGCGTCGAGGATGCGGTCGAGTGCGTCGTCGGGGACCGGCTGGCTGCTGAACCGCCGGACGTTGCGTCTCGCCCGCAGGGCGTCCCACGTTTCCATACCGTCATGGTGCGCCCAGACGGCGGCAGACGAAAGGGCCCGACCCCCCTCAGGGGATCGGGCCCTTGTCGACCTGGTGTCGTCAGCCGGCGCTCAGCCCGCGACGACGTCGAGCTTGACCGTGGCCTGCACTTCGGGGTGCAGCCGGACGGTCGCCTGGTGCGAGCCGACCGACTTGATCGGGGTGGGGATCTCGATCCGGCGGCGGTCGAGCTCCGGGCCACCGGCAGCCTTGACGGCGTCGGCGACGTCGGCGGGCGAGACCGCACCGAACAGGCGGCCGGCGGCGCCGGCGTGGGCGAAGACCTTGACGGTGCCGTTCTCGAGGTTGCCCTTGATGGACTTTGCCTCCTCGAGGGTCTTCACCTCGCGGACCTCACGGCCCTTGGCGATGGCGTCGACCTGCTTCTGCCCGCCCTTGGTCCACGCGGTGGCCAGGCCCCGGCGGAACAGGAAGTTGCGGGCGTAGCCGTCCTTGACGTCGACGACGTCACCGGCGGTGCCGAGGCTGCTCACCTCGTGCGTCAGGATGACCTTCATGTCAGTTCCTTCCTAGCGCCCGGGCTCAGCGGGACGAGCTGGAGTAGGGCAGCAGCGCCATCTCGCGGGCGTTCTTGACCGCGGTGGCGATGAGCCGCTGCTCCTGGACGGACACACCGGTCACCCGGCGAGCGCGGATCTTGCCGCGGTCGGAGATGAACTTGCGCAGCAGCGCGGTGTCCTTGTAGTCGATGTTCTCGACCTTCGCCGCCTTCAGCGGGTTGGCCTTCTTCTTGGGCTTGCGCACAACGGGCTTGGCCATCGTGGTGCTCTCCTTCGAGTTTCAGGATGAGCCCTGGTTCCCCAGGGATGGTGGTGGTGCTGGTCTTGCTGGAGGTATGCCGGGTGCTCACCGCGGGCGGTGCGTCGCCGGCCTACCGGATGATCCGGACCGGTCAGGTCGGGTCAGGCGCCGATCAGAACGGGGGCTCGTCGTAGGACGGGGCCTGGCCCCATCCGCCGCCCTGCTGGCCGCCGCCCTGCTGCTGGCCGCCACCCTGCTGGCCACCGGCGGGACCGGTCGCCCAGGGGTCGTCCTGCTGCTGGCCGCCGCCGGCGTAGCCGCCGCCCTGCTGGCCGCCGCCACCGCCGAAGCCACCGCCGCCACCGCCGGAGCGCTGGGTCTTGTTGACCTTGGCCGTCGCGTACCGCAGCGAGGGGCCGACCTCGTCGACCTCCATCTCGATGACGGTGCGCTTCTCGCCCTCCTTGGTCTCGTACGAGCGAGACTTCAGGCGGCCGGTGACGATGACCCGGGTGCCACGCTGGAGCGACTCGGCGACGTTCTCCGCCGCGTCACGCCACACCGAGCAGCGCATGAACAGCGTCTCGCCGTCCTTCCACTCGTTGCTCTGCCGGTCGAACTGCCGCGGCGTCGAGGCCACGGTGAAGTTCGCGACGGCAGCGCCCGAGGGGGTGAAGCGCAGCTCGGGGTCGCCGGTGATGTTGCCGATGACGGTGATGACGGTGTCGCCAGCCATGGAGCGTGTCCCCTGTTCGTTTCAGGTGGGTCGGGTCGCGGTGCGGACCCTGGTTCGGATCGGTGCGGCTCAGGCGCCGGGGCGCAGGAGCTTGGTGCGCATGACCGACTCGTTCAGGCCGAGCTGGCGGTCCAGCTCCTTGGCCGTGGCCGGCTCCGCGGTGAAGTTGACGACGGCGTAGATGCCCTCGGACTTCTTCTTGATGTCGTAGGCCAGGCGACGACGGCCCCAGACGTCGACGTTGTCGACGGTGCCCTTGTCCTTGGTCACGACGGTGAGGAACTTGTCGAGCGACGGAGCGACCGTGCGGTCGTCCAGCTCGGGGTCGAGGATGACCATCAGTTCGTACTGACGCATGCTGGTAACCCGCCTCCTTTGGTCTGTGGCGGTCACGGTCCTTCCGTGACAGGAGGGTTGCAGTGCGATCCCCCGCCGGCTCGTGCCGTGGGGGAACCTGACAAGGGTACCGGGCGGGGACGACAACACCGAATCGTCGTCCACAGGCCCTGGTGGGCCGCCGCCGAGGTCGGGAATGCGGTCAGGTGACCTGCACGAGCAACCGGTCGGGGGCGCCGGCGAAGTCGCCCGCCAGCTCGTCCTCGTCCGGCTCGTCCACCTCGTCCTCGTCCCACGCCGTGCGGTCGGTGCGTGCCGTCGGCTCGGGTGCTCGGGGAGCCGGCTCCCCGGCGGTGCCGCGCCAGACGCGCACGACCAGCCACACGACGCCGGCGACGCGCAGGAGGAGGAACACGGCATACCAGCCGGGGGGCAGGCCGCGGTCCGGCGTCGACAGGCCGGCGACGTAGAGCCAGACCATGACGAAGTGCAGCGCCTCCGCGCCGGCCCACACGAGGTGGTCGCGCCAGCGCAGGCCGCACAGGGCGACGAGCGGCACGAGCCACAGCGAGGCCTGGACCGGGAACGCCTTCCCGGTCAGCAGCGTGAGGGCGACCAGCACGAGCGAGACCGCGGCCAGGGAGGGCCGGCGCCCCGGGCGCAGGGCGTACACGGTGCCGGCGACCAGGGCGAGCACGGTGGTCGAGACCGACAGCAGCGTGGCCAGCCCCGTCGGCAGCGGGTCGAGGCCGACGAGCTGCGGCAGCAGCCACACCGAGCCGAGCCCCGGCGCGCTGTCCCACCAGACCTGCACGCTGCGCACGACGGCGCCCGGGTTGCCCAGGAGGAACGGCAGCAGCACGGCGGCCACGGCGACGACGGCCCCGAGCAGCACCCGGCGCACCGCGGCGAAGCGGCCGGTGCGGGCGCCCAGCAGGACCAGGGCCAGCAGCACGAGCAGGGGGTAGGTGCGGGCCGTGACGGCCAGGCCCAACAGGACCCCGGCGGCCACGGGGCGGCGGCGGGCCCACAGCCAGATGCCGGCGCTGACGAGCACCACCCCGAACAGGTCGACCGAGACCATCGCGGCGAGCAGCAGCACCGGGCTCAGGGCCACCTGCGCCGCCAGGCCGGCATGCCGCGGGCGGGCGGCGGCGGTGAGCCAGACGACGCCGAGCGCGCACACCGTGGCGACCACCGCCCAGAGCGCGACGAACCACCGGGTCTGGTCGAGGAACGCCCCGTCCGGGACCAGACCCCCCAGCAGGGCGAGCAGCGACCCGCTCAGGACCGGGTGGTCCGACGTCGCGCCCGCGCCGGTCAGGTAGGACCCGAGCCCGTCGTCGAGGTGGCCGAGCTGGTAGAGCGACGGCAGGTCGGAGAAGCACCCGTGCCAGAACTGGTCCGACCCGGTCCACCCCTGCTGGATGCAGTGCGCCCGCTGCGCGACCGACAGGCCCATCGTCACCGAGGCCGCGACGAGCAGCGGCACCACCGTGGCGAGCCACGACGCGGCCCGGGCGGAGGCATGGCGGCCGAGCGGCCCGCCCGCGAGCGCCAGTGCGTCGCCGGGCAGGGCCTCACCCTGCGCGACCTCGCCGCTCGCGACGTCGTCAGGCCTGCCCCGGTCCTGCCGGTCCGGGGCCGCGAGCGTCACGGGCCCGTCGTCCGCTGGGGAGCGGGTCCCCCCAGCGTCAGGGTCGTCGCCGTCGGCGGCGGGACCGTGACCGTCGGTTTCCCCGTGCCGTTCGTCTTGGTCTGCGTCGGCGTCGTGCTCGTCGACGAGGGGGTCGTGGTGGTGGACGTGGTCGTCGTGGTGGTGGTCGTCGTCGACGAGGACGACGTGGTGGTGGGCGGCGGTGTGTAGACCTGGTCGTCGCCCAGGCCGGCACGCTTGGGGAAGTCCATGACCTTCTGGCCCTTGAGCGCGTCGGTCATGAAGTCGGTCCAGATCCGCAGTGGCACCGTGGCGCCCGTGAGCTCGCCGCTCGTCCCCGGTCCGTAGATGCCCGGGACGTCGTTCATCGACAGCTCGGTGCCGTTCTTGCCCGAGGAGTAGATGCCGACCGCGGTGGCCAGCTGCGGGGTGAACCCGTCGAACCAGGCCGCCTTGTTGTCGGTCGTGGTGCCGGTCTTGCCGGCCGCCGGCCGGCCGAGGCGCTGGGCGTAGGTCGAGGTGCCGTCCTTGATGACCTGCTCCATCGCGTCGGTGGTGTCGGCCGTGACCCCCTTGTCGAAGGCTGCCTTGACCGACGGCTTCGCCTTGTAGTCGATCCCACCCTGGCCGCCGCTGACGGTGCGGATGAAGTACGGGGTGGCTCGCGTGCCCTGCGAGGCGATCGTGGCGTAGGCGTTCGCCATGTCGATGACCCTCACGGAGGACGTGCCGAGCACGTTGGCGTAGTTGGTGCCCAGGCCCTTGCTCGGCAGACCCGCCGTCACCGCGGCGTCACGGGTGGCCTTGGGACCGACCTTGATGTTGAGCTGGGCGTACACGGTGTTGACCGAGTGTGCCGTGGCGGTCCGCAGGTCGATGTTGCCGAACTGCTCGCCAGGGAAGGGGCCGAAGTTGCGCACCCCCCCACGGCGCAGGAAGTCGGTCGCGGCCGACTTGTCCGCGAACTCCGGGAAGTACTGCGGGCTGCGGCCGTCGAACCGGGTCTTGGTGGAGATCGGCTTGTCCTGCGACAGGGCCGCCAGCAGCGTGAAGATCTTGAAGGTCGACCCGGCCTGCATGGTCGCGTCGGTCGCGGTGTTGAACTGCTCCTTGCGGTAGTCGGCGCCGCCGTACATCGCCACCACGGCGCCGTCGCCCGGCTTGATCGAGACGAGACCCACCCGCAGGCTCGACGTGCCCTTGCCCTTGGGCATCCGGTCCTTGACCGCGTTGATCGCGGCGGCCTGCGCCTTGGGGTCGATCGTCGTGACGATCCGGTAGCCACCGCGGTCGATGTCCTCGTCGGTGAGCTTCAGCTTCGCCTTGAGCTCGTTCTTGACCAGTGCGGTGATGAAGCCGTTGGGGCCGCCCTTGCTCTTGGCCGGCTCGTACTTCACCAGGGACTTGGTCGGGAACTGCGCCTTGTCGCGCTCGGCCTGGGTGATCCAGCCCTTGGTGACCATGCCGTCCATGACGTAGTTCCAGCGCGCCTCGGCGTTGGCCTTCTGCTTCGCCCCGAGGCCCGGGTCGAAGTAGGTCGGGCCCTTGACGACCGAGGCGAGCAGGGCGCCCTCGGAGACGGTGAGCTGGGAGACGTCCTTGCCGAAGTACGCCTTCGCGGCGGTCTGGATGCCGTAGGCGCCGCGGCCGTAGTAGATCGTGTTGAGGTAGTTCTGCAGGATCGTGTCCTTGGACTCCTGCTTGGCGATCTTGATCGAGATGACGATCTCCTTCCCCTTGCGGGAAAGGGTCTGGTCCTGGCTGAGGAAGTAGTTCTTCACGTACTGCTGGGTGATGGTCGACCCCGACTGCACCTCACCGCCGCGCAGGGTGGCCCACGCACCGCGCAGGATCCCGGTCGGGCTGATGCCCGAGTTGGTGTAGAAGTCGCGGTCCTCGGCGGCCAGGTGCGCCTCCTGGACCTTCTTCGGCACCTTCGCGAGCGCGACGTCCTCGCGGTTGACCTGGCTGATCCGGTCCATCTCGGTCTTGCCGTCGGCGAAGTAGATGATCGAGGCCTGCCGGTCGGCGAGCTCGTTCGGCTGGGGGACCTTGATCATGGCGTAGGCGACGAAGAAGGCGATGACGGCGAGCAGGATGCCGGCCAGGGCCACCAGCCCGAGCCGCTTGGCCCACACCTTGCCGCGGCCCCCTCGGGCACCACGACCCGCTGGGCGCCGTGCGCTGGACTTCCCCCGACGAGTGGACGCGGTGGCGTCGGCTCGCGGACTGGGACGTGAGGAGCTCATCTGACCTTCCCGATCGGCATACGAGGGGGCCGCCCGCGGGGCGACCCGGGGTCCAGTATGTCCTGCCCAACCTGTGAGGACGCACCTGGAGCGCCTTCGGTTGGATATATCGCCCCGATATATCCGGTGCTACGCTACCCCGCAGCCGGTCACCGCCAAGGCGTCCGGCGTCCACCAGCCCGTCGTGTGCCGTCCAGGGGAAGGAGCCCTCGTGAGTCGTCGTTCCGACCTCCTCGAGTTCGCCGTCCTCGGCCTGCTGCACGAGAGCCCCATGCACGGCTACGAGCTGCGCAAGCGGCTCAACGCGGCGCTCGGGGTCTTCCGGGCGCTGTCGTACGGGACGCTCTACCCGTGCCTGCGGGGGCTGCTCGACCGCGGTCTCATCACCGAGGTCGCCGGGGGCGCCCCGGCCGGGACGGCCGGGTCCAGGCGGGCCCGGATCGTCTACGAGCTCACCGCGGACGGCAAGGAGCACTTCCAGGACCTCGCCAAGGAGGCCGGCCCGACGGCGTGGGAGGACGACACGTTCGACGTCCACCTCGCGTTCTTCGCCCGCACCGAGGCCGAGGTCCGGCTGCGGATCCTCGAGGGCCGGCGCAGCCGCCTCGAGGAGCGGCTGGCGACCATCCGGTCGGCGTCCGCCAAGAACCGCGAGCGGCTCGACGCGTACACCACCGCGCTCCAGCAGCACGGCGAGGAGGCCGCCGAGCGCGAGGTCCGCTGGCTCAACGAGCTGATCACCGCGGAGCGGAACATCCCTGCCTCCGCACCGCGATCCACCCCGGCCGGCACCCCCGCGGCCACCCACCACCCCACCCGAAACAAGGAGTAATCCCATGGGATCCGTGCGCGTCGCCATCGTCGGCGTCGGCAACTGTGCCAGCTCGCTGGTGCAGGGTGTCGAGTACTACAAGGACGCCGACCCGGCCGGCACCGTGCCTGGCCTCATGCACGTCAAGCTCGGTGACTACCACGTCAACGACGTCGAGTTCGTCGCCGCGTTCGACGTGGACGCCAAGAAGGTCGGCTTCGACCTCTCCGAGGCGATCTGCAACTCCGAGAACAACACGATCAAGATCGCGGACGTCCCGCCGACCGGCATCACGGTGCAGCGCGGCCACACCCTCGACGGCATCGGCAAGTACTACGCCATGACCATCGAGGAGTCCGACGCCGAGCCCGTGGACGTCGTCCAGGTGCTCAAGGACACCCAGGCCGACGTGCTCGTGTCCTACCTGCCCGTGGGGTCCGAGGACGCCGACAAGTTCTACGCCCAGTGCGCCATCGACGCCGGTGTGGCCTTCGTCAACGCCCTGCCCGTCTTCATCGCCTCCGACCCGGAGTGGGCGGCCAAGTTCGAGGCTGCCGGCGTCCCGATCATCGGTGACGACATCAAGAGCCAGGTCGGTGCCACCATCACCCACCGCGTCATGGCGAAGCTGTTCGAGGACCGCGGCGTCACGCTGGACCGCACGTACCAGCTCAACGTCGGCGGCAACATGGACTTCAAGAACATGCTCGAGCGCGAGCGCCTCGAGTCCAAGAAGGTCTCCAAGACCCAGGCCGTCACCTCCAACCTCACCGGCTCGCTGGCCGACAAGAAGGAGGACCGCAACGTCCACATCGGCCCGTCGGACTACGTCGCGTGGCTCGACGACCGCAAGTGGGCGTACGTCCGGCTCGAGGGCCGCGCGTTCGGCGACGTCCCGCTGAACCTCGAGTACAAGCTCGAGGTCTGGGACTCCCCGAACTCCGCCGGCATCATCATCGACGCCATCCGCGCGGCGAAGATCGCCAAGGACCGCGGCATCGGCGGCGCGCTCATCAGCGCCTCGTCCTACCTCATGAAGTCCCCGCCCGTGCAGCGCGAGGACACCGAGGGCCGCGCCAAGCTCGAGGCCTTCATCGCCGGCACCGAGGAGCGCTGACCGCGCTGACCGCGCTGACCCCGGTCACGCTGCTCGCCTGAGCACACGGCATACGAAAGGGCGCCTCCCGCACTGGTTGCGGGAGGCGCCCTTTCGCGGATGCCGGGCCCGCAACCCCCACTTGTTGCCACCAGATGGTCACGCAGCCCCCTTTTCGGGGCTCCCGTGACCATCTGGTGGCAACAAGTGGGGAAGGGGTGGGGTCAGGCGGGCTGGGGCTCGCGGTCGGCGGCACGGGTCGCGTCGCTCGGGCCGCCCGGGTCGCCCGGGTCGCCCGGGCCGGGCTGCTTGGTCGCTCGCGGCGGGCGGGCCGGGCCGGTGCTGAAGAGGGGGCGGGGGTCGACGTCGGAGCGCAGCCGGCGCCAGAAGTCGGCGTTCGCCCGCAGGTCCCTGCGCACCTCGTCAGTGGCCGCCCAGTATGCCGCGGCGTCGGCGTCGGACGGGACGCCCGGGCCGAAGACGAGGGCGTTGGCCGAGGCCGCGAGCGTACTGGTGTCGACCGGGCCCGCGATGGCGCCGGCCTGCTCGAGCCGGGTGGCCCGACGCGGCGGGTGGTGGCCGTAGGACCGGGCGCTGGCGACGAGGTCGTTCCACGCCCACGCGACCCGGGCGGGGGTGGGCCCGCGGGTGGCGTGCCGGCGCCGGCGCCAGGCCTTGAGCCCGCGCAGCAGCCAGTAGAGCAGCGTGAGGGCCACCAGTGGCAGCAGCACGTAGAGCACGAGCACCCGCAGCCACCACGGCCAGGTCGAGGGGTCGAGCAGCTTCTTCGGCGGCTTCTTCAGGTTGGTCGCGTTCTGGGCCTGGTCCGGGCCCTGCAGCACGCTGGGTGGGTTGCTGCCCGGGGGCGGCGGCACCAGCGCGCCGACCTTGCGGTCCTGCACCTTGGTCTGCAGCTCCTTGGGCTTGCGGTCCCGGTCGGGCAGGAAGTTGTCCTGCAGCACCGGCACCCACGACCCTGTCGCGTCGCGCACCTCGACCCACGCGTGCACGTCCTTGCCCTGCACCGTGCCGGAGGCCGGCACGATCGCGCCCATGACCACCCGGGTGGGGATGCCGAGCCTGTTGCCCACGAGGGCCAGCGTCGCGGCGTACTGCTCGTCGTTGCCGGCCAGCTGCGGGATCGAGGTGAACCGGGACAGCCGCCCGATGCTGTGGCCGGGGAGGTAGAAGCGTTCGACGGAGTTCGCGGTGCCGCCGTCGGTGTAGGCGCCCTCGGACTGCATGACGCGGGCCACCGAGCGGAACTGCGACCACGGGTCCGGCTCCTCACCGGTCCACGCGTCGAGCTTGGCGTCGAGGAAGGACGTGTCGAGGCCCTCGGTCAGCGACCCCGTGGAGTTGGTGAGCGAGGTGGGCATGCGGGGCGAGACCGGCGGGACGTAGGCGGAGAAGGTGTAGCTGTCGCCCGCCTCCAGCCGGGCCGGCACGAGAGCCGTCTCGGTGTCGGTGTTGAGCCACAGCTGGGAGGACAGCGGCTCCTGTCGGGCGCCGGTGAAGCGGAAGCCCGTGACGGTCCCGGAGGTCGGCAGCCACACGTCGCTGTAGCCACCCTCGGGCACCGTGACCGAGACCGTGCGCAGCTGCCCCGGACCCCGCGCGGCGATGGTGCGCCCCACCTGCTGGAAGGACGCTCCGGGCGACACCGAGCCGCTGTTGGCGCGGGTCGCCGCACCCCAGACCGAGCCGTCGTAGGAGTCGAGGGTCGCGAACCGCAGCGGCGTGCCGGCGGGCAGCCCCCGGACCTCGAGCACCGGCGCGTCGAAGAGGGCGGCCTTGTTGGGCTCGGTGTACTGGCGGTACCCGACGAGCGGGCTCGCAAAGGCGGCGATGTCGATCGGCGGCGTGACGTGCGCCCGGGCGACCAGCCGCGGGGTCGACTCGCTGCCGGGCAGGTGCGGGCCGACGACCAGCCCGGCGACGGCCGCGAGCGCGACCAAACCGGTGCCGACGCCGAGCCGGGTGCTGCGCCCGGCGCCGTTCTGCAGGGCCGCGCGGGTCCGGGCCGAGCGCTCGACCATCCAGCCGACGGCGACGAGCGCGAAGCCGACACCCTGCACGGCGAGGGCGGCCGGCTCGGTGGTCCCCAGCACGATGACGAGCCCGAGCAGCGCGAGCGGGGCCAGCACCACGGCATACGGTGAACGCCAGCGGCGCGCGACCGCGTAGGTCAGGGCGCCCCCCACGAGGCCCACCGCCCACGGCAGTGCGTGCAGCTCGGTCGTCGCGTCGACCGGCGGCAGCAGGGTGACCAACCGCTTCCAGCCGTGCACCGCCGTGCGCGCGAGGTCGGCGAACGTCTGCAGGCTGGGCAGCACCCCGCCGACGAGGTCGCCGCGGACGGCGAGGGGGCCGCCGAGGAGAAAGTACGCGAGCACGACCCCGGCGAGCGTCACCACGGACGGCAGGCGCAGGGCGGCGGTGACGTGGGCGATGAGCACGCCGAGCACCAGCCCGGCGGCGGAGGCGAGCACCCAGGCCCACCCGGCGAAGTCGGTGCGGAACCCGAGCAGCGCCACGCCGACGAGCACGAGGGTGAACGCGGCGTCGACGAGGGCGTACCGGCCGGGCACCAGCCCGCTCCGGTCGTCCGCCGCCGATCTGGCGCGGGTCGTCGTCCACGAGCGGGCGCGGGTCCGCCCGGGCGACGTCGAGTCGCGGTGCGGCCCGGTCGGTCCGCTGGGGTATGCCGTGTCGCTCACGTCAGTGCTCCACTCGCCAGGACGGCCCGCAGGTCCTGGATCCGGCGGATGTTGAGCCGCACCAGACCACCGATGTGCCGGACCCCCGTCTCCTCCATGGCGTCGATGGTCAGCACGACCTTGGTGATCTCGAGCTCGAACTGGTCGAGCGCGCGCTGGGCCTCGAGGAACGGTCGCCGCGGGCCCGTGACGAGCAGGGCGATCGAGGTGTCGGGGGCGAGGGCGAGCGCCGTCCCGCACTGGGCGTACAGGTCCGAGGGCCCGAGCGTGACCCGGGAGAAGGCGTCGAGGGTGAGGGACGCCGTCGTGCGGGAGGCCTTCTCGCCACGGCACACGACGGTCGTGTCCTTGTCGTCGAGGATCGAGCGCCGGGCCAGCGAGGCGGCCGCCGAGATGGCGGTCTCGACCTCGTCCTCGCCGCCCTCGTAGTGCTCGGGGTCCGCGTCGACGACCAGGGTCAGGTGGGATCGCCGGGTGTCGAGGAACTGGCGGACGAGCAGGCGGCCGGCCTTGGCCGAGGAGCGCCAGTGGATGTAGCGGCGGTCGTCGCCGGGCTGGTACTCGCGCAGGGCGTGGAAGGCCAGGTCGGACATCGACAGGTCCTGGGTCGTCTCGCCCTCGAGGTCGCGCAGCAGGCCGGCGCCGAGGGACTCCAGGGAGACGGTGCGCGGGTGGACGTAGAGGTCGGTGACGTCGGTCCACTGCTCGGTGCGCCGGACCAGCCCGAGCGGGTCGCCCTGGACGGTGGACGCCGGGCCGACCGGGATGACGCCGCGGCGGTGGGTGGGCACGACGAAGAGCTCCTCGTGCTCCTTGCCCGCGGCCAGGGTCGGCAGGGTGAACCGCGCAGCCGAGACGCCGACCGGCAGCTCGACGACGACGGGCAGCATCGGCCGCTTGCTGGCGTTGGCGACGGTGATGCGGCCGGTGGCCGGCTCACCCACGCTCACCCGCACCGGCTCGAGCTCGGTGGCGATCCGCACCCGGGTGCGGCCGACGGCCAGCAGCAGGCAGGCGAACCAGAGCACGAGGCACGCCGCGGCGACCATGAGCAGCTCGGTCCAGCCGGCGCGGACCCCGACGACCCACGCGACCACGCCGAGGGCGAGCACCGCCCACCCGAGGGGCGCGACCCAGCGCACGACCTCGACGACCGGGGTCCACACCCCGCGCGTACGCTCGCGCAGCTCCCCCACCCGGGCGCCGACCGACGACGGCACGGTGAAGGACGACGCCGCCGGGAGCGACACCGAGGGCAGCGAGAGCGACGGCACCGACGGCATCCGCGGGCCTCCACGCCGGCGACCGCCCGAAGCGGCGCGGTCACCGACCCGGGCACCGCTGCGGGCACCGCCCCGGGCACCGCCGCGGGCACGCAGCTCGGCACGGCTGACGGTCCGCTCGTCGGGAGCGGGGTCGGCTGGCGGCCCGGCTGGAGGTCCGGGTGGCGGTCCGGGTGGGGGTCCGGGTGGGGGTCCGGCGGGGTGGGTCATGTCAGGCGACGCGCTCGACCGGGGGCTCGACCTCGCCGAGGACCTGGGTGATCACCTGGTCGACGCTGACGTTGGCGAACTGTGCCTCGGCGGTGAGCAGGAGGCGGTGGCACAGCACGGGCTGGGCCAGGGCCTTGATGTCGTCGGGGATGACGTGCGTCCGGCCCTGGCTGGCGGCCCAGGTCTTGGCGCACCGCACGAAGGCCAGGCACCCACGCACCGACAGGCCGAGCTTGACCGAGACGTGCCGGCGCGAGGCCTCGGCGAGGTGCGACACGTAGGCCAGGATCGCGGGGTCGACGTGGATCTCGTCGGCCAGCGCCGCCATGTCGGTGACGACACTGGAGGTGACGACGGCCGACAGCGAGCCGGCGCGGTCGCGGACCTTGGCGTCGCGCAGCACGGCGATGGTCGCGTCGACATCGGGGTAGCCCAGGCTCGTCTTCATGAGGAAGCGGTCGAGCTGCGCCTCGGGCAGCCGGTAGGTGCCGGCCTGCTCGATCGGGTTCTGGGTGGCGATGACCATGAACGGCCGGCCGGCCTCGTGCCGCACGCCGTCGACGGTGACGTGCGCCTCCTCCATCACCTCGAGCAGGGCCGACTGCGTCTTCGGCGAGGCCCGGTTGATCTCGTCGGCGAGCACGATGTTGGCGAAGATCGGGCCGGGGTGGAAGTCGAAGGTCTGCTTGCTCGGGTCGTAGATCGTCACGCCGGTGACGTCGCTGGGCAGCAGGTCGGGGGTGAACTGGATCCGGTTGTTGGTGCCCTTCACGGTGCCGGCGAGGGCCCGGGCGAGCTGGGTCTTGCCGGTGCCCGGGAAGTCCTCGAGCAGGATGTGCCCCTCGGACAGCATGCAGGTCAGGGCGAGCCGGATGACGTGCTCCTTGCCGAGCACCGCCTTCTCGACGTTGTCCACCATCTGGCGGAAGGCCTGCTCGAACCACTGGGCCTGGTCCTGGGTGACGGTCATGTCCTGCTCTCTCTCGGTTACCAGTTGTAGTTCTTGTCGCCGAAGGTCCCCGAAGGACCGCCGGACAGGGTGATCCCGGCCCAGCTGTTGTTGCGCGTGTCGACCACGCACCACGACGTCTTCCGGTAGCTGCTCGGTCCCGTGACCGTCACGCTCCCCGAGTAGAAGTCGCCGTACGAGGAGCTCTGGCAGGTGTAGGTGTACGTGCCGGGCTTGACGTTGCTGATCGTCCACTCGATCTCGTAGCACGTGGCGTAGTTGTTGCACGTGCCGGCGGTCCGGTGCGTGCTCGGGTCCTGCACCTTCACCACGGGGTCCGGCTCCGGGATGCTGGCCTGCCGGGGGCCGACCCAGCCGGACCAGCCGGCCACGGTGTGGGCTCGCACCTCGAGCTGGTAGGTGTTGCCGGGGTTGCCGTTGAACGAGACCGACTGCCGGTCCAAGTTCCAGGTCTGGTCGACGGCGCCCCGGACCTGCACCTGGTCGGTCTGGCGGCCGTTGTCGGGGGTGTCCCAGCTCCAGGTGATGGTGTTGCCGCTGCGCGACGCCTGCAAGTTGGTCGGGTCGAGCGTCTGGCCGTACGGGTGGTAGCCGTTGCTCCACGCGGACCAGGGCGACCAGCTCACGCCGTTGTAGACCCGGACCTGCATGCGCTGGGAGGAGGTGCCCAGCCCGGTGACGCCGAAGGACCTGGTGGCGTCCTCGGAGCACCCGCACGACTGGAAGCCGCTCTGCCCGGCGTCGGTCTGCCACTGCAGCCGCGTGTAGCCGCTGCCGCGGGAGTCCTTGAGGTAGACCGAGACGGACGCCCCCTTGTTGTCCGTCGGGGTCGACACCGACGGCGCGTTCGGCTGCACCGGCGGGGCGACCGAGCTGAAGCTCGCCGTGTTCGCCCGTGGCGACTCGTTGCCGGCCCCGTTGGTCGCCGTGACGGCATAGGTGTAGGTCTGGCCGTCGTACGGGATGGTGTCGGTGTAGGTGCGGGTGTCGGGCGAGGTCTGCCCGAGCGCGCTGAAGGCGCCGGACCCGACCCTGCGGTAGACGGTGTAGCGCACGAGGGCGGGGCCGTTGGGCGACACCGGCTCCCAGCTGATCTTGAGCGCCTCGGAGGACGCGGCCGCGCCCGGCCCGCGCGGGTTCAGCGTCGGGGACCCCACGGCCGGTGGCGTGCCGGCCGACTGCATCGTCACGACCGGGCCGAACGGCCCCCAGCCGAGACGGTTGGCGGCCCGCACGGCGACACCCTGCTCGTCGTTGTTCACCAGGTTCGACAGGGTGGTCTGCAGGGCCGTCGCCGCCACGGTCGCCTGGGTGATCTTGCCCGTCGTCGTGTCGGTGGCGCGCACGTTGTACTGCACGACCTCGCTGCCCTTGGGCGGGGGCGCGTCCCACGCGACGTCGAGGCGACCGTCGCCCCGACCCGCCTGGCGCACCCCTGTGACCGGGTTGGGCAGGGTGTCCGGCTGGACCGGGCCGTACTCGGGGCTCGCCGGGCTCTCACCCACGGCGTTCACCGCGGTGACCCGGAACCAGTAGTCCTGGCCGTCCTTGAGGCCGGCCACCGTGCACGGTGACGCGGTGCACGGCTGGGAGCCGCTGGCCGCACCCCGCCACGAGACCGTGTAGCTCGTGATCGGGCTGCCGCCGTCGTAGGCCGGTGGCACCCAGCCCACGCGGGCGGTCCCGCCGTTGACCCGGTCGGCCACGGCGACGACGTCGGTCGGCGCCCCGGGCTTGCCGAGCATCTCGACCGTGCCCCGGCCGGGGGCAGCGCGCCCCGGGCCGTCGGACACCACGAGGTCGACCGTGCCCTGGCCGCTCGCCTCGCCCGAGGCCGTCACGGTCAGGTCGCAGCCGTTGCGGGTGACCGCGAGGCCCTTGCCCGAGGTGACCGAGGCCGACGTGATCGAGCAGTCCGGCTTCTGCAGCGGGCTGTCGAGGTAGCCGCGCAGGTTCACGGTCTGGGACGAGCCCGCCTTGAGCCCGGTGACGGTGAACGGCCGCATCCGCGGCGGCGCGACCGTCTGCGGCTTGCCCGACGCGTCCACCGCCGTGGTCTGGCCCTGGCGGTCGAGGCCCACGACGTGGACCCGGACGTAGGAGACCTCGTCGGCGCCGCGCGCCTGGATCCGGATCCGGCCGTTGGTGCTGCTCGGGGCGTCGGACCCCGCCTGGATCGTGACCAGGCGCTGGCCCGTCCCCGACCGGCGCAGGTCCACACCGCGGGACTCCGGGTCCCACCGGGTCTCGAACTGGACGTCGTCGAACGACATGCCCGGCGGCACCCAGGCGTGGCAGAGCGTGGGGATGTCGATGTCCCGCGGTCGTCCTGCGGCGTTGAGGGTGACCGCGAAGTCGGGACAGCGCAGCAGCGGCACCTTCGGACCGATCTGCACGGGGATGGAGACGTAGGCCGTGCGGAAGTCCTTCTGGTCCAAGGTCTCCTGGTCGCTGACCTCGAGCATGACCGCAGCCGGGCCGACGTAGCCGTTCTGGGAACGCAGGGTCAGCCCGTCCCTGCCGTCGGCCTCGGCCGTGAGGTCCTCCCGCGGGGAGGCGCTGATCGTCTCGCCGCTGGTGATGCCGATGACGCGCGCCCGCGGGGACTTCACGTAGTCCGCGAGCTTGACGCCGAGGGTGGAGTCCTTGCCCATCTGGATCAGCGCGCCGCTCACCACGAACGGCGAGCCGTCGCTGCCGGTGGGCACGTAGACGAGGGCCATCGCCGTCTCGCCGTCGGCGTCCTGGATGACGTAGGGGACGGTGTGGGGGTGGTCGAGGACCTTGACCCGCACCCTGTTGCCCTCGATCGTCCCCTCGGGCGACAGCAGCCGGACGACCTTGAGCTGGGAGCGGTCACCGTCGATGTCGCGGTCGTTGGCCAGCACGTCCACGAGGGCGGTGTCCTCGCCGTACTTCGGCTTCGCGACGTCGTCGACCGCGATGGGTGGGTTCTTGTACCCGGGGACCGGGACCACGGTGACCGAGGCCCGCGACGGGTCGAACAGCCCGTTGCTGATGCCGTAGGTGAGGTGCTGCACCCCCGTGCCGGGTTCGCGCACCGTCGTGGAGAAGTAGGTGTTGCGCTCGTCGACCTTCCACTTCGCCAGCTCGGCCTTGTCGTTGAGGTCCTTGTAGTCGAGCGAGACGGAGTCGCCGCGGGCGATGAGGTCGTTCTCGGTGACGTCGACGGTGACCCGCTTGCCCGGGGCGGCACGCACCTCGTCCTCGACGGCCACCGGCGGCTGCGGGTCTCCCGGCTGCACGACGCCGATCCGGACGAAGCCGGTGGAGGTGGCCCCGAACCGGTCGCGCACGCGGTAGTGCAGGACCTCGGTGCCGGCCGAGCGGGGGTAGGCCTCGTACTGGATGGTCGAGGCGCCGAACGAGGTGACGCGCCCCAGGGAGAGGTTGACGCTGTCCCCGCCCTCGCCGACGAGCCCGTCGACGGTGACGCTGTCGCCGTCGGGGTCGACCCCGGACGTGGGGACGGTGATGGTCAGGGGCTCCCCGGCCACCACGCTTGCCGAGAAGCTGCGCGCCCGCGGGGCCTGGTTCTGCTGGGTCGGCGTGGGCAGCGGCTTCACCGTCACGGTGACGCGGCCGGTCTGCGCCTTCTCGCGCATCCCGATCGGGTACACCGCGTACTCGATGACGCGGACCTCCTCGGTCCGCGGGTTCCGGTCCTCCGGCACGTAGCGGATCACGTTGCCGGAGGCGAACGCGTTCTGGGCGCCGTTGAGCACCTTGACCGAGCCCGGGTCGAGGACCAGCGGGATGCCCTCGGCCATGCTGTCGTTGTCCATCACCGGGATGGTGACGCTGTCCTGGGCCCGGACGGTCGCCACGTCGTCCTGCACGATGGGCAGGGCGTCGTCGAGCGCCGGGCGCTGGGTCACCTCCACCTGGCCGGTGGCCGTCTTGGTGCCGTCGCTGACGGTGTACGACACCGTCCCGGTGCGCGGCTTGGCGCCGCGGGCGGCAGGTTCGAGCGCCTCGATCCGCACCCACCGGCCCTGGTAGATCGAGGGCCGCAGCCAGGCGCTCGCGCTGTCGACCGTGACGCTGCGGGTCACGAGCACGTCGGCGCGCGGGCTGTAGTCGTTGGACAGCACGTCGGCCAGCACCGGTGTCTGGTCCCGCACCGTGGCCGAGTCGGGCACGGCGACCGGCGGGGCGTCGGGGTTCGGGTTGGACACCAGGTCCACCCGGATCCGCCCCGGGGCGACACCGGCACCCACCTGCGCGCCGTACGTCAGCTCGTAGTGCCCCGGAGCCGACCCGGTGACGGTGACGACGCCGGTGTCCAGGTTGCTGTCGACGGTGAGCGAGCCCTGCGAGCGCACCTCGGTCGCCAGGCGCATCCGGGCGTCGGGCTCCTGCGGGTCGGCACCCGCGATGTCGTTGCCGAGCGGCTCGAGCTGCAGTGGCTTGCCCACGACGCCGCGCACGACGTCCGGCTGGGTCCCCGGCGCCCGGAAGGAGGAGTCCTTGCCCAGGACGGCGAGCGTCAGCTTGGCATTGGTCCTCCCACCGTGGTCGTCCTCGACGGCGTACCCCACCGCCTCCGACCCGGCCTTCTGCCCGGCCCGCACCACGAGCCGGCCGAGGCCGTCGACCAGGCTGCCGGTGTCGGCGGGCGACACGGTGAGCGAGTCGCACTCGGGGTCGCGCCAGTCGCCGAGCACCTGCAGCGGCAGCCGGCCGCCGGTGACGACCGGGTAGGTCGTCGTCGCGATCTTGGCCTGCCCGTCGCGCAGCGTGGGGGGCGAGTTCACCGAGCCGTCGACCACCGAGACCGACACCGTGGCCTGGGCGTGGGGGGCGGAGGAGCCGTTGTTGACCTTGTAGGAGAACGAGAAGGCCTTCGCCTGCGGGTCGGCCGGGACCGTGATGTCGATGCTCTGCCCGTCACCGGCGACCGTCGTGGCCACCCCCGGGACGTTCGGCGTGGTCACCTCGTCCGGGGCGATGGCCAGGATCGAGCCGGCGCTGTCGGTGTCGTTGTCGAGGACGTGCAGCTTGGAGGTGCGGCCGGCCCGGACCTTGTAGGTGTCGGGCTCGGCCTTCGGCGGCTGCGGCGTCGTCGTGTCGTCGACGACGTTCTTGTCCTTGTTCTTGGAGTTGTCGTCGGTCTGGCTCGGCGGGACCACAGAGTCCCAGTTGTCGACCTTGAGCGGCTTGGAGTCCAGGTCCCAGGCGTCCCCGGTGTCGAGGTCGTTGAGCACGATGAGGCCGTGGTTGGTGCGCAGCGCCATGCCGTCGCGCAGCGGCACGTCGCCGGGTCGGGTCAGCGTGCCGGCCGACGTCGCGGCGTCCTGCCCGCAGTTCACCCCGTAGTACGCCACGGCCGTGCGGGCCCACGCCCCGTGCACGCAGGACCCGAGGCGGACCGGGCGGCTCACCATCGGCGGCTCGCTGGTGCCGGCCTGGTTGGGCAGCCGGACGCCGCCCTGGTCGGGGTCGCCGCCGAGGCCGACGAGCCGGACCTCGCTCGTCGTCTCGAGCGCCACCGAGTCCGACGCCGGGCCGGCCTGCTGGAGCGCGGCATACGCCAGGGAGCCCGTGCGCCGCACGCCGCCGGCGACGGGCGCGTCGAGGCCCTGGGCGAAGAGCTGGTCGTCGACCGGGTCGTAGACCACCCAGCGGGTGCCGACCGCGGTGATGTCGACCGCGCCGGCGCGCAGCTTGACCCGCGAGGGGACCGGCTTGCCGAAGGAGTCGCCCGTCGCCGGGATCGTCACGACCTTGCCGGTCGCGGCGGACACGGCGTGCACGCCACCGGTGACGTCGACGGTCACGGCGGCGACCCCGCCGACGGTGGCGAGGGGGTCCGAGGTCGTCGAGAGGGAGACTCCCTGCAGCGGCCGGGAGCTGCCGACCCGCTGGGCCCAGACCTTCCCGGTCCTGGGGTCGACCATGGCGAGCGTGCCGCCGCGCAGGTCGACGGTCGACGGCACGTACTCGTTCGCGACCCGCTGGGCCCGGGCGGGGTACGTCACCGCGGCGGAGGAGTCGAGCCGGCCCGTCTGCGGGTCGATGGGGATGAGCTGGTTGGTCGCCAGGCTGACACCGACGACCGCGGACCCGTCCTGGAGGATGTCGAGCCCCGAGCCCGGGGTCACGTTGGCCTGGACGCCGGCGTCGAACTGCTTGACCGCCTTGTTCATCCGCGCGAACTGGGCGTGGTTGCTCGCGGACACCCAGACGCCGCCGTCGTTGAGGTCGGCCTCGTGGACCGTCTGGCCCTTGGACTGGACGGCGAAGAAGGTCAGGCTGGCAGCCGCGAGCGCGACCACCACCCCCGACGCGATCCCTGCTCTCCGGTGGAGCACCGGGCTCATGGTCAGTTCCCCCCAGGTCCTTCACTGTCGATCGCGTCGAGGAGCGCGAGGTCCGCCTCCGTCACCAGACGGGTCGACAGTGCGTGCTCGACGAGCCTGGACTTCCGATTGCTCGCGAGCTTCCCCGGGCCCCCGTGCAGTCCACGAGTACCAGCATCGGCGAGCTTTTGACACACGTTGTCCAGTTTTCGGTTGAACTTCGTGACCTTCCACCCCAGCCGGGCCGCTGCGTCCGCGGACGACGGGATCTGGGCGGGCCCGGCATACGACCGGCGCAGGAGGGGCTCCGCGAGCGCCACCATGAGCAGCTTCTGGTCCGGGGTGAAGGTGACCCGGCCCACGGTCGTCTCGCCGGTCTCGACGTCCGCCTCCACCGCCTCGGTGCCCGTGGACGTGAACGCGGGGTTGGCGACGACGAGGTCGAAGTCGTAGGTCGTCGGGCCGGCCGTGAACCACACGGTGAACCGCTCGAGCGCCAGCGGGACCCGCGCGCCCGGGTTCAGCCAGGCCTGGAAGAGCCCCTTGGTGTCGGCCACCGTCGCAGTCAGGGTCGTGCCGACGTTGCTCAGCCACCACAGGCCGCCGTCCTGGACGACCTGCAGGAAGCTGCGGTGCAGGAACGGGTTGTCGTCGATCTCGACGTCGCCGGCGCGGCCGATGGTGAGCGGGGTGCCGGGGACGGCCACGAACTCCTCGCCGCAGAACTCCACCGTCACGGTGCCGGCCCCCGCGCCGGACCCCTGCGTGGTCCCGGCCGTGTCGGCGCTCCCGTCGGCGGGGCTCACCGCGCCACCGCGCAGACCGGCGTCGAGTAGTCGGAGGCCGCGCCGTTGCGGTTGGTCTTGACCTGGGCGCACACCTGGGTCCCCGCCTTCGCCGAGATCGTCGTCGTCGCCGTGTCGAGCGGGCCGCGGTCGCGGGCCTGGGCCAGGGCAGAGGTGTCCGGGCCGGACCGGACGAAGAAGCGGTCCTGCTTCTGCGGCGCGAGGTAGGTCCACGTCAGCCGCACGCCGCCCGCGGCGCCGGTGGCCTCCACGCGGGGCGCGTCCGGCACGTCGAGGGCCACGTCGCCGGTCTGGCTCGCGGCCGTCGTGGGGGAGTCGGTCGTCTTGTCCTCGCCACCGCGGCCGCCGAGGAGGAAGGAGAACAGGGCCACCAGGGCGACCGCGCCCACGGCGAGGGCCGCGAACGTCACCGCCGGGTTCCGGGTGGGCGCCGGAGCCGCCGGCTCGGGGGTGGCCACGGTGCTGGTGCCCAGCCGGTCGCGGCTGACCGTGCCCCCGGGGACGTCGTCGGGCACCGGGCGCCGGTCGTATGCCGCGTGCGTGCCCGGCGCGCTCGACACCCCCTGGGCGCCGGTGACGGCGTGGGTGCCGCCCACCGACCGGGGCGGTCGGGGTGCCGCGACCGGCGCCTGGCCCTGGACCGCCTGCGGCGCGCGGACCCGGGTGCGGTCCCCGTCGCCACCGCCGGCGCCGCCGGTCTGGTCGGCCAGGGTGGTCTGGCCCTGCTCGTCGAGCACCACGATCGCCGAGCGCGCGAACCGCTGCTCCTGCTCGATCGCCTGCAGCGCCCGGGCGAACGCGATCGCGGACTGCGGCCGGGCGTCGGGGTCCTTGGCCATCGCCTGCGCGAGCAGCCGCTCGAGCGAGACGGGGACGTCCGCGCGGCCCGTGGCGGGCACGGGGCTCGTGCGGATGCGGGGCATGAGTCCGTATGCGGAGTTGTCGCCGCCGGGGATCTCGAACGGCGAGCGCCCGACGAGCAGCTGCCACAGGGTGGCAGCCAGGGAGTAGACGTCTGAGCGCACGTCGCCGCTCGACTGGCCGAAGAGGACCTCCGGCGGCGCCCACGGGACGCTCACGCCCACGTCGTCGTCATCCTCCTCGGCGGCGCCGTGCCCGAGCTGGCCGGCGATGCCGAAGTCGGTGAGGCCGGGAGCGCCGTACTGGCTGACCAGCACGTTGGCCGGCTTGATGTCCCGGTGCGTGATGCCCGCGCGGTGCGCCGTCTCGACCGCGCTGGCCAGCTGGATGCCGGTGCGCAGCACCTCCTCGACGGAGAGCCGCTCGCTGCGCGAGCGCATCGCGAGGTTCGGCGGCGGGTAGTACTTCATGACCAGGTACGGCCGGCCGTCGGTCGAGGTGCCGGAGCGGAAGACCTGGACGATGTACGGGTGGTCCGCGAGCTGGGCCATGGTGTCGGCCTCGTCCCGGAACTGGCGGCGGATCGCGTCGGTGATGCCCTCGCCCTTGAGCACCTTCACCGCGACCCGCATCCGCGGTGCCTGCTGCTCGTAGAGGTAGACGTCGGCATACCCGCCGGAGCCGATCCGCTCGCGGTAGACCAAGCCATCCAGCTCGGGTGGGACGACCGCGCTCACGGGCGCACCTCGTAGGTGAAGGTGACCTCGTCGGCCATGCCGACGACGGTGCCGGGCTCGATCACCTGGCTGTCGCTGGGGCGCAGCCGGACCGGCTGCTGCCCGGGCAGGGTGATGGTCGTGCCGTTGGTCGACCCGAGGTCGCGGACCAGGACGTGCCACCCCTCGAGGACGACCTCGACGTGGTTGCGGGAGATGTCGTTCTCGGCGCTCACGACCCGTACGAGGTGGGGCCGGTCGGCGGCGGGCAGGTCGGCGTTGAGCTTCGGCGCCCGGCCGAGCAGCACCCCGCGGTCGAGGGTCACGACGTCCCCGCTGGACAGGCGGATCGTGCCGAGCGGCGGGCGGGGCGTCTGGAACGGCTGCTGCGGCGGGATGTCGCGGTCGCACACCCGGCAGGTCCCGGCGTGCGGCGGGCTCGGGTGGCCGGCCGGGCACAGCACGGCGAGCACGATGGGGCCGCGCGGGATCGAGCCCGTCGTCGTGGTCGGGAGGCTCGCGCGGTCGACGGTCGCCTCCTCCGGCTGGAGGGCCGCCGGGGGCGTCGTGTGCTGCGGGGGTGCCGTGGCCTCGGGCGCCGGCAGCGGCCGGGGCGCCGGCGCCTGTGGCGTCTGCCGGGTCGGCGGCTCGGGCTCCCGCCGGGGTGGCAGGCCATCCGGCCGCGGTGGGCTGGGGGGCATGCCGGGACCGGACTGCTCGGGCACGTGCGGGACCGGCGATCCCCAGCCGGCCGGGGGGCGCGGCGCAGGGTCGGCCGGGTGGTCGACCTCCGCCGGGGCCTCGGGCGCGGGTGGGGTGGGCGGGTCGGCGGGGGGAACGTTGCTGCCGCCGCGACGCCACGGGACCGACTCGATCAGGCCGCTGCCCTGACCGCCCTGCGCAGGGGGCGCCGCCGGCGCCTGCGGGGCCGGGCGGCCCTGCTCGGTGTGGTGGGGCGGTGGGAGGGTGCGGTCGGACGGGGCCTGGGCGCCTCCGGCCTCCTCCATGGGGGCCCGGCCGATCGGCGGTTCGGAGAGCGAACCGGTGTCGTGGTTGCCCAGGAAGGGCGGCGTGCCGGTCGAGCCGGGCGCGCCGAACAGGTAGTCGTAGCCCGGGACGTCCTGCACCTCGGGCTGGTCGCGATCGGGAGCCTGCTGCTCGCGCGGCGGTCCCCCGCGACGCAGCCGGGCCGGCAGCTGCCAGCCCTTGACCGCGCCGGGCCGGTCGAGCTCGCCGTCGGGCAGGCCCTCCGGCTCGGGCTCGGGCTCGGGCAGGGGCTCACCGGAGTGGAGCACGACCTCGCGCGCGCCCACGGGCGCGTCCGCGTCGGTCCACGGCCCCCGGCCCGCACGGACCTCCACGTCGCCGTCGGGGCCGGACACCACGGCATACGCGGTGCCGCGGGCGACCACGCGCACGGGGTCGCCGTCGAGGGTGGCGACGAAGTCGGGGGCCCGACGCAGGCCCTCCGCCGACAGGGCGTCGAGGACGTCGTCGAGGTCGCCGCTGCGGACGGCCTCGACGACCCGCTTGACGACGTCGTCGGACTCGACGCCCCGCACGAGGGCGGACACGTCACCAGCCGAGATGGCGGACCATCCCGGCTGGTCGGGGGCGGAGAACCTGACCTCGCTCATGCGGGCGACCTCGTCACCTCGCTGCGCGGGGCGGTGTCGGCGTCGGGGTCGTCGTCGTCGGCGACGCGGTCGTCGAGCGCGACGACGACCACGGTGACGTTGTCGCGGCCGCCCGCGTCGACCGCCGCGCGCACCAGCGCCTCGGCCGCCTCCTGCGGGTCGTCGTGCTCGGACAGCAGCCGGGCAATCTCGGGGTCGGCCAGCTCGCCGTTGAGGCCGTCGGAGCAGATGAGGAACCGCTCACCCGGCTGGGGCGGGAAGACCCACAGGTCCACGGCGGGCATGGCCTCGGACCCCAGCGACCGCGTCACCACGTTGCGCAGCGGGTGCCGGGCCGCCTCGGCCTCGGTGATGAGACCGGCGTCGACGAGCTCGCGCACCTCGGAGTGGTCGACCGTCACCGGCTCCATCCGGCCCGCGGCGAGCCGGTAGACCCGCGAGTCGCCGACGTTGAACACGGCCCAGTGGCTCGACCCGCCCTGCGACACGATCGCCAGCCCGGCGGCCGTGGTCCCCATGCCCGTCTGCGCGGGGTGACGGGCGACGGAGCGCAGGATGCGGTCGTTGGCCTGGGTCAGCGCCCGGACCACGTCGTCGCGGACCACGACCGCCCGGGACGCCAGCTCCTGGAGCGTCTCGACGGCGATCCGGCTCGCGACCTCGCCCGCGGCGTGGCCACCCATCCCGTCGGCGACCATGTACAGGGCACCGGCGGCCAGGTGGCAGTCCTCGTTGTGGTCGCGCACGCGGCCGACGTCGGTGGCGGCGCCCACCCGCAGCGTCAGTCCGTGCACCGTCGTCGGGGAGGAGCTCACCGGGCCACCCGGACCGTCTGCATGAGCTGCTGCACGGTGGCGTACTCCGACTCCACCTCGGGCCCGCCGACCGACCCGGTCACCTGGATGAGGTCGACGACCTGGCCGCGCCGCGCCCCTGCGAACAGGTGGGCCTGGACGACGTCCCCCACCGTCTCGTCGGTCCACGACACGTTGACGCCGACGAACGGCACGTCGGCGATCTCGACCTCGAACGGGTCGTCCATCTCCCCGTCGGGCCGCTCCTGCACGAACGCCTTGAGCTCGGCGAGCGCGCGCCCGATGGTGAACTCGGCCGAGCGCGTGAACCCGCGCACGACCAGGTTGGGCGCGAACGCGCCACCCTTCTCGGCGCGACGCGCCGCGAGCAGCGTGCCCGGGACGCGCACCGGCGACCAGCCGTCGGGGATGTCGACGGTGACCGAGGGCGGGCCGGGGAACTGCTCGCTCGGGTACTTCAGGGTGGGCATCGGGACCTTTCGGGGGGCCTGGCGGCGACCGCGACCGCACCGGCAAGGCTAGGCGCCGGGAGCAGCCCTGCCGATGGGGAGGACTCCCCATCGGCGCCACCCCACGGCGTCACCCCGCCGGCACAGACGTGGGCAAGGTTCCCACACCGGGCGCGACACGCAAACCGCACCCATTTCGGACCTCCCGCCCGACCCTCCACCTACCCGTCCCGCCGTCCCGACACCCCACCCGCTCCCGACACCCCACCCGTCCGTCCCGCCCCCTGCCCGGAGCTCTGCGCACAGACGAGCGTGTCGGTACGCAGGGAGCGGATCCGTGCGCAGTGGGACGGAGGTGTGTGCGCAGGCGAGCGTGCGCGGGTCCGCGTGCGATGCCGCGGCCGTATGCCGTGGGCGCCCCCGGGTGCCGTGGGCGCGCCCGGGTGCCGGCGCCTGGTGCGGGTGCCGGCGCGTGGGGCGCGTGCTCACCGTCAGTCGGCGAGGCCGGCGAGCGCCGGGAGGGTCCGGGGCACGTCGTCCACGACCACGGCGTCGACCCCGGCGGTGAGCAGGGAGCGGGCCTCGGGGACCTTGGGGCACCAGGCCACGACCTCGAGCCCGGCCTCGTGGGCCAGGCCCACGGCATACTCCGGCGACCGGAACGCGGGCGCACGGTCGACCGGGTTCGGGCCGAACGAGGACCAGTGCGCGGCGACGGCGTCGACGCCGAGGTGGGCGGCCGCCGGCAGCGCCTTGCGCAGCGGGAAGCTGATCCAGGTCAGCAACGACCGGGGCAGGTCGGGGGCGAGCTCGCCGAGGACGAGCAGCGCCGAGGGGTCGAAGGAGGACACGAGCACCGGCCGGTCCCGCGCCGCCTCGGTGGCCACCGGCGCGAGCACGGCGGCGGTCGTGCGGGCCCGTGGCCGGACCGCATCCTCCATCGAGGTCTTGAGGTCGAGGTTCACGCCGGTGCCCGCCGGGAGCGCCTCCAGGACCTCCTCGAGGGTCACCGCGCCGAGCTCTCGGGCGCGCTCGAGCGGGAGGTCCGCGACGAACTCGGCGTCGCCGACCGTCGGGTAGTGGCCCACGACGAGCCGGTCGTCGGCGGTGCGGCGCACGTCGAACTCGACCCAGCGCAGCCCGCAGCGAGCCGCCGCGACGATCGACTCCACCGAGTTCTCGACCAGCCCGTCGACCTCGTCACGGCCCAGGCCGCGGTGGCCCAGGACAGTCGGTCGCGCCCCGAAGACGCTCACCGGCCGGTCACTCCCCCGCCGGGCCGGTCTGCCCGTCGGGGACGACCCCGGCCCCGGGCTCGCCCCCGGACGCCTCGCCCCCGGATACGGCGCTCCCGGATCCGGCCTCGCCCCCGGACGCCTTGCTCCCTGACGCGGCCTCGCCCCCGGACTCGGGCTGCCGGGCCCACCAGGCCCGCAGCTCAGCCTCCACGGCCTCCCGGCCGATGACGCCCTGGTCGAGCCGGACCTCGAGCAGGTGCTTGTACGCCCGCCCCAGCACCGGACCGGGGCGGATGCCGAGCACCTCGCCGATCTCGTTCCCGTCGAGCTCGGGACGCACCGCCGCGAGCTCCTCCTGCTCCTGCAGCCGCTCGATCCGCCGCTCGAGCTCGTCGTAGGTGGTCGAGAGCCGCTGGGCCTTGCGCGCGTTGCGGGTCGTGGAGTCCGACCGGGTCAGCCGGTGCAGGCGGGGCAGCAGCGGGCCGGCGTCGGTGACGTAGCGCCGCACGGCCGAGTCGGTCCACTGGCCCTCGCCGTAGCCGTGGAAGCGCAGGTGCAGCTCGGTGAGGCGGGCGACCGCCTTGACCGTGTCCTTGTCGAACCGCAGCGCCCTGAGCCGCTTGGCCGCGAGCTTGGCACCGACGACCTCGTGGTGGTGGAAGGAGACGCCGCCACCGGGCTCGAACCGGCGGGTGGCGGGCTTGCCGATGTCGTGCAGCAGGGCGGCGAGCCGCAGCACGAGGTCCGGGCCGGGCACCGACTCCGGGGGGCCGTCGGCCGGCCCCTCGAGCGCGATCGCCTGGTCCAGGACGGTCAGGGAGTGCTCGTAGACGTCCTTGTGCCGGTGGTGCTCGTCGATCTCCAGCTGCAGGGCGGGCAGCTCGGGCAGCACGTGCTCGGCCAGCCCGGTGTCGACGAGCAGCCGCAGGCCGGCGCGTGGGCGCGGTGCCAGCAGCAGCTTGGACAGCTCGTCGCGGACCCGCTCGGCCGACACGATGCCGATCGACCCGGCCATCTCGGTCATGGCCGCCCGCACCTCGGGTGCCACCTCGAAGCCGAGCTGGGCGACGAACCGGCACGCCCGCATCATCCGCAGCGGGTCGTCGCCGAAGGACACCTCGGGGGTGCCCGGCGTCCGCAGCCGGCGGGCAGCGAGGTCGGCCAGCCCGGCATACGGGTCGACGAAGGCCATGTCCGGCAACCGCAGCGCCATCGCGTTGACCGTGAAGTCGCGGCGGACCAGGTCGTCGGAGAGGTTGTCGCCGAAGGCGACGACCGGCTTGCGCGTCTGCCCGTCGTACGCGTCCGCGCGGTAGGTCGTCACCTCGACGGTCGTCCGGCCGCGGCGCGCGCCGATGGTGCCGAACTCCCGCCCGATGTCCCAGTGCGTGTCGGCCCACGGCCCGAGCACCGCCAGGGTCTGGTCCGGCGAGGCGCTCGTCGTGAAGTCGAGGTCGGGGCTGGTGCGCCCCAGGAACGCGTCCCGGACGGGCCCGCCGACCAGGGCCAGCTCGTGGCCGGCCGCCGCGAACCTCTTCCCCAGCTCGGTCAGGAGCGGGACCACGGGCGCGAGGTGCGCGGTGGCCCGGCGGAGCAGCTCCAGCTCGGGCGGGGACCCGGCCGCGCGCGGCTCGCGGGGATCGGCGGAGGACACGGGGACCTAGCCTAGGCGCTCGTTAGAGTGGCGGGGTGACCTCCCCCGCCCCCGAACCGGACCGCCTGTCCCGCAGGCTGCCCACGGTGGAGGAGCGCTCGGCCGGGGGCATCGTGGTCGACGTGCACGACGGCATCGCGCGGATCGCGGTCATCGCCCGGCGCAACCGGGCCGGCCGGCTCGAGTGGTGCCTGCCCAAGGGCCACCGCGAGGACGGCGAGACCCTCGTCCAGGCGGCCGCCCGCGAGGTGGCGGAGGAGACCGGCATCGAGGGGCGCGTGCTCACCGAGCTCGGCACCATCGACTACTGGTTCGCCACCGGCGAGCGCCGCGTGCACAAGTTCGTCCACCACTACCTGCTCGAGGCCACGGGCGGAGAGCTCACCATCGAGAACGACCCGGACCACGAAGCCGTCGACGTCGCCTGGCTGCCCCTGCGCGAGGCGCACGAGCACCTCACCTTCCCCAACGAGCGCCGGATCGCGCGGCAGGCCTGGGCCCGCCTCTCCGGGGACGGCTGATGGTCCGCGGTCCCCGGCGCCGCGCGCTCCACGCGGCGGCCCTGGTGCTGTCCGCCCTGCCGTTGCTCGGGGTGACCGCCGTGCCCGCCGGGTCCCCGGGGGTGGGGCTCACCGGGGCGCCGTCCGGCACCGCGGCGGCGTCCGGTGCCGCAGTGCTCACCGCGCCGCGCGGGTATGCCGGGCGCGCGCCGGCGGTACCGGCGACCCCTGCCGACCCGGGGGTCCCGGCGAGCGTGCCCTCGGCCAGCGGCACGACGGAGCTCACCCTGTCGTCGGTGAGCCCGGCCGTCGTGCAGAAGGACCAGGACCTCGTCGTCGCCGGCTCCCTGCGCAACGGGACCAGTGCCCCCCTTGACCGTCCGCTGGTGCGAGTCGTCCTCGGCTCCACGCCGGTCGAGCGGTCCCGCGAGCGGGTGCAGGAGTGGGCGGCCGCGACCGGACCCGCCCGCGGCACCGTCGTGGGGCAGGCACGCGTGTCCGGGACGCTGGCCCCGGGCGCCACCGGCAGCTTCCGGGTGGTGGTGCGCAAGCTCGCGAGCCGGGCGACCGAGGCGACGTACGGCGCGCTCCCGCTCAGCATCGAGTCCGGCGGGACGAGCGTGCGCACCTTCGCCGGCTACCAGCGGGTCAAGCAGTACCAGCCGCTGGCCGTGGCGTGGGCGGTCCCGCTCACCCTCGACCCCGACCCGGACCTCTTCGTCGGGGAGGGCCAGCAGCGTGAGGACGCCTGGCAGCGCGCGCTCGGGGACGGGTCCCGCCTGAGCCGAGTCCTCGACGCGACCCAGGACACCACGGTGACGTGGGCCGTCGACCCGACCCTCACGCCGAGCCTGCTCCAGGGCCAGCACGACGTGGGCACCGGGGCCGGCGCGGCCGGCGAGCGCGACCTGCGCACCTCGACCGAGGGCCGGATCACCGGCGGTGCCCCCAGGCACAGTCCGTGGGTGCTGCCCGACACCGACGCCGACCTCGCGGCCGTGGTCGGCACCCCGTCCGGGGACTCGCTCATGGCCGGGTACGTCGGGCGTGCCGCCGCGGTGGCCTCGGCACTCGGCGGCCGGTCCGACATCGCCTGGCCCGCCGACGGCGCGTACACCGCCAGCCGCGAGACCTCGCTGCGTCGCGTGTTCCGCGTGCCGGCGCTCGCCGGTCAGGTCGTCTCCTCCTCGGTGCTCGGGGTCGAGACGGCGACGAGCACGCCGGTGGCGGCCCAACGGTCGGTGGCCGGGCTGCCCCTGCTGGCCTACGACGACCGGCTGAGCGGCCTGCTCGCGCGGACCCGCTCGCCGCAGGAGGGGGTGCTCAGCGCCCAGCAGTTCGTCGCCGACACCGCGGCCCTGCTCAACGAGCTGCCCGGGACGCAGGGCCGGACGGTCTTCGTCGTCGCGCCGCGCACCTGGGGTCCGGACCCGGCGACCGCCCGGGCCTTCCTCACCACCGCGGCCTCGATCCCGTGGCTGGTGCCGACGTCGACGGACGCCGAGCTCGCCCGGGCCCGACGCGCGACCCCCACCCCCGCCGCGCCGGTGACCCGGCCGAGCGCCCCGCCGCAGGCCGGCCCACCGGTCCTCACGGCCACCCGGGTGGCCGAGCTCGAGCGGACCGTGCGCACCGTGCAGGGCGTGGCCACCATCCGCGACGACGGCGACGAGTTCGCCCGGACCTGGAGCCGCGCCGCGGAGCAGCTCGCCTCCACCCGCTGGCGCTCGGCCCCGACCGCGTGGAACACCCTGGAGGGGCGGGTCGACCAGGCCGCCGCCCAGACGACGTCCGCGGTCAAGGTGCTGGCCGGCACCATCAACTTCCTCGCCGAGTCCGGGCGGCTGCAGATCACCGTCACCAACGAGCTCACGGTGCCCGTGGAGAACGTCCGGCTGACCGTCGAGGCGTCCAACCCCCGGCTGCGCATCGACAGCCAGCCCCCCGCCCTGCGCATCGGGCCGCAGAGCAAGGCGACCGTCAGCGTCGGCGTCACCGCCCTGGCCGCCGGCCCGGTCCCGCTGCGCACCACGCTGACCGCGCCCGACGGCACCGTGATCGGGCAGGGGGCCGACGTCGAGGTGCGCGTCACCCCGACGGGAGACTGGGTCTACTGGGCCCTGGGCGGCCTCGCCGGGCTGATCCTGCTGGCGGGCCTGGTGCGCACCTTCCGCCACCGGCCCCGGCGCCGCCCCGCACCCGTCGCTCCGCCCGTCGCCCCCGCCGCACCGACCGCCCCCGCCGCACCGACCGCCCCCGAGGAACCCCGATGACCGAGTCCAGCCTGGCCCGCTCGTCCGCCGTGATGGCGGGCGGCACTGTGGTTTCGCGGGCACTGGGGTTCGTCCGGGCGTCGATGCTGGCCGCGGTGATCGGGGCGACCGGCCTGGCGGCCGACGCGTTCGACGTCGCGAACACGCTGCCCAACCTGTTCTACCTCCTGCTCGCCGGGGGCGTGCTCAACGCGGTGCTCGTCCCCCAGATCACCAAGGCCGCCACCCACGACGACGGCGGCCACGAGTTCGTCAACCGGCTGCTCACGATCTCGATCGCGATCATCGCCTCGGGCACGGTCCTCGTCACCGCCGCCGCGCCGCTGCTCGTCCGGGCCTTCGCGGACTTCTCGGATCCCCGGGCGGTCGAGCTGGCCACCGCCTTCGCGTTCCTGTGCCTGCCCCAGATGTTCTTCTACGGGCTCTACACGGTGCTCGGTCAGGTCCTCAACGCGCGTGCCCAGTTCGGGGCGTACATGTGGGCCCCCGCGCTGGCCAACGTGGTCATGATCGCCGGTCTCCTGGTCCTGCTGACCGGGTTCCCGACGCAGGTGGGGCCAGGCGCGTGGACGCCCACGATGGTCTGGATCCTCAGCGGCACGACCACCCTGGGCATCGTCGCCCAGGCCCTCGTCCTCATTGTCCCGCTGCGCCGCGGTGGCTTCCGGTTCACACCAGTGTGGGGCTTCCGTGGTACCGGCCTGGGATCGGCCTCCAAGGTCGCGCTGTGGACGTTCGCGGCCCTGGCCGTGAGCCAGCTCGGGTTCGTCGTCACCTCTCGGGTGCTGACCCGCGCCACCCAGGTGCTCTCCCACGAGCACCAGGTCGGGGCCGGCAAGGCGGCCTACAGCAACGCCTTCCTGCTCTTCATGCTCCCGCACTCGCTCATCACCCTGTCGCTGGTGACCGCGCTCTTCACCCGGATGTCCACTGCGGCGACCGCGGGACGCACGCGGGAGGTGGTGGCCGACCTCGGGCGAGGGGTGCGGATGCCGGCGGTGCTGCTGCTCCCGGGCATGGTCTTCGCCGTGCTGTTCGGGGAGCCTGCCGTACGGGTGCTGTTCCCCGGCAACTCCACGGCAGCGACCCAGGCGATCGCCCACGTCATGATCGCGATGATCCTGGGGATCCTGCCCTTCGGCTGGCTCTACCTCGTCCAGCGGGTCTATTACGCCTACGAGGACGCGCGGACGCCGTTCCTGCTGCAGCTCGTCGTCACGGCGATCGCCACTGCGGTCAACCTCTTCGCCTTCACCGTCGACGCGCGCCAGGCCGGGGTCGTGGTCGGCGTCGGCCAGACGCTCAGCAACCTCGTGGCGGCCATGGTCGGGTTCGTCCTGCTCCGTCGCCGGCTGGGCAACCTCGCCCTGCAGTCGGCGGTGCGGCTGTACGCACGTCTGGCCGTGGCCGCGCTCGTCGCCGCCGCGGTGGCCTGGCCGCTCGACCGTCTCCTCACCTCCCTCCTCCCCGACAGCCACCTCGCTGCGCTCGTCGAGGTGGTGGTCGGCGGTGGTGTCTTCTTCGTCCTCGCCCTGGGCCTGGCCCACGTCATGCGGGTCGAGGAGGTCGCCCAGCTCTTCGACCCCGTGCTCCGTCGCCTGCGCCACCGTCCCTCCTGACCTGCTCGCCCTAGGATGAGGGACCACCGCACGAGGACACCGAAGGAGGCACTGTGCACGGGGTAGGCCCTTCGACGGTGCTCGGCGGCCGGTATGCCGTGCAGCGACGCCTGGAGCAGCTGGCGGGAGCCGAACGCTGGTCGGCGCACGACACGACCCTGGACCGGGACGTCGTGGTGGTCTGCTTCGCGGAGGACGAGTCGCACGCCGACGCCACCCTGGACGCCGCCCGGCGTGCCGCCGGCATCGACAACGCGCGCCTCGTGCGGGTGCTGGACGTCGGCCGGTCCGAGGGCATCGCCTTCTTCATCGAGGAGCTGCTGCCCGACGCCCACGGCCTGGACCAGGTGCTCGAGCAGGGCGGGCTGCCCGCCGAGGAGGCCCGCCGCATCGCCGGGGAGGCCGCCACCGGGCTCGAGGCCGCCCGTGCCCGGGGCCTGCACCACCTGCGGCTCACCCCGCACGCCGTGCTGCGGGCCGCCGACGGCACCGTCAAGGTCCGGGGCCTGGCCACCGCCGCCGCGATGGCCGAGGTCGAGGACGTCGAGCCCGACGCGGCAGCGCGGATCGACGCGGTGGGCGTCGTCGCGATCACGTATGCCGCGCTGACCAGCCGGTGGCCGCTGCCCGGTCCGGGAGCCGGCCTCGAGGCGGCCCCGCACGTCGTGGGTGGCGTCCCCGCCCCGTCCGAGATCGCCGCCGGCGTGCCGGGCGACCTCGACGCCCTGTGCCGGCTCACCCTCAACGAGGACCAGGGCCCGCTCACCCCCGGCGACTTCGCCAGCCAGATCGCCCCCTGGGCCAGCGCGCAGGTCGCCGGCCTCGCGGCGCCGCCCCGGGGCGACGACTCCAGCCCGACGGTCGCGCTCCCCCTGGGCGACCTGCCCTGGGCCACCGAGCACGCCGGGGCCGGGTCCCCCGCCACCACCTCGCCGTCGGACCGGGTCGACCCCGACGCCACCCAGACCATGCCGGCCCCGGTCGCGGCCGGCACGGTCCACCCCGCGGCGGCCGTCGACCACGCAGCCACGCCGACCGCCCCACTGCGCTTCGACCCGGCTGCGCCGGGCGCCTCGCCGCTGGGCACCTCGCCGCTGGGCACCTCCACCCCGGAGGCCGGGCCGGCCGACGACGCCGCGGACGGGTCCGGAGCGACCCGCGGCGCCGCGGCAGCCGCAGGAGCGGCAGCGGCGGCCGGGGCCGTCGGCTCGGCCCTGGGCACCGCCGGCTCGGCCGCCGGCCACGCCGCGGCCGGCGCGGCGCACAAGGTGGGCGGCTTCGCGCGCGCGGCGGCCGACAAGGCGGCCGAGCGCCGAGCAGAGCGGCAGGCTGCCCAGGAGCGCGCCGAGCAACGTCGGATCAGCCTGGACGACGCCCTGGTCGAGACCGGGGAACCGCTCGACCCCCCGCTGCCGCTGCTCCCGCAGGAGCTGTCCGCACCGGCCACCCGCGACCAGTCCAAGCTCGTCCTCGCGATCATCGCTCTGTTCCTCGTCGTCGTGACCGTCGTCGCCGTGGTGGGGGTCTCGCGGATCGGCGCCAACACCGACCTCGGCCTGGGGAGTGGGCCCACCCCCCGCGGCACGGTGACGGTGACCGCGCCGACCGCCACCGTGACCCCGGGGCAGACCACCACCGGGGAGCCGACGCAGTCCGGTGGCGAGCCGTACCCGATCCTGGGCGCGACCGGGTACGACCCCGAGGGGGACAACTCCGAGCGCAACGGCGAGGCCCCGCGCGTCTACGACGGCAAGACGAGCACGTTCTGGAGCTCGGAGGGGTACGCCAGCGCGAACCTCGGCGGGCTCAAGAAGGGCGTCGGCGTCCGCCTCGACCTCGGCCAGGTCCGGTCCGTCCACTCGGTCGAGCTGGTGCTGCCCGACGCCGCGGACGTGACCGTCGACGTCGGCCCCGACCGCAACCGCGACGACGCCAAGCAGGTCGGCACCAGCTCCGGCAAGTCCGGCACCATCACCCTGACCAAGGACGGTGCGCCCGTCCAGGGCCAGTACGTGTTCGTGTGGTTCACCCAGGTCTCGCGGGTCTCGGACGGCCGGTACCGCGCGACCCTCGCCGAGGTCACCGTCCGCTGACGCGGGCACGGCGGCACGGCATGGCAGACGGCGCCCCGGGGTCGGCCGACCTCGACCTGCGCGAGCGCGACGACCGCGACCTGATGCGCGCCCACGTCGCCGGGGACCCGGACGCCTTCGGCGAGCTGTTCCGGCGCCACCGCGACCGGATGTGGGCCGTCGCCGTCCGCACCACGGGCAACCGCGAGCTCGCCTCCGACTGCGTCCAGGACGCCTTCATCTCGGCCTTCCGCCGCGCCGAGTCCTACCGCGGCGATGCGGCCGTGACGACGTGGCTGCACCGGATCGTGGTCAACGCCTGCCTGGACCGCCTGCGCCGCGACAAGCCGACCCGCGAGCTGCCCGAGCGGGAGCTGTCGGACCGGCACGACGACCACGGGGCCGTGGAGACGCGGCTGGACGTCCACGAGGCGCTGCGGCGCCTGCCCGAGGGGCAGCGGCTGGCCCTCGTGCTCGTCGACATGCACGGGCTGTCGGTGGTCGAGGCGGCCGCGGTGCTGGGGGTCGCCGAGGGGACCGTGAAGTCGCGCTGCAGCAGGGGTCGGGAGGCCCTGGCCACGCTGCTGCGGGAACCTTCGGGGCAGCCGTGACGTCCTACCGATGTCGCCCCCGCAGCACGCCCGGGCACCGTCCGGGCCCCGAGGAGCAGAGCGGCGGCACCCGCAGCACGTTCCCGTCACCGATCCGGAGGTCGTCGTGGTGAGCACCCCGCCCGTGCCACCGGACCGCGACGCCCGGCACGACCGGCGCGACCCCGACCCGGACCCCACCGGCATCCGCGCCCTGCTGGGCTCGCTCCCGGACCCCGGCCCCATGCCCGAGGACCTCGTGGCGCGGATCCACGCCTCGATCGCCGCCGAGCAGGCCGCGCGCACCGACCACACGGTCGTCCCGCTGCGCGCCCGCCGCGGCTGGGGCTGGAAGCACCTGGGGGTGGCGGCGGCCGCCGTGGTCGCCCTCGGCATCGGCATCCCGGCCCTGGCGGGCACCGGTCCCGGGAACCTCATGGCCGCGCTCACCGGAGGCTCCGCCTCGGACTCCGCCGCCGGCTCGGCGGCCAGCGAGGCCGTCACCTCGGCCCCGCCCCCCGGAACCGCGAGCCCGGGCATCGCCACCGGTGACCGTGCAGCCGGCGCGGCCGGGCCGGTCACGATCGTGGGCACGGGCACGGCCTACACCGCCGCGGCGCTCCTCGAGCAGGTGCGGGCCAGCCAGGCGCGGGGCCCCTCCCCCGGCAAGGGCGCCGGGTCCTCGCGCGCCGCCGGGCCGGCGGACAGCGTGACCGGCCTGCGCACCTGCCTCACCACCCTCGGGGTGGAGGCGTGGATGCCCGTGTGGGCCGACGCCGCGACCTACCAGGGCCACGACGCCGTCGTGGCGGTCGTGAGCAGCGACACCGGCCGGGTCGTGTATGCCGTGTCACCCGCCTGCGACCGCACGCACCCCGACGTCCTCACCGGCCCGCTGCGCCTGTCCTGACCCCCTCGCCTGGCTTCCCTCCGGCCGCCCGGTGGCACCCCACCGGGCCCCTCCGCGCGCCGCCGGGGCGTCGGGGGGCTCCGGGGAACACCGAGGCCCTACGATCGGTTGACGTACTCGACACCGCATGTAGCGGTGCTCCCACTTCTCGACCACAAGGGGCTGTAGCCGCGTGAGCACCACCGCACCTGCCGACGTCCGTAGTCTGATCATCATCGGGTCCGGCCCCGCGGGCTACACGGCCGCGGTCTACGCCGCCCGGGCGAACCTGCAGCCCGTGCTCTTCGAGGGCGCGGTCACCGCCGGCGGCGCGCTGATGAACACCACCGAGGTGGAGAACTTCCCCGGCTTCCGTGACGGCATCATGGGCCCGGAGCTGATGGAGAACATGCGGGCGCAGGCCGAGCGCTTCGGCGCCGAGATCATCACCGACGACGTCGAGTCCGTCTCGCTGGAGGGCGACGTCAAGGTCGTCACCGACGCCGAGGGCAACACCTGGCGGGCGCACGCCGTGATCCTCGCCATGGGCTCGGCCTACCGCGAGCTCGGGCTCCCCGACGAGAAGCGACTCTCCGGCCACGGCGTCTCATGGTGTGCCACCTGTGACGGGTTCTTCTTCCGCGACCAGGACATCGCGGTCGTCGGTGGTGGGGACTCCGCGGTCGAGGAGGCCACCTTCCTGACCAAGTTCGCCCGGTCCGTGACGATCGTGCACCGCCGCGACGAGCTGCGGGCCAGCAAGATCATGGCCCAGCGCGCGCTGGAGAACCCCAAGATCAAGTTCGCCTGGAACTCCGAGGTGGCCGAGATCCACGGCGACGCCAAGCTGACCGGTGTGACCCTGCGCGACACCGTCAGCGGCGAGACGCGCGAGCTGCCGGTCACCGGACTGTTCGTCGCGATCGGCCACGACCCGCGCAACGAGCTGCTCACCGGCACCGAGGATTCCGAGAAGGTCGGCCTCGACGACGAGGGCTACGTCCTCGTCGAGGGCCGCACCACGCGTACGAACCTCACCGGGGTCTTCGCCGCCGGCGACCTCGTCGACCACACCTACCGCCAGGCGATCACCGCAGCGGGCTCGGGCTGTGCGGCGGCCCTGGACGCCGAGAAGTTCCTCGCCGAGCACCACGAGGCGGGCTCACCGGCCCGGTCCGAGGCGCTGATCGAGCAGGAGAACCCCGAGCACAGCCCCGTCGGCGTCCGCTGACCCGGCGCTGTCACCCCGGCCTGCGACGCTGGAACCGCGCGCGGTCGCCGAGCACCACCCCTTCCTCAACCCCAGCAGCACCACCGAAAGGAGCCCCCGAGTGGGAGCCATCAAGGACACCACGGACGCCACCTTCGAGGCCGACGTCCTCAAGAACGACAAGCCGGTCCTGGTGGACTTCTGGGCGCCGTGGTGCGGCCCGTGTCGCGCCGTCGCCCCGATCCTCGAGGAGCTGGCCGAGCAGCACAAGGACAAGATCGAGGTCGTCAAGCTCAACACCGACGAGAACGTCCAGGTGAGCAGCCGCTACGGCATCACCGGCATCCCGACGCTCAACGTCTACGTGGGCGGCGAGGTCGTCAAGACCCTCGTCGGCGCCCTCCCCAAGCCCAAGCTGGTCCGCGAGCTCGCCGACTACCTGGGCTGAGCCGCCCCCCGGCACCTGCGGGTGTCCGGCGCCGGTGCACGACGACGTATGCCGGTCGCGTCCCCCTGTGGGACCGGCCGGCATCGTCATCCCCGGGGCGGCCCGTGTCGCGCGCGAGGTTGGTACCCGGCCCGCTCCGGACCTACTCTTGGTCGTCACCACCTGGGCCAGGGTTCGTCGTGACACGCTCCTGACCAGCGCAAACGTCCCGTCACGAGCACGTCACGAGGGCCCGGGCGCGGCTCGAACGCCGGCCCGTACCCGAGCACCCCGCACGCCCCCACCCGTCCCCGACCCGCCGCACGGAGGTCTCGTGTCCGACAGCAAGCAGGGCCTCCTGGGCCTCGGCAGCTCCGGCCCTGCCGTCGCCGACGTGCGGGCCCGGCTGGCCGCGCTGTCGCCGGCGCACCTGCCCGAGGGCATCGCTCCCCCCAGCCGGGGCGAGGACGTCTTCGACGAGGGCCTGCAGCGAGCGGTCCGTGCCTTCCAGCAGCACAAGGGGCTCATCGTCGACGGCGTCGTGGGCGTCGAGACCTTCTCCGCCCTCGACGGCGCCCGCTGGGTCCTCGGCGACCGCCTCCTCACGCACACCCCCGGGCACCTGCTCCGCGGGGAGGACGTCGCGGCGCTGCAGGAGCGGCTCAACACGCTGGGCTTCTCCGCCGGCAGGGTCGACGGCCGCTTCGGCCCCGACACCGAGCGTGCGGTGCGGGCCTTCCAGCGCGCCTACAGCCTTCCGGGTGACGGGTCCGTCGGCCCGGAGACCCTGCGCGCCTTCGAGGACCTGCGCCGGTCCGTCTCCGGCGGCTCGGCCACGGTGCTGCGCGAGCGCGAACGGGTCCGCCGTTCCGGGCACAGCCTCAGCGGCCGCACCGTGGTGCTCGACCCGGGCCACGGCGGCTCCAGCACCGGCGCCGTGGGCAACGGGCTCGTCGAGTCGGACCTCGTCATGGACCTCGCCCGGCGGATCGAGGGCCGGCTCACCGCCATCGGGGTGTCGGTGGTCTTCACGCGCACCGAGCACACCTGCCCCACCGAGGAGGAGCGGGCGGCCATCGCCAACGCCGCGGGTGCCGACGTGGTCCTGTCACTGCACTGCGACTCCCACGAGGCGCAGGATGCCAGCGGGGTGGCGACCTTCTTCTTCGGCCGTGACCGCACCACCGCCTGGTCGGCCGTGGGCGAGCAGCTGGCCGACCTGGTCCTGCGTGAGGTGGTCGCCCGTACCGGCCTGGCCAACTGCCGGGCGCACGGCAGGTCGTGGACGCTGCTCAAGCACACGACCATGCCGACAGTTCGGGTCGAGGCCGGCTACCTCTCCCACCCCGAGGACGCCGAGCGGCTCGCCGACCCGGCCTTCCGGGACGTCCTGGCCGAGGCGGTGCTGGTGAGCCTGCAGCGGCTGTACCTCGGCGACGACGACACCGCCACGACCGGCGTCCTGCGGCTCGGCGACCTGCGCGCCTACCTCGCCGCCCAGGGCTGACACCTCCCGGCCCGCAGCCCCTCCCCGGCCGTGCGGTGGCTGCCGCGCAAGGTCCGTGACAACGCTGTCCCTGACCGGCCGCGACACGCGCGAAGCGCCGGTGCAGAGGCTGGCGGCGACCTCGGTGCCGCCGATGTCAAGATGTGACGAAGCCCGAATCCCCCTGTCCAGCAAGGGAATTCGGGCTTCGTTGTTGCCAGAGAGCGTTCGGGTGCGCTCGCGCTCAACGAGCCTGGCGGCGCGGGTCGACGCCCAGGAGGTCGACGATCCGGTTGAGGTCCTCGACCGACGCGAACTCCACCGTCAGCTTGCCCTTGCGTTGGCCCAGGGCGATGTTGACGCGGGTGTCGAACCGGTCGGACAGCCGCGCCGCGAGGTCGTCGAGCTGCGGGTGGCGGCTGCCCGCGCGGGGGCGTCGCGGCTTGGCCTTGTCGCCGAGGTCCCCGCCGAGCGCCACGATCTCCTCCACGCTGCGCACGCTGAGGCCCTCGGCCACGATCCGCTGGGCGAGCCGTTCCATCGCGGCGCCGTCCTCGAGCGAGAGCAGCGCGCGGGCGTGGCCGGCGGACAGCACCCCCGCCGCCAGTCTGCGCGCGACCATGGGCGGCAGCTTGAGCAGCCGGAGGGTGTTGGAGATCTGCGGCCGGGACCGGCCGATCCGTCCGGCCAGCTCGTCGTGGGTGCAGCCGAAGTCCTCGAGCAGCTGGCTGTAGGCGGCCGCCTCCTCCAGCGGGTTGAGCTGGCTGCGGTGGAGGTTCTCGAGCAGGGCGTCCCGCAGGAGGTCGTCGTCCTCGGTCTCCTTGACGATGGCCGGGACCGTCTCCCTGCCCGCCTCGCGGGAGGCGCGCCAACGGCGCTCGCCCATGATGAGCTCGTAGCGCACACCGTCGGGGACGTCGCCGTCCTGACCAGGGGCGATGGGGCGGACCACCACCGGCTGGAGCACGCCGATCTCACGGATCGAGTGGACCAGCTCGGCCATGTCGTCCTCGTCGAAGACCGACCGCGGCTGCCGGGGGTTGGGCCGGATCTCGTCCAGCGGCACCTCCCCGTAGGACGCACCCGGAACCGGCGCCAGCCCCGAGGTGTCCTGTGCCGTGGCGGTCGCACCGCTCACGGAGTCGTCGGCCTCGCCGTCCGCAGGGGCCTGCGTCACGGGTGGGGCGTCCGGGGTCCCAGGTCCGTCTCCCGCCGGCGTCGTCGACTCGTGCCCGTCGGCCGCGCCGCCCTCCGCCGAAGCCTGCGCGGAGGTGTCGCCCGGCTCCGCAGCCGGGCGCTGGTCCGGGAAGAAGACGTCGACAGGGCGGCTCGTGGCGGGGCTCGCGGGGGCGTTGGGGATCAGGGCACCGAGGCCCCGGCCGAGCGCGCGGCGCTTCTCACTCATCAGCTCGTTCTCTCTCAGTCGTGCGCGGGAGCGCTGGTGGTCTGGCCGGCCCCGCGGTCGGCGAGCTCGGCTGCAGCCCCGAGGTAGGACAGGGCGCCGCTGGAGTTGGGGTCGTAGGTCATCACGGTCTGGCCGTGGCTGGGAGCCTCGGAGATCCGCACGCTGCGCGGCACCGTGTTGCGCAGGACCTGCTCCGGGAAGTGCGCCCGCACCTCCTCCGCCACCTGGGCGGACAGCCGCGTCCGGCCGTCGTACATCGTGAGCAGGATGGTGGACACGTGCAGGCTCGGGTTGAGGTGGCTGCGGATCAGCTCGATGTTCTTGAGCAGCTGGGACAACCCCTCCAGCGCGTAGTACTCGCACTGGATGGGGATGAACACCTCGTGCGCGGCCACGAACGCGTTGACGGTCAGCAGCCCCAGGCTGGGCGGGCAGTCGATGAGGACGTAGTCCGGGACGGCTCCCCCTGTCTCACGGACCTGCTCGAGGTAGGCGGCGATGGCCTTCTGCAGCCGCGTCTCGCGGGCGACGAGCGAGACGAGCTCGATCTCCGCACCGGCCAGGTCGATCGTGGCGGGGGCGCACCAGAGGCCGGGGATGTCGGGGCACTCCTGCACCACCTCGGCTACCGGGGTCCCCTCGACCAGGACGTCGTAGATGCTGATGACCTCGGAGTGGTGGTCGATGCCAAGGGCGGTGCTGGCGTTGCCCTGGGGGTCGATGTCGATGACGAGCACGGTGAGACCGGCCTGGGCGAGGGCTGCGGCGATGTTCACCGTCGTCGTCGTCTTGCCGACCCCACCCTTCTGGTTGGCCACCGTGAGGATCCGGGTCGTAGCCGGCTTGGGGAAGATCCGACCGGTCAGCGTGATCCGCTTCCGGGCGTCCTCGGCCACCTCGCGGGCCAGTGGGGTGTCATGGTCCACCTGGGGCAGGGAGGACACGAGTTCCGCGCGGTCGTCCGTTTCACGTGAAACAGAGACGGCGGCCAGCGCCTGACGGGCCGCCTCGGCACCGCCCACGTGGCCCACGGCGTCGGACGGCCCGGCCGGCCCCTCGTGCGAGGCGACCGGCTGGGGGTTCGCCTCCTCCGTGAGCGGAGTCCGTGCCGCCGAGGTCTGTGCCGCCAAGGTCTGTGCCGCCAAGGTCTGCCCCGTCGAGGTCTGAGCAGTGGATGGCTCGTCCGTCGGTCCCTGGGCCGTCAGGGGGGTGATCGGTGTCCGCGCGACCGGCACCACCGGAACGGACGCCTGCGGAGCCTCGGTCAGGGAAGTAGGGGAGGTCGACGCCCCGGTGCCATCGCGAGAGCCTGTTTCACGTGAAACCCCCTGCGGGGCGGACGTGGGTCGGATCACCCCATCCTCGCCGGGCCAACCCAGGGCTGCAGTGGAGCGCCCGCCCAGGGATGGCCAGCCGAGCCCGCGATCCAGTTGTCGTACTGCAGTGCTCACACCGTCTCCTCGCTGGCCATGGGCATCATCCAACCCTACGGCGGCGACACCTCACAACGCGGGAGGCGGTTAGGGGTACGCCCAGGCCACCCACCCCGATGCGAGGGTGACGCGCGCCTCGGGGACGGCGGCCAGCAAGGCCTCGGTCGCCCCGGTCTCGCTCAGGGTCGGCGATGCCGGGAACGCCCCGGGGCGGCACCGCGACCCTGCGTGGCCTCCAAGTCCACCGTGAGGCGCATGACGACCGTCTCGGGCTCGACCGTGCCCGAACCATAGGTCTCGATCCGCCCCGCGGTCATGCCGAGCCGGCGCAGCACCGGCTCCTGGGCTGCCAGCTCGTCGGCAGCCGAGGAGCCCTTGAGTGCGACGAGTTCGCCCCCGGGCTCGAGGAGCGGGAAGGTCCACCGGGCGAGCTTGTCGATCCGCGCCACGGCGCGCGCCGTGGCACACGGCACGCGCAGGATGCCGTGCAGCTCCTCGGCGCGCGCACGGGTGACGGTGACGTTGGTGAGCCCCAGCTGACGGACCGCGTCCTCCAGCCACGTGGTGCGTCGCAGCAGCGGCTCGACGAGGTGCAGGCGCAGGTCCGGGCGGACGATCGCCAGTGCCAGGCCGGGGAGCCCGGCCCCGGAGCCGACATCGGCGATGGCGGCGCCCTCGGGGAAGGCCTCATGGACGACGGCGCAGTTCAGGACGTGCCGCTCCCACAGGATGGGGACCTCGCGAGGACCGATGAGCCCGTGGGTGACACCGGTGTCGGCGAGGATCGCCGCGAAGCGTCGGGCCAGGTCCAGGCGCCCACCGAACAGCCGGGCCGCCGCGGGCGGGGGCTCGGGCGGTGCGGCGGGTGGCACCGGCGAGCCGTCGTCGCCAGCGGACGGACGCTCATCCGCACCGGCCGTGGCCGGCGGGCCCTCGGTGGTGCCGCTGGGGGGTTCAACCGGTGTGGGATGCGCGACGGGCGCGGCACCGGGGGCTCCGGTGCCGCGCCCGTCGTCGGCGCCGTGGTGGCTGGTCGTCATGCGCGCTGTTTCACGTGAAACGGCTCAGGAGGCACTGGGGCGGACGACGACGTGGCGTCGCGGCTCCACCCCGTCGGACTCCGAGAGCAGGCCGGCGGCCAGGACCTCGTCGTGGACCACCTTGCGCTCGAACGCGCTCATGGGGTCGAGCGCCACGGACTCGTTGCTGCTCCTCACCTCGGCGATGGCCTCCTGCGCGATCGCCACGAGCGCGGCCCGGCGCTCGGCACGGTGACCAGCCACGTCGAGCATCAGCCGGCTGCGCTCCCCGGTGGCGGACTGCACCGCGAGCCGGGTCAGCTCCTGCAGCGCGTCGAGCACCTTGCCGTCCGGTCCGACGAGGCGCCGCGGCACCCGGCCGTCCTCGGAGTCCACGATGGAGACCGAGGCGCGGTCCCCGTCGATGTCGACGTCGATGTCCCCGTCGAGGTCGGCGATGTCCAGGAGCGTCTCGAGGAAGTCGGCGGCCACCTCACCCTCGCGCTCGAGGTCGGCGTGGCCACCCGAACGGCTGCGACCCTCTGCGGCATCGGCGGGCGACGGCTGGCCGGGGGCCGCGGTCTCGTCGGTCAGGGTGTCGCCGAGCGCCTCGGACGTGGGGACGGTCGGGTCGGCGACGGTGTCGTGCTCGCTCATCGATATCACTCTCAGTTGTCGGTGTGGGGCTTGTTCTCGGCGACGGCCGAGGAGCCGGTGGCCCCGGAGGAGGTGGTCTTGGCAGAGCCCTTGGCGGGGGCGGGGGTGGCGCCCTTCGCGGCGGGGGCCTTCTTCTTCTTCTTGCGGCTGGGCTGCTGTCGCTGGCCGGAGACCGGCTTGGCCTCCTCGGCCGCCTCCTTGTCGAGTCCCTTGACGGTGAACTCCTCGTGCACCTTGCCGCGCTTGGCCTTGCGCTCGCGCAGCGCCTGTTCGGCGGGGGAGCCGGGGGCGGGCATGCGGCGGATCACGTAGAACTGCTGGCACATCGACCACACGTTGGTCGTGAGCCAGTAGAGCAGGACACCGATGGGGAAGTTGACACCCGAGATCGCGAAGAACAGCGGCATCACGTAGAGCAGGACCTTCTGCTGCCGCGCGAACGGGTTGTCCAGCGCGGACGCCGGCATGTTCTTGCGCATCAGCTGGTGCTGGGTGGTGAAGGTCGACAGCGACATCAGCACGATGAGGACGATGGTCACGACCTTGACCGTCACCGTGTCCGAACCCATGAACTTGTCGGACAGCTGCGCGCCGAAGAGGGTCGACTGCTCGGCCTGGCGGGCCAGGTCGCGCGTGATCGGGCCGATGGTCTCCTTGGTGCCGTTGGCCATGCCGGACAGGCCGTTGAGGACCCGGAAGAGGCCGAAGAAGAACGGCGACTGGAGCAGGATCGGCAGGCACGAGCTGAACGGGTTGGTCCCGGTCCGCTTGTACAGGTCCATGGTCTCCTGCGTCATCGCCTGACGGGAGTCCGGGTCGCTCTTGCCCTTGTACTTGGCCTGGATCTTCTGCATCTCGGGCTGGATGAGCTGCATCCGCCGCGAGGCGTGGATCTGCTTGACGAACAGCGGGATCATCGCCGCACGCATCACGACCACGAGGCCGATGATCGACATGACCCAGGCGAAGCCCGACGCCGGCGGGATCCCGATCAGGTCGAACAGACTGTGCCAGCCGTACAGGATCCAGGCGACGATCCACTCGAACGGGTAGACCAGGGAGCTGAAACTCATCGTGTCCTCAATCTGGTGATGGTCCCGGGTGGGGCCCACCGGTGGTCCGGTCCCCGGCGCTGGGCGGTGGGACCGGCAGGTCTGGTGTCCGTCGCCCTAGTGGGCGTGGGACGGGGTGGCCGGCTTCTCCGGGACGTGGTCCACCCCACCGGGCGTCCACGGGTGGCACCTGAGCAACCGCTTCAGGGCGAGCCAGGTTCCCTTGAGCGGCCCGAACCGCCGGATGGCAGTCAGGGCGTAGGCCGAGCACGAGGGGTAGTACCGGCACGTCGGCGGCCGCATGGGCGAGATCACCCGCTGGTAGACGACGATGAGACCGATGAGGGGGGCCGCGGCGACCCGCTGCACGGTCCGGCCGAGGTCACTCATGACCGACCGCCTACGAGCCTGGCGAGGACGCGTCCCAACAGGCGGTCGAGGTCGGCGCCGAGCTCACCCGATGTCACCTGTGCCGCACGGGGATTGGCGCGGACCACCACGTCGGTACCGGCAGGGATCGTGCCGACCCGGGCAGCCATGAGTGCCCGCAGGCGGCGCTTGGTGCGGTTGCGAACCACGGCCGTGCCCACAGCCTTGGAGACAACAAAACCGACCCGCGGCGGTTGTCCCGCGCGCGCGTCGGTCGTGTTGGCGTGGATCACCATCAGCGTGGAGCCGGCCCGGGCTCCCCTGGGGCCCCGGAGCGCCGTGGCGAAGTCCGAGCTCGCACGGAGCCGGTGCCCCGCCGGCAGCACCGGGTGAGCCTCAGGCGGAGAGCTCGGAGCGACCCTTGCGACGACGGGCCGAGAGGATGGCGCGCCCGGCGCGGGTGCGCATCCGCAGGCGGAAGCCGTGGGTCTTGGCGCGGCGGCGGTTGTTCGGCTGGAAAGTACGCTTGCTCACGAGATTCTCCGTTGCTGGTCAGGCCCGGCGGGCCTGATGAGTCGGGGTGGGGCGCCTGGTCGGCCGCAATCGGAAACCCGCCACGACGACCTGGTGGTGTCCCCACCGGGGGCGGGCGTCACGGGCATGCGAAAACGGCCGACAGGCCGCCTTCACGGTACGCGAGCGCGAGGCACAGGGTCAAACCAGCTCGGGCCGACCGCCGGGCCGTCCTCTACCAGCGCCGCACCTCGTCCCGGTGGCGACACGCCGACGCGCGGCCCGCGCAGACCCCACTCCACCGCCCATTTTCCCGGATCCGGTTGCTCCGCGTCCTCGAGACTTGTTAGCGTCGCCCCTTGTCCCACGTTCCCCACAGGTTGTGGACAAGTGTGTGGACAAGGCACCATGACCCTGCGACAAGGGCAGCACCGCACAGGCGTCGAAAGGGATGTGGACCTCGTGAACCAGGCCGGTCTGGACTATGCACAGATCTGGCAGAACACGATCACCACGCTCGATGCCGACGGCCTGCCGGTCCGCGAGCGGGCCTTCCTCAGCCTGGCGCGCCTCGCCGGCCTGCTCGACGGGACGGCGCTGGTCAAGGTCCCCAACGACTACACCAAGGACGTGCTCGAGCAGCGCATCCGCGACGCGGTCACCCGGGCCCTGTCCGAGCAGCTGGGGGCAGCCGTCCAGCTGGCGGTGACGGTCGACCCAGCCCTCGACACCGCGATCGACGACACCGTCGGGGTCGAGCACCACCTTCCACCGGCGGCCGACGGCTTCGAGGCTCCCGGGCAGCCGCTCACCCCGCCGACGACCCTGCCTGCCAGCCTCCCCGTGCCCCAGGCCGAGCCCCAGCGCCTGCCGCGCGCGGAGGTGCTGACGCCCGACGAGGCGGCGACCCGGCTCAACCCCAAGTACACGTTCGACACCTTCGTCATCGGCGCGAGCAACCGGTTCGCCCACGCGGCCGCCGTCGCGGTCGCCGAGGCGCCGGCCAAGGCGTACAACCCGCTCTTCGTCTACGGCGAGTCCGGGCTGGGCAAGACCCACCTGCTGCACGCGATCGGGCACTACGCGCGCAACCTCTACCCGCACGTCAAGGTGCGGTACGTGAACTCCGAGGAGTTCACCAACGACTTCATCAACAGCATCCGCGACGACAAGGCCGCCAACTTCCAGAAGCGGTACCGCGACGTCGACGTGCTGCTCATCGACGACATCCAGTTCCTCCAGGGCAAGGTGCAGACGCAGGAGGAGTTCTTCCACACCTTCAACACGCTGCACAACGCGAACAAGCAGGTCGTCATCACCAGCGACCTGCCGCCCAAGCTGCTCAGCGGCTTCGAGGAGCGGATGCGCAGCCGGTTCGAGTGGGGCCTGCTCACCGACGTCCAGCCGCCCGACCTCGAGACCCGCATCGCGATCCTGCGCAAGAAGGCCATCCAGGAGCGGATGAGCGCGCCGGACGAGGTGCTCGAGTTCATCGCCAGCCGGATCTCGACCAACATCCGCGAGCTCGAGGGCGCGCTGATCCGGGTCACCGCGTTCGCCAGCCTCAACCGGCAGAGCGTCGACATGGGCCTGGCCGAGATCGTGCTGCGCGACCTCATCCCCACCGAGCAGGGCAGCCAGATCACGAGCGCGACGATCATGGCCCAGACCGCCGCCTACTTCGGCCTGACCATCGAGGACCTCTGCGGCACGTCCCGCTCGCGCGTCCTGGTGACGGCGCGGCAGATCGCGATGTACCTGTGCCGCGAGCTCACCGACCTCTCGCTGCCGAAGATCGGCCAGCAGTTCGGCGGCCGCGACCACACCACCGTGATGCACGCGGACAAGAAGATCCGCCAGCTCATGGCCGAGCGTCGCGCGATCTACAACCAGGTCACCGAGCTCACCAACCGGATCAAGCAGCAGTCCCGCTGACCACCCCGGGCCCTCCGGGGACGCGTCGGACGGCGAGCGCGGACGGCGGGCCCGCACACCCGGGCGCACCCACCCGGCCAGTGACCTCCTCCACCCGACTGCCGGGCCGGAAACCCCTGCTGTCCACCGTTCTCCACAGCGTTGTCCACACCTGTGTCCACCCGTTCACCGCCCGGCAACCTCGGTCCGGACCCGGCCGGGACGGTGCTCAGGACGGTGGGGGCCGCCTCGTCGCGCAGCACGAAGTCCGGCACAACGGGACGAACCCCCCGTGGTCCACACCTGTGGACAAGTCTGTGGGTATGTGGGTGGGCCCCACGACCATCGTCCGAACGGACAGCCTTTCCCCCAGAGCCTGTGGACAACCGGTGGACAACCCGTGCACGGTTGGCGCGTCACTGGGGACCCGCGCATCCCGTGGTGTGGACGGCCTGTGGGCGCTCTCCGGTCGTCCACACCGCGCCACGGTTCATCCGCCGGCCGGTCCACCCGGCATACACACCCCGACTGGGGCGCTGACCTGCGAGGACGCGCGTCGTCCACAGTTCCCACAGCCCCTACAACGATGATGAGATCCCTCAACTCAGCAATCCCGCCCCGAGTACCAACCCCGACCCGCCCCGATCGAGGACGGCACAACGAAATCCACGGGAGCGGTGTGGGCACCGATTCCGCCGATCCGGGTTGGCCGCACCGCGAGCGCCCACTAGGGTCGGTGCGAATTCCATCGGTGGCACCTCTGCTCCTCGATGGTCACATCCAAGGCAGTGGGTCCGTGCGGTGGCCGGGCGTGAAGGGCGGTATGACGGTGAAGTTCCGGGTCGAACGTGAGGTCCTCGCCGACGCCGTGACCTGGGTGGCCCGCGGCCTCCCGGCCCGCCCGCCCGTCCCCGTGCTCGCCGGCGTGCTGATCGAGGCCGACGAGGAGGGGTCGCTGACCCTGTCGGCGTTCGACTACGAGGTCTCGGCCAAGGTCACCGTCCCGGCCGACGTCGCCGAGGGGGGAACCGTCCTGGTGCTCGGCCGCCTGCTCGCCGACATCTCCCGCAACCTGCCGGCCAAGCCGGTGGACGTCACCACCGACGGCAGCAAGGTCTCGGTGACGTGTGGCTCGAGCCGGTTCAGCCTCATGCAGATGCCGGCCGACGACTACCCCACCCTGCCGACCGCTCCGGAGCCCAGCGGCACGATCGCCGGCGACGTCTTCACCAAGGCGGTCGCCCAGGTGTCCGTGGCCGCCGACCGCGGCGACACCCTGCCGATCCTCACGGGCGTCCGTGTCGAGATCGACGGCTCCAAGGTCACCCTGCTCGCCACCGACCGCTACCGGCTCGCCATGCGCGAGCTGACCTGGAACCCCAACAGCACCGACGCCAGCCACCTCGCCCTCGTCCCGGCCCGCACGCTGTCGGAGACGGCCAAGGCGCTCGGGGCGTCCGGGTCGATCGAGATCGCGCTCGGCTCCTCCGCCGGCGGCGACGGCCTGGTCGGGTTCGAGGCCGGGCAGCGGCGCACGACCACGCGACTGCTCGACGGCGAGTACCCCAAGGTCACCTCGATCTTCCCGACCAGCGTCGACAGCGAGGCCGTGGTCTCCACCGGCGAGCTGGTCGAGGCGGTCAAGCGGGTGGCGCTCGTCGCCGAGCGGAACACCCCCGTCCGGCTGCGCTTCACCGACGGGCAGGTCACCATCGAGGCCGGCACCGGTGACGACGCCCAGGCCTCGGAAGCGGTGGAGGCGACGCTCACCGGTCCCGAGCTCGAGATCGCGTTCAACCCCCAGTTCCTGCTCGACGGCCTCGGTGCCGTGGGCACGCCGTTCAGCCGGCTGTCGTTCACCCAGCCGTCGCGGCCGGCGGTGCTCTCGGGCCAGGACGAGCTCGACGGCGAGGCCGACACCTCCTACCGCTACGTGCTCATGCCCGTCCGGTTCGCCAGCTGACCACCCTTCGCTGCGCGGGCCCGGTGCGCCGGGCGTAGCCTGAGCCACGCGTGACCCGGCCGCCGGTATGCCGCCAGGCCGGCTCCGCGGACACGGCGCCCACCCTGCACAGGACGGAAAGGCTTCACACATGCAGCTCGGTCTGATCGGTCTCGGCAAGATGGGCGGCAACATGCGCGAGCGGCTGCGCCGCGCCGGTCACGAGGTCGTCGGGTTCGACTTCAACCCCGACGTCTCCGACGTGAAGTCGCTCGCCGCGCTGGTCAAGGCCCTCGACGCCCCCCGCGTGGTCTGGGTGATGGTGCCGTCGGGCGACCCGACCCGCCAGACCGTGGCCAAGCTCGGCGACCTGCTCGAGAAGGGCGACCTGGTCATCGACGGCGGCAACAGCCGCTTCACCGACGACTTCGAGAACGAGAAGCTGCTCAAGGGCAAGGGAATCGGCTACCTCGACTGCGGCGTCTCCGGTGGCATCTGGGGCCTGGAGAACGGCTACGGCCTCATGGTCGGCGGCTCGGCGGCCAACGTGAAGAAGGCGATGCCGCTGTTCGACGCGCTGCGGCCGGAGGGCCCGCGCGAGGAGGGCTTCGTCCACGCGGGCAAGGTCGGGGCCGGGCACTACACGAAGATGGTCCACAACGGCATCGAGTACGGCCTGATGGCCGCCTACGCCGAGGGCTACGAGCTGCTCGAGGCCAAGGACATCGTCACCGACGTGCCCGGTGCCTTCAAGGCCTGGACCCGCGGCACGGTCGTCCGCTCCTGGCTGCTCGACCTGCTGGTCGACGCCCTGGAGAAGAACCCGCACCTCGAGGACGTCTCCGGCTACACCGTCGACTCCGGCGAGGGCCGGTGGACCGTCGAGGAGGCGATCGCCAACTCGGTGCCCATGCCGGTCATCTCGGCGTCGCTGTTCTCGCGGTTCGCCTCGCGCCAGCAGGAGTCGCCGACGATGCAGGCCGTGGCGGCCCTGCGTGGCGGGTTCGGCGGCCACCAGGTCATGAGCGTCGCCGAGGGCGAGAAGCTGCGCGCCGAGGGTGCCCCCAGGCACGAGAAGGAGGCCCAGGCCAAGGTCGCTCCCAAGGAGAAGCCGACCAGGAGCGCCGCCAAGGCCGCGGCCAAGGGGCGCAAGGCCGCCTCGGCCGGCCCCTCCTCCGGGACCGGCTCGACCGGTGGCTCCGGCGCGACCTCGGGCGCGACCTCGGGCTCGGGGTCGACCCGCAAGCGGGCGAAGTGACCGCTGCGCCCGCTGCCGGCTGATCGGCAGGGTCCGTGCACGTCCGTCACCTGACCGTCGCCGACTTCCGCAGCTACGCCGCGGCCGAGCTGCCGCTCGAGCCGGGGGTCACCACGCTGGTCGGCCTCAACGGCCAGGGCAAGACCAACCTCGTCGAGGCGATCGGCTACCTCGCCACGCTGTCGAGCCACCGGGTCGCGACCGACCAGCCGCTCGTGCGGTTCGGGGCCCAGCAGGCGGTGATCCGGGCCGCGGTCGTGCGCCAGGGTCGCGAGACGATGCTCGAGCTCGAGCTCAACCCGGGCCGCGCCAACCGCGCCCGGCTCGGCCGCTCCCCCGTCCCGCGACCGCGCGAGGTGCTCGGCACGCTGCGCACGGTCCTGTTCGCGCCGGAGGACCTGGCCCTGGTGAAGGGCGACCCGGCGGAGCGCCGCCGGTTCCTCGACGACCTGCTCGTCGCGCGGCAGCCGCGGTGGGCCGGCGTGCGCGGCGACTACGACAAGATCCTCAAGCAGCGCGGGGCCCTGCTGCGCTCGGCCCAACCGGTGCTGCGCCGCGGTGGTCGCCGCCGTCCGCCGCGACCGGGCGAGGAGTCCGAGTCCGACGCCCGCGCCTCGGCGCTGCACACCCTCGACGTGTGGAACGACCACCTCGCGACCGTCGGCTCCCAGCTGCTGTACGCCCGGCTGCGGCTCGTCCGCGACCTCGGCCCGTACCTGGGCAAGGCCTACGACGAGGTCAGCGCCGGCCAGTCCGACGCCCGCATCGCCTACAAGAGCTCGCTGCGCGAGGAGCCGGCGGCGCGCATCGCCGCCGGCGAGGTGCCCGAGGTCGAGGAGCTGCGCCGGGAGCTGCTCGCCACGCTGGAGGAGGTGCGCGAGCGCGAGGTCGAGCGCGGCGTCTCCCTGGTCGGCCCGCACCGCGACGACCTCGTCCTCACCCTCGGCGAGCTGCCGGCCAAGGGGTACGCCAGCCACGGCGAGTCCTGGTCCTTCGCGCTCGGGCTCAAGCTCGCGGCATACCAGCTGCTGCGGCACGACCTCGGGGAGGACCCGGTCCTCATCCTCGACGACGTCTTCGCCGAGCTCGACTCGGGCCGCCGCGAGCGGCTGGCCGCGATGGTGGCCGACTGCGAGCAGGTGCTCATCACCGCGGCCGTCGAGGCGGACGTGCCGGCCGGCCTGGCCGGCCGCTCGTATGCCGTGACGCTGGGTGAGGTGGTCCAGCGTGCCTGAGCTGCCGGGACCGCGGGACGAGTCGGCGGCGTCGGCGGCCGGACTGCCGGACGGACCGCCGGGCGGCCTCCCGAGCGACGGGCCGGTCGGCGACCCGGGTGCGGCAGACGAGCTGCCGGCAACCGGGGCGGAGCCCGAGGCGGAGGACGCCGCGGCCGCGGCCCTCCTGCGCGCTCGCGCAGCCGCCCGGGAGAAGGGCCTGCGGCCGGGGCTGAAGCCGATGCGCCGTCGGCGGCCCGGGGTCGACGGCAGCCGCGCCAATCGAGACGGGCGCGACCCGCTGCTGCTCGGCGACCAGATGGACCGGCTGCTCGTCGACCGCGGGTGGCAGGTCGACGTCGCGGTGGGCTCGGTCATGGGGCGGTGGCCACAGATCGTCGGGGACGAGGTGGCCCAGCACTGCACGCCGGTGACGTTCGAGGGTGGCGTGCTCACCGTGCGGGCCGACTCGACCGCCTGGACGGTGCAGCTCACCCTGCTCGAGTCGAGCATCATGGAGCGGATCGAGGCCGAGAGCGGCAAGGGCACCGTCAGCGCGCTCAAGATCGTCGGGCCGAGCGCACCGTCGTGGTCCCGCGGCCCCCGCCGTTCCCAGGGCCCCGGCCCCCGCGACACCTACGGCTGAGCCCGCCCCGGAGCCACTGGGCCCAGAGCGCCACGCTGGCGGCCCATGCTGAGGGCCCGGGGTGCAGAACGGGTCAGACGGCGGTCCGGCGTCGGGCCAGCCCCTGTGGGTCCAGCACCTCGATCCGGCCGCGGTGCAAGCGCACCAGCCCGTCGGCCTCGAGCGCCCGGAGCACCCGGTTGGTGGTCGGCCGGGCAGCGCCGGCGAGCTGGGCCACATCGGTCTGGGTGAGCGGGATGACCACGGGTGCGGGCGTCTCGTCGGCGTACTGGTCGCAGAGGTCGAGCAGCCGGTTGACGACCCTCCGGTCGCTGGGGACGTAGAGCGCCTCGACCAGCTGCTCCGAGAGTCGGCGCACCCGGGCCGACAGCAGCGACGCCAGCCGGTCGCCGATCGACGGGTGCTCGGCCATGAGCCGCCGGAACTCCGCGAACGTGACGACCAGCGTCACCGTGGGCTCCAGCGCCACGACGGTCGAGGAGCGGCGGGCGTGGGCCGCCGCCAGGCTGACGTCCCCGAGCGCTCGCCCCGGCCCGATCACCCGGAAGGCGGCCGAGTCCCCGAGCGGGGTGGTCCGCCTGGCCAGGACCCGGCCCTCGGCCACGAGGTGCAGGGTGTCGGCCGGGTCGCCCTCGTGGAAGAGCACGTCGCCTCGGGCGAAGGTGCGGCGCTGCATCCGCGCCAGCACCTGCCGGCGGACGTCCTCCGGCAGGTCGTCGAGCAGCTGCCACTGCATGGCCCAGTGCAGCACGACGTCACGGGTTGTGTCACCACGGGCACACGACGTCGGTGTCCCGCGGCACAGACGGGTCAGCCCGCCCCGGCGACGCTGGTGTGCACGAGGAGGCGAGGACGATGAGCACCACCGCACACCGGCGCGACCGGCACCACCACCACCCCGAGGTCCGCAAGGTCAGTGGCCGCTGGGCCTGGGTCTGCGGCTGCGGCAGCGCGTCGTGCCGCACGCGGTTCGACCCGCTGACCTGGCACGAGGTCGTGGTCGATGCGCTGCGCCACTCCACCACGATCGCCGCGTGAGCGGGCGATCCGGGGGTGTCCTCCGCTCACGCGTGCACCCGCCGGGGGGTGAGGGCCGAGCGGGCCTCCGCGAGGAGGACCCGCTCGGCCCGGTCGTAGGCCTCCTGCGCGGCGCGGGCGGTGTCGGCCACGGCGGTGAGCCCCAGGCGTCCGGCCTCGGTGACGGAGCTGAGCATGTGGAAGACCACCCCGGTCTGGGTCGAGGGGTCGAAGTGCAGCGACCGGCTGGCGACGATGTCGAACAGGTCCTCGACCCGCAGGCCCCGCAGCGACTCGTCCTCGAGGTGGTCGGTCGCGACGAGGTACTTCTCGCGGCCCAGCGGCGTCGTGAACAGCCCGGTGTCCGCGTGGTACTCGCCGCCCGTGAGGAACTGCAGGGTGAGGAACGGGTGCGTCGTGCCGCCCCTGCGCAGGTTCACCTCGATCGCGTAGCTGGCCCACTCCCCGTCGCGCTCCACCACCACGAAGTCCACCGCGAACCTGCCGAGGACGCCCAGCTCGGCGAGGCGGGCCCCGATCGCCTGCGCCTGGCGGGTGATCAGCGCGCTGTACGCCGGTGCCGCCGGGAACGAGCAGCCGAGGTAGGACTGGCCGGTCGGGCCGCCGAGCACCTGGTCGTGGGTCGAGAGCACCTCGAGCTCGCCGAGCGGGGTCACGCGGAGCTGGCAGCTCGGGCTCAGCACGGTGGACCCCGTGATCCGCTCCTCGACGATCCCGCCGCGCTCGTCGAACTTGGCCCAGTAGGCCTCCGGGGTGACCGTGCCGCCCTCGAGCTGCATGGCGCGGACCCGCTCGCGGAGCCCCACTGCCTCATCCGGCTCGCCGGGGTCCGGGAGGCCCCGGAGGTCGACCAGCGCGTTCCCGGCACCGGCGACGCCCTCGTTGAGCTTGACCATGGCGCTGTCCGCCCCGGGTCGCCGGGCCCGCAGGCGGGCCAGCGCCTCGACGACGTCGTCGACGGTGTGCAGGTCCTCGAAGCCGGCAGGGTGCTCGACGCCGGCGTCCTGGAACAGCCGGCGGCAGCCCGTCTTCGTCCCGAGCGGGAAGTGGCGGGGGTCCGCGCCGTACATGGGGATCCCGAGCTCGAGGGCGAGGTCGCGTTCGAGCCGGGTCGTCGTGTACGGCACGAGGTGGGAGCGCGCGGGGTCCGGGACCAGGGCCGCGACCTGCGCGAGCAGCCGGGGTCTCTCGAGCAGCTTCTCGGTGAGCGGCCGGGGCGAGGCGTCCCCCACGCTGACCATCGACAGCCGCGCCCTCGCGTGGCTGGGGATGACTCCGGGGAGCAGGGCCAGGTAGTACTCGACGATGGCCGGGTCCACCGGGCCGGAGGTCACGTAGACCATCCGCAGCCTGGGCTGGCGCAGGAGCAGCAACAGGAACAGGTAGCGCTCCTCCATCGCTTGGTTGAGCGCCCCCGCGCGGGGCGTGATCCGGTCGATCGACACCGACGGCACCACGACGACCGACTCCCCCGGCTCGTTGAGCCGCATCGCGCGCCACACGTCCGGGAGCCGGGCCTGGAGCCGGTCGTAGGCCGCGTAGCGCGCGTCCTCGTCGAGGTCGCCCAGCGTGCGCGGGCTCATGACGGCACCGCCGCGGCGTCGAGGCCGAGCACCTCGAACACCTCGACCGGCCGGGTGATCCCGCGCAGCTCGGCGGGCCCGAGCGGACGGGTGACCGCGACGTCGCCGAGACCGGCCTCGACCCGCTGGGTGATGAGGATCTGGCCGGCCGCGGCCAGCGAGGACAACCGGGCGCTGACGTTGGTGACGGTGCCGATGGCGGCGTAGTCGTACCTGCCCTCGAACCCCACCCGGCCCAGCGTGGCGTACCCCTGCGCGATCCCCACCCCGAAACCGAGGTCGTGGCCGCGGCGCCGCCACCCCTCGGCGAGCTCGGCCACCCTCCCCCGCATCGCCACAGCCATTCGCACCGCCCGCTGAGGGGCGTCGGGACACGGGATCGGGTCGTTGAAGAAGACCAGCAGGCCGTCGCCGGCGAAGTGCTCGAGCGTGCCCTCGAACCGGAAGACGAGGTCCCCGAGCGCCCCGTGGTAGTCGCGCAGCACGGACATGATCTCCTCCGGCTCCGAGGTCTCGGCGAAGGCGGTGAAGCCGCGCAGGTCGCAGTAGACGGCCGTGATCTCGCCGCGATGGCTCTCGAGGAACGACGCCTCCCCGCCGGCCGTGACCAGGCCCGCCACCTGGGGGGACAGGAACCGCCGGAGCCGGCCGACCCGCTCGATCTCCTGCACCTGCTCGGCCACCTTGGCCTCGAGCTGGGTGTTCCACCGGGCCAGCTCGTCGGCCTGCCGGACGACCGTGTCGTGGTAGCGCTTGACCCGGACCAGCGACCGCACCCGCGCCAGCAGCTCGGCCTGCTCGAACGGCTTGGTCACGAAGTCGTCGGCCCCGGCCTCGATCGCCTCGACCTTCTGGTGGTCGCCGCTGGCGGTGACCATCACCACCGGCAGGTACTCCGTGGCCGCGTTGGCGCGGATCCGACGGCATGTCTCGTACCCGTCGATCCCCGGCATCAGGACGTCGAGGAGCACGAGGTCCGGCACCTCCTGCGCGAGAATCGCCAGCGCGTCCTCGCCGGTCGTGGCCGTGCGCACTGTGAACCCCCGCGGGGAGAACACCGCGTCCAGCAGCTTGAGGTTGGCGGGCAGGTCGTCGACCACGAGGATCGTGGCGTCGTCGGGGCTCATGGCCGCTCCTCCCTGAGGTGCTCGCGCACCTGGTCCGGGAACCGGCGCACGTCGATGGGCTTCTGCAGGTAGCCGTCGAACCCCGCCTCGAGCGCCCGCTCCCGGTCCTCACGCATGGCGAACGCCGTGAGGGCGACGACCGGGATGCCGGCGGTCCGCTCGTCGCGGCGCAGCCGGCCCAGGGCCTCGAGGCCGTCGATGCCGGGCAGCTGCAGGTCCATGAGCACGAGGTCAGGCCGGGCGGCGGTGGCCCGGTCCACCGCGTCCTCCCCGGTGACCGCCACGAGGACGGTGAACCCGGCGAACTCGAGCACGTCGCGCGCGAGCTTGAGGTTGCGGTCGTTGTCCTCGACGAGCAGGACCACGTGCGGCCCCGTCACGACGGATCCCGCCGGCGACGGGGCCGAGCGGCGACCGCGACCGGTATGCCGGCCAGCCGCAGCGCGAGCTGGCGAAGGTCCACGGCGCTCTTGGAGGCGACGAACTCGATCCGTCCCTCGAGGAGCCGGCGCTCGACGGAGGTGAGCGTCTTGGTGGTCAGGACGACGACCGGGACGGCCGCCGTGACCGGGTCGGAGCGCAGCAGGTCGACCATGGCGAAGCCGTCGGTCTCGGGCATGAGCAGGTCGACCAGCACGACCGTCGGGTTGTGGGCGCGCACCAGGGTCAGGGCGTCGTCGACGCGCTGGCAGGCGTGCACGGTCCAGCCGGCAGGCTGCAGCGCCTGGCGGACCAGCTCGAGGGCGGTGGGGTCGTCGTCGACGTGCACGGCCACCCGCCCGGAGGCGGACCCGTCGTCGGCGGGCTGCAGCAGGCGTCCGAGGGTCGCGATGAGGTCCTCCCGCGCGACCGGTTTCACGAGGTAGTCCGACGCCCCCAGGGCGATGCCGCGACCACGGTCGGGCAGGACCGACACCACGACGACCGGGACGTCGGCGGTGGCGGGGTCGCCCTTGATGGCGGTTAGCACGTCCCAGCCGTCCATCCCGGGCAGCCGGATGTCGAGGATCACCACGTCGGGGCGCAGCGCCCGCACCGCCTCCAGGCCCTCCGGGCCGCTGCCGCGGGTCACCGGGTGCAGGCCGGCCGTCCCGAGGTGCAGGGACAGCAGCTCCGCCGAGCTCGGGTCGTCCTCGATGACCACCGCCACCGGCCTGCCGTCCCGGGCGGCGAGCGTGGTGCCGTCGGTGGCTTGGGCGGGTGCCGCCTCGTGCAACGGCAGCGAGAAGCCGAAGGTGCTCCCGTGGCCGAGCTCGCTGGTCAGCCACATGCGCCCGCCGTGCAGCTCGACGATCCGCTTGGTCAGGGTGAGCCCGAGACCCGTGCCCTCGACCCTTCGGGCGGCGCGGGCGCCCTGCTGGAAGGAGTCGAAGATCCGCTGCTGGTCCTGCACGGCGATGCCGATCCCGGTGTCGGCGACCGTCATCTCGAGCTCACCGCCCACGACCCGCGCGGTCACGGCCACGTGCCCGCCGTCCGGCGTGAACTTGATGGCGTTGCTGAGCAGGTTGAGCAGGACCTGCTTGAACCGCAGCTCGTCCGCCCGCACGGTCCCCACGTCGTCGGACACCTCGGTGCGCACGGTGATCCGGTGGTCGGAGGCGCGCTCGCGGATCATGGCCAGGACGTAGCCGATGGCCGGCTCGACCTCGAAGTCCGTCCGGTCGAGCTCCATCTGCCCCGCCTCGACCTTGCTGAGGTCCAGCACGTCGTTGAGCAGGGCGAGCAGGTGCCGCCCGGACCCGAGGATGTCGCGCAGGTAGTCCTCCTGGCGCTCGTTGAGGTCACCGAACATCCGCTCGAGCAGCACCTCGGAGAAGCCGATGACGGCGTTGAGCGGGGTGCGCAGCTCGTGCGACATGCTCGCCAGGAACTCCGACTTGTGCCGGCTGGCCTCGGCCAGCGCGGCACTCTGCTGCTCGAGCTCCTGGTACAGCCGCGCGTTGGTCAGGGCGATCGCCGACTGGCTGGCGAAGGCCTCCAGGACCTCGCAGGTCTCTTCACCGAAGGCCCCGGCCCGCCGCCGCCGCACGACCAGGGCCCCCACCACCCGGTCGGCCCGCAGCAGGGGGATCGCCAGCAGCGAGCGCCAGCCGGCGGCATACAGGACCTCGAGGTGAAGGTCCCGCTCCACGGCGTCGAGGTCGGGGACCTGCGTCGGCGTCCGCGCCAGGCAGGCGCGCCCCACGAGCGTCTCGTCGATGTGGATCCGGCTGTCGCGCAGCGCCTCGACGACCTCCTCGGGCGTGCCGATGGCCGTCCGGACGCGGAAGAGGCGCGAGTCCTCGTCGAACTCCATGAGCGAGCCGCCGTCGGTGCCGGATAGCTGGACCGCGGTGGTCACGATCGTGCCGAGGACCTCGTCGGCGTCCAGGCTGGAGCTGACCGCCTCGCCCACCTCGGCGAGGGCCTCGAGTTGGTCGACCCGCCGGCCCAGCTCGGCGGACCTGGCCTCGAGCGAGCGCAGCAGCTCGACGGTGCGGATCGCCATGGCCCCCTGGGTGGCGAAGCTCGTGAGCACCGCTCCGGCCCGGTCGTCGAACGGGTCGACGGTCGTCCGCCACACCGACAGCACGCCCACCACCTGGTCGCGCACCACCATCGGCGCGCCCATGATGGTGCGGATGCGCCCGAGCCGCTGGAAGACCGGCCGGTCGTAGTCGGGGTCCGCCAGGACGTCGGCGATCTGCAGGGTGGTGCGGTCCAGGCTGACCCGGCCGATGAGCGAGGTCCGGTCGCGGGGTACCGGCCGCCGGGCCGCGTAGTCGCGGTACTCGGGGGAGGCGCCGAAGGACCGGGTCAGGACGAACTTGCTGTCGTGGACGAGGTGGATCTGGGCCACGTCAGCGCGGCACAGCGCACGAGCCCGTTCGACGATGGTCCCGAAGACGTCCTCGGAGGACGTCGTGGTGTCGGCGAGCATGGTCAGGATCTCGCTCGTGGCGGCGAGCTGCTCCCGCGTCTCGCGGAGCTCGTCGGCCAGGTGCGGCGGGCCGGCAGGTGTCGTCAACGGCGGCCTCCCTCGACGAGTCGGCACCTCTGCGCGTGGACCCCTGCACCATTGTCCGATTGCGAGTGTCCACCCTCGGTTGCCCCCGCGTCTCCCCCCTTTGACGCACCGGTTGACGCACCGGCTCGCCGCTCGGCGTGACGCATCAGCCGAGCCGCGGGAGTCAGGCCGGGCTGGAACGGCCGTCGCGCGGGGCGAAGACCGTGAGCGCGTCGGCGTCGGAGTTCCGCCCGCGGACGTACTCCTCCACCCACGCCCGGCGGTCCTCGTACCCCGACTCGGCCACGATCCGCTCGCACACGGCGTCGAGGTCCACCTCGGTGTGCCGCAGCGAGACCTGGGCCCCGCGCAGGAGCGCCCAGGCCCCGCCGGGCCGGCCGTACGGCATACCGATGCTCCCGGGGTTGACCACCCAGCGCCGGTCGACCAGGCGCGCGAACGGCATGTGGGTGTGGCCGCACAGGACGGTGCGCACCTCGGGGGGCAGCTCCGCGAACGCCGCGGCCCAGCGCTCGAGCCGCGTGTCGACGAGCACGACCTCGTCGTCGTCCCGGGGCGAGCCGTGGCAGGCGAGCACCGGCCCGAACCCGTCGACCTCGACGGTCACCGGGTGCGGGAGCCCGGCCAGCAGGTCCACCTGGTCGGGCCGCAGCTGGGCCCCGGCCCACTGCGACTCGGGGTGCTCGCTCGTGCCACCGCGTGCGACCTCGACGAGCTCACGGTCGGCGTTGCCGCGCACGAGGACGACCCGTTCCCCCAGCGCGGTGAGGGCGTCCAGTGTCTCGACCGGCATGGGGCCCGCCGCGTGGTCGCCGCACACGACGACGAGGTCGGCGCCCGCGACGTCCGGCTCGGCGAGGACCGCCTCGAGCACGGGGAGCGCACCGTGGACGTCGGACAGGACCGCGACGGACTCGACCATGCAGTGACGGTATGCCGCGGGGCGTCCGGTCGCCGCTGTCGGCGTCCGGGAGCACCATGGGGTCATGCCCGAGATGTCCGAGTCGCCGCGCTGCGCGATCGTCCCGCCCTACCTGCTCGAGGCGCTGTCGGCCCAGGGGTCCGGCGACGTCGCCGACTGCGCCAGCCGGACCCTCACCCGTGACGGCGAGTGGCGGGCCCGCCGTGGCGCCGGTCGGGCGGGGGCCGGTCGGACGGCCGCGGCACCCCGGACCCCGACGGTGCCGCCGGACGACGGCACCCACCCCCAGCGGGTGGTGAGCGACGCCCACGGGTCGGAGACGCTGCCCGGGTCCACGGTGCGGGGCGAGGGCGACCCCGCGAGCGGTGACGCCGCTGCGGACGAGGCCTATGACGGGCTCGGCGCGACGTGGCGGCTGTACCGCGAGCAGTACGGCCGTGACTCCCTCGACGACAGGGGCCTGCCGTTGCTGGCGTCGGTCCACTACGGCCAGGACTACGACAACGCGTTCTGGGACGGCACGCAGATGGTCTTCGGCGACGGCGACGGCCGGGTGTTCACCCGGTTCACCGTCGCGGTCGACGTCATCGGGCACGAGCTCACGCACGGCGTCACCGAGCTCACCGCGGGCCTGACGTACCAGGGACAGTCGGGGGCGCTCAACGAGAGCATCTCGGACGTCTTCGGGTCGCTCGTGCGGCAGCGGGCTGAGGGGCAGAGCGCGGCCGAGGCCGACTGGCTCATCGGCAAGGGCCTGTTCACCCCCCAGGTCAAGGGAGTCGCCCTGCGCTCGATGAAGGCGCCGGGCACCGCCTACGACGACCCCCAGCTCGGCAAGGACCCGCAGCCCGCCGACATGTCCGGCTACGTGCGCACCACCGACGACAACGGCGGGGTGCACCTCAACTCCGGCATCCCCAACCACGCCTTCTACCTCGCCGCCACCGCGATCGGTGGCAACGCCTGGGAGGGCGCGGGCCAGGTCTGGTACGACGTCCTCACCGGGGGCACCCTCGCCGCGGACTGCGACTTCGCCACCTTCGCTGGGCTCACCGTGGCCGCCGCCCGGGCGCGGTATGCCGCGGACTCACCCGAGGCCGCGGCGGTGCGGGACGCCTGGGTGCAGGTGGGGGTCCTCACCCGCGACGGCGGGAGCGGGCAGCAGCCCGGCCGCCCTTCCGGGGTCGGGACGGCGGGCCAAGGTCGAGAGGGGCAGCCCGCCGCCGGTGCCGTGGCGGTCCAGGTGCGGCGCAGCGGCGGCCTCGCCGGTCAGCACCGCCGGCGCACGGTCACGCTGAGCGACCTCCCCGACGACGACGCGCGGGAGTGGCGCGGGCTGCTCGCCGGGGACGGGTTGCGGTCGCTGGCCGCCCGGCGCGGCCGCGTCGTCCCGGACGCGTACACCTACCACGTGGCCTGCCCGCCCGAGGCCGACGAGCTCGACCTCCCTGAGCACGACCTGCCCGAGTCGGTGCGCGACCTCCTGCGCCGGACCCTCGACGCCTGACCGGGGCCGGGCGTCAGACCACCCCGTGCGTGCGGGTGGCCCACAGCGTGGCCGCGACCCGGTCGACGAAGGCCTCGACCCTGGCCTTCGACGTGCCCAGGGAGGAGAAGGTGACGACCTGGTCGCCGACCACGAGCGCGACCGCGACCCCGTAGACCCGCCGGGTCCCGTCGAGGTGGAAGGTCAGCCGTACCGCGGGGCCGGCCTGGGTGCGGACGTGCGTGAGCCGGTCCACCGGTCCGGCCAGACCGGTGGACACGCCGGCGCGCAGCGTCGCGTCGGGTGGCAGCGCCCGACCCGGGGTGCGAGCCAGGACCAGGGACACGGGGTCACCGGGGTCGGCGACGAAGGCGGTGAACACCCGACCCATCCGCGCCTGCAGCATCTGGGTGTAGTCCTCGAGGGACAGCCCGAGCCGGCCGGCAAGCCGGCGCCGCTCCTCCAGGCTGCCCTGGGAGTTGGCGAGGTTCCCGGCATCGAGCTCGGTGAACGTGCGGGGCACCCCGAACGCGATGCCCAGGTCACCGTCCTCGACCGGCTGCTCCTCGGCGGTCAGGGCGGCGCCCTTCCAGGCCGACGGCGGGTCCGCCTCGGTGCTCGGCGTGGGGGCCGGGTCCGGGGCACCCGGCGTGACGGTCGCCGTGGGCGTGATGGCATGCGGGTCCGGTGGCAGGGCGGTGACCGTGCCGGGCGAGCCGGTCAGGCTGCCCCCGCAGCCGACGAGGGACAGCACCAGGGCGATCGCTCCGAGTCCGGCCCCGAGGCGGGCGGGCAGGGTCCCAGCCGTGGGTCCCGGCGTGCGCAGCCCGGCCGCCGGAGGGCCGGGCCAGGACCCTTCACGGCGCGCAGTGGACCGTCGCGTCCAGGCCTCCTGGCGTCCGTCCCCCACGCTCGGCACGCTAGCCGGAGCGGGTGCGTGAAAAGGGGGGAACGGGACGGGACCACCCGTTCGGTGGAGGCCCGGGACCCGGATCGGGAAATCGCGCGTGTGGCCCACTGGGGGGCCGGGTGGTGACCCCCGACCCGTGAACCGCGGTTTTTTTCGCCCTGATGCGTGTTCCCGGGCCTCCTGAGGCACCTTCTGTCCCCCGCGACAGGTAGACTGGAGGACAGTTCCGCGACCAGCTGGTCTCCAGCCTGGTCGCGTTCCATGAGCAGGGTACGACGCCGTCCGGGAGCCGGTCCGTCCGTCGTGCCGCAAGCACAGAGGAGCACCGTGCCCGCGCCCGACCAGAACGACCGCCCTTACCAGAATGCCCCCGACCAGACCGAGCACCTCACGGCCGCCGAGGCCGAGGCCGCCCGCGCGCACGTGGAGGCCCAGCTCGCCGGCGTCGAGCCCGGGTCGGACTACGACGCCAGCGCGATCCAGGTGCTCGAGGGGCTCGAGGCGGTCCGCAAGCGCCCGGGCATGTACATCGGCTCGACCGGCGAGCGGGGCCTGCACCACCTCGTCTGGGAGATCGTCGACAACGCCGTGGACGAGGCGCTGGCCGGCTACGCCGACACGATCGACGTCACGCTGCTCGCCGACGGTGGTGTGCGGGTCGCGGACAACGGTCGCGGCATCCCCACGGGCATGAACGACCAGTACGGCATGTCCACCGTCGAGCTCGTGCTCACCCAGCTGCACGCGGGCGGCAAGTTCGGTGGCGGGGGCTACAAGGTGTCCGGCGGCCTGCACGGCGTCGGCTCCTCCGTGGTCAACGCGCTCTCGACCCGCCTCGACGCCGAGGTGCGCCAGCTCGGCCACGTCTTCCGGGTCTCGTTCGACCACGGCGAGGCGGTCGCACCCCTGCAGCAGATGGAGGAGTCCGACGAGACCGGGACGACCATCACGTTCTGGGCCGACGGTGGCATCTTCGAGTCGACGACCTACGACTTCGAGACCATCCGGGCGCGGTTCCAGCAGATGGCCTTCCTCAACAAGGGCCTGACCATCAACCTGGTCGACGAGCGCGAGCCCGACACCGGCGGCGAGGAGGGCTCCGACGTCGTCGACGAGGTCGAGAAGAAGCCGCGCCAGATCTCCTACCGTTACGACAACGGCCTGGTCGACTACGTCACCCACCTCGTGGGCTCGAAGAAGGCCGAGCCGGTCAACGCCGAGATCATCTCGATCGAATCCGAGGACACCGAGCGGCAGCTCAGCCTCGAGCTGGCGATGCAGTGGACGACCGCCTACTCCGAGTCGGTCCACACCTACGCCAACACCATCAACACCCACGAGGGCGGCACCCACGAGGAGGGCTTCCGCGCGGCGATGACCAAGCTCATCAACGACTTCGCGCGCAAGCAGAACCTGCTCAAGGACAAGGACGACAACCTCACCGGCGACGACGTCCGCGAGGGCCTCACGGCGGTCATCTCGGTCAAGCTCGGCGAGCCGCAGTTCGAGGGCCAGACCAAGACCAAGCTCGGCAACTCCGAGGTCAAGGGCTTCGTGCAGCGGGCCATGACCGACGAGTTCGGCCACTGGCTCGAGGCGCACCCCAACGAGGGCAAGGACATCGTCCGCAAGTCGATCCAGGCCGCGGCCGCGCGGATGGCCGCCCGCAAGGCGCGCGAGGCGACCCGGCGCAAGGGACTGCTGGAGTCCGGCGGCCTGCCCGGCAAGCTCAAGGACTGCCAGAGCAAGGACCCCTCGATCTCCGAGGTCTTCATCGTCGAGGGCGACTCGGCCGGCGGCTCGGCGGTGCAGGGGCGCAACCCGCACACCCAGGCGATCCTCCCGATCCGCGGAAAGATCCTCAACGTCGAGAAGGCCCGCATCGACAAGGTGCTCGCCAACAACGAGGTCCAGGCGCTCATCTCGGGCTTCGGCACCGGCATCGGCGAGGACTTCGACCTGTCCAAGGCGCGGTACCACAAGATCATCCTGATGGCCGACGCCGACGTCGACGGCATGCACATCCGGACCTTGCTGCTGACCCTGCTGTTCCGGTTCATGCGCCCGCTCATCGAGGCCGGGTACGTCTACCTGGCCCAGCCGCCGCTGTACCGGCTCAAGTGGAGCAACCACGAGCACGAGTTCGCGTACAGCGACCGCGAGCGCGACGCGATGATCCTCGAGGGACAGTCGCGCGGGTGGCGCCTGCCCAAGGACAACGGCGTGCAGCGGTACAAGGGCCTCGGCGAGATGAACTACCACGAGCTGTGGGACACCACGATGGACCCCGACCACCGGGTCCTGCTCCAGGTGACGCTCGACGACGCGGCCGCGGCCGACGAGATCTTCGCGATCCTCATGGGCGAGGACGTCGAGTCCCGCCGCGGCTTCATCCAGCGCAACGCCCGCGACGTGCGCTTCCTCGACATCTAGGGCCGGTATGCCGCCGGGCCGGCGGGTTTCACGTGGAACCAGCCGCCCGGCATACCGACGAAGCTTCCTCGAATGGCATTGAAGGACAAGGGAATCCATGACTGAGCAGCCGCCCACCATCACCCCGGGCGATCGGACCGAGCCGATCGACCTCAACACGGAGATGCAGCGCAGCTACATCGAGTACGCGATGAGCGTCATCGTCAGCCGCGCGCTCCCCGACGTGCGGGACGGGCTCAAGCCGGTGCACCGCCGCGTGCTGTACGCCATGTACGACGGCGGCTACCGGCCCGACCGCGGCTACAACAAGTGCAGCCGCGTCGTCGGTGACGTCATGGGTCAGTACCACCCGCACGGCGACAGCGCGATCTACGACGCCCTCGTCCGGCTCGTCCAGGACTGGTCGCTGCGGTACCCGCTCGTCGACGGCCAGGGCAACTTCGGCAGCCGCGGCAACGACGGTGCCGCCGCCCCGCGGTACACCGAGTGCCGGATGGCGCAGATCGCCATGGAGATGGTCCGTGACATCCACGAGGACACCGTCGACTTCCAGCCGAACTACGACGGCAAGACCCAGGAGCCGACGGTCCTGCCGAGCCGGTTCCCCAACCTGCTCGTCAACGGCTCGGCCGGCATCGCCGTCGGCATGGCCACGCAGATCCCGCCGCACAACCTGCGCGAGGTCGCAGCCGGGGCGCAGGTCTACCTCGACAACCCGGACATGCCGCGCGAGGAGCTGCTCGAGCGGCTGCTGACGATCATCCAGGGCCCGGACTTCCCGACCGGCGCGCTCATCATGGGCCGCCGCGGCATCGAGGACGCCTACCGGACGGGCCGCGGCTCGATCATCATGCGGTCGGTCGTCGAGGTCGAGGAGATCCAGGGCCGGCAGTGCCTGGTCGTCACCGAGCTGCCGTACCAGGTCAACCCCGACACCCTCGCGCAGAAGATCGCCGAGCTCATCAAGGACGGCAAGCTCGCCGGCATCGCCGACCTGCGCGACGAGACCTCGGGCCGCACCGGCCAGCGCCTGGTGATCGTGCTCAAGCGCGACGCGGTCGCCAAGGTCGTCCTCAACAACCTGTACAAGCACACCCAGCTGCAGACCAACTTCGGCGCCAACATGCTCGCCCTGGTCGACGGGGTGCCGCGCACCCTGCCACTGGACGCGTTCATCCGGCACTGGGTTGACCACCAGATCGAGGTCATCCAGCGGCGCACGACCTTCCGGCTGCGCAAGGCCGAGGCCGAGATCCACATCTTGCGGGGCCTGCTCAAGGCGCTCGACGCGCTCGACGAGGTCATCGCCCTCATCCGCCGCTCCCCCACCGTGGAGGAGGCCCGCGACGGCCTCATCGAGCTGCTGGAGATCGACGAGGTCCAGGCCCGGGCGATCCTCGACATGCAGCTGCGGCGCCTGGCGGCCCTGGAGCGCCAGAAGATCATCGACCAGCACGACGAGCTCGAGCGGATGATCCTCGACTACCAGGACATCCTCGCCACGCCGACGCGCCAGCGGTCCATCGTCTCCGAGGAGCTCGGCCAGATCGTCGACAAGTACGGCGACGACCGGCGCACCACGATCGACCTCTTCGACGGCGACATGTCGATGGAGGACCTCATCCCCGAGGAGGACGTGGTCGTCACGATCACCCGTGGCGGCTACGCCAAGCGCACCCGGGTCGACGCGTACCGCTCCCAGGGCCGCGGCGGCCGCGGCGTCCGCGGTGCCGCGCTGCGCGGCGACGACCTGGTGGAGCACTTCTTCACGACGTCCTCGCACCACTGGCTGCTCTTCTTCACCAACCTCGGCCGGGTCTACCGGGTCAAGGCGTACGAGCTGCCCGACGCCGGCCGGGACGCCAAGGGCCAGCACGTCGCGAACCTGCTGGCGCTGCAGCCGGACGAGCAGATCGCCCAGGTGCTCGACCTGCGCGACTACACCCAGTCGCCGTACCTCGTGCTGGCCACCAAGAACGGCCTGGTCAAGAAGACCCGGCTCGCGGACTACGACTCACCCCGCTCCGGTGGCCTCATCGCGGTCAACCTCCGCGATGGCGACGAGCTGATCGGGGTCGACCTGCTCAGCGCCGAGGACGACCTGCTGCTCGTGTCGCGGCACGCGCAGTCGGTGCGGTTCCACGCGGCCGACGACCAGCTGCGGCCGATGGGCCGGGCCACGAGCGGCGTGACCGGCATGCGGTTCCGGGGCGACGACTCGCTGCTGTCGATGAGCGTGATCCGCGACGGCGAGGACCCGGACGTGTTCGTGGTCTTCGAGAACGGCATGGCCAAGCGCTCCCCGTCCTCGGACTGGAACGTCAAGGGCCGCGGTGGCCTCGGCGTCGCCGTCGCCAAGATCACCGAGCGCAACGGCGACCTCGTGGGCGCGCTCACGGTGCACGAGAGCGACGACGTCATGGTGGTGTTCGCCAAGGGCAACGTGGTGCGTATGCCGGTGGCGCCAGTGGCCCGCCGTGGGCGCAACACCCAGGGCGTGATCTTCGCCCGACCCGGCAAGGGCGACGCCGTCGTGGCCGTGACCGACGCGCCGGAGACGGCGCCCGAGGACGTGGTGACCGAGGGAGAGGTGTCTGCGGACGGTGGCGGGGGGGCCGGCGCAGCCGCCCCGGCTGTCCAGCCCTCGAGTGGTGAAGGCGACTCCCGGGCCACCGATGCCGTACCGTCGGAGTCGAATGACGAGGTCGCGCCCGGGGCTGACGCCGCGGACGGGTCCGACACCGAGGGCACCGGAGGTAGCGCGTGAGCACGGCAGGCCAGACGAGCAGGTCGGCCCTGGGCCAGGGCGGTCAGTCGACGGGCCAGGGTGCGGGCGGTTCGACCGGTCCGGGCACGTCGACCGCGACCCGGCCGATCTCCCAGCCCGGTAGCCCCCAGGCCCGCCCGGTGGGCGGCGTCCCCGGTGTGCGCCAGCGGCGGGTGAAGCTCACGGTCAGCCGGATCGACCCGTGGTCGGCGATGAAGATGTCGTTCCTCATCTCGGTCGCACTCGGCATCGCCGGCGTCGTCATGGTCGCCGTGCTGTGGATGATCCTGTCCGGCATGGGCGTGTTCTCCGAGATCAACCGGCTCGTGGGCACGGTCTTCTCGGACAGCCAGAACCCGTTCAACATCATGGACTTCCTCGGGTTCGGGCGGGTGCTGTCGCTGTCGATCGTCATCGGTGTCATCGACGTCATCCTGCTCACCGCCCTGTCGACGCTGGGCGCGTTCCTCTACAACGTCTGCTCCTCGCTGGTCGGCGGCATCCAGCTGACCCTCACCGACGACTGAGGCTCTCCCCGCAAGACAACGGTTGCTCGACATCCCGCGGGACACCAACCCGAGGTATGCCGAGCAACCGTTGTTTTGTGCGGGGCGGCGTCGGCCGGGGCGGGCTGGCCACGGGTCCTGAGGCGGGGCGTACGCCGGGCGGGGCCGTTTTGGAAGTGGCCGCGGGCGTGGGGTAACCTCGTGCCTCGCGCCACCTCCCGTGGCGCGGCGGAGATTGGGCTCACGGGCCTATAGCTCAGACGGTTAGAGCGCTTCCCTGATAAGGAAGAGGCCACAGGTTCAAGTCCTGTTAGGCCCACCAATCCCGATCCCCGCGGTTCCTCGGTGAGGGAAGGCGGAGTCCGTGAAGAAGCTCCTGCTCCTGGTCGCGACCGCCATCGGCGCCGCGGCGATCCAGAAGAAGCTCAAGGACCAGCAGGCCGAGAAGGACCTCTGGGCCGAGGCGACCGACTCCCCGAGGTAGCGCGGTTCCGCGGCCACCAGGCCGCCGGATCCGCTCGGGGGCCATGGCGCAATTGGTAGCGCACCTGCTTTGCAAGCAGGGGGTTAGGGGTTCGAGTCCCCTTGGCTCCACCACAGTTCACGAGGCCCCTCCCGCCGTTGTCGGGAGGGGCCTTCATCGCGTCGCCGCCAGGTGCGCCCTGCCCGGCGGGACGTCATCGCAGGTGGAGGATCCGGTCGAGCAGGGACGGCACGACGAGGGCCACCAGCAGCACGCCGTTCACCGACAGGGCGACCCGCGCCGGGCGCTGGGCCGGGTCACGGTGCAGGGAGTGCCAGGCCAGGGCGACCCCGGCGATCAGGGGTGCCGCCCAGAGCAAGGTCATCGTCGTCCATCCGAGCCAGCCCTCGACGTACGGCATCTCGCCGCTGGCAGTCTCGAAGCCGAAGAGCTGGGCGATGGGGCCCGTGAAGGCGATGAAGAGCACCGTCCAGGCCGCGAACACGGCGAGCATCCACAGCGAGGTCAGCGCCTGGATCCGGGGCCGGTGAATCGCGGTGCGGGGGTCGTGCGTGCGTCTGGGGTGGTGGGTGGTCATGGGGTCCACCTCCTTGCCCCACCAGCGTGACCGTGGCCCGGCACCTGCGGCAGGGGCGAAGGTCCCAGCCGCCCGTCAGGGACCGAGCAGCACCCGGGGAACCCGGCAGTTGAGGCCGACGTCGTTGAGCCGGTCGACCAGCGGCCGGCCGTCGACCTTCGGCAACGCCAGCGTGGCCGGTTTCCCCGAGGCGAGCTGCCGGGCGTAGGCGTCCCGCGCCGCCACGAGCCGCTCCCAGTCCTGCACCCACTCCGGCGCCGGCACGTCCGCCGCGAGGCGGACCTCGCCGAGCCCGCGCATCCGGGCGACCAGCTCGAGCACTGCGTCGTCCTGGGCGTTGACGGCACCGACGCGTTGCCGCAGGGTCGCGGCCGGTCCGACGGCCGCTGCGGCCGCCGACTCCCGCATCTGCGCGCACGCCACGGACGCGACCGCGGTGATGTCCGGGTTCTCGATGACCGCCGGGTTGTCGGTGGTGGCGAAGCTCCACAGCCGGCTGAAGGCGGCACCCACCGTCACGAGGGCCAGCACCACCGCGACCCGCGCGCCCCAGAGCCTCCACCGCGACGTCGCCATCGACCCCATCCTGACCCACTGCGGGCCGGCCGCAACCCGTCAGAAGGAGGAGCGGGCATCCACCGAGAAGCAGCCGGATGGGGTCGGGACGGCGGTGGTCCTCGACGCGGACCGCGAGCGGTGGGCTGCCCGCGCGCAGGCGGTGTCTTCAGTCGGCCCGCGGAGCTGGCAGGTCGGCCGCGTGCGCGATACCGGGGGGTCCCGGGAGCGGGCGGCGGGGCTCGCGCACCCCGGCGGTTCCGTCGTCGCCCGGCCCGCCGGCGGCATACGTGCCGACCAGCGCCCGGCCACGCAGGCGGCGGTGCCGGTACACGGTCACCACCCCGTGCCAGGCGGGTGCGGGCATCGCCCGGCGCGCGGCCAGCACCGCCTCGGACGGGCTCGCCGCGCTGATCTGTGCCCGGAAGTCGCGAACCACCCGGCCGTCCCCCACGTGCACGTCGTATGTCGCCATGGCGTCCAGCCTGCGCGCTCGCGCACTCACTCACAAGGGCTCGCCCGGATCCCCTGCGCTAGCCTCGCAGGCATGCCGCAGCCGGACCCCGAGGACAGTCGCCGTCGGGTTCCGCGGACCGACACCGTGCTGGCCGATCCGCAGCTCGCGCAGGCGGTCTCACGACTGGGCCGCGACCGTGTCCTGGATGCCGTGCGCTCGGCGCAACAGCTCGCCCGCGAGGGCGCCATCGACCCTTCGCAGGTCGCGGCGACGGCAAGGGCCGCGCTCCCCCGCCGCGCCACGTCGCTCGTCCCCGTGGTCAACGCCACCGGCGTGGTCGTGCACACCAACCTGGGCCGCGCCCCCCTCTCCGCGGCGGCGGTCGAGGCCATGGTCGCCGCAGCGGGGTACGTCGACGTCGAGCTCGACCTCGCCTCGGGGCGGCGCTCACGCCGCGGGCGTGGGGCGATCGAGGCCCTCCTCGCCGCCGTGCCCGGGGCGGAGGCGGCCCTGGTCGTCACCAACGGTGCGGCTGCCCTCGTGCTGGCCACCACGGCCCTGGCCGGTGCGGGCGGCGAGGTCCTCGTGAGCCGCGGCGAGATGGTCGAGATCGGCGACGGGTTCCGCCTGCCCGACCTGGTGGAGAGCACCGGCGGGCGGCTGCGCGAGGTGGGGACGACCAACCGCACCACCCTCGGCGACTACGCGGCGGCGCTTGGGCCGCGCACCGGGTGCGTCCTCAAGGTGCACCCCAGCAACTTCCGGGTCGAGGGCTTCACCTCGTCGGTCCCCGTCGAGGAGCTCGCGACCCTCGGGGTCCCGGTCGTCCACGACATCGGCAGCGGCCTGCTGGCGCCGGCCCCCCTGCTCCCGGCCGAGCCGGACGCCGCCGCAGCCCTGCGGGCGGGGGCGTCCGTCGTCACCTGCTCCGGGGACAAGCTGCTCGGTGGCCCCCAGGCGGGGATCATCCTGGGCCGGGCCGAGGTGGTCGAACGCCTGCGACGGCACCCGCTGGCCCGCGCCGTGCGGGCCGACAAGACGACCCTGGCGGCACTCGAGGCGACCGTGCGCGGACCGCGCACCCCGGTGTGGGACCACCTCGAGGCCGATGAGGCCAGCCTGCACCGGCGGTGCACCGCCCTCGCCGCGCGGCTGCCCGAGCAGCTCGAGGCGTCGGTCGTCCCCAGTGTGGGAGTCGTCGGTGGGGGCGGCGCCCCGGGCCGGGAGCTGCCCGGGTGGGCGGTGTCGCTGCCGGAGTCGGCGGCGGCCGCCCTGCGCGCCCAGGACCCGCCGGTGCTGGCGCGGGTCGAGCGCGGCCGCTGCCTCGTCGACCTGCGGTGCGTCCCCGAGCAGGACGACCCCACGGTCGCCGCGGCGCTGGCCCGGCTCCCCCGCTGACGGTGCGAGCCGAGACCGCGCCGCGCTGACGGCGGGTCACTGGTGCCCGGCCACTCCCGGGCGTTGTCGCGTCAGGCCGTGATGGTCCCGCCCTCGAAGGTGCAGGTCAGGCCGCCACCGGCCGTGGAGGTCGTGTCAGTCACGGGATACCCGTACGGCCCGCTCGCGCCACCGGCTGCCTGCCACTGGGTGAGCACCGCGCCGTACACGCGCCGGGCAGCCCCACTGCCGAGCGCCCACAACTCGCCCTTCGTGAACTTCTGGTAGGCGCCCCTGCTGGTCGCGACCCGAGCACTCGAGGGGTACCCGAGGACGCCCGTCTCGCGGCCGGCTGCCTGCCATGCCGTCCACATGACACCCGCGACGACCTGGGTCGCCGTCTCCCGACTGTCCGTGATGGCGCCACCCTGGAAGGTCTGGATCCAGTAGTAACCGCCGAGGCCGTAGACAAGACCGCTGGTCGGGTAGCCCAGGAGCCCGCTCTCGCGGCCGTTCTCGCGCCAGAGCGTCCACCGCACGGACGTCACCGACTGCTTGGCCGTGGAGAGGCTGTCGGTGACGGCACCGTACTGGAAGAGCTGGATCCACCCCCCGTCCCTCAGCCCGAAGGTGAGGTCGCTGACGGGGTAGCCCAGCGCCGGGCGTTCCACACCCCAGCTGGCCCAGGTCCAGCTGTTCATCGCCCGGGCGCCGGTCGCGCTGGACCACACGATCCACCCTCCCTGGTAGGAGACGTAGCGGCCCCGGCCGTCCCCGATGGCCTTTTCCGGTCCTGTGGAGGCCTTGAGGAAGGACCGCTGCTCGCCCATCGCCTTGTACTTCGCCGAGATCGCCCCCCACTGGGGCAGCAGCGGCGAGCTGTGCTCCGCCGTGCGGTTGTCGCTCAGCGAGGTGGTCGTGCAGGCCGCCCACGTGTACGGCGCGACGCAGCTGACGACGCGGCAGTGCACGCCGCCGGAGCACTTCACCTGGGTGTTGCACTGGCCGTACCGGAACGCGTTGCAGCAGACCCGGCGCTGATCGCAGGTGGCGGTCGACCCGGTGCCGCACGAGCAGGACCAGCACCGGCTGTCGCAGATGCCGTCGCTGCACCCGGTCGTGCACTTCGAGCAGGAGGCGTTGCAGTCGACGATGTAGCGGTACCCCCCGCCGCACCACGAGGAGTCGGCGGCCTTCCACCACCCCGCCGCGAAGCTGCCGGGCGGGCAGGTGTTCACCCCCTTGTTCACCGTGGCGCAGAAGACCGTCCAGCCGCTCGAGGCGGTGTTCCCGGGCCCGCAGATGGTGGCGTATGCCGCGACGGGCCGCAGCGCGTACTCCTTGGGCCTGGTGGCCAGGGCCGTGGCGGCGACGGTCGCCCCGAGCAGGACGCCTCGGCGTGAGACGGGACGCAGGCGCTGGGCCAGCCGGCTCACGACGCCGGCCATGCCGCCGGGGCCCGGTCCGCTGGTCAGGTCCTCGAGGGTGCTCACGGCCGGCCTCCCTGCCGGAGAAGGGTCTCGCGGTCGGTGATGCGCAGGCTCTCGACGAGGGTGGCCGCCCGCCGGACCGAGGCCATCCTGCGCGCGTGGCTGCCGAGCACGGTGAACAGGCAGAACCCCCGGCCGCCGGAGCTGAAGAAGTGCTGCGAGGCACTCATCCCCGGCAGCGGTCGCTGGAGCCGGTTGGGGGCGAACTGCGACGGCGCGAGCCGGGGCAGTCCCTGCTTCTCGAACAGCCCCTGGTCGGCGACCTCGGAGCCGTAGTCGACGAGCGCGACGAACACGTCGTCCGGCCCCAGCAGGTCCACGACGCCGGTGCCGAAATCCTCGCGCACGGCGGGCAGGGGTCGGGTGCAGGCGTGCAGCACCGGGCGGGTCACGTCCTGCTCCGCACCGGCGGCCAGGCGCGCGCCGGGAGCGAGCGGCTCGGCGCCCGGGCGGCGGGTCACCTCGACGTGCCACCCCCGCGGCGCATCGGCCCGCAGGCCGTAGCGGTCAGCCATGCCTCACCCACTCCCGATCGAGGTGGCCAGCAGCACCGCCGCCGCACCGCCCAACGTCACTGTAGCCACGATGCGTGCCGGTTTTGCCCAGCGTTCGACCCTTTCGAAGACCCGGTGCAGCGACTCGCGGTGGTGCACGCGGACCATGAGCAGCGACGGGAGGGCGCGGACGAGTCCGAAGACCCCGCCGACGAGCAGCCCCACGCGCAGGTCGCCGGAGAGCACCGCCAGCAGCACCGCGGCATACGTCGTGGCGCTCGTGACGATCGTGACCAGGCCGAACCCGAGCTGCGCACCGAACCCCAGCCCCATCACCCAGCCGCGGTACTCGTCGAGCCAGGCGACGTCGACCTGCCGGCGCCACGACGGCAGCGCCGCGGCTCCCCGCAGGTCGAGGACGAGCCCCACGAGCAGCAGGGCGGCGGCGAGGCCGAGGACCCAGGAGGACGAGCGCACCCCAACGGGGACGAGCGCCCCCAGGGCAGCGGCGAGGGCGCCGAGGGCCAGGCCGCCGGCCAGCGACCCGAGGAGGTATGCCGTGGTGGTCAGCCACCAGCGTGAGCTGCGTGCCCGCTCCCCGAGCGGGCTGATGCTCGAGAGCATCGACTCGCCTCAAGGGGACCACGTGGCCCGGACGGCGGCGACGACCGCCATCGGGACCCCGAGGACGAGGGAGAGGGTCGTCGCGTCCACGGCGGTCAGGCGTCGTGGTCGTGCGAGTGGTCGTGCGAGTGGTCGTGCGAGTGGTCGTGCGAGTGGTGGTGCGCGTGCCCGGTCGCGTCGACGGGCTCGGGGTCCGGGGACGTGAACAGGCTGGGGTGACCGGGCGTGATGCCGGACGCCTGCAGCTCTGCGTCGATGCGCGTCAGGCTGTCGCGTCCCCCGTCGTCGAGGGACGGCGCGGAGCCCACCGGCCCCGGACCGGTGCGCCCCGCCGCGACCCGGGCCTCGTCGGCGTCCGTGACGCCCTGCGCCATGAGGTCGCGCACCTGGGCCCACGTGGTGGCCGAGCCCTCACCGGTGACGGTGCCACCCTCGACGTAGACGAAGTAGGGCGAGCCGGGGATGTCGTAGTCGACCCAGGCCCGGCTCGACTGGACCACGTCGAGGCGGCCGGCGAGGGCCTTGAGGCCGCTGACCGACTCCTCCTCCGGACCCTTGGCGACGACCACGAGCGACCCGTCGCCGGGGACGTCGACCTCCTGCTGGAACTCCTCCCAGAAGGTCTGGCACACGCTGCACCCGCTGGTGAGGAACGCCAGCAGTGTCCGGGTGCCGGGGGCGGTCACGTCGTGCCGCCGCTCGGCGCGGTCCAGCCCGGTGCCGGCCACGTCGTGGCCCCGCGCGGAGTCGTGCCGGGTGGCGGGGACGACCCCGCTCTCGAGCTCGACCGGCACGGGGCCGGGCGCGCCGCCGCTGGTGGCGCGGGTGACCCCGGTGCCGGCGTCCTTCTCGAGCTCCAGACCCGCGCCGAGCTCGTGCAGGGCCTTGAGGATGAGGGCGTGGCTGCGCAGCAGGCCCAGGACGAGCAGGCCGAGCAGGACGATGGCGACGCCTTCGGCGACGACGGCGGCGAGCATGGGGATCAGCCCTTCGTGGTGCTGCGGACGGCGGCGGGTGTCGTCGTCGGGAGGACGACCATCACCTGCCAGGCGAGGAAGGCGATGACGACGGCGAGGCCGGCGGTCGCGAGGGTGGGGGCCTCGACGCCGGCCCAGGGGGTGCGGGGTGGCGCCGCCGCGACGAGGGCTGCGACCAGGAACGCGGCGCCGGTCAGGGCCGCGTGGGTGCGGGTGGCGGGCGTGTCCGGCGTTCCGAAGCAGCCGCAGGAGCCGAGCACCCCACCGCGGGTCAGGACCCGGACGACGAACGCGGTGAACACGAGGTAGGCCGCGGCCACCAGCCCGGCGGCATACCGGCCGGGTGCGAGCAGGGCCCAGAGACCGACGAGCACCTCCGTGGCCGCGAAGCCGCGGACGAGGTGACGGTGGACGGGCAGGCCGACCGAGCGCACCGCACGCACGAGGGGCAGCGGGTCCAGCACCTTGGGCACCCCGGCCACCACGAGCAGTCCCGCCGCGGCGAGGAACGGTCCGGCCACGACGCCCCACATGTCACCCCACGCTACGTCACGACGGGGGCCGCCGGACGCAACCGGGGACGGGCGTCCCACGATGTCGTCCCGCGACCCCCGCTTGAGAGGTGGTGCGGGTGGCGCTCAGGCCGAGGTGTCCGGGCCCTTGGCGTCCTCGGCGGCGTCCTGGGCGGTCTCCGCGGCGCCCTGGGCAGCCCCCTTGGTCCGGTTGGCCGTCCCGGAGGCCTTGTCCTTGGCGCTCGAGGCGGCGTCGGCGGCCTTGTCCTTGGCGTCGGAGGCCTTGTCCTTCACGGCGTCCGCGGCCGAGGAGGCCTTGTCCTTCGCCGCGTCGGCGAGGCTGGAGACCTTCTCGGTGCCGGTGCTCACCGACGAGCTGCGCCCTGCCGAGGGCGCGGTGTACGGGTCGTCCAGCGGCGTGGCCCAGGGGTCCTCGCGGGGCGCCGACTTGCGGAAGGCGGCGAACGCCGCCGCCGCAGCGGCGATGACGCCGAGGACGATGAGGACCCTGCCCTTGCGCCGCCGCGGCTTGGCAACCGCGTCGCCCGTGAGGACGGAGTACGCCGCGGACGAGCGCTCGGCTGCGTCACCGGCGGCGTCGCGCGCGGACTCCTTGGCCGCCGCCGAGGCCGCGGCGACGGCGGCGATCGCCTCGGCGACCTTGGGCAGGAGGGAGTCGACGATGGTGTCGCGGGCGCTGTCCACCTTGGGGGCCAGGCTCTCCACGGCCTCCTGCAGCTTCGGGGCCGCCACCTCGATGCCGTGGTCCACCTTGGGCTTGGCCCAGTCGCGGGCGGCCTCCACGTGCGGACCCGCCCAGTCCTTGGCCGAGGAGGCCGCCTCACGCGCGACCTCGGCGGCCGGAACCACGCGCTCCTTCAGCGCGCCCGCGTAGTCCGCGGCGTTCTGGGCCGTCTGCTGCACGGCCTCGCTGGCCTGTTCGGTCTTCGTCCTGGTGCGGAACACCATGCCTCCCGTGGGCTGTCGCGGACATTGGTCTCGCCGTCCATCCTGCCGTGTTTCGGCTGGTCGGCAAGCCCGCCGCCGGCCACGGACCCCTCGCCGGGGCCCCGTGGCCGGCGGCGCACGCCGGCTCCCGGCGGCCTCGCTCGGCCGGGCCCCGGGGGCCGTGACAGGATGGCGACCATGGACGTCACCCTCAAGACCAACCATGGGGACATCAAGGTCACCCTCTTCCCCGACCACGCGCCGAAGACGGTGCGCAACTTCGTCGGCCTGGCCAAGGGCGAGCAGGAGTACCGCGACGACGCGGGCCGCTCCAACCCCACGCCGTTCTACGACGGGCTGGTCTTCCACCGCATCATCCCGGGCTTCATGATCCAGGGCGGCTGCCCCCTCGGCCAGGGCACCGGTGGGCCGGGCTACACCTTCGACGACGAGATCAGCCCCGACAAGGACTTCACGAAGCCCTACATGCTCGCGATGGCCAACGCCGGCAAGCGCATGGGCAAGGGCACCAACGGCTCGCAGTTCTTCATCACCGTCGGCCCGACCACCTGGCTGCAGGGCAAGCACACGATCTTCGGCGAGGTGGCCGACGGTCCCAGCCGCGAGGTGGTCGACAAGATCGCCACCGTGCGCACCGGCGCGAACGACAAGCCGGTCGAGGACGTTGTCATCGAACAGGTCGTCGTCAACGACTGAGCCGCCCCGACCGGTCCCGGTGTCCCCGACCCAGAGCCGGCCGGTGCACCCCGACCCGGAAGGTCACGCATGACCCAGCCCCCGCCCCACGGCGCCTCCCCCCAACAGGAGGCGCCGCCGGTCTGTCCGCGCCACCCCGACCGGGTCTCGTACGTGCGCTGCCAGCGGTGCCAGCGCCCGGTGTGCCCCGAGTGCCAGCGCCCGGCGGCCGTGGGCGTGCAGTGCGTCGACTGCGTGCGCGAGCAGGCCAGGACGGTGCGGTCGACCCGGACGGTCCTCGGCGGTCGGCCGCACGGTGCCCCCGTGGTGTCCTACGCGATCATCGGGCTGTGCGTGCTCGTCTACGTCCTGCAGCTCGCCGTGCCCGGGCTGACCCGCGACATCGGGTTCGTGCCGGCCCTCGGGCGCAGCGAGCCGTGGCGGTTCCTCACCTCCGCCTTCGCGCACAGCCCCAGCCAGATCACCCACATCCTGTTCAACATGCTCGCCCTGTGGGTGGTCGGCGCGCAGTACCTCGAGCGGCTGCTCGGCGGGGTGCGGTATGCCGCGGTGTACCTCGTCTCGGCCATCGGTGGCGGGGTGTGCTACCTGCTGCTGAGCAGCCCCCCGCAGATCGTCGGCGGGCAGCTGGTCGGCGGCACCAACTGGTTCACCCTCGCGGTCGGTGCCTCGGGTGCCGTCTTCGGCCTCTTCGGCGCCCTCGTCGTGGTCAACCGCAAGCTGGGCCTGTCCAACGGCGGGATCTGGGCGACCATCGGCATCAACGCCGTGATCGGGTTCGTCGTGCCCGGCATTGCCTGGCAGGCGCACCTCGGCGGGCTGCTCACCGGGGCCGCCTGTGCCGGGGTGCTCGTCGGCCTCAACGGCCGGGAGAGCCGGCGGTGGCAGTGGCCCGCGCTGGCCGGGGTGCTGGCGCTGCTGGTCGTGCTGGCGGTGGTCAAGTACGCGGTGACGCCGGACCTCGCGCAGCTGCTCGGCGGCTGAACCCGCCCCGGACTCGGCCGAGCGCCGCATACGTCCCGGTTCGGGCTCTTCGTCCTCGGCCGGGTGCGGGACGAGCCGCTCCTACCAGCGCCGTATTACACGCCTGTCATTCTGTCCCCAGCTGTGAACAACCCTGTGGACAACCGGCGGCCTGTGGACAGACCGGGGGTCAGCGCCAGCGGGTCGTCATCCCGAAGCCGACGAGCATGAGGCCGAAGCCGATGCCGAGGTTCCAGCGGCCGAGCGACTCGACCGGGAAGCGCTGCGAGGTGATGTAGAAGACGACGATCCAGAGCAGGCCGACGACCATCAGCGTCAGCATCACGGGGACGAACCATGCCGGGTTGCCGACCTTGGGCTTCGCCGGCTTGCTGGGCGGGGTGTAGGCGCGCTTCTCGCGGCCCTTGGACTCCGGCACGGGTTCACTCCTTGCGAGTTCGAGCGGCGTTCGGACCGCCGTGACGTGTGGCATAGCGTAGTGCCATGCCCGACCAGAAGCTGACGTGGCTGACGCGCCGCCCGACGCCCTGGTCGGCGCTCGTCCCCCTGGTCGCACTGGGTGCCGGCATCCTCTTCGCGACCAGCGCGACGACCGCCAAGGGCACCGACCTGCGCTCCTCCGCCTCGGACCTGCCGGCGGTGATCCGCGAGCACGGCCGCAGCAACGCGCGCGAGGCCGAGCAGGTGGGGTCCCTGCGTGCGGAGGTCGACCGCCTGTCCGCCCAGCAGGCCCCCGGGGACCTGCGGGTCACCCAGCTCAGCCGGCAGGCCGACCGGCTCCAGCTCGCCGCCGGGACGGAGGCCGTGACCGGGCCGGTGGTCCGGGTCGCCCTGACCGACGCCAAGAACGTGCCCGACACCCTGCCCGACGGGTTCACCCTCGACGACTACGTCGTGCACCAGCAGGACGTCCAGGCGGTGGTCAACGCGCTGTGGCAGGGCGGCGCCGAGGCGATGATGCTCATGGACCAGCGGGTCGTCTCGACCAGCGCCGTGCGGTGCGTGGGCAACACCCTCATCCTCCAGGGCCGGGTCTACTCCCCGCCCTACGTCGTCACCGCCATGGGCGACCCCATGGCGCTGCGGGCCGCGCTGCGCGCCAGCCCGGAGGTCCAGATCTACCAGCAGTACGTCGGTGCCGTCGGGCTCGGCTACGACGTCCAGACCCGGCCCGAGCAGACCTTCCCGGCGTACGCGGGGTCGATCAACCTGCAGTACGCCAAGGCCGGCACGTGAAGGCGCTGCGCTGGTCGCTCGGCGTGGTCGGGGACCTGCTCGTGACCGCCGGCGCGCTCCTGCTGCTCTTCGTCGCGTGGCAGCTGTGGTGGACCGACGTCACGGCGAACCGGGTCCAGGACGGCACCGTCCACGCGCTCTCCCGCGACTTCGCGGGCGCACGCACCGGCGGTTCGGCCGGCGAGACGCCGTCGGCGGTCCCGTTCGGCAAGGCGTTCGCGATCCTGCGCATCCCGCGGCTCGGCGCCGACTACGCGCGACCCGTGCTGGAGGGCACGAGCCAGGACATCCTGCAGCAGGGGGTCGGCCACTACACGGGCACGGCGCAGCCGGGCGCCATGGGCAACTTCGCCGTCGCCGGCCACCGCACCACCTACGGCCGCCCGTTCCACGACATCGACCGGCTGCGCGCCGGTGACCGCATCGTCGTCGAGACGAAGCAGGCCTACAGCGTGTACGTCGTGCGGCGGCACGAGATCGTGGCGCCCACCGCCGTCCGCGTGATCGCGCCCGTGCCCGACAAGCCGGGGGCCACCCCGACCGGGCGCTGGATGACCCTGACCGCCTGCCACCCGAAGTACAGCGCGGCCGAGCGGTACGTCGTGTTCGCGCAGCTCGACCAGACCTACCCGCGGTCCCAGGGACTGCCCACGGGCACCCTCGCCGCCCCGAAGGGAGACTGACCCGTGCTGTATGCCGCGATCTGGCGCGCCCTGCCCGGCCCCCTCGTGGTGCGGGTCCTGCTCGCCCTGGTCCTCCTCGCCGCGGTGGTGGCGTTCTGCTTCCTGTGGCTCTTCCCCCGGATCGCGCCGTCGATGCCCTTCAACGACAACACCGTGGACCGCGGGCCGGCGGCAGCCCTCGCCACGGTCTCGAGGGTGGTGGCGTCGTGACGCGCGTGCTGGTGGTCGACAACTACGACTCCTTCGTCTTCACCATCGTGGGCTACCTGCAGCAGCTGGGGGCGCAGTGCGAGGTGGTGCGCAACGACGCCATCAGCCCGGCGGCAGGCGCCGAGTTCGACGGCGTCCTGGTCTCGCCGGGCCCCGGGACGCCGGAGAAGGCGGGGGTGTCGATGGCGATGATCGAGGCCTGCGCCGAGCGGGCGCAGCCGATGCTCGGCGTCTGCCTCGGCCACCAGGCACTGGGCGTCGTCCTGGGGGCCACGGTCGCTCGCGCCCCCGAGCTGCTCCACGGCAAGACCTCCAGGGTCCTCCACGACGGGACGGGGGTGCTGGAGGGGCTGCCCTCACCGTTCACCGCCACCAGGTACCACTCCCTGACCATCGAGCCCGGCACGGTGCCGGAGGTGCTGGTGCCGAACGGGCACACCGAGTCCGGGATCATCATGGCCGCCCGGCACCGGGACCTGCCGCTGCACGGCGTGCAGTTCCACCCCGAGAGCGTCCTCACCGAGGGTGGTCACCGGATCCTCGGGAACTGGCTGGCCCGGTGCGGGCTCGCCGACGCCGTCGAGCGGTCGACCGGGCTCAGCCCGCTCGTGCGCGACGCGGAGGGCGTGGCGCGGGTCGTCGCCGCCGGCGACTGACCGCCTCAGGAGGGCGGCGGCGTGGTGGGCAGCGTCGGCAGGGTGGGCGTCGGGGTCTCGGTGGTCGTCGGCGGAGCCGTCGGCGTGGTGGCCGTCGTGGTCGGGGTGGGGGTGGGCGCCTGGGCGACCGTGATGGTGATCGTCGTCCCGTCGTCGACCTTGGTGCCGTCCTTGATGCTCTGCGCGATGACCGTGTTCTCGGGCTCGGTGCTCTCCTTGAACACCGTCTTGATGTTGAGGCCCTTCTCGCTCAGGGCGTCCGAGGCGTCGTTGCGGGTGCGGCCGACGACGTCCGGCACGGTCACCTTGCCCGAGGAGAGGGTCAGCACGACCTCGCTCCCCGCGGCCACGGTGGTGCCCGCGCCGGGAGAGGTCTCCACGACCTTGCCCTTGTCCACCCCGGAGTCGTCGACGGACTTGGTCTGCGAGGCCACCTTGAGGTCGAGGTTGGCCAGCGTGGTGCGGGCCTCGTCCGCCGCGTATCCCTTGAGGTCGGGCACCTGGACGGTGTCCGGGCCCTTGGAGACGCTCAGCTGCACCTGGCTGCCCTTCGGTGCCTTCTCGCCGTCGCCGGGGTTCTGGTCGACGACGGTGCCGACGTCCTTGGGGCTGGCGACGTCCATCCGCTCGGGCACCAGGCCCGCGGCCCGGATCCTGGCCTCGGCCGTCTCCACGGGCAGGTTCACGACGCCGGGCACCGTCACCGTCGCGGTGGTGTCAGGGGCCCGGTTGAGCAGCGACTTGCCGGCGAGCACGAGCAGCGCGAGCGCGCCGACCACGGCGAGCAGCAGCAGCACGTAGGCGAAGCCGCGCCGCCTGCGCGGCTCCTCGTCCGGGTCGTGCCCGATGGCCGGCAGCGACGCGGTGTTGCCGCGCTCGGCGGCCGGCGTCCCGGCATACCCGGGCTCGGTCGGGATGACCGTGGTGGCCGCGCCGGTCAGCGGCGCCAGGGCCACCGTCGCGGGGGCGCTGGCGAGCGACGCGGTGCCCCGCGCACCGTCGCTGATGGGTCGGCCCAGCCGCGCGGCCTGCAGGTCGGCCCGGAACGCGGTCGCGTCCTGGTAGCGGGCCTCGCGGTCCTTGGCCAGCGCGTGCAGGACCACGGCGTCGAGGGCCGGCGGCACGTCGGGGTTGAGCGCCGACGGGCGCAGCGGCGCCTGCTCCACGTGCTGGTAGGCGATGGCGACCGGGGACTCGGCCTGGAACGGCGGCCGGCCGGTGAGCAGCTCGAACAGCAGGCAGCCGGTGGAGTACAGGTCGGAGCGGGCGTCGACGTGCCTGCCCTGGGCCTGCTCCGGCGAGAGGTACTGCGCGGTGCCGATGACGGCCTGGGTCTGGGTCATCGTCGCGTTGGAGTCCGCGATGGCCCGGGCGATGCCGAAGTCCATCACCTTGATCTCGCCGTGCCGCCCGATCATCACGTTGGCCGGCTTGATGTCGCGGTGGACGATCCCCATGCGGTGGCTGTAGGCGAGGGCGTCGAGCACGCCCTCGGTGATGCGGGCGGCCTCGGCAGGGTCGAGCGGTGAGCGCTCCTCGAGGAGCTGGCGCAGGGTCTGGCCCTCGACGTACTCCATGACGATGTACGGCGCGGGCCGGGTGGCGCCACCCGACTCGGTGACGGTGTCCTCGCCGGAGTCGTACACCGCGACGATCGAGGCGTGGTTGAGGCCGGCCGCGGACTGCGCCTCGCGGCGGAAGCGGACGAGAAAGGAGCTGTCGCGCGCCAGGTCCGAGCGCAGCATCTTGATGGCGACCGGGCGACCGAGCCTCGTGTCGTGCCCGAGGTGCACCTCGGCCATGCCACCACGGCCGAGCAGCTCACCGACCTCGTAGCGGCCCCCCAGGACCTGTCGTGCGATCACTTCTTCTTCTCTCCCTTGCCGTGACCCTTGCCCTGCGAGTGGCCCCCAGCGGGCTGCGGTGTGCTGGCGGCGGGTCGCGCACTGCTCGTCGTCGGGCGGGGGCGCGCCGTCGTCGTCGCGGACGGGACCGAGGTGCTCGACGGCGTGCCCGGGCCGGACGGGCCCGGCGTGGGGCTCCCACCGGCGCGGCTCCCCAGTGCGACCACGACGAGCAGCACCACCACGACCGCGACCAGGCCGGTCAGCGGAAGCAGCCAGGCCGGCCGGCGGGTGTCGTGCTCGACCGTGCTCTCCGTGACGCGCAGGGCCGCCTGGGCCGGCGTCGTCACGAGCACCGACGTGGGCAGCGCCTGGTCCGGCCCGAGGTTGGGGACACCGGCGACCACCGGGGTCACCGCCGAGCGCGCGCCGGGCAGGAGGTGCTCGGGGACCTCGCCCTCGGGCAGCGAGAGCGCCTCGGCGAAGGCGGCCGCGCTCGCCGGCCGCTGGGTGGGGTTCTTCGCCAGGGCCGCCATCACCGTGGTCCGCAGCGGGTCGTGGATCTCGTCGGAGAGCTGGGGTGCGGGCTGGCTGACGTGGGCCAGTGCGGTCGTGACCATGGTGTCGCCGGAGAACGGGCGGCGGCCCGTGAGCATCTCGTACCCGACGACCGCGAGGGCGTACACGTCGCTCAGCGGGCCGGCCGGCTCCCCCTGGGCCTGTTCGGGGGAGAGGTAGTGCGGGGTGCCGAGCACCTCGCCCGTCTGGGTCATCGGCGCCTCGTTGAGCGCTCGGGCGATGCCGAAGTCGGTGAGCTTGGCGTACCCGTCGGCGTTGACGACGATGTTCGCGGGCTTGACGTCCCGGTGGACGACGCCGGCCTGGTGCGCGGCGTCGAGCGCGCGGGCGGTCTGCACCAGGATGTCGCGCACCTCGTCCTGCGGCATCGGCGCGCGGTCCCTGATGATCGTCGACAGCGGCTCACCCTCGAGCAGCTCCATCACGAGGTACGCCGTGCCCTCGTCGTCGCCGAAGTCGTGGACCGTGCCGATGTTGGGGTGGCTCAGGCCGCCGCTGTGGCGCGCCTCGGCGTGGAACCGCTCGACGAAGGCCTCGTTGTCCGAGCCGTCCGGCCGCAGCACCTTGACCGCGACGTCCCGGTCGAGGGTGGCGTCGTGGGCGCGCCAGACCTCGCCCATCCCCCCGGCGGCGATGCGCTCGACGAGGCGGTAGCGGTCGGCCAGGACCTGCCCGGTGTCGAAGCTCATCGGCCCAGCACCGCTTCCATGACCGCCTTGGCGATGGGGGCCGCGACCCGGCCGCCGTAGGCCTCGTTGCCGGCGTTGCCGCCGTCCTCGACCACGACCGCCACCGCGACCTTGGGGTCCTGGGCGGGCGCGAAGGAGATGAACCACGCGTGCGGGGCCTCGCCCTTGGCGTGCTGCGCGGTGCCCGTCTTGCCGGCGACCTCGACACCGCTGATCTGGGCGGCGGTGCCCGTGCCCGACTTCACGACGGTCTCCATCATGCGGGTCAGGGCGGCAGCGGTGTTGGCCGAGACGGCCTGGGACAGCTGCTCCGGCTGGGCCTCGTCGATGGTCTCGAGGTCGGAGGAGGTGACCTTGGAGACGAGGTACGGCTTCATCACGATGCCCTTGTTGGCAATCGCCGCGGCGACCATGGCCATCTGCAGCGGTGTGACGCGGACGTCGTACTGACCGATCGCGGCCTGGGCCAGCTGCGGCTCGTTGAGCTGGGCCGGGACGCTGCTGGGGGTCACGGGCATGGGGATCGAGATGCGGTCGCCGATGCCGAACTTGGCCGCCTGCGACCGGAACGCGTCGGCGCCGAGCTGCATGCCCAGCCAGCCGTATGCCGTGTTGCACGAGATCTCGAGGGCGTGGGTGAGCGAGGTCTTGCCGTTCGGCCCGCAGGGTTGGCCGTCGTCGGTCGGCAGGTTGACCGTGGTCTGCGGCAGGTCGAGGGACGCCGGGCCGGGGATCTGGCTCTCCTCGGTGAACTTGCCCGACTCCAGGGCCGCCGCGGTCGTCACCACCTTGAAGGTCGAGCCCGGCGGGTAGAGGTTGCCGCCGATGGCCCGGTCGACCATGGGCTGGGAGCTGTCGGCGTTGAGCTTCTTCCAGGCGGCGACGACCTTGGCCGTGTCGTGGCTGCTCAGCACGGAGGGGTCGTAGGACGGGTGGCTGACGAGGGCGAGCACCTCGCCGGTGCTGGGGTTGAGGGCCACGACCGCCCCGCGCTGGTTGCCCAGCGCCTTGTCGGCGGCAGCCTGCGCCTTGGCGTTCAGGGTGAGCTCGAGGCTGGCGCCGGTCTGCTCCTTGCCGGTGAGGATGTCCGACACGCGCCGGTAGAAGAGCTTGTCGGACGAGCCCGACAGGAGGGAGTTCTCGGCGCCCTCGATGCCGCCCCCGGCGCCGTACGTGAACGAGTAGTAGCCCGTGACGTGGGCGTAGAGGTCCTTCTTGGGGTAGGTCCGCAACCACTTGAGCTCGTCGTCGGCGGGCACCGACTTGGCGATCGGGGTGCCGTCCACGAGGATCTGGCCGCGCTCGCGGGCGTACGTGGACAGCAGGGTGCGGCGGTTGTCGGGACGGTCGTTGAGCGACTTGGCCTGCACGAACTGGATGAGCGTCGTGGACACGAGCAGCGCGGCGAACAGCAGCGCGACGACGGTCGACAGGCGGCGGATGGGGGCGTTCACCGGACCGGCACCACTTCGGTGCGTGCCTCGGCGGCCGCGCTGGGCCCCTCGGGCCCCTCGGCCACCGGCCGGCGGGCGCGGTCGCTGATCCGCAGCAGCAGCGCGACGAGGGACCAGTTGGCGAGCAGGGAGGAGCCACCGTAGGACAGGAACGGCATGGTCAGGCCGGTGAGCGGGATCACCCGGGTGACGCCGCCGACGACCACGAAGCACTGCAGGGCCACCGAGAAGGACAGGCCCGCGGCGAGCAGCTTGCCGAAGCCGTCCCGGACCCCCAGTGCCGTGCGCATGCCCCGCTCGACGATGAGGACGTAGCAGACCAGCAGGGCGAAGACGCCGATCAGCCCGAGCTCCTCCCCGAAGCTGGGGACGATGAAGTCGGACTCGGCGAAGTAGGTGAGGTCGGGGCGCCCGCGGCCCAGGCCGGTGCCGAGCAGGCCGCCCGCCGCCATGCCCATGAGCCCCTTGGCCACTTGGTCGGACTGGCCGGGGGCGAACGGGTCGAGCCACAGCTGCACCCGCTCCTGCACGTGGCCGAAGATGAGGTAGGCGACGTAGGCGCCGGCGCAGAAGAGCGTCAGGCCGATGGCGATCCACGAGATCCGCTCGGTCGCGACGTAGAGCATCGCCACGAAGAGCCCGAACAGCAGCAGCGAGGAACCCAGGTCGGTCTCGAAGACGAGCACGCCGAGCGACAGGACCCACGCCAGGAGGATCGGCCCCAGGTCCCTGCCACGCGGCAGGGTGAGCCCGAGGACCTTGCGCCCCGCCAGCGACAGCGCGTCGCGCGTCTGCACGAGGTAGCCGGCGAAGAAGACGGCCAGCAGGATCTTGGCCACCTCACCGGGCTGGAAGGTGAACGGCCCCAGGCCGATCCAGATGCGCGAGCCGTAGACCGACCGCCCGATGCCCGGCACGAGCGGCAGGATGAGCAGTACGAACGCCGCGACCGCAGCGGTGAAGGTGTACCGCCGCAGCACCCGGTGGTCGCGCAGGAACCAGATGACGCCCGCGGCGATGGCGACCGACAGCGCGCTCCAGGTCAGCTGCTTGAGGGCCAGGCCCTCGCCGAGGCTGCGGCCGTGGGCCAGGTCGAGCCGGTGGATCATCACGAGGCCGAGCCCGTTGAGCAGGGTGACGATGGGCAACAGGAGCGGGTCGGCGTAGGCGGCCTTCCAGCGCAGCAGCAGGTGGAACCCGACGGCCAGCACGAGGAGCCCGGCCACCTGGGTGGTCAGGCCGGGCGGGACACTTCCGCTCACCGCGAGCGAGACGTTGACGTAGGCCAGGACGACGATGCCGACGGCGAGCAGCAGCAGCACCAGCTCGACGTTGCGGCGGGTGCGCGGGGGGTGGCTCGAGACGGTCGTCATGGTGTCGCGCGCGTCGACGGGCTGCTCGTGGCGCCGGTCGTCGTGGTCGGGGCCGTCGTGGTCGACGTCGTGGGGCTCGGGGTGGTCGGCGCGGTCGAGCTGCCGTCGCACCCGCCGCCGGTGGCGCGGGCCACGGCGCACCGCGACGCCTCGAGGCGCAGCTCGCTGACCAGGTCCTCGGCAGCGGGGAGGTTGTCGGTGGAGACGGTGGACTGGACCTTGTTGCGGTAGAAGTCGGGCAGGTCCGAGACCTGGACGTCGGTCTGCTGCTCGACGTGGGACAGGGAGATCGGCCCGATGTCCTGCGAGACTCCCTGGAAGACCGCTACGCGACCGTCGTTGGCCCCCACGAACCACTGCCGCTGGGTCCAGGCGTACGCGGCGTAGGCGCCTCCGCCGATCACGACCAGCGCCACGACCAGCAGGGCCAGGCGGCGCACCCAGCGCCCGGGGCCGGCCGGACCCTCCTCGGCCAGCGCCACGCCGTCGTCCCCGTCGTCGCCGGCCGCCTCGCGGGCGAGCGCGGCGGCCTTGCCCGCGGGGGTCAGCGGGATGGGACGGGTGCCGGTGTGGCCGCTGCGCGCCGCCGCGGCGCCGACGATCTGCGGCTGGGTCGGGGTGTCCTGGGTGCGCGCGGCGTCGAGGACGTCGCCGATGACGATGGTGACGTTGTCGGGGGCACCGGCCTTGAGGGCGAGCTCGACGAGGCGGTCGGCCGTGCGGCCCGGGGAGTCGCCGGCGGTGAGCACCTCGGCGACGGTGTCGGCGGCGACGTAGTCCGTGAGGCCGTCGGACGCGATGAGGTAGCGGTCACCGATCCGGGCCTCGCGGACGGCGATGTCGGGCTCGTCGTCCGGGGCGCCGGTGAGCACCCGGGTGACCAGCGACCGCTGGGGGTGGCCGATCGCCTCGTCCGCGGTGATCCGGCCCTCGTCGACGAGGCTCTGGACGAACGAGTGGTCCTTGGTGATCTGGGTGACCTCACCGTCGCGGACGAGGAAGGCACGCGAGTCGCCGATATGGGCGAGGACCAGCTTGTTGCGCGAGCGGAGGATGGCGATGAGGGTCGTGCCCATGCCGTGCAGGCTCGGGTCCTGGCGGACCATGTCGGCGAGCTCGGCGTTGGCCGACTCGATCCGCTCGAGCAGGGCCTTGCCCGCCTCCGCGGACCCGTGCGCCTCGTCGTCGAGGTCGACCAGCGCGCCGATGACCACGGACGAGGCGATGTCCCCGCCCGCGTGCCCGCCCATGCCGTCGGCCATGGCGAGCAGCCGGGACCCGGCATACCCGGAGTCCTGGTTCTCCGACCGCACCATCCCGACGTCGGAGCGGGCAGCGTAGTTGAACGCGAAGGGCATCTGGTCGCTGCCTAACGCCGCAGCTCGAGGACGGTCTTGCCGATGCGCAGGCTGGTGCCGGCGTCGACCCGGACGGGCTCGGTGAGCCGCTGGGCGCCCAGCCAGGTCCCGTTGGTCGACCCGAGGTCCTCGACGAACCAGGCACCGTCACGCTGGTACACGCGGGCGTGCCGGCCGCTGGCGAAGTCGTCGTCGAGGACGAGCGCGCACTCTGGGCTGCGGCCGATGACGGTGCCGGCCTCGCGCAGCGGTAGCGAGGTCCCGGTGAGGGAACCCTGGGTGACGACGAGCGTGCGCGGGCTCGAGGAGTGCGGCTGCCGCTTGGCCGGCCGCGGCTGCTCCCGGGCGGGTGGGGTCGCACCGCGGGCGGGGCGGGCCGACCGGCGCGGCGTGCGGCTGACGACGCGGGTGCCGTACAGGTCGCCGCGCAGCACGCCCACCACGCTGAACACGAAGACCCACAGGAGGACGAGCAGGCCGAGGCGGATGATCGTCAGGGTGAGCTCACTCATGCGGGGACATCACCGCCGACCGGCGCGGTAGACGACAGAGGTGCGGCCCACCGTGATCCGGTCCCCGTCGGACAGGCGCTGGCTGCTGATCCTCTCGCTGTTGACGAACGTCCCGTTGGTCGAGCCGAGGTCGCGGATGCTCGCGACCAGGTGCGGACCGTCGTGGGTCACCCGGATCTCGCTGTGGCGCCGGGAGATGCCGGGGTCGTCGAGGATGATGTCGGCGCTGTCGTCGCGGCCGAGCACCGTGATGGCCCCCATGAGCGGGTACCGCTCGCCGTCGACGTCGAGCCACGGGCGGTCGGCCGGGTTGGTGCGCCGCGGTGCCGCCGGCTGGACCGGCGCCTGCCGTTGGGTGGCCTCGAGACCGTCGGCGTCCGGGGCCGACACCGGCGGCGGCACGGGTGCCGGGGCGGGTGCCGGTGCGGGCGATGCCGCCGGCGCGCGGCTCGGAGCGGCGCCGGGTCGCCGGGCGGTGGAGGTCCGCAGCCGGAAGACGCCGGTCTCGAGGTCGTTGGCGCTGGAGAAGGCGACCTGGATGGGGCCGCCCGGCTGGTAGCGCTGGGACTCGGCGTGCTCCTGGGCGGCCGCGATGAGCTCGTTCTCGAGCTCCTCGTCATAGCCGCCGAGGCGGTCGTAGTCGGTGTCGGACAGCTCGACGGTGTAGAGGTTGGGGACGATGGTGCGCCCCGGGCCGAGGATGGCGGCGCGGTCGTCCATGGCGCGGCGGATGGCGCTCGCGATCTCGACCGGCTGCACCTCGGACTTGAAGGCTCGCGCGAAGGCACCGTTGACGGCGCGCTCGAGGCGTCGCTCGACGCGGTCGAACAGTCCCACCGCTCGCTCTCCTTCCGTGTGTCCGGCACACGATCGTAACCGGGTCCCGTGGGTGCAGCCGCGTCGCCGGGCGGGACGAAGCGACCCGTGTCGACCCGGTTTGGCGATCGGTGGGCGCGTACCCCACAATAGGGCGGTCCACGCGCAAGTGGCGGAACGGCAGACGCGCTGTCTTCAGGTGGCAGTGTCCTTATGGGCGTGGGGGTTCAAATCCCCCCTTGCGCACGCGAGAACGATGGGCCCCGACCTCTCGGTCGGGGCCCATCGTCGTCTCCTGGGGCCCATCGTTCTCGCGTCTGGACGGATGGCGGGATTGGGAGGAGAAAGGTCGCTCAGCGACCGAAAGACGGTTCCCCCCTTGCGCACACAGAGCTGGGGAAAGCCCCAGAACCAGAGGCCGGGATCGGTGCCACAGGCACGGGTCCCCGCCTTTCGGGTCCCCGATGCCGGCCCGCCCCACAGGGCAGCCTGGCGGAGTTGGATTCCCCCACGGAGCGGGGGCGTCCAGCTTGGCCGAGCTGCGTGAGCTGCTGCTGGCGCAGGTCGACGAGCTCGCGGCTGAGGCCTGGGAGATCGGTCAGGCCGGCCCGGGGCACGACCGCCTGGTCGACAAGCTGGCACCCGACTATGACGATGGCCTTCGCCCGGTCCTGATGGAGGCGGACGAGCCGACCCCGGCTAGCGCCGCCGACGAGCTAGGCGACATCAACTGGTACAACCCGTGACTGACCGCAGTGCCCCTACCCGTCCCTGGGTGGGGGCACTGACCCGTGCGGGGGCGGTTTGCACGCGTCGAGTCCTGTTGCCCGTCGAGGACCGAAGCAATGTCGCGGCGGTTGTCAGCCGGGTATCGCCCGCGGCTGCCCGCAGCCCTCGACCCGAAGACTGGGCGGCAGCGGACCAAGCCGCGACCTCAAGACCTACGGTCTGACAAGGCGGCTTCAGTAAGGCCGAGGTCAAGAATGCGCCGTTGCCGGTCATGCGCTCGTCAAGGGCGCCTCAACGCGGTCCGGTATGACCGATAGGGGCCCTACGTTCTGTTCTACGCCCGGGCTCGGTTCACGGGTCGGGGATTATCGGGGGGAACAGAATGAAGAGGATCTACCCATTCCTGGCAGCCGGGGGTTGCGGCCACGATCATTGGCCTGACGGCGGGAGCGGCTGGCGCTGAACCAGTTGGCCCGTCCATCACGCCGGCGATGAGGGACGAGGCATTCGTCGAGAGGGTTGCCGGGGTCGACGTCGCGCCCGTTGCCTCGGATGCTGCCACCGACGTGAACGGTGCGACCATCACAGCGCCAGCCAACCGGACGTTCACAACGTCAGACTCGATGATTGCCGTGCTCCAGACCGGTCAGACGGAGGCGAGGTTTGGGCTTCCGTCCGGTGTCGACGTGGCCATTTCTCCTGAGGGTGGCGGTACGCCCGGTGCCGTCGTGTTGACCGACTCTGCTGGCAACGTCGCGGTTCTCGATGCGCCCTGGGCAAAGGACAGCAGGGGCGTGAGCCTCCCGACGAGCTACAGCGTGGAGGGCAGCGACCTTGTGCAGACCGTCGACACCGCGGGGGCTGTCTTCCCGATCGCTGCGGACCCGAAGGTGACGTACTCGTGGATGTACACGAAGAAGACGGTGTACTTCAACAAGTCGGAAACGGGTCGTCTCGCGGCTGGAGGAGGTCTTGCGAGGCTCGTGACGAGCTCCATCCCTGGACTCAACCTCGTGACCGGTGTCCTGACTGCCGTTGCCGCCGGGGCCGTCGTCCTGGGGAAGTGCGTGGCCATCACAGGAACGAACACCACGTTCGTTCCTGGCGCGGCGGTCCCGTACTACTACTCTGGCGGCTACTGCCAGTGAGCGCGGCACGTATCGTCACAGTACGCGAGAGGGGAACCCAATGATCGTGCTCATCGGCGTCGCCGCGTTCATCGTCGCAGCGCTGCTCAGCTACGCCCAGGCCACTCAGGGGCGGACGGTCGCGTCCTACGCGGTCGGTGCACAGCTGCTCGGAATCATCGTGTTCCTTCTGCTCGGGGAGCGCTACTACCAGCCGCTCGGGTTGTTCATGGCAGGCACGCTGTTGGGTTCATTCGCGGCATTCACCAAGCGCCGCCTGCTGAGCTGACAGGGTCACCGTGGATGGCGCCGACTGTCGCCATGAGCGCACGGATGTCGACCGGACGTGCAGGCGCGGGCTCGCGTCGTCGGTGAACTCGGTCGGAAGGCATTCTGAAGAAGGTGCGACTGCAGGGGAAACCCCCACCCCTGCGCCGGAACGTCCCCCCTTGCGCACTGAACGAAGAAGGTCCCGACATTTTTCGTCGGGGCCTTCTTCGTTCACCTGGTGACACGGCGGGATTCTGGGAGGACCGGCGAGGAACGAGCCGCGACGGCTCCCTCTTGCGCAGAGCCGCTATTCGCGTCAGCCCACCGGTGCTGTGATCGTCCAGATCCCGCGGCCGTGGGTGGCGGCGACAAGGGTCCCGTTCGGGTCTACGAGGACCTGGCTGACCACGACGTTGGGCAGGTTGGTGCCGAGCCGGTCCCACGTGGTGCCACCGTCGCTGGAGGTGTAGACGCCGATGTCGGTGGCGGCCAGGAGTGCCCCGCGGTTGAGGGCGACGTCGTTGGCCGGCAGGTCCGGCAGGGTGCCGGAGACGTCCGCCCAGGTCGAACCGCCGTTGGTCGTCCGGTAGACGTGTCCGACCCCGGGGTCGTCGGGCCCGATGATCCAGTGCCGGGAGTAACCGGACAGGGACAGGTAGGCGGAGGTCGGGCTGGCCGGGTCGATCGCGATACCGGTGACGTAGCGGTTGGGGAGGCCCGCGGCAGGGCAGGCGGAGCTGCCGGTGCACTCCTGCGCGGTGGCGTGCCAGCTCCCCCCGCTGTCGGTGAGCACCACGACGCCCGACCGGAAACCCGTCCCACCCGGCAGGCTCGGGTTGCAGGGGCCGCACCAGGCGGCGGCGACGTAGTGCGCCCCACCCACGGTGACGGCGTCGAGCGCCGTGACCTGGGACGCGGCGTTCCCGCCCAGGGCCGTCCGGACGTCGAAGATGCTCTTCCAGTCCGTCGCCGCGCCGGTGTTGGCGGTGGTGCCGGCGACTCCGGCCTGCGAGCTCCACACGTACGCCCCCCCGGCCACCAGGTGGCTGGGGTCGGCGTGGTCCATCTCGATCGGTGCGATGAAGCGTGGGTCGGGGTCGGACGGTGTGATGACGTGCCAGTTGGCACCGCCGTCCGTCGACTTCAGGGCAGTCAGGTCCGTGTACTCGGTGATCACGTTCCTGGAGTCGGCGGGATCGACGAGGGTGTACCCGCCGTCGCCGCCGAAGACCTGCACGGAGCTGACGTCGATCGGCTGGCCGCGGTCGTCGAGCACCGTGCCGGTGGTGGGGAAGACCTTGTTGCTGCCGTTGTCCTGCATGCCGCCGTAGATCGTCGAGTCACCGCTGCCCTGGGCCCCGTAGTACTGCAGGACGTCCAGGTGGGCGTTGAGGTTGGCCCAGTCCCCCACGGCGTGGTCGGTCAGGGAGCGCGCGTAGACGCCGCCGTCGTTGCCGACGTAGAGCTTGCCGTCCGCGATGACGGCAGCGTGCTGGTCGGAGTGCGACTGGTCGTGGTTGCAGGTCCCCTCGAACGGCGTGTACGAGAAGCAGCTGAAGCCGAAGTTCCAGTACGGCCCTACCGTGGTCCACCCCGCGCCGGCGTCACGGGTCTCGTACACCTCCTCGAGACCTACGTAGACGTGGTTCTTGTTCGCCGGGTCAACGGCCAGGAACTGGTTGTACCAGGCCTGGACGCCGGGCCCGTAGCCCTTGCCGATCCGGGAGATGGTCTGGGCCGACCCGCTCGACGCCAGCTTGCTCGAGGTCGCCACCTTGGTCCAGGGGCCGTTCGGGTCGCCGTTGGCGGACTCGTAGACGCCCTGGAGCAACGTCTTGCTGTTGGTGCCCACGTTGAGCAGGTAGGGGCTCTGGACGATCGCGTAGGCGCGGTCGCCCGCGGCGGAGTAGGCCAGGGTGGTCCGGCCCTCGGCCTTGGGCGTCACCCAGCCCTGCGGGTTGGGCAGGGAGGTGAAGTGCGCGCCCCCGTCGCCCGAGACGTACAGGCCGTTGGTCGGCGCGCCACCGCGCCAGCCCGCCACGGCCAGCACCTGGCGACCACTGGTCCCCGGGCGGACGGCGACGTCGCTGATCATGTTGCCGACGACGAGGTTGAAGTTCGCGCTGGCAGTGGGCGGCCCTGCGGGCTGGAGGACCGCGGTCCACGTCGCGCCGGCCGTGGCCGTGTCGATGCGGTAGAGGCCGTGCGAGGTGGCGGCGAAGAGGGTGGTCCCGTCCTGGGCCAGGCGGAAGATGAGGGCTCCGTTGAGCTCGGGACCACCCACGCGGTGCCAGCTGGCGCCGTGGTCGTCCGAGGCGAGCACGCCCACGCCCGCGTAGCTGTCCTGGCTGGTGTTGGCCTCACCCGTGCCGACGTACACCGTGTAGCGGCTCGCGGAGCCGCTCACCGCCAGCGCCCCCACCGAAAGGGTCGGCTGGGTGTCGGTGACGGGGTTCCAGTGCTGGCCCCCGTCGGTGGACCGCCACACACCACCGTCCGCCGCCCCGGCATACAGCGCGCCGTCGGGAGCGGCAGCCAGCGCCGTCATGCGCCCCGCCACCCAGCGCGCCCCGGCACCCGAGTTGCTGGAGCCACTCGTGGGGTCGACGTACTGCGGCGAGTCGGTGAAGTCGTTGCCGTCGGTACCCGGTCGGGCGGTCCGCTCGGTCCACGCACCCCCCACGGAGGGCAGCGAGGCCGCCTGTGCGGCGCCGGCCGCGTAGGCGTCCGAGGAGACGGCGCCGTTCGGCGCGAGGCGCTGGGACATGAACCAGTCGGCGGCGTCGGCGGCCGCCTGGCTCTCCTCCCCTGTGTCCTTGTGCGGCGGCGACCCGTTCCCTGCCGCGAATCCGGGACCGGCCGCGAAGAGCATCGCCGCCAGGACTGCCAGGAACACCACGAGCCGTCGCCGCATGCCGCTCATCTCCTCGGGCGCACCGTTGTGCGCAGGTCACCTCAGCACAGCACCGATCGGAGTCTCCGCGCCTACCTCGCAGCGGTCAACGGCCCCTCGGACTAGGACCGATTGCGTATGCCGGCGGGCCTCCGGACGCTGACCACCCGACCGCCCGCCGCCCGCCGACCACCCGCCCGGGTCAGGGGGGTGTCAGACGCTGATGACGATCCACGAGGCCGCGGCAAGCGTCAGGACGACGTCGACCAGCAGCGGCACCCAGGCGCCCGTCCGTCCGGCGAACAGGGCACGGCGGGCCAGGACCAGGGACACCCCCACCGGGAGCCAGGTGACGCCGATGCCCAGCACGGCCACCAGCAGCGCGAACCACAGCGGCGTCGGGTCGGTTTCCTGCCAGTCGGTGAACGCGTACGGCAGGTAGGCCGCGACGAACCCGGCGGCGAACGACAGGGGCAGGGCGAGGAGCACCAGCCAGGACCACGTGACCAGGTGGCGGCTCGGCTCGTCGTGGTCGGCCGGCGGGCGGACCCTTCGCTCGATCGTGCTCATGGTGGTGGCTCCTCCCGGGTCCCTCCTGCTGGCTCCAGCCTCGGGCCGGCCCATGCCCGCCCGAAGGGCCTTTGGTCACCCTCAAGCGAAGGGCTCTTGGTCGCCCCCGTGGTACCCGGCGGCCCGGATGCCGGGGTGCACGGAATGCCGGGGTGCACGGAATGCCGGGGTGCACGGAATGCCGGCAGCCGAGCCGGAGTTGCACCGCGCATGACCACCTGGGGCTTCATAGGCAGTGGACACATCGGCAGCACCGTGGCCCGGCTCGCGCTGGCCGCCGGCCACGAGGTGGTGATGAGCAACAGCCGGGGTGCGGACACGCTGTCGGACCTCGTCGCCGACCTCGGACCCGGTGCGCGTGCCGCGACCGCGGAGGACGCCGCTGCGGCCGGGGACGTGGTCGTCGTGACCATCCCGTTGCGCGCCTACCGCGACGTCCCGGTCGAGCCGCTGCGCGGCAAGCTCGTGGTCGACACGATGAACTACTACCCCCAGCGGGACGGGGACTTCCCCGAGCTCGACGACGAGTCGGCCACCTCCTCCGAGCTGCTCCAGGCGCACCTGCCGGGCTCGCACGTGGTCAAGGCCTTCAACAACATCTACTTCGAGCACCTCGCGACCCTGGGCCGGCCGGCCGGGTCGCCCGACCGCAGCGCCCTGGCGGTCGCCGGCGACGACCGCGACGCCAAGGCCACCGTGACCCGGCTGCTGGACGAGCTCGGCTACGACACCGTCGACCTGGGCCCCCTGTCGGAGGGCTGGCGCACCCAGCCCGACACGGCGGCCTACGGGCTCATGTATGCCGCGGACCCCCAGGACTGGTCCGCGGGCAGCCGCCCGGTGTCCGCGTCGGACGTCGCCGACCGCGCGGCGCAGTCGCGCCGGCGCCACCAGGACTGACCGGCCCCGCGAACCGCGTCAGGCGGTGGTGCCGGTGTTGACGCACAGCCGCACGACCAGCCCGCCGTGGGGCGAGCCCGGTTCGCACCGGAAGCGCCCGTCGAGCGACGGGAGCGGCCGCCCGGCATACGACACCACCCAGACCCGGCGGTAGCGGTCCTCGGCCCGCGCGGCTGCCGCGCCCGTCGCCTGGGGCACCCGGAACCCGGCGAGGTGCCCACCGGGGATGGCGAGCACGTCGGCAGGGACCGGCGTTCGGCCGGCGGTGCGCGCGGACTCCTGGCGCAGGTAGTAGCCCATGCCCAGCCGCACCGAGGTGTCGGCCCAGACGGCGCCGTCACCCGGGCGCGCGCGGGCGAGCAGCTCGTGGCTGGCGAGCCGGTAGTCCTCGTGCTGGTACGCGGCCGCGACGACCGAAGCCGTGCCCACGAGCAGTGCGACCACCACTGCCCCTGCCGCCAGGACCCGCAGGACGGGGCGCCGCAGGGCCAGGACGGCGCCGGCCAGGACCAGGCACTGGAACGGCACGACCGGCTCGAGGTACCGGGGGACGAAGGTGGGCGCGGCCACGCTCGCCGCCACGAGCACGGCCAGAGGGATGGTGAGCACCGCCACGAGCAGCCGGGTCACGCGGGGACCGCCGGACCTCGAGCGGACCAGCACCACCGCCGCGACGACCGTGGCGACCAGCAGGACGGGCCCACCGGCCAGGAGCGAGGCACCCCCGAGCACGGAGGACACCGTCACCGGCGGCACCCAGGCGAGCTGCCCCCGCTGGTGCAGCGACACCGCGAGCACCGCGAGCGTCACCAGCCCCACCGGCGCCTGGAGCAGCAGCCAGCGCCGGCGCCCGGGACCGGCCGGGGGGACGTGGGCGAGCGCGACGAGACCGAGGACGAGCACGGCATACAGGTGGAGCGCGATGGACACCGTCGAGGCCAGCACGTAGAGCGCGGCGGTCCGGCGGTACACCGACCGCTCGACGACCCCGCGGACGCCGAGCAGGTCGTGCAGTCGGGTCAGGAGCAGGGTCGAGGCGAGCACCGTCGCGGTGACCAGGGCGTAGGGGCGGGCGTCGCGGGCGTACGCGACCGCGAACGGGTGGACCCCGACGAGCAGCGCGGCCAGGAGGCCGGCACCGGTGCCCAGCCAGCGGCGTCCGAGCCGGGCCGTGAGCACCACGGTCGCCACGAAGCCCAGGACGCTCGGCAGCCGCAGCGTCCAGTCGGCGGCCCCGGTCACATCGCGCCACAGGTGCAGGACGGCGTAGTAGGGGCCGATGTTCGCGTCGGTCACGCCGAGCAGGGCGTCGAGCCGGACCCAGCTGAGGGACGACGCCCACGCCGAGGCGACCTCGTCGTACCAGAGCGGCTGGTCGTCCAGCCGGGCGAGCGCCAGCGCCGTGGCCAGGGCGACGACCACGACCAGCAGGGCCCCGACGCCGCGAGCCGGGAGTCGCGGGAGCCGCGACAGCCGCGGGCGGTCGAGAGCCGGTGCACGGTCGGTCCACGCCACGAGCTCATCGTGCAGGTCCGGGCTGCGCCGAGGCTGGGCGCCACCTGAGGATCGGCTCAACGACTGCTGTGCCGAGCCGCAGGAGCCGGGGCGACCGGACCCCCGTGGCCGGGCGCGTGCGAGGCTGTTCCGGTGCGCGTCCGTCGACTGGGTTATGCCCGCGTGAAGGGCACGCGGCACCTCGGCCGCCCGGCAGTGGTGCTCACTGCCGCTGGGGTCGAGGGTGACCGCCGGTATGCCGTCGCGGACCCCGCGACGGGCCGCGTCCTGCGCACCGTCGACCACCCGTCGCTGGCCAGGGTCGAGGCGGAGGCGCAGGACGGCCTCCTCCGGCTGCGGCTGCCCGACGGCACGGTCCTCGACGGGCCGGCGGAGCCGGGTGGGGCCGGGCGCCCGCCCGTGGCCGGTGACTACTGGGGTCGCCCGGCCACGCTGCACCCGCTGGACGGGTCGCACGACGCCGCGCTCACGGCATACCTCCAGTGCCCTGCGACCCTGGTCGCCACCGGGCCGGGCGCGGTCGTCTGGGGCGCGCCGGTCTCGGTGGTGACCACGGGGGCGCTCGACCGCCTGGCCGCGCGCCTGGCGGCCGTGGGCGCCCCGGTGCCCGACGCCCTCGACGAGCGGTTCCGGGCGACGGTCACCCTGGAGGCGCCCGACGACCCCGCGCCGGGCACCCGCCTGCGTCTCGGCACGGCGGTGGTGGAGGTCGTGGGGCGCATCGACCGGTGCGCCGTCGTCGACACGGACCCCCGGACCGGCCGCCGGGACGCCCCCGTGCTGCGGCACCTCGAGCGGAGCGCCGGGCTCCTCACCTTCGGTGTCGACGCCCGGGTCCTGGTGCCGGGCACGGTCCGGGTGGACGACCCCGGGACGCCGGAGCCGGTGCCGCACTAGGGTCGGGCCATGCAGGCCAGCACCTTCTCCCTGGAGACCCCCGACGGCACCCGGGTGCACGTGAACCGGTGGCTCCCCGACGGACCGCCCAAGGCGGTCGTCCAGCTCGCCCACGGCATGGCCGAGCACTCCGACCGGTACGTCCGGTTCGCCGAGCGCCTCACCGCTGCCGGGTATGCCGTGTACGCCGGCGACCACCGCGGCCACGGCGGGACGGCCCGCACCCCTGAGGACGAGGGCTACTTCGCCGACCGCGACGGCTTCGACACCGTGGTGGCCGACCTGCACCTGCTCGGCCGCCGGGCGCGCGAGGAGCAGGGCGACCTGCCGTTCTTCCTCGTGAGCCACAGCATGGGGTCGTTCCTGGCCCGGGCGTACGCCATCCGCAACGGCGCCGAGCTCGACGGGCTGGTGCTGGTCGGGACGGCCGGTGACCCCGGGCTGCTCGGCGCCGTCGGTCGCCGGATCGCGACCGTCCAGGCCCGCATCCGCGGCCGGCGGCACCGCAGCGGCCTGATGAACACCCTGACCTTCGGGCAGTACAACGCCGCCTTCAAGCCGAACCGCACGCCCTTCGACTGGCTGTCGCGGGACGAGGCCGAGGTCGACAAGTACATCGAGGACATCCGCTGCGGGGCCGTCTTCACCGCGGGGTTCTACGCGGACCTGCTCGGCGGCCTGGCCCGCGTCAACCGTGACGAGGACGTCGCGCGGATCCCGTCCGACCTGCCCGTGCACCTCGTCTCCGGGACGCTCGACCCCGTGGGCGGGAACACCAAGGGCGTCCAGCAGGTGGCGGACCAGCTCACCCGGCTCGGGGTGCAGGACGTGACGACGCGGTTCTGGCCGGAGGCCCGGCACGAGGTCCTCAACGAGACCAACCGTGACGAGGTGATGGACGAGATCGTGGGGTGGCTCGACGCACACCTGTCCCGCGATGTCGAGAAGCCGAAGGCCGCTCCGTCCCAGGGCTGACGGCGGCCGCTCGGCCGCCCCGACCGAAGGAGACAGCCAGACATGGCCAAGTACCTGCTGCTCAAGCACTACCGCAGCTCGCACGAGCAGACCGGCAACGGGCAGCTCCCGCCCATGGACACGTGGACCCCCCAGGAGGTGCACGACCACATCGCGTTCATGGACCACGTGGCCGACACCCTGCGCGAGCGCGGCGAGTTCGTCGACGGGCAGGCCCTGTCGCCCGAGGGCACCTTCGTGCGGTTCGACGGGGAGGGCAGGCCCCCGGTGACCGACGGGCCCTTCGCCGAGACCAAGGACCTGATCGCCGGCTGGATGATCATCGACGTCGACTCCCAGGAGCGGGCCCACGAGGCTGCGGCCTTCCTCTCGGCCGCGCCGGGGCCCGGCGGGTCGCCGATCCGGGAGTGGATCGAGGTCCGTCCCTTCCTCGAGCACCGGCCCACGACGGTCGAGTGAGGGCGGACCCCTCGATGGGCCCGGCACCGGCCCCGGACCCCGAGGTCGAAGCCGGGGCCGAGGAACGGCTGCGCCTCCTCGGGCCGCAGGTGCTCGGCATCCTCGTCCGCCGCGGGGGCAACCTCGCGGCGGCCGAGGACGCCGTGCAGGAGGCGCTGGTCGAGGCGTACCGGCGCTGGCCGGCTGACGGGCTGCCCCGCGACCCCAAGGCGTGGCTCGTCACCGTGGCACAGCGCAAGCTCGTCGACCTCCAGCGCTCCGAGAGCGCCCGCCGCCGGCGGGAGGAGCGCGAGCTGGACGAGCCGCCGCCCGGCCCGACCGAGCAGGCCGACGACACCCTGCTCCTGTACTTCCTGTGCTGCCACCCGTCCCTCACACCGTCCTCGGCCGTCGCCCTCACCCTGCGCGCCGTCGGCGGCCTGACGACGCGCCAGGTCGCCGAGGCGTACCTCGTCCCGGAGGCGACGATGGCCCAGCGGATCAGCCGCGCCAAGCGCACGGTCGACGGGGAGCGGCTGCGCACGCCCGGCGACCTGCGCTCGGTGCTCACGGTGCTCTACCTCGTCTTCAACGAGGGGTACTCCGGGGAGGTCGACCTCGCGGCCGAGGCGATCCGGCTCACCCGCCAGCTCGCGACCATCTCCGACGAGCCCGAGGTCGCCGGCCTCCTGGCGCTCATGCTGCTGCACCATGCGCGTCGGCCAGCCCGGTTCAGCGGCGACGGCGCGCTCGTCCCGCTCGCCGAGCAGGACCGCACGCTCTGGGACACCGCGCTCATCGGCGAGGGGGTCGCCGTCCTGCAGGCCGCGCTCGCCCGCGACCGGCTCGGCGAGTACCAGGCCCAGGCCGCCATCGCGGCCCTGCACGCCGACGCCCGCACCGCGGAGGAGACCGACTGGACCCAGGTGCTCGAGTGGTACGACGAGCTCGCCGCGCTCACCGACAGCCCCGTCGTCGCGCTCAACCGGGCCGTGGCGGTGGGCGAGGCGGATGGCCCCCTGGCGGGGCTGCGCGCCCTGGCCGCCGTGCCCCGCGACGTGCCGCGCCACGACGCGGTCGCGGCCCATCTGCACGAACGGGCCGGGGACCTCGAGCGGGCCCGCGACCTGTATGCCGCGGCGGCACGGGCCGCGGGCAACGCCGCGGAGCGCGACCACCTCACGCGACAGGCCGCCCGGCTGGGACACCCCGCCACGTCGTGACGGGTGCCCCTTCCGGACGGCCCGGGACGTTCTCGCCGTGCTGCGTCACTGATCGGCCAGGCCGATCAGTGACGCAGCTGCCGCGAATGTGTTCGGTCCGGCCGCGGCACGGGCACCCTGGACCGAGGCGGGGCGGGTCAGCCCGCGGCGTTGAGGCGCTCGAGCTCGTCGGCGCCGAGCACGAGGTCGGCCGCCTTCACGGAGTCCTGGATGGAGGTCGGGCGGGACGCCCCGGGGATCGGCAGGACGACCTCGGAGAGCGACAGCTCCCACGCGAGCGCCACCTGTTGCGGGCTCACGTCGTGGGCCTGTGCGACGTCGGCGAAGGCGGAGTGCCGTGACCCGAGCTCGGCGGCGTTGGAGATCCCGCCGAGCGGGCTCCATGGCAGGAACGCGATCCCGAGCTCGGCGCAGTGGTCGAGCTCGCCGCGGCTGGAGAGGAACTTCGGGGAGAACTGGTTCTGCACCGACACCAGCCGGCCGCCGAGGACCTCGTTCGCCTCGTCGATCTGCGCCACGGTCGCGTTGGAGATGCCGGCGCGGGCGATCACGCCCTCGTCGAGCAGCTCCGCGAGCGCGCCGACGGACTCGGCATACGGCACCTTGGGGTCCGGGCGGTGGAACTGGTAGAGGCCGATGGCCTCGACACCCAGCCGCTTCGCCGAGTCGCGGGCCGCCTGCTTGAGGTAGGCCGGGTCGCCGTTCACCGTCCACGACCCGTCACCGGGGCGCAGGTGGCCGCCCTTGGTGGCCACGACCACGGACGAGGTGTCACCGCCCCAGGACCGCAGGCCCTCGGCGATGAGGGACTCGTTGTGGCCGACCTCACCGGCGTCGCGGTGGTACGCGTCCGCGGTGTCGATCAGGGTGACACCGGCGTCGAGGGCGGCATGGATGGTGGCGACGGACCGCTCACGGTCGGGCCGGCCCTCGATCGACATCGGCATCCCGCCGAGCCCGATCGCGCTGACCTTCAGGTCTCCGAGCACACGCTGCTGCACGTCATCAACTCCTTCGTGGGGGGTAGGGGCCACCGCTCGCGGTTCGTGACCGGGCGACAACCCTCCCCAGTGCCAAGTCGGCATCCGCGGCAGATGTTCCCCGGGCGTCTCGTCATCCGAACGGATCGAAATGAACGCCAGCTACATCAAGCTGGGCAAGATCGACTACTCGCAGGTTGCCGGCCAGATCGACCCTCTGCTGATCGAGGGCGAGCAGGGCTACCTGGCGTTCAAGGGCATCCGCGACTACGTCGTCTTCACGAGCAAGCGCATCATCGCGGTCAACGTGCAGGGGATCAGCGGGAAGAAGAAGGACTACACGAGCCTGCCCTTCGCGAAGGTGCAGGCGTTCTCGCTCGAGACCGCTGGCACCTTCGACCTCGACGCTGAGCTTGAGCTCTGGTTTTCCGGCCTCGGGCGGGTCAAGTTCGAGTTCAAGGGCAACACGGACGTCGCCTACCTCAACAAGCTGATCGCACACTACGTCCTGTAGGGCGCACTGCGGACGACGCTCAGCCCTCTGCAAGGCCGCCGCGAGGCACAGCTCAGCCGCGGGGGCGGCGCAGGAGGCCCTTGCGGGCCGGACGCAGTCGGAAGCCGTGCATCGGCAGGTCGAATGGGTCGGCGAGCTCCCCCAGCTCGGCCTGCACCCTGTCCGGCGGCGCGCTCTCCCCGACAGTGCCGAACATCCACGCGATGGCGGCGTCCCCGAGCTCGAGCGGGTGGAACAGGAACGGCGAGTCCTCCTCGCGGTGCTCGCCCGCCCAGTAGGGCACCTCGAACGGCAGCGGCTCGCCCACGGCATCGGCCACCGAGTCGTCGAGCTCCTTGTCCGAGTACGCCTCGAACGAGCGCAGCACCGTGCCGTCGGCCCGGTGCACCTCGAACTGGCACAGGTCGACGACGCTGTGGATCATCAGCTGCCAGGTCATCAACGCGGCGTCGGCCGCCGCCCGGCCGAGCCGGTCCACCTGCTTTGGGGGAACCATCCCACCGAGGACGGTGGTCGGACCGAACGTCGCGACGTACAGCTCCTCCTCGCTCCCCGGGTAGCCGCCGTCGGCGAGCGTGCTCGCCCCCAGCGGGGTCACCTCGTCGTCGGGGAACCACCGGGCCGCGGCGGCGCGCGCCGCCGCGGGTCCACCCTCGGGATGCGCACGCAGGTCCTCGCGCGGCGTTCCCGGCCCCACGGCGTACAGCGCTGTCTTGAAGCCCACTGCCCCTCCCGGTGTTCGGCTGCCCGCCACCGTAGCGAGGGGGCCCGTCCGGTGGGGCGGGATCGGGTGCAGCGGCTCGGCGCCCGCCGCTCTGACAGACTCGGGGCATGGACTCCGGAGCCTCCAGCCAGGACTTCCGCTCGGCCTACCGCCACGGCTTCGCCCGGGTCGCGGCGTGCACGCTCCCGGTCCACGCCGCCGACCCGGCGCGCAACGCCGAGGCGATCCTCGAGCAGGTGCGTCACCACCACGACGACGGTGTCGCCGTGACGCTGTTCCCCGAGCTGAGCCTGTCGGGCTACTCGATCGACGACCTCTTCCTGCAGGACGTCCTGCTCGACGCGGTCGACCGTGCGATCGTCAGTATCGCCAACAGCACCAAGGGTTTGCGGCCGCTCGTCGTCGTCGGCGCGCCGCTGCGCAGCGGCAGCCGGCTCTACAACTGCGCCGTCGTGATCCAGGGCGGCTACGTCCTTGGCGTCGCGCCCAAGGCGCACCTGCCCACCTACCGCGAGTTCTACGAGGCGCGGTGGTTCGCCTCGGGGGCCGGCATCCGCGGCACGGTCCTCACCCGCCCGCACTGGCCGGGCGCGGACGAGGACGGCGACATCCCCTTCGGCGTCGACCTCGTCTTCCGGGCCGCCGACCTGCCCGACCTCGCGGTGCACGCCGAGGTCTGCGAGGACATGTGGGTCCCGGTGCCGCCCAGTGCCAAGGCTGCGCTCGCCGGTGCCAGTGTGCTGCTCAACCTCTCCGCGTCCCCCATCACGGTGGGCCGGGCCGAGGACCGCCACCTCCACGCGCGCTCCGCGAGCGCCCGGTGCAGCGCCGCCTACCTGTATGCCGCGGCCAGCCGGGGCGAGTCCACGACCGACCTGTCGTGGGACGGCATGACGATGGCCTACGAGCTGGGGCGCCTGCTCGGCCAGACCGAGCGGTTCCCCGAGACCGCGCAGGCTACCGTCGTGGACGTCGACCTCGACGGCATCCGGCAGGAGCGGCTCCGCCAGGGCACGTTCGAGGACAACCGGCGCACCGAGTGGATCGGCGAGGAGGACGGCGAGCTGTTCCGGGCAGTCGAGTTCACCCTCGACCCGCCGCGCGGCGACATCGGCCTGCGGCGCAAGGTCGACCGCTTCCCGTTCGTCCCCGACGACGAGGCGCGGCTCGCGCAGGACTGCTACGAGGCGTACAACATCCAGGTCTCGGGCCTCGAGCAGCGGCTGCGCGCGATCGGCACCGACACCTGGCAGCCGAAGGTCGTCATCGGCGTCAGCGGCGGCCTCGACTCCACCCACGCGCTCATCGTCGCCGCCAAGGCGATGGACCGCCTCGGCCGGCCGCGCACCGACGTCCTCGGCTTCACCCTCCCCGGCTTCGCGACGAGCAAGGCCACCAAGGAGAACGCGATCCACCTCATGGAGAGCCTCGGCATCACCTGGGAGGAGCTGGACATCCGACCGGCCGCGACCCAGATGCTCAAGGGGCTCGGCCACCCCGCCGGCGACGGCGAGGAGGTCTACGACGTCACGTTCGAGAACGTCCAGGCCGGCCTGCGCACCGACTACCTCTTCCGTGCGGCGAACCAGCGCGGCGGCATCGTCCTCGGCACCGGCGACCTGTCCGAGCTCGCGCTCGGCTGGTGCACCTACGGCGTCGGGGACCAGATGTCGCACTACGGCGTCAACGCCGGCATCCCCAAGACGCTCATCCAGCACCTCATCCGCTGGGTCGTCGCCAGCGGCCAGTTCGAGGGCGAGGTCAACGACACGCTCACCACGATCGTCGACCAGGAGATCAGCCCCGAGCTCGTGCCGGTCGCCGAGGGCGAGGCGATGCAGTCCACCGAGGACGCCGTCGGGCCGTACGCGCTCAACGATTTCACGCTCTACCACGTGCTCCGCTGGGGCTACCGGCCGAGCAAGATCGCGTTCCTCGCGCTGCACGCGTGGGCCGACGCCGAGGCCGGCGAGTGGCCGGCCGGCTACCCGCAGGACCGGCAGGTCGCCTACGACCTGGCCACGATCCGGCGCTGGGAGGAGGCCTTCCTGACCCGCTTCTTCGCCAACCAGTTCAAGCGGTCGGCCCTGCCCAACGGGCCCAAGGTCGTCGCCGGCGGCTCGCTCTCCCCCCGGGGCGACTGGCGGATGCCGTCCGACGTCACCGCCCGCGCCTGGCTCGAGGAGCTGCGCGCCAACGTCCCCGAGGCCTGACCTTCAGGCCAGTGAGTCCAGGGGTATGCCGCGCCGGCCCGCCTGTGACCGCCGGTGCAGCTCGCGCACGGTGGCGGTGAGCTCCTCGGCCGGTCCCTCGACGAGCACCCGAGGCGCCACGGCGTTGACCGGGAGCGCGGTCACCGGTGCCGGGTCGGCGCCCCACTCCGCCAGCCAGGCGAGGTACTGCTCGGTCGACACGGCATACACGACCCGACCGATGCCGACCCAGCCCGTCGCGGCGGCGCACATGGCGCAGTGCTCTCCAGAGGTGTAGACGCTCGCCGCGGCGCGCTGCTGCGGCGTCAGCAGCTCGGCCGCCCTCCGGGCCAGCTCCAGCTCGGGGTGGCGGGTCGGGTCGGCGAGCGTCGTCTCGCGGTTGCGGTCCTCGGCGAGCCGCTCGCCGCCGGCGACCAGCACCGAGCCGAAGGGCTCGTCGCCCGCCTCGAGCGCCTCGGCCGCGAGCTCGACGCAGCGGTGCAGGTGGTCCAGGTCCGTCTCGGTCAGCGTCATGCCGACAGGCTAGGACCTCGCCTCAGAGCTGGCCGCTGGTGATCCAGTCGCAGGCGCGGTGCATGGCGTCCCAGGGGTCCGTGCCCAGCAGGGTGGTGAACCGCTCCGCGTGGCGCGACTGCGGGTCCACCATGGTGGCCGTCCACTCGCCACCGCGCTGGGGCTGGCTGAGGGTGACTGTGCGGGGCAGCGTGCACGAGGCGATCTCGATGAGCACGGGACCCCCCCGCTCGCCGGACCGCCTGATCGAGAACGCGTGCCCGGCGATGATGTCGGTGCACCGCGACGCCTCCGTGGCGCGGGACTTGGCCCGCTGGTACTCCGCCTGGGCCGAGTTGCCCAGGGAGAGGGCCAGGGCCGACCGGGCCGGGGAGATGCCCGACACGGTGCGAGCGCGGTTCGCGTCCTCGACCGCGGCCTCCGCCGCCATCCAGCAGCGGGTCACGTCGGCCGCCAGCTGTTCCCGCTTCTCCGGCGCCGCGTGGGTGACGTACCAGGCGTTGGTGTAGAGGCGGTCGATGACGGTCATGCCCCCGGTTCCCTTCTGCGCTGCTGTCGAACGGAGCCGGACGCCCGACCCGTCCCCTGGGTCCTTCCCGGCAGCTCCCATGGTGGTTCGCCGCGGTTCCGAGGGCATCGGCCGCCGGCGGGCGGACGCTCTCCATCACCGGGCCGACCTCACGGGTGCGGCAGGCTCCGTTTGCCTGCGGTCGTGGGTCGTGGAGGAGTCGGGGCGATCGAGCCGGGGTGCGATCAGGTTCGCGGTGCGAGCGGGCTAGCGCTCGCCGCGGTCGCGGCGCATAGTGGACGAGGGACCGTGGGGAGGGCCCGCCGACCCGGTTCCTGGGAGCCACCATGTCGCCTGTCTCGAACACACCCGACCTCGTCCCCGTGCTGTCCGCCGGCAAGCACCGCACCCCTCGCAAGGGCGCGTGCTTCATGGAGATGGCGTCGTTCCTCGCCGGTGAGAAGTGGAGCGACCACCCCCGCTGCACCCATCCCCTCCTGGCCTCCATGGCCCGGCTGGTGAACGACGCGCTGTCCGACGAGGAGCGCCGGCGCATCGCCACCCTCGTGCCGGACGTCGTGGGCCTGGTCGGCGAGGACCTGGCCATCGACGTCTCCCTGGCCGTCCACGCCGCAGCGACCGCGCTTCCGCTCGTCTCGGCGACGCGGCAGAACGTCCTGGCGGTGGGGCTGTTGACCGCCGAGCGGATGCTCGACCTGCTGCCCGAGGAGCACCCCGACCTGCACGCCCGGTGCGAGGCGGCGTTCGCCGCCGCCCCCGACGCCCATGCCTGGGCGGTCCGCTACGCACGCGACGCCCGCGTGCGGGAGCGCATCTTCCGCCGGCAGACCGCGCCGCACATCGTGGCGTATGCCGTCGAGGGCATCGCGGTGGCATGCATCGACTCCCCGGCCGACCACCTCATCGGGATGCTCGAGCGGGCGGTCGCCGACCTGCGCCGGCGCGTGCAGGAGGCCCCCGTGCCACCGCGGGTCACCGCCCTCCCGACGCGCGTCTGAGCCGCGCCACACACGAGCCCCCGGCCATCACGGCCGGGGGCTCGCTGCACGAGGGCACCCGGGAGGCCAGGGCTCCGGCGTGGCCGCCCGGCCGGCGGCTGGACCCCTCCGGGCCGGCTCGCAGGGCCACCCCAAGTCGGTCCCAAGTCCGGCCCAAGCGCGCGGGCGCAACCTGTTCCGCACACACCAAGAACGCGGAACAAGGAGTCACCCATGACCATCGAGCTCACCACCTCGGACCTGCGCGCCGAGTCCCTCCGGGGCCTGCGCGACGCGGAGGTGCAGCTGCCCGGCGACCCCGGCTACCACGCCGCACGGATGCCGTGGAACGTCGCCGTCGACCAGCGCCCTGCCGCGGTCGCCCACCCGAAGGACGTCGCCGGCGTGCAGCGGGTCGTCCGCGCCGCCGCTGCCGCCGGGCTGCGGGTCGCGCCCCAGGGCACCGGCCACAACGCCGGCCCCCTCGCCGCGCAGGGCCTCTCGGACGTCGTCCTCCTGCGCACCTCGGCCATGACCGGGGTGAGCATCGACCCCGCCCGCCGGGTCGCGCGGGTCGAGGGTGGCGCGCTGTGGGAGCACGTCACCGAGCCGGCCGCCGACGCCGGCCTGGCCGCCCTGCACGGCAGCAGCCCCGACGTGGGCGTCGCCGGCTACTCCCTCGGTGGTGGCATCGGCTGGTACGCCCGCCGGCTCGGCCTGGCGACCAACAGCCTCACCGCCGTCGAGCTGGTCACGGCCGACGGTGAGCTGGTCCGCGCCGACGCCAACCGCAACACCGAGCTGTTCTGGGCCCTGCGCGGCGGCGGCGGCAGCCTCGGCGTCGTGACGGCCCTGGAGTTCCGGCTCTTCCCCATCGAGTCGGCGCATGCCGGCATGCTCATCTGGGATCGCGAGCAGGCCGAGCCCGTGCTGCGCCGGTGGGCGCAGTGGGCGCCCGAAGCCCCCGACGAGGTCACCACCTCGTTCCGGGTCCTCAACCTGCCGCCCATCCCGGAGATCCCCGAGATGCTGCGCGGTCGCTCCATCGTCATGGTCAACGGCGCCGTCCTCGGCAGTGACGAGCGGGGTGCCGAGCTCATCGCCGGGCTGCGCGACCTGCGACCGGAGATCGACACGTTCGGCCGGGTGCCGGCACGGTCCCTGGTGCGGCTGCACATGGACCCCGAGGGCCCGACCCCCGGTGTCTCCGACGCGACCATGCTCGGCTCGCTGCCCGATGCCGGCGTCGACGCGTTCCTGGCCGAGGTGGGCCCGGGCTCGACGTCCTCGCTGCTCGCGGCCGAGCTGCGCCAGCTCGGTGGCGCCCTGGGTCGCGTGGACGAGCAGGGCGGCGCGCTGAAGCGGCTCGACGGGCAGTTCCTCGCCTTCGGCGTCGCCGTGGCCGCGACGCCGGAGATGGCGGTGCAGGGCGAGGTCGACGCCGCCGCGCTCATGGCGTCGGTGCAGCCCTGGGCCAACGGCCGCAGCTACCTCAACTTCGCGGAGAGCCCGGTCGACGCGCGCACCGCCTACGACGAGCGGGCGTGGCTGCAGCTCAAGGCGATCCGCACGGCAGTCGACCCCAGGGGTGTCTTCGTGGGCAACCACCGCATCCCGCGGCTCGTCGAGAACGGGCACGTGACCGACTGACCGGTCACCCCAAGGAGGTGCCGGGGGGCACCGAGGGGGCGGTGTGCCGCGGACCGGGGGGCCCGCGGCGCACCGCCCGCTCCGCGTCCTCGTCGGACCCCGCCCACGGACGGTGCGGCAGACGATTCCGGGCGCTTCCGGCATACCGCACCCGGACCCCCGGCCTGCGTCGAAAAGCCCTGTTCGCGCGTGGGGGCCGCGCGTACGATCACGCCGCGTGAGAGTGGGTGTCCTCGGCGCCGCGCAGGCGCAGGTCGGGGACGAGCCGGTGGACCTGGGCACGCGCAAGCAGCGTGCCCTCGTCGCTGCGCTGGCGATGAACCACGGGCGTCCGGTGTCGGTCGACGCCATCGTCGACCTGCTCTGGCCCGATGCCCCGCCCCCGGGCGTGACGGGCACCCTGCAGGCCTACGTCGCGGGACTGCGCCGGGCGCTCGAGCCGGACCGCGCCGCGCGAGCCCCCTCCTCGGTCCTGGTGACGGTGGCCCCGGGGTACGCCCTGCGGGTCGCCGACGACGACCTCGACGCGGCGCGCTTCGACCGCGTCGTCAGCCGGACCCACCGCCGGCTCGGGCCCCGCACCGGCCTGCACGAGTCCAGTGGCCTCACCCGCGAGGAGCTCCAGTCGGTCGTCGCCGACCTCGACGGGGCGCTCGCCCTCTGGCGCGGAACGCCGTACCTCGAGCTCGAGGACGCCCCCTCCGCCGTCGCCGAGCGGGCCCGGCTCGAGGAGCTGCGCCTGGTGGCGCTCGAGGACCGGGCCGTCGCCGCGCTCGAGCTGGGACAGCACGCCACGGTGGCCGGCGAGCTCGAGGCCCTCACGACGGCGCACCCGCTGCGCGAGCGCCTCTGGAGCCTGCGGGCCCTCGCCCTGACCCGGGCCGGCCGGCAGGCCGAGGCGTTGGACGCCCTGCGCGAGGTGCGCGAGGTGCTGGGGGACGAGCTCGGCCTCGAGCCCGGCCAGGAGCTGCGCGACCTCCAGGGCGCGGTGCTGCGCCAGGACCCCGGCCTGGACTGGCAGCCGGCGCAGGAGTCGCCCACGCTCGCCCCGACCACGCGCGTCGAGGGAGAGGGCTCCGCGGCCGCCCGGCGCGAGACGGTCGAGGAGCCCCCGGCGCATCCCGCCCGCATCCACGGCGTCGTGCCCAGCCTGCCGGACTGGCCCCTCGTCGGCCGGTCCGAGCAGCTCGCCGAGCTCGTCGCCGCCCTGGACCGGGCCGACTCCGGCACGCCGACGCTCGCCGCCCTCGTCGGCGAGCCGGGCATCGGCAAGAGCCGGCTGGCGGCCGAGCTGGCCGCGGTGGCGGTCGAGCGGGGGGTGACCGTCCTGCTCGGGAGGTGCTCCCAGGACGACGGGGCCCCGCCGCTGTGGCCCTGGCAGCAGGTCCTGCGCGGCCTGGGGCGCGACCTGCCCGACGTGGACGGGGAGGAGGACGGGGGCGGCCGCTTCCGGACCTGGGAGGCGATCGCGGCCGACGTCCTGGACACGGCTGCGGGCCGGACGCTGCTCGTCATCCTCGACGACCTGCACTGGGCCGACGTCGCGAGCCTGCGGGTGCTGCGGCTGCTGGGCGAGAGCATGCACGACGCCCGCCTGCTCGTCCTCGGCACCTGGCGCAGCCGTCCCGAGCCGGCCGACGCGCTGCTCGACGCGGTGGAGACCTTCGCCCGGCGCCACGCCGTGCGCCTGGACCTGCACGGGCTCACGGCCGACGACGCCTCGCGGGTCGTCGAGGTGGTCAGCCACCGGCCGGCGTCCACCGTCGAGGCGGACGTCCTGCGCCGGCGCACCGACGGCAACCCCTTCTTCCTCGTCGAGTACGGCCGGCTGGCCCGGGAGGGCGGTGACCTCTCCGCGCTCCTCGCCGAGCAGCACGCCCCCGCCGCCGTCCACGACGTCCTCGCCCGGCGGCTGCAACGGATGCCCAAGGACACCCTGTCGGTGCTGCGGTGGGCCGCCCTCGTCGGCCGGTCGTTCGACCTGGGCCGGCTCGTCGCCGCGTCCGGACTCGACGAGGACACCCTGCTGGACCGCCTCGACCCGGCCCTGGACGCCGGCCTCGTGCGCGAGGACGGCATCGACCGCTTCCTGTTCGGCCACGCGCTCGTGCGCGACACCATCTACGCGGCCATCCCGGCGACCCGCCGGGCGCGGGCGCACGCGCGCCTCGCCCAGGCCATGCAGGGCGTGCCGGGGCGCGAGACGGAGCTGGCCCGGCACTGGCTCGCGGCCGGGCCGGCCCACGCGGCCCGGGCCTGGCTCGCCGCGGTCGGTGCCGCCGCGCTCGCGCGCCGGCTGCACGCGTACGAGGAGGCGGCCGGGCTGCTCCGCTCGGCCCTGGACACCCTCCCGCTCGACCCGGACTCCACCCCGCGGGAGCGCTACGACGTCCTCACCGACCTCGCCGAGGCCCAGCGCTGGAGCGGCGACTGGACGGGGCTCATCGCCACCACCGAGGAGCTCATCGCCGTCGCGGAGCAGCTCGGTGACGTCCAGCTGCTCGCCCGTGCCGCGACGACGACGGCGGTCGGCGCCCTGTGGCAGTCGGGCCCGCACGGCACCGTCAACGAGCGCGTGGTGCAGGCCCTGCGCGACGTGCTGGGGCGGCTCCCCGACGGCGACGACCCGGTCCGGTGCCGGGTCATGCTCAGCCTGGCCCTGGAGATCTACTACGGCTCGACGTTCGAGGAGCGCCGGGCCCTGTGCGACGAGGGCCTGGCCATGGCGCGCCGCCTCGGCGACGACGCGCTCCTGCTCGACGCCTGCCAGCTCGCGTACACCGCCCTGTGGCGCCCGTCGACGGCCCCCGAGCGGCGCGAGCTGATGGCCGAGGGCATGGAGCTGGCCCACCGGCTCGGCAACGAGCGTGCCTACGTCGTCACGACCACCCTGCGGGCGGTCGTGGCCGCCGAGCTGGGCCGGCCCGACGAGATGTGGGAGCACGCGGCGGTGGCCCGCGACGGGGCGCAGCGACTGCGGCTGCCGTACGGGCTGATCGTCCTGGACGCGCTGACCCTGCCCTGGCTGGCCATGGCCGGGGAGTTCGAGCAGTGCGAGGAGCTGATGGCGAACATCGTCCGGCTCGACCAACAGATGGCCCTGTCGCAGTCCGAGGACGCGACCACCGGGGCGCTCATCACGCTGCGCCTGTGGCAGGGCCGGTCCGCCGAGGTGGCGCCGATGCTGGAGCAGTTCGCCCGGCTGAGCCCGCTGCCGGTCACCTCGACCGTCCTGCTGTTCTGGTTGCGCGGGGGAGAGCACGAGCGTGCGGTCTCGTGCTGGCGCCAGCACCCCGTCGACGTCGGCGACGACGACTGGTTCGCCATGCTCAACTGGTGCGCGGCGGCCGAGGTGGGGCTGTGGCTCGACGACCGTGCCCTGGCCTCCGCGGCCTACGAGCGCCTGGCCCCGTATGCCGGCCGGTCGGGGTGCGCCGGGTCGGGCAACGCGATCGGTCCCGTCGACGTCTTCCTGGCCCAGGCGGCGGCTGCGGTGGGCGCGAAGGAGCTGGCAGGCCAGCACGCCGACGCGGCGCAGGAGCTGCTGCAGGCGTGGCGGCTCCCGCTGGCCGAGGAGTGGTTCCGGGGCCAGCGGGAGCGCTTCGCGTTCTGAGTCCGGGCCTCAGGCGACGTGGCGGAACGCCACGCGCTCGCGCCGCTCGAAGCCCGGTCGGGTGAGGCGCCACAGCAGCTGGTGCACCCCTCCGGACCGCGAGAAGACCTCTCGCCGAAGCGGGGCCGGCACGTCGTGGGCGGCCCAGGCCACCAGGCGCAGCACCTTCGAGAACGGCACGCCCTTGCGGAAGTGCTCGGCCTCGAGCGCCTCCCAGTCCTCGTGGGTGAGGACCTGCTGGATGATCGCGATCGCCTCCGTCTCCTCGTGCTCGAGGTGGCGCGCCAGGCTCTCGCGTCCGGCGCAGAGCCGCACCGCGAGGGCCGCCCGGGCGTCCTCGTCGGCGTGCGTGGACAGCCGGTGGAACCCGGCTGCGCAGGCCTGCAGGATCGGGTCGATCTCGTGGTGCTCGGACTCCATGGCCTCCAGGACGCGCCGGCCGTCGTCGTCGGTGCGGTCGAGCAGCATCGGCCAGAGCCCGGCGTCCTCGCCGGAGTGGTGGTGGTGCAGCACCTCGGCGAACAGGTCCCAGCGCTCGGCCAGGGCCTGCCAGCACTCGCGGTCGGTGACGGGGGTGGCCTGCGCGGCGGCGCCGAACGCGGCCAGGTCCCGGCGGAACCCGTGGTGCATCACGTACATCATCGTCATGTCGACCGGGCCGGGGTGGGCCGCGGTCTGGCCCGGGAAGCGGAGCTGCTCGGGCCAGGTGGCGTTGGTCGTGGCGGTCATGGTGGTTCTCCGTTCGGGTGGTGAAGGATCGGTCAGGGCACGCCGACGAGCTCGGGCTCGTCGTCGGCTGCGGGATGGGATGGCGCCAGCGGTGTCGGTCGCAGGCCCGGTCGAGCGCCGGGGGTCGCCGGGTCGGCGGTCCCGGTCGCCGGAGCGCCGTCGGTGGCCAGGGGCTCCCCCGTCGCCTCGACGTGGACGGTCGGCAGGAGGCGGTCGAGCCACCTCGGCAGCCACCAGTTCCAGTCACCGAGCAGCGACATGGTGGCCGGGACGAGCACCATCCGGACGACGGTCGCGTCGAGGAGGATGGCGGCGGCCATGCCGATCCCGAGCTGCTTGACGACGACGTCGACCTCGCTGGCGAAGCCGAGGAAGACGGCGACCATGATGGCGGCAGCGCTCGTGATGACCCGGCCGGTGGCCGACAGCCCCCGAACGACACTGGACCTGCTGTCACCGGTGGACAGCCAGTCCTCGCGGATCCGCGAGAGCAGGAACACCTCGTAGTCCATGGACAGGCCGAAGAGGATGGCGAACATCAGGATCGGCACCCAGCTCGAGACCGGCTGGGCGTGGTCGAGGCCGAGCAGGTCGGTGGCCCAGCCCCACTGGAAGACAGCGGTCATCACGCCGTACGCGGCGCCGATGCTCAGCAGGTTCATCACGGCCGCCTTGACCGGGACCACCACCGAGCGGAAGACCATCGCCAGCAGCAGGACCGAGACCCCGACGACGAACGCGATGACCAGCCACAGGCGGTGAGCCAGCAGGTCCGAGATGTCGGAGAAGAACGGCGTGCCACCGGTGAGCTCGGCGCCGGGCGGGAGCACGCTGCGCACGCTGTGGACGAGGTCACCCGTACGCTCGTCGGTGGGACCGAAGGCCGGCACGGCGTCGAAGACGGCGAGCGCCCCGTCGGGTGAGGTGACCACCGGGGTGACCGCGGCGATGTCTGGCCGGGCGTCCAGGCCGGCGGCGAGCCGTGCCACGCGGTCGTCGGACAGCCGTGACCGGTCGGCGACGACCGTCAGCGGCCCGTTGCTGCCCGGACCGAACTCGGTGCTCACCAGGTCGTACGCGCGGCGGGTCGTGACCGACGTGGGCTGGCTGCTCGGGTCCTGGGGCCAGGTGCGCATGTCGAGGGCCGGCACGGCCAGGGCGAGCAGGGCAACGGTTGCCGTCATCGCCCAGACGAGCGGTCGACGGGCGACCCGGGCCGCCCACCGGGCGGTCAGCGGCGTGGGCCGCACGCGCCACCGGGAGGGGTGACCGGAGCGCCGGAGCCGCCGCGGCAGCACCCGCTGCCCGGCGAACCGGCACAGCACCGGGACGAGCGTCAGGGACGCCGCCGCCACCGAGACGACGGCGATGGCCGTGGCGAACCCGAACGAGCTGTAGACGGGCAGGCCCGCGAGGCGCAGCCCCAGGAGCGAGACGAGGACGGTGCTGGCGGCGAAGACCACCGACCGGCCCGCGGTGGCGGCGGCGCGACCCGCCGCCTCGACGACGGGCACCCCCGCGGCGACGAACTCCGCGTGGCGGGTGAGCAGCAGCAGGGCGTAGTCGATGCCGACGCCCAGGCCGACCATGGTCGCCACCATGGGCGCCGCGGTGGACACGTCCGTCACGGCCGCGAGCAGGGTGACGCCGGCCGACCCGACGCCGAGTCCCACCAGGGCCGTGGCGATGGGCAGCCCGGCACTGACGACGGAGCCGAACGCCAGGACGAGGACCACGAGGGCGGCGAGCACGCCGATCAGCTCCCCACGGCCGGCCATCGGCGCGGCGGCGCTCTCGGGGACGTCGCCCCCGAGCTCCACCTGCAGGCCCGACGACCTCAGCGGGGCCACGGCCGCGTCGAGCGGTGCGAGGTTGCCCATGAGGTCGGAGTCGGTGACGGGCACCCCGTAGTGCACGGTCACGACCGCCGTGTCCCCGTCGGCGGAGCGCTGCGCCGGCTCCACGAGCACCACGTGCGGCATGGACGCCAGCCGGGAGGTCAGGGTGTCGAGGGCGGCCGCGGTGACGGGGATCGCGTCGCGGTCGTGCACGACGACACGGGCGGCGGCGTTGCCCGCGGCCGGCAGGTGGGCGCGCAGCTGGTCGATGCCGACCTGTGCGCGGGCGCCCGGCACGTCGTAGTCGTCCTGCGGGGTGCCGCCGACGGCGCCGGCGAGCCCGGCGACGAGGCCGGCGAGCAGGACCCAGGCGGAGATCGTCCGCCAGGGGTGGGCCGCGGCACCACGGCCGAGGCGGAAGAGGAAGCGAGACATGGGTGGTCCTTGTGCGGAGGTTGACTGGTCGGGACCAGCGTCGGCGCACCCGCTTGAGAGCCACTTGGGATCGGCTTGGGGCAGCCTTCACGGCCCGCCTCAGCCGGGCAGCTCGACCTCGACCCGCAGCGCGGCGTGGTCGGACGCGACGGACGGGAGCACCCGGGCCGCGACGGGCCGCACGCCGCCGCCGCACCACACGTAGTCGATCCGCCGCGGTGGGTCGTCGGTGTCCCACGTGTGACCGCGACCTTCGCCGACCACCTCCCACGCGTCCACCAGTCGTTGCGCCAGCAGCCGGTGGGTCGGCGAGCCGGGCTCGGTGTTGAGGTCGCCGAGCAGCACCGTCGGCCGGTCGTCGAGGGCGTCGACCACCACCCGCGCCTGCTCCACCCGCTCGTCCTCCCGGTCCCACTGCAGGTGCGTGCCGAGCACCCGGAGGGCCAGGCCGTCCACGCGGACCGTGGCGTCGAGCAGCCCGCGCTGCTCGCTCCCCTCGAAGCAGGGCAGGAGCGTGGTCCTCGCCCCCTCCAGGGGCAGGGTGGTCAGCAGGGCGGTGCCGTACTGGCGCCGCGGCGCGCCCGGGCGTTCCGGCTCCCGGTCCACGCACACGGCATACGCCAGGTGCATGCCGAGCCGGTCGGCGAGCAGCGCCGCCTGGTCCTCGTAGCGGCTCTGGGCGCGTAGGTGCCGGTCCACCTCCTGCAGGGCCACGACCTGGGCTCCGCTGGCCTCGACGACGTCGGCGATCCGCGGGAGGTCGAGCACACCGTCGACGCCGATGCCGCCGTGGATGTTGTAGGTCAGCAGGACCAGTCGCGTCGTCACGGCGCCGCCCGCGGCGGGCGGCGCAGGAGCCGGGGCAGGTAGGCCGCGCCCGGCGCCTCCTGCGACCCGCCCGCCTCGTCCGCGGGGTTGGAGATCGCGCACTGCTTGAGCGACAGGCAGCCGCAGCCGATGCAGGAGTCGAGCTTGTCGCGCAGGGCCTCCAGGGCAGCGACCTGCTCGTCGAGGCGGCCGCGCCAGTGCGCGGAGATGCGGTGCCAGTCCGACTTGGCCGGGGTGCGTCCGGCCGGGAGCCCGTCGAGCTGTTCGCGGATCTCCTCCAGCGAGAGGCCGACGTTGGCGGCGGCCCGGATGAACGCCAGCCGGCGCAGCACGCTGCGCTCGTACCGGCGCTGTCCGCCCGGTGTCCGGCTCGCCCGGATGAGGCCCTCGCTCTCGTAGAACCGCAGGGCCGAGGCGGCGAACCCGCTGCGGGCCGCCACCTGCGAGACCGTGAGCACGTCGCGGGCGTCCACCACTGCACCTCCGGTGCTCGTCGGACTCATACTTCGAGTGCTCTTCAACCCTAGCGCGGGCCCGAGGAGGCGCCCCGGCGGCTCGCGCCGGCGGCTCGGGCCGGCGCCGCCGCGGGGGCTGGACGCGGGGGCTGGACGCGGGGTCCGGACGCGGGGTCCGGACGCCCGGTCCGACGCGCGAGCCGCGGAGGAGCCGCCTAGGGTCGGGAGCATGACCCTGGGAGAGCTGCTCGTGGACGCGTTCGAACGGATCCGGGACGGGGCGCACCACGCCGTCGAGGGCCTCGACCCCGACCAGCTGGCGACCCGGCCGACGCCCCACGCCAACTCCATCGCGTGGCTCGTCTGGCACCTGGCCCGGGTCCAGGACGACCACGTCGCGGACGTCGCGGGCCTCGAGCAGGTGTGGACGGCCCAGGACTGGCACGGCCGGTTCGGGCTCCCGTTCGGCCCCGAGGCGACGGGCTACGGGCAGTCGTCGCAGGACGTCGCCGCCGTCCGGGGCCTCACCGCCGACCAGCTCACCGGCTACCTCGACGCGGTCCACGAGCAGACCGTCGGCTACGTCGCGACCCTGTCGCCGGACGACCTGTCCCGGGTCGTCGACGAGCGCTGGGACCCGCCGGTCACCCTCGGGGTCCGGCTCGTGAGCGTCGTCAACGACGACCAGCAGCACGTCGGGCAGGCGGCCTTCGTCCGCGGCCTGCTCGAAGACGCCTGAGCCGACCGCTCAGCGGTAGCGCCGGGCCAGCTCCAGGGCGCGGTGCGGGTAGTCGCCGCCGAACAGCACGGCGTGCACGAGCAGGGGGTGCAGCTGGTGCAGCGCCACCCGCTGGGGCCACTCGGAGTCCAGCCGGTGGTGCTCGAGGTAGCCGCCGATGACGAAGTCCCAGTGGGGGCAGCCGAACAGCGCGAGCATCGCCAGGTCGGTCTCCCGGTGGCCGCCGTGCGCCGCCGGGTCGATGAGCACTCCCCCGCGCGGGGTCCAGACGACGTTGCCGGACCACAGGTCACCGTGGATCCGGGCCGGGCTGCTGCCGTCGTCGAACTCCCCCCGGGCCACCCGGCGTGCGACGGCCTCCACCACCGCAGTATCGGATCTGCGGTAGACACCCCTATCGACCGCCATCGCGAGCGCGGGCAGGAGGCGCTGCCCGGCATAGAACTCCCCCCAGGACCCGACCGGGCGCAGTGGCAGCGGCAGCAGCTCGGAGACCGGCCCGAGCCAGCCGTCGCCCTCCCAGCCGGCCGGGCCGGACCCGAAGGCGGGCGCCCCGGCGTCGTGGGTGCGGGCGAGCCCGGCCCCCAGGGCCTCGGCCATCGCCGGGTCCGGGTTGGCGAAGGTGAGCCGGCGCAGGTCGAGGTGGTCCGCCCCCTCGTCGAGGACCTCGGCGACCGGGGCGCCCCCCGGCGCAGCCCCCAGCCAGGCGAGCCCGGCGGCCTCCCAGCGGAAGTAGCCCGACGGGGCGGTGGCGCTCCCCTTGCGGAACACCTCGCCGCCCGGGCCCTCGCCACCCGCTCCCGCGCCGCCTGTGCCCTCGCCACCGGCGCGCTCGCCGTCCGTCACCGGAACCTCACCGCGGACCCCCGCCCTCACCCGGCGTCCACGAGCCGGTCCACCAGCTCGGGCGTGAGGCCGGGGTCGGCGAGGTGGGACGAGGCGACACAGCCGGCGGCGACCACGGCACCCGCCTCCAGCGAGCGGCGCCAGTCCCACCCACGGCTGTGCCCGTACATCACCCCGGCACAGAACGCGTCGCCCGCACCGTTGGGGTCGAGCGCCTCCACCGGGCGAGCCGGGACGTGGACGGGGTCGTCCGCGCCGACGAAGGCGGTCGCGCCCCGGCTCCCGTGGGTGACGACGACGAGTTCCCGGGACGGTGCCAGCATCGCCGCCAGGCCCAGGGCGTCGGGATGGCCCTCGTCGGACATGAACAGGTAGGCCGCCGCGTCGACGAAGTCCTGGTGGTGGGCCGAGACGCCGTCCCAGTCGTGGATGTCGACCCACGCGGGCATCGCCCGGTCGGCGAGGGCGGGCAGGGCACGGCGCGCGTAGTTCGAGAGGTTGACCCACGTGTAGTCGGCACCCTGGACGAAGTCGCCGAGGTCCTCGGTCGTGACCGGCGGGTCGGCACTGCTGTCGTTGACGTAGATGCTGGTGCGCCGCCCCTGCGGGTCCATCAGGTTGACGTGCCGCTCGGTGCCCCGGGGGTCGGGGACGCGGTGCACCCGCACCCCGGCGGCCTCGAGGGTGTCGACGGCCAGGTCGCCCTCGTCGTCCTCGCCGACCAGGGCGTGCAGCCGGGTCTCGAACCCGAGCCGGGCGAGGTTGAGCGCCTTGCCCGAGCCGGTCGCGCCGATGCCGGTGCGTGAGGCGGTCGCGACGATCGTCTCGGTGCGACCGCGGGGCAGCCTGGGCACGTCGATGACGTGGTTCCAGCTGACGCCGCCGATGACGGCGGCCACGGGTGCGCTCACCGGTCCATCCTGCCCCCGCGCCGGCACCCCACGCGATCCGTGTCGAACCCCCGGCGGATCCCGGTGCGCGGAACGGCAGTGGAGGCCCCGGGACCCGGTATACCGTTCTCCTGTGGACACGGAGACGACGCAGGGCCTTGACGCCGCCCAGCGGCTGATGGACGACCTCGCCGGCTCCCTCGACGGGCTCGACGACCTCACCCCCTACCTCGAGCGCCTGGTGCAGTCGGTCAACCGCACCATCGACGGGTGCGACGCCGTGGGCGTCACCGTCGTCATGGAGGACCGGCCGCGCACCGCGGCCTACACGACCGCTGGCACGCTCGAGATCGACGCCGTCCAGTACGCCGTTGGCGACGGGCCGTGCCTCGACGCCTTCCGCAACGGGCGCGAGAACCTCGTCGACCTCAGTGGCGGCGAGGAGCGCTGGCCCGCGTTCATCGCCGGGTGCGACCCGGGCGAGGTCCAGACCCTGTTGGCCGTGCCCCTCACGTCCGCCGGCCGGCGCTTCGGCGCCCTCAACCTCTATGCCCACCAGCGCAACGCCTTCGACGTGGTCGACATCGCCGTCGTGCGGATCGCCGCCGGCCGCGCGGCCGAGGCCATCGGGGCCGCGGTGGAGCTCGCGGGGGCCCGCGCGGTGGCGGCCCAGATGGAGCAGGCCATGGCCAGCCGGGCCGTCATCGAGCAGGCCAAGGGGGTGCTCATGGGCCGCCACGGAATCGATGAGCTCGTCGCCTTCGAGCTGCTGCGCAGGCAGTCCCAGGAGCAGAACCTCAAGCTCCGGGTGCTCGCCGCCCAGGTGGTGGCAGAGGTCACTTCTTCCCGTTCCGAGGCGATGTGAGCTAGTCTCGAGACCACCTGAAGCAACCGGGTCCGGCCATGAGGCCGAACCGGTTGCTTTTTTTGTCGGTCCGAGGAGGTGCACATGAGTGGTGGGATTCGTGGCTGTTGCCATGGCTCGCCGGAGCGCGGCGTCCGGCCGTCAGGGTGGGGTGTCGACGCGTGGTGCGTGCACCGGCAGAGGCGGGCGCACGTGCGCGGCCTCGCCGACACCGGGACGCTGCACGGTGGGCGCGCACCGAGCGACCACCTGACCCGGCTGCACGACCCCGGCGCCGCCGCCGAACCGGTCGACCACTCGACGCTCCTGGTCTACCTGGTCGACCTCTACGACCCCTCCGCGTTCGCGTACCTGCCGTCCGTCAGCGCCGTCCTGCGGGCCGCTGGCCCCCTCGTCGACGTCGAGGTGGTGCAGACCGGGAGGTATGCCGCGCCCCGCGTCGCCGCCGCCGTCATCGCCCTCCTCGCCTCGGAGCACGCGAGCGTGCCGGGGGTGCTCGAGGCCGTGCAGCGCGAGTTCTTCGAGGGCGGCCACGCCCTCGACGAGCCGGGGGTGCTGGGTCGCCTGGCGACGGCCCTCGAGCTCGACGCCCCGGCCATCGAGCTCTTCGCCGACAGCGAGCGGGCCGCCCAGCTGGCCGCCGACGACGTCATGCTCGCCGAGGACCTCGACCGGGGCGCGGGCCCGCTGCTGCTCGCCAGCCGTGGGACCAAGGTCTTCGAGTTCGACGGCCTCGGTGCGACCGGCGACCGGCTCGTCGACCAGTTCCGCACCGTGCTCTCCCGGCCCTGACGCGCAGCCGGGAGGGTCCCCCACCAGCCGCCCGGGCAGCGTCCCCCTCAGGGGAGGGCGCGGGCCCCGTGGCAGGAGGGCGCGGCCCGGTGGCGCCGGGTCGGGGCCGGGACGCGGGCGCGGGGCGCCGGCGCGGGGCGCGGGGCGCGGGCGCGGGCGCGGCCAGGCTCCCGAGAACGTAGGGTCGTGCCATGGCCCGACCGCACGCCGCCGCCATCGTCGAGGACGCCTGGCACCGCCGGGTCGACGCCGTGCTCCGCGGCCGGGGCTGGCAGACGCGGGTCGTGGCGCACACGGGGTACGGCAGCGAGGAGTGGGCCCGGATCCTGGGCCGCGTGCTGCTGACCCGGCGCAACACCGACGGGCAGCGTGAGGACGCCGGCGCCTCGGCCGCCCAGCTGCGCTCGGCCGAGGAGGAAAGGCGTGGGTGGCGCGCCTTCATCACGGCGCCCGCCATGAACGTCCCGGTGACGATCGTCCTGGGGCGCAAGCGCATCCACACCCGCACCGACCGCAGCGGCTACATCGACGTCAAGATCAAGGACCACGGGCTGCCCCCCGGCTGGGCCGAGGCGACCATCAGCTCCCCGGACGCCGAGACCGTGCAGGCAGCGGTGGTGCTCGTCGGTGCGGACCAGCGGCTCGGGCTGATCAGCGACATCGACGACACCGTCATCTCGACCTCGCTGCCGCGGCCGATGATCGCCGCCTGGAACACGTTCGTGAAGAGCGAGAACGCGCGCCACGTCGTCCCCGGCATGGCGACGATGTACCGCGAGCTGCTGGCGGCGTCCCCGGGGGCGCCGATGGTCTACCTCTCCACCGGGGCCTGGAACACCGCCCCCACCCTGACCCGGTTCCTGCGCCGCCACGGTTACCCGGCGGGACCGCTCCTGCTCACCGACTGGGGCCCGACGAACACCGGCTGGTTCCGCAGCGGCCAGGACCACAAGCGGGCCTGCCTGCACCGCCTCGCGAACGAGTTCCCGCACATCCGCTGGGTCCTCGTCGGCGACGACGGCCAGCACGACCCGAAGATCTACGGCGACTTCGCCCGGCAGCGGCCGGACCGCGTCGAGGCCATCGCGATCCGCGAGCTGACGCCGTCCGAGCAGGTGCTGTCGCACGGCATACCGGTGTCGCTCGAGGAGCTCACCCCCTCGCGCGACCGGCACGAGAAGGACGTCCCGGTGTGTCGTGCCGGTGACGGGTACGGGCTGCTGCAGCTGCTGCGGGTGGCCCTGCGAACCCCGGCCGGTGACGGCAGCCTCTGACAGACTGGCGTCGTGCCGGAGCTGCCCGAGGTCCAGGCGCTCGTCGACTTCCTCGCCGAGCGGACCGCCGGGCTGGCCGTGACCGGGGTCGAGCTGGGGTCGTTCTCGGTGCTCAAGACGTTCGACCCGCCGCCGCAGGCGCTCGCCGGCGTGCCGGTCGACTCGGTGTCGCGGCACGGCAAGTTCGTCGACCTCGACTGCGACGGGATCCACCTCGTCTTCCACCTCGCGCGGGCGGGCTGGTTGCGGTGGTCCGATGCCATGCCCAACACCGTCCTGCGCCCGGGTAAGTCCCCGATCGCGCTGCGCACCCGCTTCTCCGACGGCTCGGGCTTCGACCTCACCGAGGCGGGCACGAAGAAGCGGCTCGCGGCCTACCTCGTCCGCGACCCCCACGACGTCCCGGGCATCGCGACGCTGGGGCCCGACCCCCTCTCCGACGACTTCACCCGCGAGGCGTTCGGCGCGCTGCTCGCCGGGCGGCGGGCCCAGGTCAAGGGGCTGCTGCGCGACCAGGGCTTCATCGCCGGCATCGGCAACGCCTACTCCGACGAGATCCTGCACGTCGCGAAGATGTCGCCGTTCGCGATGGCGTCCAGCCTCGACGAGGAGGCCGTGGACCGGTTGTATGCCGCGCTGCGCGAGACGCTCGCGGGCGCGGTGGCCGCAGCCTCGGGCAAGCCGGCGGCCGAGCTCAAGGACGCCAAGCGGGCCGGGATGCGCGTGCACGGCCGCACGGGCGAGACCTGCCCGGTGTGTGGCGACACCGTGCGCGAGGTGTCGTTCGCGGACTCCTCGCTGCAGTACTGCGCGACCTGCCAGACCGGCGGCAAGCCGTTGGCGGACCGTCGGATGTCCCGCCTGCTCAAGTAGCGCGCGGTCCGGGCTGGGCGGCCACCCCGCACAGCAGCATCGCCGAGTCCAGGAACGACTCCGCCGTGTCCTCGTCGCGGAACCACTGCAGGTACAGCCCGGTCGTCACCCGCTCCACGAACGCCCACTGCCGCACCCGCTCGCCGTCGGTGCCGGTCGCGGCGGCCGCCTGCCGGCACAGGGCGTCGTGCAGCTCGCGCGCGGCGCCGGGGCCGTCCGACGCGAGCAGCTCGCGGCTGACGTCGCGCAGCACGACCCCGAGGTCGTACTCCCGCTCGGTCACGAGCCCGTCCGGGTCCACGAGCCGGTACGCCGGGGCGCCGGCCGGTGCGTCCGGCACCAGCAGCGCGTTGCCGGGATGGGGGTCGCCGTGGCACAGGACCTCGCCCGGCGGGTCGCGGGTCGCGGCCAAGTGGTCGGCGAGCCGGGCGGCCTCGGCGAGTGCCGGGGCCCAGCCCTCCCGCTGCTCGGGCGACAGCACGCGGGCGGGCAGGGTGCGCAGGACGTGGGCGAGCTGCTCGGCCTTGCTACCCCCGGGCAGGTGCGACGGGGCTCCGGCGGGGACGGCGCCGAGGGTCAGCTGCCAGGTGCGCTGCACCGGCCCCATGAGGTGGGCCACCTGCTCCCGCGGCGGCAGTCCGGCCGAGGCGAGGCTCGGCCCGAGCCGCTCCAGCAGCACCGCGCCGAGGTCGACGTCGGACGCGAGCACCGCGGCATACCCCCGGCCCTCCGCGGCGAGCAGGGTCGCGACCTGGCTGCGGAAGGCGTCGCCGGTCCCCTCGAGCTTGAGCACCGCCGGCCGCCCACCGGTGGTGACGGCCACCACCGGCACGCCCAGTCCCTCGCCGTAGACCTCCTCCAGCACGAGGTCCCACCGGCCGACGACCTCGGTGAGCCGCTCCGCCAGCCGGTCGAGGGCGGGGCCCGGGTCGGGGTGGTGGCGCAGGCCCCGTTCGGCCGCGGCCACGACCCGTGTGATGTCCCTCGCCGTCCCCTGCACCCGCGGCACGCTACCGGCGGGCGGACCCGCCGGCAGGGGTGGTTTCATGGGCGCATGGACATTCCCCAGGTCTCCGTGCACGACGTCGCCGACGACGCCGTCCTCCTCGACGTGCGCGAGCAGGACGAGTGGGACGCCGGCCACGCGCCGGGTGCCGTCCACATCCCGCTCGGCGACCTGCCGTCGCGGCTCGACGCCCTGCCCGACACCGACGCGGCCACGCTGGCCGTGGTGTGCCGCAGCGGCGGCCGGTCCTCGCGGGCGGTGGCGTGGCTGTCCCAGCAGGGTTTCGACGTGGCGAACCTCGACGGCGGGATGAAGGCGTGGGAGGGCGCGGGCAAGGAGCTCGTGGCCGACGACGGTCCCGCGACGGTCAAGTAGGGCCGGCGGCCCCGCCATGGCGTGGTTCGGCCGGCGTCGCGCCGACGACGCCGGACCCGAGGAGGCCGGTGACACCGGCGACACCCTCGACCCGTCGGCAGCCGGCGCCTCGCTCGTGGACGACGGGGCGTCGCTGCGGCCGGTCGTGGCGCCCCTCGGCGCGGACGAGCGCGCGCGCATCGCCGCCGCGCTCGAGGCCCTGGCGGCCGAACGCGTCGACGTCGACGACCTCGACTCGCTCTCGGCCGGGCTGGACGCGGCCTACCGGAGCTGGGAGCAGTCGCCCGAGGGGTCGCGTCCGGACCATGCCGCGGTCGTGGAGCGGTACGCGCTCGGCATCGGCGAGCACCTCGACCGCCACACCGACCTCGACTGGCAGGTGGTGACCGACGTCTTCGGCACCGACCTGGCGCTGACCGAGGGCTTCAAGGGGACGTTCGTCGTCGTGCCGCACAACCTCGTGGCCGGCCGGTGGATGCGCGGTGAGACCGGCTGGATCCCGGCCGTCGTGGGCCACATGGTCCGTCGCCGCAACCGCCGCTGAGGCCAGCGCCGGGGGCCGGGCGCTGGGCGCCGGGCGCCCGACCATCGAGTCGTGCCGGGACTGCGTCACTGATGCACCCGGCGTATCAGTGACGCAGCACGGACGGCACTGCCCGTGCGCTCCCCCGCGCCCGCTCCCGCTCCCCGCTCCCCGCTCCCCACGCCCCCGTGCCGCTCCGTCGTCCTTTCGGGGGACCCGCCGGCGCCCGCGGCGGGTGACGCTGGGGCGGTGGGACGCTCCGCACGACCTCCACGCCGGACCGGCACCTCGGCGAGCGGCATCGAGTACGCGGTCCTCGGTGAGGGACCCCGGACGCTGGTGAACCTCCCGGGCGGGCCCGGCAGCCGGCTGCCGAGCGGCCTCTTCGCGCGGTTCACCGAGGCGCGGTTCACGCCCTTCGTGCGCGCCGGGTACGCCGTGTGGACCATCACCCGTCCGCGGGGCATGCCGGCCGGCCACACCGTCGCCGACATGGCGGCCGACTGCGCCCGGTTCATCGAGGGGCACGTCGGGTCTCCGGTCGACCTGCTCATCGGGGAGTCGTACGGCGGGATGATCGCGCTGCACGTGGCGGCCGAGCACCCGGACGTGGTCCGCAGGGTCGTCGTCCTCGTGGCCGCGGCCACCGTCACTCCCGAGGGGACGGACATCGACGTGCGGTGGGCGCGGGCCCGGGCCGACGGTCGCCACGCGGACGCGGGGTCCGCCTTCCTCGAGTACCTGCTGCCCGGGCCCAGGGCTGCCGGCCTCCGCCGGGCGCTGGGGCCGCTGGCCGGGCGCCTCTTCGCCGATGCGTCGGTCCCGGCCGGTGACCTGCGGGTCGAGGCGGACGCGGAGGAGGCCTTCGACGCCCGCCCCGTCCTCCCGCGGATCAACGTGCCCGTGCTCATGCTCTGCGGCGACCGGGACCTGTTCTTCTCCCGGGAGGCGGTGCGGCGGACGAGTGAGCAGATCCCCGACTGCACCCTGGTCTGGTACCGCGGCATGGGCCACATGCGGGCAGCCTCCACCGGGCGGGTGCCCAAGGACGTGCTCGGGTGGGTGGCGCGGCGGGAGGGCGCCCCTCGCACCCACCGCCCGGCGTGATCCGACACGCTGGACTCGTATCCGCAAATATCGAGGATCCGCTAGAGACCCCCATACGCTGCGATCGTGGACCCGATCCGGAACCCGTACGCCCCCGGCGCCGGGCAGCGCCCGCCCGAGCTCGCCGGGCGCGACGAGCAGCTGCACGCCTTCGACGTCGTCCTCGAACGCGTCTCCCGGGGCCGGCCCGAACGGTCGGTCGTGCTCACCGGGCTGCGCGGTGTCGGCAAGACGGTGCTGCTCAACGCGCTGCGCTCGGCCGCGGTCCGCTCGCACTGGGGCACCGGCAAGCTCGAGGCCCGGCCCGACCAGCGGCTGCGCCGACCCCTCTCGGCCGCCCTGCACGTCGCGGTCCGCGAGCTCGGGCACCCGGCGGGCGACGAGGTCGACCAGGTGCTCGGCGTCATCAAGGCGTTCGCCCAGCGCGACACCGCGCCCGGCGCCAAGCTGCGCGAGCGGTGGAACCCCGGGATCGACGCCCCCGCCGCCTCCGGCCGTGCCGACTCCGGCGACATCGAGATCGACCTCGTCGAGCTGCTCACCGACGTGGGCGGCCTCGCCGCGGACGTCGGTCGCGGCGTGGCCGTCTTCATCGACGAGATGCAGGACCTCGGGCCGGAGGACGTCTCCGCGCTGTGCGCGGCCTGCCACGAGATCAGCCAGTCCGGGCTGCCCGTGATCGTCGTCGGCGCCGGGCTGCCGCACCTGCCCGCCGTGCTGTCGGCGAGCAAGTCGTACTCCGAGCGACTGTTCCGGTACCAGCGCATCGACCGGCTCGACCGCTCGGCGGCCGACCTCGCCCTCGTCGCACCGGCTGAGGACGAGGACGCCGGGTTCACGCCGGAGGCCCTCGACGCGATGTATGCCGCGACCGCCGGCTACCCGTACTTCATCCAGGCGTACGGAAAGGTCGCGTGGGACGTCGCGCCGCGCACGCCGATCACCGTCGACGACGTCGCGGTGGCGGCTCCCGAGGCCGAGGCGGAGCTCGCCGTCGGCTTCTTCGGGTCGCGGTACGAGCGGGCGACGCCGGCCGAGCGCGAGTACCTCAGGGCCATGGCCGATGCCGCGACCGCGGCCGTGGAGGCCGGCGGCGACCTCGACGACATCGAGTCGGTCGCGACCTCGGAGGTGGCGACGGTCCTCGGCCGCAAGCCCCAGTCGCTCTCCCCTGCCCGGGACGCGCTGCTCAAGAAGGGGCTCATCTACTCCGGCGAGCGTGGGCGCATCGCGTTCACCGTGCCCCACTTCGGCCGCTACCTGCGCACGACCGCTTGACCCTTTCCCTGTCGGCCGGCGTCCAGGACGCCCCTCGTCCGCGAACCGGCCTACCGTGAGCCCATGACGAGGACGACGAAGGCGACGGCCGTCGACCCGGGCGCGCTCACGGTGAGGCCGCTCGACGCGACGAGCTGGCCGGCATACGCAGCGCTCATGGAGCGCCACAACGGGGTCTTCGGCGGGTGCTGGTGCACGTACTTCCACACGATGGCCGCGGAGAAGACCTACGACCCGGAGCGGAACCGAGAGCTCAAGGAGCGCCTGGTCCGCACCGGGGGTGCCCATGCCGCCCTCGTGTTCGACGGCGAGGATGCCGTCGCCTGGTGCCAGTACGGCAGCCCGTCCGAGCTGCCGAACATCTACCACCGCAAGGAGTACGACGAGACGAGCGAGCGCGACCCCGACTACCGGATCACCTGCCTGTTCGTCGACAAGCGCTACCGGCGCTCCGGGGTGTCGGCCGTGGCCGTGCAGGGGGTGCTCGCCCTCGTGGCGGCCGCGGGCGGTGGGCTCGTCGAGGCCTACCCCCACGACAACGACGGGGCGAAGGTCTCGGTGCTCTACAGCGGGACCCGCGCCCTGTTCGAGCGCGCGGGCTTCAGCTACGACCGGCCCAAGGGCACGCGCAACTGCGTCATGAGCCGGACGGTCGCCCCTGCCGGCTGACCGCTCGACCCGAGACCGGGCGCCAGCCGGGCGGTGGGTCCTCGCCGACCCGGCCGTCGACCGCCTCGCGGAGCAGGTCGGCGTGGCCGGTGTGGCGGCCGTACTCCTCCACCATGTCGCAGAGCAGCCGCCGCAGGTTGGCGTGCTCGCCGGCGTCGGTCGCGGCGTGCACCTCCTGGTCGAGGCGGCCCCGCGCGAGGGCCGCCCGCACCCGCTCGCGCGACCGCGCGACCGCGTCGTCCCAGTAGGCGTAGAGCTGCGCCGGCTCGTCCGCGCCGGCCGAGGTGATCTCCCAGTCCGGGTCGTCGTCCCAGCCGTTGCCGTCCCACACCGGCGGCAGGGTGGAGCCGTCGAGCTTGGTGTGGAACGCGTGGTCCTCGGCAACGGCCAGGTGCTTGAGCAGCCGGCCGAGAGTCAGGGACGACGCGCCGACACGCTGACCCAACCCGTCGGCGCCGAGCCCGTCGGTCTTGTACCGGAAGGTCCAGCGCAACCGGTCGAGCGCGCCGAGCAGCGCCTCGGCCTCGCCGCCGGCGAGCGGCGGCTCCCAAGGAGTCTCGTCGGACCCGGGGCGCGGGTCGGTGTCTGCTGGCGGTTGGCTGCCTGCCACGGTGGCGCCTGTGGGCGGCCTGTCGGTCATCGCTTCTCCTCCTGACGGGCCTTGAGCACGGCGAGGTCGCGCTCGGCGAACTGCCGGTGCCACCACTCCTCGTTGAGCAGCACGTCGAGGCAGTCCTTCACCGGGAACTGCGACCCCTCGGGCGGCCACCCGGTGCCCGCGAGCGGATCGGTCCGACCGGCGAGCTGCTCGTCGGTGAGGGTGGCCAGGTATGCCGCGACCTCGCTGCTGCGGGCGAGGCGCAGCTCGAGGGCCTCGTCGAGGGACGGCCGCACCTCCCGGTCGCGCGGCACCCCGGGGGTGTCGGGCATGGTGTCCCAGGGCAGCTCGAGGGGGTGCCACGGGGAGGGGTCGCCGAGGAGCGCCCGGCGCAGCCACGAGCTCGTGGCGAACGCCAGGTGCCGCAGCGTCTCGACGAAGGACCACTCGCCGTCGACGCCCTCGTGCAGCAGCCCGGGGTCGACCGCCTCGAGCCGCCGGGCGCGCTCGACGGTCCCGGTCCACAGGTCCTCGAGGACCGCCCAGGCCTCGCGGTAGCCCTGCGGGTCGGTGGGGCGCAGCCTGGTCCGTTCCGGGTGGAGTCGGTCGAGCTCGGCCGACACGAGCGGGCCGATGTCGACACCGTTGACCCGCACGTTCTCGAGCTCGCCGTTGATCTCGACGTCATGCAGCTCGACGCCGCGCAGGCGGACGTTGCGGAACGCGGTGTCCCGGACCTCGGCGTCGGCGAGGTCCACCATCTGCAGCCTGGCCCCGGTGAGGTCGACCCGGTCGAACCGTGCGCCCGACAGGTCCACGTGCTCGAACGTCGCCCCCAGCAGCTGCTCGTCCCGGAAGGTCCGGGCCTGCCTGGGCGGCAGTCCGCCCGGCAGTCCCTCCGGCAGCCCCTCCCGCTGCGCCGGACCGGCCACGGTCACAGCCTCGCGAGCAGCTCGAGCGAGCGTTCGAGCACGAGCTTCGTGGCGCCGGCGTCGTACCCGGCCAGCGAGCTGTCGGCGAACAGGTGGCCGTCACCGGGGTACAGGAACAGCTCCGCGCCCTCGTGGGCCTCGACGAACGGCCGCGCCGCGTCGATGTCGCCCTCGTCGACGAAGAACGGGTCGGCGTCCATGGCGTGGATCTGCACGGGGACGCCCTCGGGCCAGGTGCCGAACCAGGACGGGTCGGCGAAGCCGTGGTAGAGCAGGGCCGCGCGCGCACCCGCACGGGTCTGCACGAGCTTCTGCGCCGGCATGCAGCCGAGCGAGAAGCCGCCGTAGACGAGCTCCGCGGGCAGCTCCTGCACGGAGGCGACGCCGCGCTCGCGGATCGCCTCGAAGCCGACCTCCTGGCAGTGGGCCTGGCCCTCCTCGATCGAGGCGAAGGTGCGCCCCTCGAACAGGTCCGGGGTGTGGACGGTGTGGCCCGCCGCGCGCAGCGCGTCGGCGAACTCGACGACGCCGGGGGTCAGGCCCTGGATGTGGTGGAACAGCACGATCTCGGTCATGGCGGACACGCTAGGACCCATTGCGGACGGTTCGCGTCCGCGTCGAGAATCGACCTCGTGGACCCCGACGCCAGCCCCACCGCCCGCGCCCTCGTCACCCTGGAGCTGGTCCAGAGCCAGCCGGGCATCACCGCCGAGCGGATCGCCGACCGGCTCGGGGTGACGCCCCGCGCAGCCCGGCGGTACGTCGCGACGCTGCGCGAGGCCGGCATACCCATCACCTCGGTCAGCGGCCCGGCCGGTGGGTACCGTCCGGGACGCGGGCTGCGGTCGGCCCCGCTCGTCTTCACCCCGGCTGAGACGCTCGGGCTGGTGATGGCCGTGCTCGACGGGCACCACGACGCCGGCGACGTCTCGGACCCGGTGGGGGGCGCCCTCGCCAAGATCCTGCGCACCCTGCCGGAATCCGTTGCGGCACAGGCGGAAGTGGTGCGCAGGACCACGGCCCCCGTCCCCGACCGTGGCGCCGCCCGGCCGCGGCCGGACACCACGGTGACCCTCGTACGGGCGTGTGCGGACCACCACCGGGTGCGGCTGGGCTACCGCACCGAGGCGGGGCGGGACCTGTCGCTCGAGGTGGAGCCCTGGGCCGTGGTCGTCCGGCACAGCCGGTGGTACCTCCTGTGCCACTCGGTCACCTCGGGCGCGCCCCGCACCTACCGCGTCGACCGGGTGCTGGACGTCGAGCCGCTCGAGACGACCTTCGCCCCGCCGGCGGGGCTCGACCCCGTCCGGGCCCTGGAGGAGAACCTCGCCGCCGGCTGGGAGTTCGAGGTCGAGGTGGAAGTGCAGGCCCCGGCGGAGAGGGTGGAGCGCTGGCTGCCCCGGACCATGGGCCGGGTCGAGCCCGTGGACGAGGGCCGGTGCCGGGTCGTGGGCAGCACGAGCAACCCGAGCGGGTACGCCGCGGACCTCGCCCACCTGCCCGTGGGCTACCGCGTGGTGCGGGGCGAGGAGGTTCGGGCCGCGACCCGCGCCCTCGCGCAGCGGCTACTCCTCGCCTGTCCCGAGCACTGACCGCGGAGCGGCCGATCAGGCGAGGCCGGCGTCGTGCACGGTGAGGGCGACCTGCACCCGGTTGTCGGCCCCGAGCTTGGTGAGCAGGCGCGACACGTGGGCCTTGACGGTGGGCACCCCCATGAAAAGCTCGGCCGCGATCTCGGCGTTCGACAGGCCACGCCCGATCGCGAGCGCGACCTCTCGCTCGCGGTCGGTGAGGGTGGCGAGGCGCAGCCGGGCCGCGGCCAGCCTGGGGTCGTCGTCCTGCGAGACCCGGGCGATGAGCTGGGCCGTCACGCTCGGCGACAGGATCGGAGCGCCGGCGGCCACGGCCAGCACGGCGTCGACGAGCTGGGCCGGCGGCGTGTCCTTGAGGAGGAACCCGTTCGCGCCGGTGCGCAGCGCCTGCACCACCAGGTCGTCGGTGTCGAAGGTCGTGAGGACGATGACCCGTGGGCGTCGCAGCGACCCGCCGTCGGGCTCCGCGACCAGCAGCCGCGTCGCCTCCAAGCCGTCACGTCGGGGCATCCGGATGTCCATGAGCACCACGTCGGGGCGCTCGCGGCGGACCACCTCGACCCCCTCGACACCGTCGCCGGCCTCGGCCACGACCTCGATCCGGGGCGACCCCCCGAGGATCATCCGGAGTCCGGCACGCACGAGCGGGTCGTCGTCGACGAGGACGACCCGGACCGCGCCCTCGACCGGCTGCCCCTGGCTCACCGGTCCCACGGTAGCCGGGCGGTGACCACGAAGTCGCCACGCCGGTCGACCCCGAAGGTGAGCGTGCCGCCGCTGAGCACCGCCCGCTCGGTGAGGCCCGCCAGGCCCATCCCCGAACGGGGCAGCGCCGGCCGCCCGTCCTCGGCGGGGATGCCGTTGCGGGCCGTGATGCCCACGCCGTCGCCGGGGACCGCCCGGACCGCCAGGGCGAGCGGCTCGTCGGGGGCGTGCTTGCGGGCGTTGGTGACCACCTCCTGCACGATGCGGAAGGCATTGCGCGACAACGAGTCCGGGATACCGCCCGCGTGCTCCAGGTCGAGCTCCGCGTCGATCCGCGACCCGGCGGCCCGGGCCTCGCCGATGAGCTCCTCGAGGTCGGACAGGGTGGGCTGGGGACGCTCCGGCTGCTCGACCCCGAGGTCCTCGCCGTCGGTCAGCCGCAGCACGCCGAGCACGTCGCGCAGCTCGCTGAGGGCGAGGTGGGCGTTGTCCCGGATCACCGTGGCCGCCTGCGCGACCTCCTCGCGGCCGAGGTCGTCGCGGAACGCCAGGGCGCCGGAGTGCATGGCCACCAACGAGATCCGGTGTGCGAGCACGTCGTGCATCTCCCGGGCGATGCGGGCACGCTCGGTCGCCCGAGCCTCCGCCACCCGGCTCGCCTGCTCCCGCTCGGCCGTCTCCACCCGCTCGCGCAGGGACGCGAGGAGCGCCCGACGGGCGCCGACGTAGTACCCGATCGCGACGCACACGGCATACATCAGGACACCGATGACGATGTTGGTGACGGTCTCCCACAACCCGCTCCCGTTGCTGGTCGGGCGGATCTGCTCGTAGCTGAGGCCGGCGAGGACCGACGGCACCGCCGTGACCGCGACGGGCAACCAGCGCCGGTGGGTGCACAGCGAGATGAGGGCGATGGAGGCGGCCCCGACCGAGCAGATCGACACGAACATGAAGCAGGCGAGCAGCACGGCCACCGGGAGCGGGAAGCGCCGACGCAGCGGCAGCAGCACCAGCGACACCACGCCGAGGGCGACGTCAAGGGCCGTGAGCCAGCCGGGGGGCGTGCGGCCCACGCTCGTCGACCCGGCCACGACGAGGGCGAAGAGCAGCGCGCTGGACGTCCCGGCCGCGAGGATCCGCCACGTCTCGCCCCAGACGGTGCGCGGGAGCGGGTGGGGGTTCGTGAGCAGCACCCCGGCAGGGTATGCCGCGTGGCGGCCGGTCGGCTTCCGACCGAAGTCGCGCGCGCCCAGACTTTGGTAGGGGGTGCGCGATGCCTCGGGCGGATGTGGCCGGGGAACCCTGCCGGCCACCGTGGAGGCCATGATCACCGTGAACTCACTGACCAAGCGCTACGGCGCCGTGACCGCGGTCGACGACGTGTCCTTCGGGGCCGAGCCGGGCCGGGTCACCGGCTTCCTCGGGCCGAACGGGGCGGGCAAGTCGACGACGATGCGGATCCTGTGCGGGCTCACCCCCGCCACGAGCGGCACCGCGACCGTGCTGGGCCGGCCCTACGCCGCCCTGCCCAACCCGGGGCGCCACGTCGGCGTCCTGCTCGACGCCTCCGCCCAGCACGCCGGCCGGACCGGTCGCGAGGTGCTCCGCCTCGGCGCGACCCTGATGGGGGTCGACCACCGTCGGGTCGACGAGGTGCTCGACCTCGTCGGGCTCACCGAGCGCGAGAGCAGCCGTCGCGTCCGCAACTACTCCCTCGGGATGCGCCAGCGGCTCGGCCTCGCGCACGCCCTCCTCGGCGACCCGCAGGTGCTCGTCCTCGACGAGCCTGCGAACGGCCTCGACCCGGCCGGCATCCGGTGGATGCGCAGCCTGCTGCGCGGCTTCGCCGACGAGGGCGGCACCGTGCTGCTGTCCTCGCACCTGCTGAACGAGATCGAGCGCGTGGCCGACGACATCGTCGTCATCGGCCGAGGGCGGATCGTGGCCCACGGCACCACGGAGGAGCTGCTGCGCGGCGCCGGGACCGTGGTTCGGGCCGCCGACGTCGCCGCCCTGCGCGCGGCCCTCGACGCCGACGGGCTCGTCGCCACGGACGGCGCGGGCGGCACCCTGCTCGTCGAGGCGGAGCCGGGCGAGGTCGGCGCGACCGCGGCCCGGCACGGGGTCGTGCTCGTCGAGCTGAGGTCCGGTGACGGCCGTGGGCTGGAGGACATGTTCCTCGAGCTCACCGCCGCGGACGCGCGCGAGGAGGTGGCGGCATGAGCACCGGGACCACCGCCACGACGCCGGCCGAGAGCCCGGGCACCGGCACCGCAGCCGTGGGCGCCCGGCCCGCGGGGCCGGCGGCCGCTCGGGCGCGCCTGCCCCGGATCCCTGGCCCGCGACCCACGGCGCCGGTGGGGCTGCTCACCCTCTCGCGCGTCGAGTGGCGCAAGCAGGTCGACACCCGCGCCGGCTTCTGGCTGCTGCTCAGCATCGGCCTGGTGGTCGCCGCCGTCATGGTGATCCTGCTGTTCGTCCAGGGTGGCAACCATGCGTACGCCGCGTACTTCACCGCCACCGCCACCCCCCTCGGCCTGCTCGTGCCCCTCGTCGGGGTGATGGCGGCGACTGCGGAGTGGTCGCAGCGGACCGGCCTGACGACCTTCGCGCTCGAGCCGCGCAGGGGCCGGGTCATCCTCGCCAAGACCCTGGCCGCGCTGGCCACCGCCGTGCTGGCCTTCGGGATGTCGCTGCTCCTCGGGGCGCTCGTGCACGGCCTCGCGGTGGGTGTCCGGGGCGCCGACGCCGACTGGGAGCTCACGGGAGGGCTGGTCGGCGGGATGGCCCTGCTGCTGGCGCTGGGCCTGCTCCAGGGTGTGGGCTTCGGCCTGTCGCTGCTGAACACGCCGGCCGCGATCGTCGCCTACCTGGTGCTGCCGACGGTCTGGGGCATCCTCGGGTCGCTCGTGGGCTGGCTGCACGACGCGGCGAAGTGGCTGGACATCAACGCCACCATGCAGCCGCTCCTCGAGGGCGACATGACCGGTCAGCAGTGGGCCCAGCTGGGCACCTCGTCACTGCTCTGGGTGGTGCTGCCGCTGGCCTTCGGCGCCTGGCGCGTGCTGCGCAGCGAGCTCAAGTAGGGGCCGGGTCCCGGGCTCACGCCGGGGGTGGGCGGTTCGCTCCGGGGGAGCGGGCCGCCCACCCTCACGCCGGGGCGTAGGCGAGGTGGACGACGCCGTTGGCGTAGACGTCGTGCGCCGCCAGGGCGAGCCGGTGCGACTCGCCCTCGGCGAACAGGCGCGAGCCGGTGCCGAGGGTGACGGGGTAGACGAAGAGATGGAGCTGGTCGACCAGGCCGTCGGCGAGCAGCCCCCGCACGAGCCTGCCGCTGCCGCTGACGTAGAGGTCGCCCTCGTCCTCGTCCTTGAGCCGGCGGATGACCTCGGGGTCGTAGGCGCCGAGCCGCTCGGTGTGCCCCCACTCCTGGGTCGGCTCGCCGGCGCCGACGACGTACTTCGTGGTCTCGTTGAAGAACGGGGCGCCCGGGTCGTCCTCGACCGTACGGTCGCGCCAGGCCGGGGCGAACGCCTCGAACGTGGTGCGCCCCAACAGGATCCCCCGGACGTCCGCCATCACGGCGGCCAGCGTCTCGCCCATCGCCGGGTCGAACCCGTGCTCGAAGGTCCAGGACGGGTCCTCGAAGACGCCGTCGAGCGAGATGAACTCGTGCACGTGGATCTGGCCCATGGTGGTTCCTCCGGTGGTGGGGTGCGGATGCCGTCGAACCTACCGACCGGGGACGGGTGCGGAACTCATCGCGCCCGCGCCAAATCGAGGTCGAGCCACCGGGCCAGCTCGGCGACCTCGCGGTCCACGCGCCGCTCCAGGGCCCGGTCGAACGGCACGTCCCGGTGCAGGGCGTCCACCCGCAGCACGCCGTGCTCGACGTCGGCGGTGCAGTCGAGCTTGCCGACGAACCGGTCCCCGTCGAGGACCGGCAGCGCCCAGTAGCCCCAGCGCCGCTTGGCAGCGGGCTTGTACATCTCCAGCTGGTACTCCCAGCCGAACAGCTCGGTGAGCCGCTTGCGGTCGAACACGAGGCGGTCGAGCGGCGACAGCAGGACCGTCCGGCCCTCGAAGGGCTCGTCCGCCCGCTCGAGCAGCTCCGGGTCCGCCCGCCACGTCCCCCGGACGCCCTCCACGACCACCTCCGCGCCGACCGGCCCCACGTCGTACGGCTCTCCGGGCACCTCGGCGACCCGGGCCCGGGCCAGCCCGAGGGAGGCCAGCCGGCGCCGCTGCCGGGTCTCGAAGGCCTCCTCCACCGGCACCACGTCGTCGTCGGGGTGGACCCGCTCGGCGAGGTCCCACATCCGCTCGCGGCCCTCACGGTGCGACACCGCGATCTCGCCGCGGCGCTCCATCTGGGTGACGAGCATGGTCACGTTGCGGTTGTTGTTCCAGCCGCTCGAGCGCCACGGCCGCACGCACGAGTCGGGCAGGTCCCGGGCGGCGGTGGGGCCCTCCGAGCGCAGCACGTCGAGGATGTCGAGCCGGCAGCCGTCGTTGTCCTCGACCCACTCCTGCAGGTCGACCTGCCACTCGGTGAGCGGCTCGGGCCCGGGCCACAGCGCCATCTCGGCCCGGAACAGGGCGAGGTCCTCGGCCGGCCGGAGCCTCCGTCGAGCTCGATCACCTGGCGGGCGTCGAGCAGGTCGTCGAGGTCGTCGGGGTGGAACGCGGAGCCGAGCCGGCCCCAGCAGACGAGGTCGGCGCTGGGGGCCACCGCAGCGGTGAGGTCGACCTGGACGACGGTGAGGTGCCGGACCAGCCCGAGCAGGTCGGTGGGCCGCGGCTCGGCGAGCAGCTGCGCCCGGACCGCGATCCGTCGCGCCTGCTCGGGCGTCAGCACGCGCGGCGCAGCGGCGGAACGGCGTGACCTGGCCGTGGCGGGTGGCACCTCAGGACCTCCGGCTCCGCGGGACACAGGAGACCCGGACGCGGGAGGCCCGGACGCGGGAGGCCCGGACGCGGGAGACCCGGACCCGGACCCTCCGCCCGTCGTTGTCCCCCCGCTGGTGCACCGACCCTCCCCGCCTCGCGACTGCGTGCCCGCCCATTGTGCCCACACCGACGGCACGGCGAGGCTCCTCGCGACCGACGCGGCGGCGTGGTCACCTGAGGCGTCCGCGCCCGCGGACGCCGAAGGAGGCTGCCGTGCCCGACGTCGTCACCACCCTGTCCGGCGTGTATGCCGCGCTGCCCGGCGCCTCGCGCGGAATCGCCGGCGACCTGTTCTCGTTCGGCGTGCCGCCGTGGGAGAAGGTGCTGCGCACCGTCCTGGTCTACGTCGCCATCCTCGTGATCATCCGGGTGGCCGGGAAGCGGCTGATGGCCCAGATGAACAGCCTGGACCTCGTGGTCGTGCTGCTGCTGTCGAACGTCGTGCAGAACGCCATCATCGGCAACGACAACTCCCTCGTCGGCGGGGTCCTCGGCGCAGTGGTGCTGGTCGCCGTCAACACCGCGCTCGACCGGTGGGCCATGGTCAGCCCCCGCGTCGCCTGGCTGCTGGACGGCAGGCCGACCCTCGTCGTGGTGGACGGGGTCGCCGACCGGAAGGCCCTGCGCCGCCTGGGGATGACGCAGGCGGAGCTGCTCAACGCCCTGCAGCAGCAGGGCGCCGACGGGCTCGCGGAGGTCCGGTCCGCGTCGATGGAGCCCGGCGGGACCCTGACGGTGCAGCTGCAGCCCGAGGCCAGGGACGCGACGGTCGCGGACCTGCGGCGCGCGGTCGAGGCCCTCACCGCCGCGCTCGCGTCCCGCCACGGCCCCGACGGCCACCCCGAGCACCCCTGACCTCCCCACCGTGACCACCCCGCCCTCGCCCGGCAAAACAACGGTTGCTCGACGACCCTCGGGACGACAACCCGCGGGAAGCCGCGCAACCGTTGTCTTGCGGGGGTCGGGCCGGTCCGGAGGATGACGCCGGGTCCGGGTCAGGCGGGGTCGGCGAGGTGCTCGGCCTCCAGGTCGAGCAGGTAGCGCTTGGCCGCCAGCCCACCGGCATACCCCGTGAGGGCCCCGGAGGAGGCCACGACGCGGTGGCACGGGAGGACGACGCACAGCGGGTTGGCGCCGAGGGCAGCCCCGACGGCCCGCGCGGCACCCGGCCGCTGCACCGCCCCGGCGAGCTGGCCGTACGTCGCCCGGTGCCCGTAGCCGACCGTGCGCACCAGCCCCGGCAGCACGACGCGTTGGAAGTCCGACGCCAGCGCCAGGTCGGTGCGCAGCGTGAACGCGTGGCGACGGCCGGCGAGGAACTCCTCGAGCTCGCGCCGCGCGTCGTCGAGCTCGCCCGGCTGGCGCAGCACGCGCGGTGACACCCGGGCGCTGATCCGGGTGAGCACCCGGTCCTCGGCCTCGGTGTCCGGCACGAACGAGGACGCGACGAGCGCCCCGGAAGGGTTGCGCGCCAACAGCATCCGGCCGACGGCGGTGTCCTCGACGACGTACGCGACGTCCGTGGGGTCGAACCGTGGGGGGTGCACGTCGGGCTCGAACCCGGAGAGCAGGCGGGTGGGATCGGTCATGGCAGGTCCTTGCGCAGGGTGGCGAGCGCGTCGCTCACGAGCCGCCGGCTCATGGCCGGCGAGCAGCCGAGGGCGGCGGCGATGGTCGGGTGGTCGAGGTCGGCGACGTACTTGAGCACGACCGCCTCGCGCTGGCGCTGCGGCAGGGCGCCGACGCGCCGCCACAGGTCGGTGTCGGGCAGCGCCGCGTCGGCGGCCGCCACGGTCGGCCCGGCGGCCAGCCGCCCGGGGTCGTCGTGGGGCACCGCACGGCGGCCCCGGTGGCGGTGCGCGTCCATCGCGCACCGGTGCGTGATCGTGAGCACCCACCCGCGCAGGTTGGTGGCCGTGCGCAGCCGTGGGTATGCCGCGAGGGCCTGGGTCCACGCCTGCTGTGCCACGTCGTCGCCGTCCACCGGGCCCGCGAGGGCGTGCGCGAGCCGGGCGACGTCACGCCAGTGCGCGTCGACGAGGTGCTGGAAGGGAGGCAGGGTCACACCCAACGAACGCCGCACCTCCCTCCCGTGTGAGCGCCACCGGCGACCCGACCGGTCAGGGCCACTGTGCCAGCCGGCGTGTGGAACCATGGTCGCGTGCCCGACGCCGTCGTCCCCACGCCGTCTGCTGGCGACCGCCGGCACCCGCCCCTGGTCATCGCCCACCGCGGCAGCAGCTCGGAGGAGCCGGAGCACACGCTCAAGGCCTACCTGCGCGCGATCGACGAGGGGGCCGACGCCCTCGAGTGCGACGTCCGGCTCACGGCCGACTCGCACCTCGTCTGCGTCCACGACCGCCGGGTCAACCGCACGAGCAACGGCCGCGGCATCGTCTCGACCCTGGAGCTCGCCGAGCTCGAGGGCCTGGACTGGGGCTCCTGGAAGGCCCAGCACGGCGGCGAGGACGAGGTCCCCGACCGCAACCGCAACCAGCTGCTCACCCTGCGGGCGCTGCTGACCACGGTCACCCAGAGCGAGCGCCCCATCGGGCTGGCCATCGAGACCAAGCACCCGACCCGGTACGCCGGGCTGGTGGAGCGCCAGCTCGCCAAGGTGCTGGCCGAGTTCGGGCTCGACGGGCCGCAGCAGCCGGGGCAGCACTGGGTGCGCGTGATGTCGTTCTCCCAGCTCGCGGTCCAGCGGATGCGCCAGCTCTGCCCCGACGTCCCGTCGGTGTACCTCGTGGAGGACTCGGTGCCGCTGCGGTTCCGGGACGGCTCGCTGCCGCGGGGGGTGCGCACGGTCGGCCTGGACCTCGAGATCGTCCGGCGCCACCCGAAGACCGTGCGCCGTCAGCACGAACGCGGGCACGACGTGTACGTCTGGACCGTCGACGAGCCGCAGGACGTGCAGCTGTGCCTGGACCTCGGCGTCGACGCCATCATCACCAACCGCCCCCGTGCCGTCCTCGACGCTGTGCACGCCAGCAGGTAACCTCCCACCCGTTCCCCGAGAACGGACTGAGCACCGCATGACTGCAGCACCACAGCCCCGCCGGCCCCTGCGGACGGCGACCGCGAACCCCGTCCGCGACGCCTCGCGCACCATCCGCGTGCCCTGGCGGGCGACGTCGGTGGCGCAGGTCCGCCGCGCCGTCGTCGAGGACCTCTCCGAGCGGGACGTGCCCCCCGCGGTGGTCGACGAGGCCGAGATCGTAGCCTCCGAGCTGGTGTCCAACGCGATCCGCCACGCCCGCCCGCTCTCCGACGGGATGCTGCGCGTGCACTGGAAGGTCAAGGCCGGGGTCGTCGAGGTCGAGGTCACCGACGGCGGCAGCGACACCACCCCGCGTCCCGCCCCGCGCGCCGTCTGGGCCCCCTCGGGCCGCGGGCTGCGGATCGTGCGCAGCCTGGCCCACGAGTGGGGCGTGACCGAGGACCGCACCGGCTCGACGGTCTGGGCCTCCCTCGGCGGCCCGTCGAGGCGCCGCAGCCACTGAGGCCGCACGGGTCCACGCCACGGTCCCCGCCACACGGTCCCTGCCACACGGTCCCCGCCCCCGGGGCCCGACCCCCTAGGGTTTGCGCCATGGGTAAGGCATCACGGCGCCGCAAGGGCGCAGACTCCGGCTCGCGTCCTGCACGCGTCGAGCCCGCCCCGTTCGTCGCGCGTCCCTTCGAGGGCCTGCCGAACGAGACCGACTGGGTGGCCATGCGCGAGATCCTGCCGGCGGCGACCGCCACGGTCCGGTTCGCGAAGGGCAAGGCGCCCGAGGGTGCCCCCGACGAGGTGACGGTCGCGACCGTGCTGCCCATGGCGTGGCCCGGCCTGCACCGGGCCGACGGCACGGTGCTCTTCAGCACCCAGTCGGGCTCGGTGTCCGGTGACGCCTCCCGCGACCTCGCCACCTCGCTCCTCGCCGCCGCCGAGGCCGAGCAGGGCGTGCCCCTGGTGCACACCCCGGGCTCCACCGCCGACTCGCCGAGGCTGCAGGACCTGCTCGACACGACGGCCGACTTCGAGGTCACCGTGCACGAGGGCTTCGAGTTCTGGGTCGGCGACAGCGACCTCGACGAGGCCGCCCAGGAGTCGCTCGACCGCGCCAACGAGTCGGTCATCCCCACCGTGCGCATGGCCGGCACCCGCTCGGCGTACTGGTGCCGCATCGGCGAGCGCACCCACATCCGGCTCGTCCTGCCCGACGACGAGGACGTCGCCACCGACGCGCTGGCGCGGCTGCGTGCCGCCGGCGACGACGGCCTCGGCGGGTCGACCCGGCTGCTCGGCGCGTTCCGCGCCTGCGGCCTGCTCGTGCCCGTCTGGGACCTCGACCCCGACAAGGAGGCCGCCGACTACGAGGACGCGCTCGCCGAGCTCATGGAGCGGTATGCCGGCGTGCTCGGCTCGGACACGCCTCTGACGCCGGAGGAGCGGCGCGCCCGCTCCGGCCTGCTGAGCCGCCAGGTGACCCTGCGCTGACATGACCTCCCCTACCACCGGCGTCGCCGCCGTGATCCCGGCCAAGGACGAGGCCGACCGCATCGCGGCGACGGTGCGCGCCGTCCTCGGGCTGCCGGGCGTCGACCTCGTCGTGGTCGTCGACGACGGCAGCACGGACGCCACGGCCGAGGTCGCCCGCGAGGCCGGCGCCGAGGTCGTGCGGCACGCGCGCAACCGCGGCAAGGCGGCGGCGATGACGACCGGGGCGGGCTGGGTCGCGCGGCAGGAGGGGGTCGAGGGCCGCGTGGGCGGCTCGGACGACCGGCGGCCCCTGCTCTTCGTCGACGCCGACCTCGAGGACTCGGCCGCCAACCTCGGCGTCCTCGTGGCGCCGGTGATCGAGGGCCGCACCGACATGACGATCGCGACCCTGCCCCCGCAGCGGACGCCCGGAGGGGGCCGCGGCTTCGTGGTCCGGCTCGCCCGGACCGGCATCGAGGAGCTCACCGGCTTCGTGGCGGCCCAGCCGCTGTCGGGGATGCGCTGCCTGACCCGCGCCGCGTTCGACGCGGCCAGCCCGCTCGCCCGCGGCTGGGGCGTCGAGGTGGGACTCACCGTCGACGTCCTGCTCGCGGGGCTGCAGGTGCAGGAGGTCCCCTGCGAGCTGCACCACCGGGTGACCGGGACGGACCTGCGCTCCCAGCTGCACCGCGCCGCGCAGTACCGCGACGTGGGGCTCGCCCTCGCCCGGCGCCGGGCCCGGCGCCGGCTGCGCTGAGGACCGGCGCAGGCAGTGCCGGCCGACCGGCAGCGCCGTGACGACCCGGCCGCGGCACGGGCCGAGGTCCCGTGGACGCCGGGCCGCGTGGTCGCGGCCGGCCTGCTCGTGGTCTCGGTCCTGCTCCTGCTCCTCGTCGGCATCTCGGGCCCGAGCGCGGCGAAGCCACCGCTGGGCCCGGGCGGCCACGAGCTGCCCTGGGCCCCCGGACCCTGGCTGGTCACCGCCCTGCTGTGGACCGCCTACGTCCTGGGTGCCACCGGCGTGCTGCTGCACCTGCGCTGGGGGCTGCCGACACGGGGGCCGTGGACCTGGCTCCTCCTGCTGCCGGCGCTGCCGGTGGTGGCCCTGGGGTGGGCCACGGCGTTCGGCTCCGCCGACCACACGAACTACGCGGCGTACGGCCGGATCTCGGTCCTCGGCGGCGACCCGTACCTCACCCCCCCGAACGCCTGGCCCGGCCACGACCCCGTCATCTCCGCCGTCCGCCCGCCGTGGGACGGCACCCCGAGCATCTACGGCCCGCTGGCCACGCTGCTCCAGCAGGCCGCCTCCGCGGCGGGCGGCGCGAGCCTGCGGGCCACGGTCGTGTGGTGGCAGGTCATCTGCCTGGTCGCGTTCTTCGCGGTCGCGGCCCTGCTGCACCAGTCCGGCGCCGGCCGGGGGCGGGTCGCGGCCCTCTGGCTCGCCAACCCGCTCGTGATCGGGCTGGCGGTGTTCGGCGCCCACGTCGACGTCGTGGCCGCCGCGCTGGTCGTCCTCACCCTGTGGGCGGCGCCGCGCAGCGCGTTCGTCGCGGGCCTGTTCGCCGGCCTCGCCGTCTCGACCAAGGTGACCGCCGCGGTCGTGGTGGTCGCGGTCGTCCTCGCCTGGTGGACGCACGAGCGTCGCGGTTGGGGGTGGCGGTCCGCGAGGTTCGTGACGGGGGCGCTGGTCGCCGCGGTGCCGCTGCACTGGTGGGCCGGGCCGCACGTCTTCGACCAGCTCGAGCGGGCCCGGCGCTCGATCTCCCTGGCCACCCCGTGGCGGCTGGTCTACCAGCTCGTGTCCGGGCCGCTGGGCGGGTCGAGTGCCCGCACGCTCGTGACGGTGCTGTCGGTCCTCGTCGCGCTCGTCCTGGTCGTCGCCCTCGGCCGCCTCACCCGGGGGCTGGCCCCTGCCGGGGTGCTCGGCACGGCGACCCGGTGGACGTTCGTCCTCTCCACCGCCTACGCCCTCGCGGCGGCATACTCCCTGCCCTGGTACCTCCTGCTCACCTGGGCGACCCTGCCCCTGCTCGGCGCCAGCGTCCTGGACCGGGCGCTGCTCGCGCACCTGCTCGCCGTGACGCTCGCCTACGTGCCGGGCCGGGTCGAGGGCATGACCGCGACGGTGCAGCGGATCACGTTGTGGGTGCGCCGGGTGCCCGTGCCGTATGCCGTGCTGCTCGTGTGGGGGTGGCTCACACTCGCCGCATGGCGCGGGTCGTCGCGCTCGAGCGGGCCTCGTCCTCCAGCGCCCGCACCGACACGGCGATGATGAGGGGCACCGCGATGATCGCGCCGTTGGCCGGGATCGCGACCCCTGAGTCGTTGATGGCGAAGCCGATCGTGAGCGTCACGAGCAGGGCGATGAGACCCGGTCGCAGGGTGGGGATCGCGTCGTAGGAGCGCTGCAGCGCCCGCGACCCCCACGACGTCGGGCGGGCGAGGATGTAGATGACGAAGACGAGCGCGATCGGCACGAGCAGCGCCAGCCGGTAGTTGCCGAAGAGGATGCCGATGTTCTGGTCGAGCTTGCGCAGCACGATGTCGCCGGCGGTGCCGTTGCCGAGGGCCTCGAAGAACTGGCCGAGGTGGGACTGCTTGTCGGGCGGGCGCAGCGAGTCCAGGAAGGCGACGAGCAGGAAGAGCGCGGCGGTGCCACCGCCCACGACCAGTGCGCGGCGCCACGTCATCCGGATGCCGAGGATGGCCAGCACGAGGTAGGCGAGGCCGGGCAGCAGGGCCGGCGGGCCGCCGCCGTCGGCTCCCCAGGCGGGGAGGCCGTCGACGACCACGGCGACCAGCCCGATGGCGGCGGCGGCGGCGGCCGCGAGGCGGGGGCGGCCGCGGCGGACGAAGTGGCTCGAGACGGCGGTGGCGAGCAGCAGCGCGGCGGTCGCGAAGAGCGCGAAGGTCACGTTGCCCATGCCGTAGAACCGGCCGCCGACGACCGGCTGGAGCCCCATGAGCGAGGAGATCTGCAGGGTCGAGCCGGTCATCACGTCGATGCCCAGCACGAGCATCGTCGCGAGCGCGACCACCGACAGCGGCCCGGTCAGCCGCCGGGCCCACGGGCCGAGCAGCGCGACCGCCGAGATGGCCGCGGTGAACAGCGCGACGGCGACGACCACCCCGATCATCGGCACCGGGAAGCGCCACCACGGGAGGAGGTTGGCCAGGAACGTCGAGGCGGGCACGGCCGCGGCGACGACGGCGACCCGGCGGGTGATCCGCAGCAGCTTGAGCCGCAGCCCGATCGCGCCGAAGTCCCGTCGCCAGACGACCGCCGCCAGCAGGTAGATGGCGATCTGGGTGTAGACGACCGCGTTGAAGAACGGCGGGACGAGCGCGTGGACGTCGTGGCTGGCGTCGTCGAAGTCGACGAGGTGGCGCAGCCGGTCGCGGGCCGCCGCCTCGGAGTTGGACCCCTCCTCGCCGCGGCGCAGTGCCTTGCCGCCGAGCCCGGTGGGGACGTCGGCCCCGGCAGCTGCGAGCAGCGTCACGGTGAGATCGGCCGACTGGACCAGGCCGTCCTGCCGGGTGGACGGGGAGTAGAGCGTGCCCGAGCCGTAGTGCGGGCCCTTGGCGGCGACGAGCCGCAGCCGCTCCTGCGCGCCGGCGTCGGACAGGCTGGCCGCCACGATGTCCGAGCCGTTCGGGGCGGCCTTGAGGACCTCGCCGATGCGGTTGTCGATGGCCCTGGCCTGCTGGGCGCGACCGGCCGGGGTTCCCGCGGACTCACCGGGGGGCAGCTCGGCGGGGTCGCGGATCGCGCCCACGTCCACGAGGGTCACCCGGCACCGGGAGAGCAGGCCGGTCAGCTGGCCGGCGTCGTACGCGGCATACCGGGGCACCGAGCCGTTCGTGTAGGCGGCACCGACCCCGGCCCCCGGCCCCACCGCCTGGATGCACTGGCCGCTCGTGGCGAGCGTCTCGCCGAGGGTGCCCAGGGTGCTGTCGAACTTGCGGGCGTCGGCGGCACGGACGTACCGGTCCCAGCCCGGGACGACACCGCTGTCCACCTCCGGGATCGCCGGGCAGGGGTCGGAGGTGCTGCGCGCGCCGTCCTTGCCGGGCCCGGGTGCGGCGGCACGGTTGCCCGCGGACAGGCTGAGCCAGCCGTCGACCGGGCAGGTGTTGGTGAAGACCGAGCGCACCGAGAGGGCGGCCGTCGAGCCGTCGCGCAGCATCGACCACAGCGCCGGGGTGTTCTGCTCGTCGACGTCGGTCCAGGTGAACCCGCCCGTGCCGATGAGGATGACCGGGCCGGTGGCCGTGCCCGGCCCCGCCGGGCTCGCCGCGGACGCCGCACCCGCCCCCACCACCAGCACCGTGAAGAGGCCGGCGAGCAGGGTCAGGGCGCGGCGGGTCACCCGTACAGGCTACGGGGCAGGGCACACGACAGAATGCGGGTGTGACCTCCCTGCGCCGCATCGCCGCCTGGCCCGCTCGTGCCCGGTGGACGCTGGCCGTCGTGCTCGTCCTCGCGGCCGCCGCCGTCCCGACGCTGCGCTACCTCGTGTTCTGGCCGCTGGACCAGTGGCAGGTCGACGTCGAGGTCTACCGCGAGGCCGGCGTGTCCATCCTCACCGGTCGCCCCATCTACTCGGCGATGACCGAGTCGCCGCAGCTGCTCCCGTTCACCTACCCGCCCTTCGCGGCGGTGCTCGCCGTGCCGCTGGCGCTCATCCCGTTCGGTGCGGTGGGGTGGCTGTGGACCCTCGCGCAGGTCGCGGCCACGACGGCCATCGTCTGGTATGCCGGGTGGCGCCTGCTGCACCGCACCGGCCCGTGGATGCCGATCGTGCTCGCGCTGCTCACCGCGCCGATGATCTGGCTGCACCCGGTGTCGGACGGGATCCGGTTCGGGCAGGTGAACGCCTTCATGGTGCTGGCCTGCCTCATGGACCTGCGCCGGCCCCGGCCCGGGGTGCTCCGGCACGTGCCGCCGGGCGTGCTGGTGGGGCTGGCGATGTCGATCAAGCTGACGCCCGGCGTCTTCGTCGTGCACTACCTGGTCAACCGGCGCTGGCGCGAGGCGGCCACGGCGGTGGTGACCGCCGTGGTGGTGACGGTGGGGTCGTGGGTGCTGCTGCCCGAGGCGTCGTTCGCGTTCTGGGGCGGGGCGCTGCAGGACCCCACCCGGCTCGGCCCGAACGCCGGCACGTCGAACCAGTCGATCCGCGGGTTCCTGCTCCGCGTCGGCCCCGACGGCCTCGCTGGCAACGTCCTGTGGCTGGCCCTGGTCGCGGTCGTGGGGGTCGTCGGCTACCAGCTGGGCCGCCGCGCCTACCGTGCGGGCGACTCGATCAGCGAGGTGGCGGCGATGGGGCTCATGGCGGTGCTGCTGTCCCCCGTCGCGTGGATCCACCACCTGCACTGGATGGTGGTCGTGGTCTTCGCGGTGCTCGGGGCCGACCCGCTGCGCGACCGCCGCCGGATCTGGGCCGCTGCCGCCATCACCGGCTTCTTCCTGTGCCGGATGCCGTGGTGGGGCATCTCCTGGCTCAGCCACCCGGACTGGCCGCGGTGGATCGGGCGGGTGCTGCAGAACGCCGACACGTTCGGTTCGCTCATGGCCCTGGCCCTGCTCTGGTGGGCCCTGCACCTGCGCGAGCCCGGCACCACCGGCGGCGACGCGGACGACAGCGCGCTCGAGCCGGGCGCCCCCGCGCACCCCGAGGCGGTCACCGCCCGGGGCTGAGCGGCTCCCCGGCATACCTCCCCTCCCCGGCATGCCTCACCTCCCCGGCATACCTCCCCTCCCCGGCACACACCCGCGCGTCTGTGCGCACGCCCGCGTGCCACTGCGCAGTGACCCGCTCCCTGCGCACTGACACGCTGGTCTGTGCGCAGACGTCCGTGTCGGGCGGGCTCAGGCGTGCGGGGCGGAGATGACGCCCAGGATCTCCAGCGTGGTCAGGGCCGCGAGGAGCAGGCAGACCACACCGCCCACCCGGCGGATCGTGGTGAGGTGCACCCGCGCGAGCAGCGCCCGGCCGATGACGGCCCCGAGCGCCGACACCGTGGCCAGCGCCAGGAACGCGCCGAGGAAGACCGACAGCGGCTGGTGGAAGCGCAGCACCATGTTGGCCGTGAGCAGCTGGGACAGGTCGCCCCACTCGGCGAGGAACAGCACCGAGAACGACACCGCGATCGCCTTGAGCCCCACGGCGGTCGCCGCGCCCTTGTGCGCGAACTCCTCCTCGGTCTCCTTCTCCTCCTCGTCGGCCTTCTTGGCACCGCGCAGCAGGATGAAGCCGCCGACGAGGAACATGAGCGCCGCGAAGACCTCGACCGGCCGCTTGGGCAGGTTGGTGAGCAGGCCGCCGATGACGACCGCGACCAGGGTCTGGACCAGGAAGGCCAGCGACACCCCGATCCACACGAACAACGGGCGGAACCGGGTCGCGAGCACGAGGGTGGCGATGAACGTCTTGTCCGGAAGCTCCACGACGAAGATGGCGGCGAAGACGATGGCGATGGTGGCGAGGTCGAGGTCCATGGCGCGTCGACCCTATCCGGGCGGCGCGCCTACGCTGGCCGGTGTCCGGCACACCCGTCCGCGAGGTGACCACCGCGGGCGGCCACCCCACCGGATCCGAGAGGGTCGCCCCATGACCACGTACGCCTACCTCGGCCCCGAGGGCACGTTCACGCAGATGGCCCTGGCCGCGTGGGCGCCGTCGCAGGGCGCCACGCACCGCCCCTGCGGCTCGGTCGACCAGGCGCTGGCCCTGCTGCGCTCCGGCGAGGCCGACGGCGCGATGGTGCCGATCGAGAATTCGGTCGAGGGAGGCGTGAGTGCGACCCTCGACGCGCTCGCCAGCGGTGACCCGCTGGTGGTCACCGCCGAGGTGCTCGTGCCCATCACCTTCGTGCTGGCGGCCCGGCCGGGGACGCCGCTGTCCGCCGTGCGCGCCGTCGGCACCCACAGCCACGCGTGGGCCCAGGTCCGCGGCTGGATGGGGACGCACCTGCCGGAGGCGACCTACGTCCCGACCCTGTCCACCGCGTCGGCGGCCCAGGGCCTTGCCCTGCACCCGGACGCCGACGGTGCGGCGGGCGCAGGCGGCGAGCGGCCGGCCTACGACGCGGCGGTCTGCGCCCCGGTGGCGGCGAGCAACCACGGCCTCGAGGTGCTCGCGGAGGGCATCGGCGACAACGCCGCTGCGGTGACCCGGTTCGTGCTCGTGGCGCGGCCGGGGCGGCTGCCCGAGCGCACCGGCGCCGACAAGACCACGCTGGTGCTGTACCAGCGGGACGACCACGCGGGTGGGCTGCTCGAGCTGCTCGAGCAGTTCGCCGTGCGCGGGATCAACCTGTCCCGGCTGGAGTCCCGGCCGACGAAGGCCTCGATGGGCTCGTACTGCTTCTCGATCGACATCGAGGGCCACGTGCTCGACGAACGGGTCGGCGAGGCGCTGCTCGGGCTCAAGCGGGTCTGCGCGCAGGTGCGGTTCCTCGGCAGCTACCCCGCCGCGCACGGCGCCGCGGTGCAGGTGAGCCCGCAGACGACGGACGAGGCGTTCGGCAGCGCGCGCGCCTGGCTGCGCGAGCTCCGCAGCACCTGACCCCAGCAAAACAACGGTTGCGCGGCAACCCGCGGGTTGTCGTCCCGCGGGACGTCGAGCAACCGTTGTTTCGCGCGGGGCGCGGGGCGCGGTCGCGCCGGGCGCGGGGCGCGGGGCGCTCTCTGCGCGAGCCGGGCAGGCTACTTCTTCTCGCGCCAGGCGCGCTCGAAGGGCAGCCGCCAGGCGTGCGGGGCGATGAGCTGGTGGATGGCGTTGGGGCCCCACGAGTCGACCGGGTAGGGCTTGGACTCGGGCGGGTCGTCGAGGAGCGGCTGCGACCGCTCCCACAGTGACTCGATGCCCTCGGCGGTGGTGAACAGCGTGTGGTCGCCGCGCATGGCGTCGAGCATCAGCCGCTCGTACGCCTCGAGGACGTCGGCCGCACGCTCGGTCTCCTGGGTGGAGAACTGCATCGACAGCTTCTCCAGCCGCATGCCCGGCCCCGGCCGCTTGCCGTAGAAGGACAGCGACACCTTGGACTCGTCGGCCAGGTCGAAGGTGAGGTGGTCGGGGCCGGCGGACCCGACGCCGGAGTTGTGCGGGAACATCGAGCGCGGCGCCTCGCGGAACGCGATGGAGATGATCCGGGCTCCCTCCGCCATCCGCTTCCCGGTGCGCAGGTAGAACGGGACGCCCGCCCAGCGCCAGTTGTCGAGCCCGACCTTGAGCGCGATGAACGTCTCGGTGTCGGAGTCCGGGGCCACGCCGTCGAGCGAGGTGTACCCGGCGAACTGGCCGCGGACGACGCAGTCCGGGTCGATCGGCAGCAGCGACCGGAAGACCTTGTTCTTCTCCTCCGAGATCGCGCGCGGCTCCAGCGCGGTCGGCGGCTCCATCGCCACGAATGCCATGACCTGGAACAGGTGCGTGACCACCATGTCCTTGTACGCCCCGGTCGCCTCGTAGAAGTTGGCCCGCTGGTCCAGGCCGAGCGTCTCCGGGATGTCGATCTGCACGTGGTCGATGAAGTTGCGGTTCCAGATCGGCTCGAACAGGCCGTTGGCGAACCGGAACGCGAGGATGTTCTGCGCCGCCTCCTTGCCCAGGAAGTGGTCGATCCGGAAGACCTGCTCCTCGGCGAACGTCTCGTGCACGGTGTTGTTGAGGGCGATGGCGCTCTCGAGGTCGGTGCCGAAGGGCTTCTCCATCACGACGCGGGCCCGGTCGACGAGGTCGGCCTCCCGCAGCATCTGCAGCACCGCGACCGCGGCCTTGGGCGGCACCGACAGGTAGTGCAGCCGCAGGGTCTGCGGGCCGAGCTGCTCCTCGGCCTCCTTGACCGCCTGCGCCAGGCGCTCCGGCCCGGCTCCCTGCGGCACGTAGACGAGCCGGTCGTCGAAGGCGTCCCACTGCTCGGGCGTCAACCGGTGCGAGCCGAACTCCTCGACCGCCTTCTTGGCGAACGCTCGGAAGCCCTCGTCGTCGTGGTCCTCAAGCGAGGTGCCCACGACGCGGATGTCGGGCGCGAGGTCGCTCGTGACGAGGTGGGCGAGCCCGGGGATCAGCTTGCGGCGGGCCAGGTCACCGGTGGCGCCGAAGAGCACGATGACGTGGGGGTCGGCGGGCTCGAGCGGGTTCCGGGTGGTCACCCGCTCCGACGCGGGGTAGGAGATGGTCTGCGGGCGGGGCGGCGTGGCATCCGGCACGTCGTCGATTCTGGCACCGCGGGACGCGGTGCGCAGAGGGCGCGGTCAGGCGCTCTCCGGGCGGGCCAGGCCGCCGGCGCGCCCGCCGCGCCTGCTCGGACTGCGCTCGCCGGCCTCGCCTGCCTCGCCGCGGGCCCGCGCCCGGTGCCGCCACCAGGCGTACGCCAGCAGGGCGCACACGATGCCGTTGAGCATGCCCACGGCCACGTCGGTGACGTGGTGCATCCCGCGGTACAGCCGGGCGTAGGTCACGAGCAGCGGCAGCAGCAGGCAGATCGCGACCGTCAGCCGGCGCAGCCAGGCCCGCTCGATCCGCGTCGCGAGCAGCGCGAAGGACAGGTAGAGCGCCGTCGAGGCACCGACGTGGCCGCTCGGGTAGCTCGACGTCGGCGGCGCCGGGTCGAGGTGGCCGACCTTGGGCCGCGGACGCCCGATGACGAGGGTGGCGAGGACGAAGATGGTGGCCTGCAACGAGATCGCGATGACGGGGACCAGGCTGAACAGCAGGTCCTTGGTGCGCCACAGCAGGATCAGCGAGACCAGGATGCACACCGCGATGACGTACTCGGTGTTGCCGACGTGGGACCACAGCATGGTGATCGTGTTCCACGTGGGGGTGCGGTCCGAGGCGAGGGTCCTGTTGACCGACTCCTCGCTCTTCGACAGGCCGGTCAGGGGGCCGGTGATGAGCAGGCCGAAGCCGACGATCGCCCCCCAGACGACTACGCCGGGTGCGACGGCCCGGAGGGCGAGGTCGGTGAGGTCCTGCCGATGAATCCGAGCCATGAGGAGAAGGTAGTGCCCACACCGAGAATCCACCCGGCGACCACGTCGGAGGCGAAGTGGACGCCGAGGAAGATCCGGTCGAGGCCGACCGCGAGGGCCACGACGACGGCCACCGTGGTGAGCACCCGACGGCCCACCGTCGACAGGACGGGCCACAGCAGGAACACCATCGCCGTGGCGACGATCGCGACGTTGGCGGCGTGCCCGGACGGGAAGGAGTAGCCCGGGGCGTGCGAGATGGGGTCGTCCACGACAGGGCGGGCGCGCTGCACGATGAGCTTGGCGTCGAGGGCGAGGTTCCAGCCGACCATCATGGTCACGAAGGCCCACAGCGCCCGGTTGCGCAGCCCCTTGGCCAGCCACGCCCACAGGCACACCAGCGTGGCGCCGATGTAGAGCACCCACGGCTGGCTCACGGCCTGCAGGACGATGAGCGCGTTGCCGGCGCCGACGGCCCGGGTCGCGTCGGTCGCCCGGTCGGCGATCGCGTTGTCCAGGTGGACGAGCGGGTCGAACTTCTGCCGCACGGCATACCCGATGAGCACGAACGGCACCGCGAACGCGACCATCGCGAGCGCACCCCGGCCCAGCCGCACCACCCTCGAGCGTGCGGGGGACGTGGCGGCGGTGGCGGTCGCGGCCGGCATCAGTCGACGGTCCCGACCCGGACGACCAGTGCGTGCGGGACGACCTCCGCGGAGATGGCCCGGGCCTTGCCGATGGTGTCGCCGTCGACCTGCGCCTCCTGGGGGCGGTCCGCCCGGACCCGGATCTCGCGGCAGGTGTGGTGGTCGACCCGCTCGTGGCCCTTGCGGCGCTTGGACAGGACGCGTCCGGCCACCGCCGCCCAGCCGACGAAGCCCTTGGGCGAGAGGATCACGACGTCGAGCTGGCCGTCGTCGACCTCGGCGTCGGGGAGCAGGACGAGGCCGCCGAGCAGCTTGCCGACGTTGCCGATGACGACGGTGCGGGTGCGGCGGCTGAACTCCTCGTTGTCGTCGACCTTCACCCGGACCTTGAACTGCGGGCCGCGCAGGTTCCGGGTGCCCGAGACCATGTATGCCGCGGGGCCGACCTTCGCCTTCAGCTTCTCCGGGGCGTCGGCCATGATCGCCGCGTCGAACCCGAAGCCGGCCATGACGAGGAAGACGTGGGTCTCGGGCCGCTGGTCCTCGCCGCTGCTGTCGACGGTCAGCCGGCCGACGTCGATCCGCTTGTTCTGGCCGGTGAGGGCCACGCGGAGCGCGTCGTCGAGGTCGTCGAACGGGAGGTCGAGGTTGCGGGCGAGCAGGTTGCCCGTGCCGCCGGGCAGCAGGCCGAGGGGGGTGTCGCTGCCGACCATCGCCTCGGCGACGGCGCGCACGGTGCCGTCGCCGCCGAGGGGGCAGATGAGGTCGAAGCCGTCGCGCAGGGCCTGCTCGGCCTGGCCCTTGCCGGTGTCCTTGGCCGTCGTCTCGATGAAGGCCGGCTCGGACCAGCCGTGGTTCACGACCTGTCGGGTGACGTGCTCCTTGACCGACTCGAGGTCCTCGAACTTGGTGGGGTTGACGATGATCGCCACCCTGCGGCGTGGAGCCTCGGTCACGGTGCCCTCCGGTCGGAAGTCGTTGCGGTGCGGACGGCGACCCCAGCGGCGCGCCCGGTGGGCGCCGCGGCGTCGACTGGACCGATCGCTCGACCAGGCGGCGATGCCGAGGGCGGCGAGCAGCACGACGAGGACCGCGCCGACGACCACCCACCCGGCATGTTCTTGGAGCACGGGCAGACGCTACCCCAGGGTAGGTGGGGGTGCTGGCCGTACGGTGGCGCCATGGACGCCCCCCACGACCGCCCCCGGGACGCCGTGCCCGATGTGTCCGACAGCGTGCCCGCGGACAGCGTGCCCGCGGACACCAAGGACTGGACCTGGGTGCTCGAGCAGAGGTGCCCCGAGTGCGGGTTCGAGGCGGCGGCGGTCACCGGCCCCCAGGTGGCCGAGCAGGTGCTGGCCCTGACGGCCCCCTGGCGCGCGGTGCTCGAGCGGGACGACGGGCGCGAGCGACCCGCGCCCGGTGTGTGGTCGCCGCTGGAGTACGCCTGCCACGTCCGGGACGCGTGCCGGGTCTTCGAGGGGCGGGTGCGGCAGATGCTCGCCGAGGACGGGGCGCAGTTCGCGAACTGGGACCAGGACGAGGCGGCGGTGTCCGGCCGCTACCGCGAGCAGGACCCGGCCGTCGTCGCCGAGGAGCTGGTCGAGGCCGCGGTCACCACCTGCCGGGCCTTCGAGGATGTCGACGGCGAGGACTGGCAGCGGCGCGGCCTGCGCGGCAACGGCTCGGAGTTCACCGTGCTCACGCTGGGCCAGTACCTGCTGCACGACCTCGCCCACCACCTCGTCGACGTGGGCGTCGTGCCCGGCGCGAGAGACCGCTGACGCCGCTCAGGCCTTCTGCGGGTGGCCGGTGAGGGCGGCCGCGCCGCCCATGACCAGGAAGATCGAGCCCGACACGTACTTCTGCCGCTCGACCGCCCTGGGGTGGCGACCGAGCCACTGGCCGAGGCTGCCGGCGCTGAGGGCGTAGACGCTGTCGAAGAGCGCCCCGATCACGACGAAGATCGCCCCGAGCACGAGTACCTGCGACCACACCGGCCCGGACTCACGGTGCAGGAACTGGGGGAAGAAGGCCACGAAGAACACCGCGGTCTTGGGGTTGGTGATGCCGACGAGGAAGGCGTCGCCGAACGCCCGGCGCGGGTTGGTCACGGGGACCCGGTCGAGGGCGAAGTGCCCGTGGCTGCGGAACTCGCGGACCGCAAGCCAGAGCAGGTATGCCGCGCCGGCGTACTTCACGATCGAGAAGGCGACCACCGAGGCGCTGATCACGGCGGACAGGCCGAACGCCGTCGCGACCACCATGAGGGCCGTCGCGGTCTCGATCCCGGCCATCGACGCCAGCGCCAGGCGGCGGCTGCCCTGGCCGATCCCGCGCGAGATGAGGAACAGCATCGCGGGCCCCGGCAGCAGGATCAGCGCGGTGGCGGCGAGGGCGAACGTGCCCAGGGTGGCGGCGGACGGCATACCCGACAGGATCGGACCGGGGGCGGCACCGGGGCAACGGGGAATCACGTGGCGGACGCCGCATCTCGTACCGGACACCGCGGACCCCCTCGCTAGGCTGACCCGGTGATCGACATCAAGCTCCTGCGCGAGGACCCCGACCGGGTCCGCGCGAGCCAGCGCGCCCGTGGCGAGGACGAAGGGGTGGTCGACGCGGTGCTGTCCGCGGACGACCGGCGCCGGGCGAGCCTCACCGAGTTCGAGCGGCTGCGCGCCGAGCAGAAGTCGATGGGCAAGCAGGTCGCGCAGGCGCAGGGCGAGGAGAAGCACGCGCTGCTCACCAAGACCAAGCACCTCGCCGCGCAGGTGAAGTCGCTACAGGCCGACGCCGACGCCGCCGAGGAGGAGCTCGGCACGCTCATCCGGCAGATCGGCAACGTCGTCGAGCCGGGCGTCCCGGTCGGCGGCGAGGACGACTACGAGGTGCTCGAGACGGTCGGCGAGGTGCCGAGCTTCGACTTCGAGCCCCGCGACCACCTCGAGCTCGGCGAGATGCTGGGCGCGGTCGACATGGAGCGCGGCGCCAAGGTGTCGGGCTCGCGGTTCTACTTCCTCACCGGCGTCGGCGCGCGGCTCGAGCTGGCGCTGCTGAACATGGGCATCGCGCAGGCGGTCGAGCACGGGTTCACGCCCGTCATTACCCCGACGCTGGTCAAGACCGACGTCATGGCCGGCGCCGGCTTCATCGACAAGCACTCCGAGGAGGTCTACCGGCTCGCCGACGACGACCTCTGGCTCACCGGCACCTCGGAGGTCGCGCTCGCCGGCTTCCACGCCGACGAGATCCTCGACCTCTCCGCCGGTCCGAAGCGGTATGCCGGGTGGTCGGCCTGCTACCGCCGCGAGGCCGGGTCGTACGGCAAGGACACCCGCGGCATCATCCGCGTGCACCAGTTCCACAAGGTCGAGATGTTCACCTACTGCCGGGTCGAGGACGCCGCCGCCGAGCACCAGCGGCTGCTCGGCTGGGAGAAGGAGATGCTCGCCAAGATCGAGGTCCCGTACCGCGTCATCGACACCGCGGCCGGGGACCTCGGCGGACCGGCGGCGCGCAAGTTCGACTGCGAGGCGTGGGTGCCGACGCAGGGCCGGTACCGCGAGCTGACGTCGACCTCGAACTGCACGACCTACCAGGCGCGCCGGCTGAACACCCGCGAGCGCGACCCGAACGGCCAGGGCACCCGGGCCGTCGCCACGCTCAACGGCACGCTGGCCACGACCCGGTGGATGGTGGCGATCCTCGAGAACCACCAGCAGGCCGACGGCTCGGTCGTCGTCCCCGAGGCGCTGCGTCCCTTCCTCGGCCTCGAGGTCCTCCGCCCCGCCTGACCGGATGCCCCTGGCCGGACGTCCCTGACCGGGTGCCCCCGACCGGCCTGCCTGGTGGGGGGCGTCCGGGCGGCCCACGCGCGACCCTTCGCTGCGAAACGGCAGTTGCTGACGTGAAACGGGACTTCTGAACTGCCGTTTCGTGCCAGCAACTGCCGTGTTGCCCGTTTCGGCGACCGGGTTAGGTTGGACGGGTGACCGAACGACAGCTGCCCAAGTGGTCCGAGCTCAAGCCGCTGCTGCGCCCCAAGCCGCTGCAGCTCGACCCCAAGCGCCGCCGGCTCGACTCCGCCCTCACGATCGCGGACCTGCGGACGGTGGCGCGCCGACGCACCCCGCGCTCGGTGTTCGACTACACGGACGGGGCGGCCGAGGGAGAGATCAGCCTGCGCCGTGCGCGGGGGACCTTCGCGGGCCTGGAGTTCCGGCCGGCGATCCTGCAGGACGTCTCGGCCATCGACACGACGACCGAGTTCCTCGGCAGGCCCTCCGCGCTGCCGTTCTCGTTCGCGCCCACGGGCTTCACCCGGATGATGCAGCACGAGGGCGAGCGTGCCGTGGCGCGCGTCGCCCAGCGGGCCGGCATCCCGTACACGCTCTCCACCATGGGCACGACCTCGATCGAGGGCGTGGCGGCCGCGGCCCCCGCAGCGCGCAAGTGGTTCCAGCTGTATGTCTGGCGTGACCGCAGCGCGGGCGAGGACCTCATGCGCCGCGCCAAGGAGGCCGGGTTCGAGGCCCTCGTCCTGACCGTCGACGTCCCGGTGGCCGGCGCGCGGCTGCGCGACGCCCGCAACGGTTTCTCCATCCCGCCGGCCCTGACCGCGCGCACCGTCGCCGACGCCGCCATGCACCCGGCGTGGTGGCTCAACCTGCTCACGACCGAGCCGCTGACGTTCGCCAGCCTGAGCTCGTGGAGCGGCACCATCGCCGAGCTGCTCGACGCGCTGTTCGACCCGACGATGACGCTGGCCGACCTGGAGTGGGTGCGCTCGCAGTGGGACGGCCCCCTGGTCATCAAGGGGATCCAGACCGTCGATGACGCACGCACGGTCTTCGACGCCGGCGTCGACGCGATCGTGCTGTCCAACCACGGCGGCCGCCAGCTCGACCGTGCGCCGGTGCCGCTGCGTCTGCTGCCGGAGGTGCGCGAGGCGCTCGGCCCGGACAAGGAGGTCATGCTCGACACCGGCGTGATGTCCGGAGCCGACGTCGTGGCCGCGGTGGCGCTCGGCGCGAGCAGCGTGATGGTGGGCCGCGCCTACCTCTACGGGCTCATGGCCGGTGGCGAGGCCGGCGTCCAGCGGGCGGTCGACATCCTGACCCAGGAGGTCCGGCGCACGATGGCGCTGCTCGGCGTCGCGACGGTCGCGGACCTGCACCCGGGCCACGTCCGGCTCCCGTAGGTTTGGGGGCGTGAAGCCCCACCTCGTCGCGCTCGACGTCGACGGCACCACCATCGACCACGCCGGCGTCATGTCGCCGGACGTGCGCGCCGCCGTCCGCGACGTCGTGGCCGCCGGCCACCACGTCATCGTCTCCACCGGCCGCTCCATCGTGGCGACCACCCCCATTCTCGACGAGCTGGGGATCACGACCGGGTATGCCGTGTGCTCCAACGGCGCGGTGACGATCGAGCTCGATCCGTCCGAGGACAAGGGGTTCCACGTCCTCGAGGCCGTCACGTTCGACCCCGCGCCCGCGCTCAACCTGTTGCGGGTCGAGTGGCCGGACGCCGTCGTCGCCGTCGAGGAGCTGGGCGTCGGCTTCAAGCTGAGCGCGCCGTTCCCGGACGGCGAGCTGCAGGGTGAGCTGCGCGTCGTGCCGTGGGAGGAGCTCGTCGCCGACCCGGTGACCCGCGTGACCTTCCGGGCTCCCGAGGGCACCGCGGAGGACTTCCTCGCCCTCACCGAGCGGATCGGCCTCCACGGCGTCAACTACGCGGTCGGCTTCTCGGCCTGGCTCGACCTCAACCCCGAGGGCGTCTCCAAGGGCTCGGCCCTGGAGATCCTGCGCCGCCGCCTCGACGTCGAGCCCCGCTACACGGTCGCGGTCGGCGACCAGCGCAACGACCTCGAGATGCTGCACTGGGCCGCGCGCGGGGTCGCCATGGGCAACGCCCCCGACGAGGTGAAGGTCGTCGCCGACGAGGTCACCGGGCACGTCGACGAGGACGGGCTCCTCCCCGTGCTGCGCTCGCTGCTCGACGCCTGAGGCTCCGACCCCCAGCGACCGGCACCGTCACCCTGGCGGTGGGGCGGAACCCCGGACGGCCGCCGGCGGTTGCACGGCCGGCAGGCCGGACGCTCCCCCTCGCGGCGGACCCGGCCGCGATCGCGTCCGCCCCCGGGGGGAAGGCCTGCGGCGGCGTCGTCAATAGGCTGGAGCAGTGACCCTCGTGCCGCCCCCGACCTCGGCTCGGAGGTCCCTCGCGCAGTTCTTCGCGGTGGAGGACCCTTGGGAGCGCCGAGGGACGGTGTCCCGCCAGGACTGGGTCGTCGGGGCGGTCGCGGTGCTGCTCACCACGGTGCTCCTCGAGCTCAGTCGCAGCGCGGGAGGGCTGGACCACGTCACGGCGCCGCCATGGGTGCAGGACCTCGTGGCGGCCGCCGGCGCGGCCCTGCTCGTCGGCCGGCGTCGCTGGCCGCTGGTCGTGACCGTCCTGGCGGCGGCGCACATGTTCGTGCTCGGCGTGACGATGCCCCAGGTGATGGGCCAGTTCGCGATGCAGGTCGTCTACTTCACCGCGATCTTCTCCGGCGTCGCCTGGGCCCGCCACCGCCGCGACATGTCCCTCGTCGTGGGTGGCGTCATCGTCTTCATGTTCCTGTGGCTGGCCTGGCAGTTCGCGCTGGGCAGCGGGCTCGACAACATCCGTGCCGACCTGGGCCCCGACGCGCGGACACGCGGGCTCGTCCCGCCGGTCACCGCCTACGTCGCCATCACCGCCATGGTCAACATCCTGTACTTCGGCGGCGCCGTGGTCGGGGGGCAGCTGGCGTGGCGGGCCGCGCGGCAGCAGGCGGGGCTCGCCGACCAGGCGTCGACGATCAGCCGCCAGGCGACCGACCTCCGGCGCCAGGCCGTGCTGGCCGAGCGGCTGCGGATCGCTCGTGAGCTGCACGACGTGGTGGCGCACCACATCTCGGTGATCGGCATCCAGGCGGCCGCGAGCCGGCGGGTGCTGCGCACCGACGTCGACGCGGCCGCGGGCGCCCTCGCCTCGGTCGAGACGTCGTCGCGCGAGGCCGTCGACCAGATGCGCCAGCTCGTGGGTGCGCTGCGCGACCCCGCCGACTCCGCCGGTCCCGGGGAGCTGACGCCCCGGTCGCCCGAGCCGGGCCTGTGCGACGTGTCGGCGCTCGTCGACGCCGCCAACGCGCCGGGCCTCGTCGCGACGTACGACCTCGTCGAGAGCCGGCCCGGAGCCGCCGGCGAGGTCCCTGCGACGCTGGGGCTGGCGCTGTACCGGATCATCCAGGAGGCCCTGACCAACGTGCGGCGGCACTCCACCGCGCGGTCCGTGACCGTCGTGGTCCGCGTGGACCCGGGCGCCCCCCACCCGTATGCCGAGGTGGAGGTCGTCGACGACGGGCGCCCCCGCCCGGGCACGTCCGGGACGGGGCTCGGCCTGCTCGGGGTCCGTGAGAGGGCCGCCGCGCGCCGGGGCGTGGTCGACGTCGGCCCCCGCGTGGGCGGAGGCTTCCGGGTGCGCGTTCGTTTCCCGCTGGGCGAGGAGGGCGTCGGATGATCCGGGTGCTCCTCGTCGACGACCAGCAGCTGGTCCGGTCCGGGTTCCGGATGATCCTGTCGGTCGAGGCCGACCTCGAGGTCGTGGGCGAGGCCTCCGACGGTGCGGCTGCGGTCGCGGCGGCCAGCGAGCTGCGCCCCGACGTCGTCTTGATGGACGTGCAGATGCCGGGCACCGACGGCATCGAGGCCACCCGGCAGGTCGTCGCCGCGGGCCTTGGGCGGGTCGTCATCCTCACGACGTTCGACCAGGACGACTACCTCTTCGACGCCCTCGAGGCGGGCGCGAGCGGGTTCCTGCTCAAGAACGCCGACCCCGACTCCCTCGTCGACGCGGTGCGCACCGTCGCGCAGGGCAACGCTTTGCTGGCACCCGAGGTGACGCGGCGGGTGATCGAGCGCCTGGCCACACGCGACGAGGGCCCGGTGGGGCGCGGTGCGCGGATGCCCGGTCCGGGTGTCGACCTGCTCACCGTCCGTGAGCTGGAGGTGCTGCGCCTGGTGGCCGAGGGCCTCAGCAACGCCGAGGTGGCCGACCGGCTCGTCCTGGGCGAGGCGACGGTGAAGACGCACGTGTCCAACGTCCTTGCCAAGCTGCAGCTGCGCGACCGGGTCCAGGCGGTCGTGTGGGCCCACCGCGCCGGGGTGGTCCCCGGCGCCGGCTGAGCGGGGGCGGACGGGCCCGGCGACCGGGGCACACGGAGGCCGACCGAGACTCCGCCTCACGGGGGGCAGGTGGCTCCCCGCCGGGGGTGGAGTTCCGACTCGCGAGGGATCCGTCCGGCTGCCCCGGCCGCCTAGCGTGGCGGGCATGCTGGAGACGAGAGGGTTGACCAGACGGTTCGGCGAGACGACGGCGGTGGACTCGGTGGGCTTCACCGTCCCCGAGGGCGGTCTCACCGGGTTCGTCGGGGGCAACGGTGCGGGGAAGACGACAACGATGCGGCTCGTGATGGGCGTCCTGGCCGCGCACGGCGGTGACGTGCTCTGGCGCGGCGAGCCGGTCACGGCGGCTGTGCGGCGACGCTTCGGCTACATGCCCGAGGAGCGCGGGCTCTACCCCAAGCAGCCAATCCTCGACCAGCTCGTCCACCTGGCCGTCCTGCGCGGCATGGAGGCCGGCGCAGCGCGGGCTGCTGTGCACGAGCACCTCGAGCGCTTCGGGCTCGCGGATCGGGCTCGGGACCGCGTCGAGAAGCTGTCCCTCGGCAACCAGCAGCGCGTCCAGATCATCGCCGCGCTCGTCCCGGCTCCGGTGGCGCTCGTCCTCGACGAGCCGTTCTCCGGCCTGGACCCGAGCGCGGTCGAGTCGATGGCGGCGCTGCTGCGCGAGCACGCGCGGCGGGGTGTCCCGGTGCTGTTCTCCTCGCACCAGCTCGACCTCGTCGACCGGCTCTGCGACCGGTTGGTCATCATGGCCCACGGGCGCGTCGTGGCCCAGGGGACCGCAGAGGAGCTGCGCGCCGGCGGCCCCGTGCGCTACCGCGTCGTCACGGCCGGCGACGTCGGCTGGGTCCGGGACCTCCCGGGGATCCACGTCGCGGACGTCGCCGGGCACCAGGCCCTCGTGGAGGTGCTCCAGCCCGGGGCGGAGCAGGAGGTCCTCGCGCAGGCGCTGCGCCGAGGGCCGGTCGAGGAGTTCCGCCGGGTCGTGCCGCGGCTCAGCGAGATCTACCAGGAGGCGACGGCGTGAGCGGCACGACGCAGCACCAGGTGCGGGCCGGCGCAGTTCCCGGGCGTGGAGGGGACGCCCGGGGACCGCTGCCGGGGGAGGGCGGCACCGGCGGTGGGGAGGACGTGTCGGACGCCCGGACCCGAAGGGCGTGGGTGCAGGTGGCGCGGCGCGAGGTCGTCGTCAAGCTAGGCGACCGCACCTTCTTGGTCGGCACCTTCCTGACGGTGGCCCTCATCGCGGTGGCCCTCGGGATCCAGGGCTACCTGCAGAACCGGACCAGCGACTACGAGGTCGTCGCGACCGGCCCCGCCGCCACCGCCATGACGCAGAGCGTGGCACAGGGGGCCGGTGACGTGGACCGCAAGGTCGTCGTGCGCGAGCGCACCGTGCCGGATGCAGCCGCCGCCCGTGCTGCGGTCGAGGCCGGGGACGCCGACGCCTGGCTCCGGCAGGAGGGGGACGCGTGGACCCTCGTCACCAAGGACCGGGCCGCCGCGCCACTCTCGGGCGTCGTGACCGAAGTCGTCCGGGACGAGGTCCTCGCCGCCAACGCCCGAGCCGCCGGGACCACGGTCGACGTCCTCGACCGCGGGACCGCCGTGGCCCTGCGGCAGCTCGACGGCGACGCGGAGCGGTCGGGTCTGGTGGCCGCCCTCGGGTTCGTGTTCGCCATCCTCTTCTACCTCGCGTCCCTGATGTTCGGGATGACGCTGGCGGGCAGCGTGGTCGAGGAGAAGCAGTCCCGCATCGTCGAGATGATCGCCGCCGCGATCCCCCTTCGGCAGCTGCTCGCCGGCAAGATCGTGGGCAACACGGTCCTGGCGTTCGGCCAGCTCGCGGTCTTCGTCGGCGTCGGCCTGGTGGGGATGTCGTTCACGGACTACGGCAGGTACGTGCCCTCGCTGTCCGGCTCGGTGGGGTGGTTCCTGGGATTCTTCGTCGTGGGGTTCGTGGCGCTGTCCTGCCTCTGGGCCGTGGCCGGGGCGCTGGCGAGCCGGACGGAGGACATCCAGTCGACCTCGACGCCCATCACGAGCCTCATGGTGCTCATGTACTTCGGCGCCCTCTTCCTCGACGGCACGCCGCGGGCCATCGGCTCGTTCGTGCCGCCGGTGTCGGCGATCCTCATGCCGATGCGCGTCCTCGATGGCGAGGCCGCCTGGTGGGAGCCCCTCGTCGCCCTGATGCTGCTCGTCGGGCTCGCCGCCGCGCTCATCCTGGTCGGCGAGCGCATCTACCGGCGGGCGCTGCTCCAGACGGGGGGCAAGCTCTCGGTGCGCCAGGCCTGGCGCACCGAGGTCTGAGCGGCTGGTCGGGGTGCGGCCGGGCCCGGTCCGGTCGGGCCCGGTGCCGGTCGGTCGTCGGGCCGGTCCGTGGCTCAGCCGTGTCACGGCCCTCGGTAGCGTGGGGTCATGCGCCACGTGGTGACCGACGACGACACGGCCAGCGCCCTCGGCAGCGGGGAGGTCGAGGTGCTCGCGACACCACGGCTCCTCGCCTGGCTCGAGGCCGCCACCGTGGAGGCCGCGGTCCCGCACCTCCCGCCGGGCCACACCAGCGTGGGCAGGTCGGTCGAGCTGGCCCACCGCAGGCCCACCGCCGTGGGCGCGGCGGTCGAGGTCGTGGCCGACGAGCCGGTGGTCGAGGGCCACAGCCTGGTGTTCGACGTCCGGGCCGTGGACGAGGAGGGCACGGCGGTCGCCGACGGCCGGATCACCCGGGTCGTCGTCGACCGCGCGCGCTTCGACGCCTGACACACCCGCGCCTGACATACCGGCGCTCGACACACCGGCACCTGACACACCCGCGCCTGACATACCGGCGCTCGACACACCGGCACCTGACACACTGGGGCCCGCCATGGCTGACCTGCACCTCACCTCGCCCGCCAACCCGCGCCTGAAGTCCCTTGCCGCGCTGCGCCGACGCCGCGGACGTGAGGAGTCGGGCCGCACCCTCGTCGAGGGGTACGAGGAGCTGACCCTCGCCCTCGATGCCGGGGTCCGGCCCGAGGCCCTTTACTACTGCCCCGAGCTGATGCTCGACCCGCCGACCCAGACCCGCGTCGTCGACGAGGTCCGTGCCCGAGGGGTCGACACGGTCCAGGTGTCGCGCGCCGCCTTCGAGAAGGTGGCCTACCGCGAAGGCCCCGACGGGTTCCTCGCGGTCGTCCCGGCGGTGACCCGGCGCTGCGTCGACCTGGTCCTCGGCGCCCGGCCGCTCGTCGTCCTCTGCCAGGGGGTGGAGAAGCCGGGCAACCTCGGTGCCATGCTCCGCACTGCCGATGCCGCCGGGGCTGACGCGGTGGTCGCCGCCGACCCCGTGACCGACTGGGGCAACCCCAACCTCGTGCGCGCCTCGAAGGGCACCGTGTTCAGCGTCCCTGTGGCGAGCGACAGCACCGCCGAGACGCTGGCCTGGTTGGACCGCAACGGGATCGCGCTCGTCGCGACGACGCCGGACACCGACCTCCTGCACACCGACGTCGACTACACCGGCCCCGTCGCGCTGGCCGTGGGGGCGGAGAAGCTCGGGCTGACCGACGAGGTCCTCGAGCACGCGGCATACCGGGTGCGCATCCCCATGGCGGGCAAGGCGAACTCGCTCAACGTGGCCACATCGGCGGCGATCGTCATCTACGAGGCGGTGCGCCAGCGCGGTCTGGCGGGTGCCTCGTCACACTGAGCACACCCGTGTCAGGAGCACTCCCGCGGGTGTGCCACGATGTCGGGTATGCGAGTTGACCATGTGTCGTATGCAGCGGAGCACGACGGTCTGCAGGCGACCGCGGAACGCCTGTCGAAGCTGATCGGCGTGGACCCGGTCGACGGGGGCATCCACCCCCGGTTCGGGACTCGCAACGTGATCCTCCCGTTGGCGCACGAGCGCTACGTCGAGGTCGTCGAGGTGCTCGACCACCCGGCCTCCGACAAGGCGCCCTTCGGCCAGGCGGTCCGCGCCCGGTCCGAGAACGGTGGCGGCTGGCTCGGCTGGGTCGTCGCCGTCGACGACATCACGCCCGTGGAGCAGCGCATCGGCCGTCAGTCGGTCGAGGGCAACCGGCACCGTCCCGACGGCGTGGAGCTGCGCTGGCGCCAGCTCGGCGTCAAGGGCCTCATCTCCGACCCGCAGCTGCCGTTCTTCGTGCAGTGGGAGGACGCGAGCCTGCACCCGTCCGTGGGCGCGCACACCGATGTCACCATCGAGGGCCTGCAGATCGCCGGTGACCCCGCCCGCGTGCGGGAGTGGCTGGACCTGCCCCCGGAGGGCACCTCGACCGTCATCGACTTCACCTTCGTCGCACCGCACGGCACGCCGGGCCTGCTCGCCGTCACCTTCGACACCCCGACGGGACACGTCACCGTCTGACGTCGCACCAACTCCGGCTTCACCTCGACGCCCCGCCCGGTCCTGACCGGCGCGGGCGTCGTCGTCCCGGGATCAGCGCCTCTCGGGCTCGCCGTCGTCAGACCGGGGCGGGCTGGGGTGCGGGTAGGGGTGGCGGTAGGGGTGTGGGCGGGGGTGGGGGGAGGTCGCGGTCGGGGCCGAGCTCGATGTCGGCCCAGCGGGCGGGTTCGCCGGTGGGTGGTCGGTATGCCGTGGGACCCAGCGGGGTGCGGCGGCTCGGCGGAGGTGGTGGTGGGGTAGGCGGTGGCCGGTCGCTGGCTGCGGCACCGGTGTCCGGTGGGCGCGGCCCGGATCGTGGTCCGGCGAGGTGAAGGCCGTACCGGTTGGTGACGGTAAGCCCGTCGGGCCGGCTGGGGTCACCGGTGACGGTGATCTCGCCGCGGGTGGCGGCGTCGTGGTGGAACGAGCACAGGGACACCTGGTTGGCCAGGTCGGTGGTGCCGCCGTCGGCCCAGGCGGTGAGGTGGTGGACCTCCAGGAACCGGGTGGCGGTACAGCCGGGGAACCGGCAGCCGCGGTCACGGTCGGTGACCAGGCGGCGGGCGCGGTCGGGCAGGATCCGCAGGGCCCGCCCGACCGAGACCGGGTGCCCGCCGGTCTCCCACACCGGTTGGATCAGCCCGTTGGTCAGGAGCCGGTCGACCAGCACCGACGGGATGGCGCCCCGGGCGTTGACCCAGGCACCGTCGGTCGACAGGTGCACGTACACCCGGTACCGGTCCGCCCGGGAGGACCCCGCCCCGCCGTCCTCACCCGCACCGTCCCCATCACCGTCGCCGGCGCTGTCGGTGCCGGCGGCGGCCAGCGACCGGTGGGCCAGCAGCTCGAGCGCGTCGGCGTGCGTGGGTGACGGCCCACCCGTCGTCGTCGCGCTCGGGTCGGGGTCGGTGGTGGCGCGGGTGCGCAGGAACAGGGCGTCCTTGGCCTCACGGACCGCCTGCTCGACCAGCGCCCCGACCGTGGCGGGGGCGGAGTACCGCAGCTGGAACCGCCCGTCGGCGTCGTACCCCATCGACAGCTCCGGGCGGGCACACGCCCGCCGCTGCGCCCCACTCACCGGTGCCTGCCCTGGTTCCCTCGGCGGCTGCCGGTCATCCGCGGCGTCGCCAGGGGCCTGGGCTTCGGGCGGGTCGCCGGGGGTGACGGCGAACGCGTGCCGGGACACCGCCCGCCGCAGCTGCGGCACCGTCAGGTGCCGGGCCAGCTGCCCGGCCGAACGCTGGTAGGACGCCGGCACGTGGTGCGCCACGACCGCGGCCTGGTCCAACGACAGCTCCCCCGCGGCCACCGCACCCGCCACCACCGGCAGCTCGGGCCGCCGCCGGGCGACCGCGGCCACGTCCCGCGCGTGCGCCGGGGACAACCCCGCCCGCACCACCAGGTAGTGCTCCACCGACCGGAACCCGCCATCACCCCAGTGCCGCCCCTCCAGCAGCTGCGCCGCGATCTCGACCAGCTCGGCGTGCGCCGCGTTCAACGCCCCCGCCACGGCAGCGGTGCGGTCCCACAGGACCCGCTGGGTCCTGTCCCGCTCCTGCGCCACCTCGCTCACCGGCATACCCCACATCGTACACCTGTTCGAACCGCATGGCCAGGGTTATCCACACCGAATCCGGTTGCTGCTCAACGAGATTCGGTGTCGGCGGTCACGCCGGCGGGTTCGCGAGGAACTCCTTCGCCAGCCGCTTCGGGGCCCGCGACAGCCATCCGTCGGTGATGACCTCGCGGAGCTCGTCGACCGTGACCCCACCGATGTCGCGCTCGCGCAGCAGCACCGCGTCGTACCCGTCGAAGTGCGGAGTCGTGAACCACGGTCCGTCGGACTGCACCAGTGCGTCCTTCGCCCCGGCGTCGGGCACCCGGAAGCCCACCACGTCGGCCATGCGTTCACCGGTGTCGGCGTCGACCGCGTCCTTCCGCGGTTCGCGGAAGAAGACGAAGGTTCGCCCACCCACCTGGTACGCGGGTCGGCCGCCGCGGGCCACCGACTCCTCGACCTGCGGCAGGCCGAGGGCGATCTCGGCGATGTCGGCCACGGTTGCCTTGCGCGAGCGTGCCATGCACTCGACCGTAGGCCCGACACCCGTCCGGCGGAACCCATGCGCAAGAACCCTTCGCACGGCACTCCTCGGACACGTCGGCTCGCCCTACGACGAACGCGCGACCCCGCCAGCCCCTCCCGCCCCTAGCGTGGTGGGGTCGGCCACCCGCCCGACCGGCCCCCGACCCCCGCCGCAGGAGGTGCCGTGGACGCGACACCCGCACCACCCGTCCCGGTGCCCGTCCGCGCCCAGGTCCTCGCCACCGAGCACTGGTCGCTGCTGGCCACCCGCAGCATGACGTGGTCGGAGGTGATGAGCCGGATCACCATCCACCTCACCGTCACCTCGGCCTCGCTCGTCGTCCTGGCCCTCGTCGCGCAGGCGACCGGCTTCGGCACCGGCTTCCGCGTCATGGCCATCGGGCTCGCCGCCTACTCGCTCGTCCTGGGCACCCTCACCGCCGCCCGCGTCCACAACGCCAGCCAGGACGACGCCGCCATGGTGCTCGGCATGAACCGGCTCCGCGCCGCCTACCTCGAGCTCGACCCCGGCATCGCCCCCTACCTCGTCGCCGGCACGACCAACGACGTCGAGGGACTGATGCAGTCCTACCTGATGGGTGCCCGCCGCTCGATGCTCAGCCACGTCGCCGCGAGCACGTCGATGTTCATGAATGCCGTCAACGCGATGGTCGCAGGGACCCTCGGCGCCCTCGTCGCGTATGCCGCGGGCGCGGGTGCCGCCGTCACCGTGGCCGCCGGGGTCCTCGCCGGCGCGGCGCACCTCGCGGCGATGCTCGAGTGGGGCCGGCGCACGTTCCGGGTGGCAGGGCCACCGGGGGCCGACACCCGCGCGGAGTGAGGGTCGGTCGTCGAGGCCTGCGGCGTTCGGTCGCTCAGCCCCTCAGGTCCTCAGCCCTCAGCCCGTCAGCCCCCCGACCGCTGCCCGCCCTGCGCCGACCCCTCGTCGGACACGAGGCCACGGATCGACGGCAGCTGGGCCAACCCGTTGACGACCACCGAGAAGACGAGCAGGGTGACCGCCCACCCGTGGTGCCCGGACACCCACAGGCCCAGCGAGGCCAGTCCGAACACGAGCACCTTCACCACCGGTCGCACGACCGGCCCACCCCAGCGGGCCTTCGGTGACGCGAACGCCCACCAGACGGCGACCACCACGACGGGCGCGAGGACCGCCAGCGCCCAGCCACCGGCATACGAGCCCCAGACGCCGGCGGCCACGGCCGCGAGCACCTCGTCGAGGAACACGAGCGCCAGCACGCCCCACCCGAACGCGACCACCACCGGCCCCTCTCCGCGCGACCGCTCAGTCCACGTGGAGCAGGTCGACCAGCTGAGGCGCCGCGCCGACGTACGTCTGCGGCGTCATCGCCGACAGCCGCGCGGCCACGTCGTCGGGCAGCCCGAGCCCAGCCACGAACGCGCGCAGGTCGTCGCCGGTGATGCGCCGCCCGCGGGTGAGCTCCTTGAGCCGCTCGTAGGGGTTCTCCATGCCCGGAACCCCTTGCGCCCCAAGGGCTCGCATCGCCGACTGCACCGGCTCGCCGAGCACCTCCCAGTTGGCGTCGAGGTCGGCGGCCATCGCGGCCGGCACGGCGTCGAGGCCGGCCAGCCCGCGCAGCACGTTGTCGAGCGCGAGCAGCGAGTGCCCGAACGCCGTCCCGATGTTGCGCTGCATCGAGGAGTCGGTGAGGTCGCGCTGGAGCCGCGACTGCACCAGCGTCGAGCCGAGGACGTCGAACAGCGCGTTGCTGACCTCGAGGTTGGCCTCGGCGTTCTCGAACCGTATCGGGTTCACCTTGTGCGGCATCGTCGAGGACCCGACGGTGCCCTGGCCGCGGACCTGGGCGAAGTAGCCGAGCGAGATGTAGGTCCAGACGTCGGTGCACAGGTTGTGCAGGATGCGGTTGAACCGGGCGACGTCGGCGTAGAGCTCGGCCTGCCAGTCGTGGCTCTCGATCTGGGTGGTCAACGGGTTCCAGTGCAGCCCGAGGGACTCCACGAACTCGCGGCTCAGCGCGGGCCAGTCGGCCCCCGGCACGGCGGCCAGGTGCGCCCCGAAGGTGCCGGTGGCCCCGTTGAGCTTCCCGAGGTACTCGGCGCCGCGGATCCGGCGCAGCTGCCGGCCGAGCCGGTGCGCCAGGACGGCCAGCTCCTTGCCCATCGTGGTGGGCGTCGCCGGCTGGCCGTGCGTGTGGGCCAGCAGCGGCACGTCACGCAGGTCCGACGCCATCGTCGCGACGGCCTCGACGAGCTCGGTCGCACGCGGCAGCCAGACCTGCTCGACCGCGCCCTTGACCATGAGGGCGTAGGAGAGATTGTTGACGTCCTCGCTGGTGCAGCAGAAGTGGATCAGCTCGGCCAGCCCGCGGTCCTCGGGGGCCGGCGCGATGGCGGTGAGCCGGCCCTTGAGGAAGTACTCGACCGCCTTGACGTCGTGCTGGGTCTCGCGCTCGATCTCGGCCATCTCCGCGATCTCTGCCGCCCCGAAGTCCTCGACGACCTTGCGCAGCGCGGCCTTCTCGTCGTCGGTGAGCGCCCGCACGCCGGGCACGACGCGGTGGTCGGTCAGGAAGACGAGCCACTCGACCTCCACCCGCACCCGCTCGCGGTTCAGCGCCGGCTCCGACAGGTGGTCGACGAGCGGCGCCACCGCGCCGCGGTAGCGGCCGTCGAGGGCGCCGAGGGCGATGGGCGGGGTCGCGTCAGCAAGCGAGGCCATGGCCCACAGTGTCCCAGAGCGCCGGAGCCCGTATGCCGCGAGGCTCCGTCCGTGGACGGTCCCGGTCGGCCGACGGGCTGGGCGTGCCGCGCCCGCGCTCCCGGCATACGGTCGGGACCATGCGCTACACGACCCTCGGGAACTCAGGAAGCGTCGTCTCCACCCAGTGCCTCGGCACCATGACCTTCGGGGCGGAGGCGGACGAGCAGACGTCCGGCGACATCCTCGCCGCGTTCTTCGAGTCCGGTGGGACGTTCCTCGACACGGCCGACGTCTACAGCTCGGGCACGTCCGAGGAGATCGTCGGCCGGTGGCTCAGGGAGCACCCCACGGAGGCCGGGCAGGCCGTCGTCGCGACCAAGGGGCGCTTCCCCATGGGCGACGGGCCGAACGACGTGGGGCTGTCCCGGCGCCACCTGCGCCGGGCGCTCGACGACTCGTTGCGCCGGCTCGGCGTCGAGCACATCGACCTGTACCAGATGCACGCGTGGGACGCGGTGACGCCGCTGGAGGAGACGCTGCGCTTCCTCGACGACGCCGTCGCCGCCGGGAAGATCGGCTACTACGGGTTCTCGAACTACCTCGGCTGGCAGGTCACCAAGGCCGTGCACGTCGCCCGGGCCCAGGGGTGGGCGCCGCCGGTGACGCTGCAGCCGCAGTACAACCTGCTGGTCCGCGACATCGAGCACGAGGTCGTCCCGGCGTGCCTCGACGCCGGCATCGGCCTGCTGCCGTGGTCGCCGCTCGCCGGCGGCTGGCTGACCGGCAAGTACCAGCGGGACGAGCAGCCCACGGGCGCCACGCGACTGGGGGAGGACCCGGAGCGCGGCATGGAGGCGTGGGGTCCGAGGAGCCGCGAGGAGCGCACCTGGGCCGTGGTCGACACCGTGCGCGAGGTCGCCGAGGCCGTCGGCGCGACGCCGGCGCAGGTCGCGCTCGCGTGGGTCGGCGCCCAGCCGGCCGTCACCTCGGTGATCCTCGGTGCGCGCTCGGTCGAGCAGCTGCGGGACAACCTCGTCGCGGCCGACCTCGACGTGCCCGCCGAGCACCTCGACCGCCTGACCGAGGTCAGCGCGCCGCAGGCCGACGACTACCCCTACGGCACGGCCGGTGTCGCCCAGCGCGACCGCAAGCTCACCGGGGGCCGTTGAGCGCCGTCACTGGAACCCGTACCGGTCCAGCGCCGGGACCAGCTCGTCCTCCTCGAAGGAGAGGTGCTCGAGCAGGGTCTGCGAGAGCCGGTCGACGACGCGCCGGAGCTCGGTGGTGCCGGACGCCCCGGACACCAGGCCGACCAGCGCGTCGTCGAGCTGCTCGAGGACGTCGTGGATCACGAGGTGCTCCCGCTCCAGCCGGTCGAGCACGGGAGTGAGGGCGGGGTCGCTGCGCCGCAGGTGCGGGAAGACCGAGCGGTCCTCGAGCCCGTGGTGGCCGGTGACGAACCGGCAGTACTGCTGGCAGTAGGCGCCGAGCGCCCAGTTGTTCTGCCGCATGGTGAGCTCGTTGATCGCGTTCCGGGCACGGTGGGCCTGCTCCTCGCCGGCCACCACCTGCTCGACGATGTCGCGCAGCCGCGCCAGCTCCCCGCGCAGCCCGTCGTGGACCTCAACGAGGTGGGCGCCCGCGCCGGCGTGGGCAGCTGCGTCCCCCGGCGCCGGGGGTGCAGACGTGGCGGAGTGGGTATGCCGGCCGGCCGGGCCACCCGTCGCCGCCGCCCCCTCGGGGATCTCCCGGGCGCTCGCGTCCCGCGATTCGGCGGGGGCGTCGTCCCGCGCCTCCGCGGTCGGCGTCGCAGCCCGTCGTGCGCGCTCGTCCTCGACCAGCTCACGCGTGGCCGGGGCGACCTCGGCTGCGAACCGTTCCACGTCACGCACCGATGACACCGGGAGGATGAAGGTCGACATCCCGTGCTCGAGCGCCAGCTCGGCGAGCTGCTCGGGGCTGACGCCGGGGTCCACGTTGTAGAGCCGCCGCACGGCCGAGGGGTCGCGCCCGGCCCCGCGCGCCGCGTCGTCGATCGTCGTGTTCATCGCCGGCAGCTCGGACGGCCCGGCATACCCCATCGACGGCAGCCAGCCGTCGGCGAGCCGACCGGTGAGCCGCAGCATCCGCGGCTTGTACGCCCCGAGCCAGATCCCGATCGGGTGCGCGGGGGCGGGCCCGGCGTGCAGGCCCTTGACGCGGTAGTGCACGCCGTCCACCGACACCGAGCCCCGGCCGGACCACACGCCCCGGATCACGGCGACGGCCTCCTCGAGCGCGGTCGTGGCCTCGCCGGGGGTGCGGCGGGGGCCGCCGGCGGCCACGATGGCGTCCCAGAACGCGCCGGTGCCCAGGCCCAGCTCGACCCGTCCGCCGGAGAGCAGGTCGAGCGACGCCGCGCTGCGGGCGAGCACGACGGGTGGGCGCAGCGGCAGGTTGGCGACGTTGAGCGCCACGCGCACGGTCGTCGTCCGGGCGGCGACGACCGACAACAGGGTCCAGGCGTCGAGGTGCCGGGCGTTGTACGGGTGGTCCTGCACGGTCACGAGGTCGAGCCCGGTGACGTCGGCGGCCTCGCTCATCGCCAGGACGAGGTCGGCCGCCGTCGCGTCAGGGGTCGGGAAGATGCCGAACTCCAGCTCGTGCCCGTAGTCCGTCACCGTCGTCCTCCCGGTCGGGTCAGCCCTGCGTCGCGGCCGTCCGCTCACCGTAGGCGCTGGGGCGCTCGTAGTCGCCCAGGACCGAGGCGAGGGCCAGGTGCCGGCGCGCGTCCTCGTGGCGGCGCTGGCGCTGCAGGGTCCGCCCGAGCAGCAGGTGGAGGTAACCGTCGGCGGGGCGCTCCTCGACGAGCTCGCGCAGGACCGACTCGGCCCGTCCGAGCTGGGCCGACCCGAAGTAGGCGCGGGCCAGCAGCACGCGCAGCTCGGTGGTGTCGTGCAGGACGTCGGCCTCACGGCTCTCGGCGACCAGGTCGGCGAGGGCGGCGGAGGCCGCGATGTGGTCACCGCGGTCGAACAGGCCACGGGCCCAGGAGAGGCGGAGCTCGAAGGGGGAGGTGCTGGCGGTCATGCCCTCACAACGTAGTTGCGAATTCAACTATTCCGCAGGGCCGTCACGGCGGCGTTCCCGGAGATGCGCCAGTCGCCGCGCAGGATGAGGTCGACGAGTTCCTGGCGCTGCTCCTGGGTCAGGACGCGCTCATCGGTGGTGTGCGGCTCGTGCATGGGACGAGGGTACGAAGTGGCCCGACGCCGACACGAACCAGGACGGGCAGGGACGAGGCAGTCCCGGCCGAAGGGATGAGGACGAGAGCGGCCGAACGACCACGAACCGCCCCGAACGGTCGGAATCCCCTGCCCCTGCTCAGGTCCGGCGGTCAGGGACGTCGCGCGAGCTCGCGCCGGACGTGCTCCACGACCCCGTCGGCGGCCGCGGTCACCTCGGCATACGTCTGGTCGAACGCCGACTCGTCCTCGCCGTACCAGGGGTCGTCCATGTCGAGCGTGCCGGCACGCTCCGACGCGGGGTCGAACGAGCGGAGCATCCGGACCTTGTCGCGCTGGGCGTCGGTCCGGGCGAGCCTGCGCAGCTCGCGGGCATGGCCGGAGTCGGCGGCCAGGACCAGGTCCACCTCGTCGAACCAGGACCGCTCGAACTTCCGGGCCACGTGGTCCGCGCCGCCGAAGTCCTCGTGGCCGTTGCGCGCGAGGACCGCCAGGGTCCGGGGATCGGCCGGGTTCCCGACCTCCCACGAGTGGGTGCCGGCGGAGTCGACGACCACCCGGTCCGCGAGCCCGGCCTCGGTGAACCGCTCCCGCAGGACGAACTCGGCCATCGGGGAGCGGCAGATGTTGCCGGTGCAGACGACGGTCACGCGATAGGGGCGGGAGGTGGTCATGCCCCCATTCAACAGGGCGGCCGGGGCGCCCCCGCGGGCCGCCCGGGTCGGCCTGGTCGGCCTGGTGGCCACCCGCGGGGGCGGTCAGCGCAGCGCGAGCAGCAGCAGGGTGACGGGGGTGGCGAGCACCGCGAGCGCGAACGCGGTCATCGCCACGCGCAGCCACCCGGGCGCCTCCTCCTGGGCCAGCAGATCCATCCGCGCGCGCGTCGCCGACGTGCTCGCGGGGTCGGCGGCCCCCAGTGCGGCGGCCGGGTGGTGCCCGCTCGCGAGCGTGACGAGCGCGCGGGCCAGGGGCACCTCGCCCACGGCCCGGCGGGCGGCGCGGTCGGCCAGCACCTCCACGAGCAGGCGCACCTCGCGCAGCGCCTGCGGCGCGCGCAGCCACTCGGGGGCGGAGCGGTGCAGCACGGTGAAGAACTCCAGCACCAGGTCGTGCCGCGCCCGCAGGTGGGCCTGCTCGTGCGCCAGCACCGCGGCGAGCTCGTCCGGCGGCAGCTGGCGTAGCGCCCCCTCGCTGAGCACCACCCGGCGCCGGAGCCCGGGCAGGCAGTATGCCGTCGGTGTCGGGTGGGCGAGCACCCGCAGCTCCGGCACGTGCGGCCCCGGGACGCCGGACCCCGCGACCCGGGGCGGCTGGGTGCCGAGCAGGTCGACCAGCTGGCGGTGGCGTCGCCGGTCCGCCCGGATGCCGGTCCCGACCGCGTGTCCCGACCAGAGCAGGCGGGCCAGGACCGCCACGCCGACCACCGTGCCGGCCGGCCCCACCCACGCCGGACCGGTCGCCGTGGCCCACGCCGCGGGCACGACCGCAAGGGCCGCGAGCACGGCCGACAGCGAGACCGACTGCCACACGAGCAGCGCCTCGAGCGGCGCCCGCCGGAACCGGACCAGGGGCGCCATGAACCGCGGCGCCGGACCGGCCAGCAGGATCGCCAGCACGGCCAGGCCGACGGCCGGCAGGGCGTCGCTCAGTGGCCCGACCCCTTCCGCCCGGGGGTGCCCCGGCCTGAGTGGCGCGCCTCGACCCGGGCCAGGGCCACCTTGAGGTCCGCGATCTCGTCGGCCGTGGCGTCGTCGAGGAAGTGCAGCAACGCGGTGCGCCGGTCCTCGCCCGCCATGCCTTCGAGCTGCTCGCGCATGGTCGCGGCCGTGAGGGCCTCGCGGCTGCTCGCCGCGGCATACCGGTAGGCCCGCCCGCTGCGCTCCTGGGTGAGCAGGCCCGCGTCGGCGAGCCGCCCCATCACGGTCATGACCGTCGTGTACGCGATGTGGCGCCGGGCGACGAGGGCCTCGTGGACCTCGCGGACCGACACGGAGGGGTGGCCGGCGTCCGCGGCGGACCAGATCGCGTCCATGACGGCGCGCTCGAGGTCCCCGAGCCGGTTGATGGCCTTGTGCGGCATGGCTACCTCATCCTCCGGCGACCGCTGGGACGCGGTCGTCCAGGTCAATGATGCCGTCCGCGCCGGCGAGGCCCTCGGGCCGGTGGCTGACGACGACGACCGTCCGGGCCCCCCGCGCGCGCAGCAGGTCGTCGAGCACGGCGACGGCGGTGGGGTGGTCGAGGTGCGCGACCGGTTCGTCGAGCAGGAGCACCGGGCGCCGCGACAGCAGCGCCCGCGCGATGGACAGCCGGGCCCGCTCGCCGCCGCTGAGCCCGCGACCGCCGGTCCCGAGCCGGGTGTCCAGCCCGTCGGGCAGCCCGGCGCGCCAGGGGCGCAGCCCGGCGGCGTCGAGGGCCGCGACGACGTCGTCGTCGGTGGCGTCGGGACGGGCCAGCCGCAGGTTCTCCCGCAGGGTGGTGGCGAAGACGTGCGGCTCGTCGTCGACCACGGCGAAGAGCCCGCGCACGTCGGGCAGGGGCAGGGCGAGGGCGTCGGCCCCGTCGACGGTGTAGCTGCCGGCCTGCGGGTCGAGCTGGCGGGCGAGGACGGCGAGCACCGTCGACTTGCCGCACCCCGACGGGCCGGTCAGGGCGACCACCGCGCCGGAGGTCAGGTCGAGGTCGACCGGGCCGACCGCACGTCGCTGCCCGTCCCAGGAGGCGGTGACGCCGGCCAGCCGAAGCCGGGGCGGGGGTGCGGACCCGGTGGCGCCGGCGCCGGTCTCGGGGACACGGGCCTCGCGGCCACGGCCCGCGGTCGCGGAGGCCGCGCCGTCCGCGGCGGCTGCGGCACCCCCGACGGCGGCCATGGCCGGGGCGTTGGACGCGGCGAC